>NZ_JBVKDV010000002.1:1488173-2420086 GCF_055633615.1 Amycolatopsis sp. NPDC114505 | reverse complement strand
GCCGACAACCACCCCATCACCGACTAAAACCCCACCCTCTTGGCGCCGCGGCCGGCCACCACCCGCCGCGGCGCCACACCACACCCACCAGCACCACCAACACCTGGGCGCTGAGCTGCCTACGGATCGGCCCATGGCGCCGGTGTGTCCGAAAGGGACATATGGCGTGATCGAGCCGGCGGGCGAGAAGAGTTGCCGAAATCGGCCGGTCCTGCCGTCGCTTGTCTGCTGTTGGGTCAGCGCCCCCGGCCGTCGTCGCGGTAGAAGACCAGGTCGGCTTCGGGTAGCGCGCTGCTTGCTCCCGGGCCTTCGGGATGCCGCGCAGTTCGATGCGCAGCGGTCCCAGCCGTCGCAGGCGGACCAGGTCCGTGACCGGCTCGGTCGTCGTGAGAACCAGCGGCGTGCTCACCGTACGGGTCCCGAAGGTGGACGCCGCCAAGCCCAACAAGATCAAGATCACCGGTGGCTGACCGATGACCCGAATCCTGGTGGTGCTCTCCGGCAGCGACCACTGGACGCTCAAGGACGGTACCCGGCACCCCACCGGTTACTGGGCCGAGGATTTCGTCGTGCCGCACAACGGGTTCCGCGCCCAGGGTGTCGAGGTGGTCGTCGCCACCCCGGGCGGGGTGGCGACGACGGTGGACCGGAGGAGCCTGGACCCGGAGATGGCGGGCGGCGAGAGGAAAGCCACCGCGTTCCGCGACTACCTCGACGCGATCGCCACCGAACTGGCCCAGCCCATGGTGCTGCAGCACGCGATCGGGCACGTCGCCGACTACGACGCCATCTACATCCCCGGCGGGCACGGGCCGATGGAGGATCTGGCCGGCTTCCAGCCGCTCGGCGAGCTCCTCGTCCAGTTCTTCGACACGGGCCGCGTCGTCACGGCGGTCTGCCACGGTCCGGCGGCACTGCTCTCGGCCAACCGGCGCGACGGCGACTGGCTGTTCGAGGGCAGGCGAATGACGGGGTACACCAACGAGGAGGAGCGCTTGGTCGGCCTCGCCGACCGCGCGCCGTGGCTGCTGGAGGACCGGCTGCGGGAGCGGGGCGCGGACTTCAAGACGGGCGCGCCGTGGGAGCCGCACGTCGTGGTGGACGCCAACCTGCTCACCGGCCAGAACCCGGCGTCGTCCCAGGCGGCCGCCGACTGGACGCTGCGTGAATTGCGCGTACACAACGCACTGTGAGACAGCGCCCAGTTCCGAACGGGTTTGCCAAACGAGTGGTGTTCCTCGGGTGAGGGGAACTGCTTGCGTCCGGCCGCCAGGCGGCCGTCGAAGGCGATCTCGAACGCGTTCAACGCGGGTTTCCAGCGCATGGTCCAGCGTTCGCGTCCGGTGCCGGTCGGGTCCAGGCTCATGATCGCCATGTAGACGCACTTGAGCGCGGCTCAGGTTCAGGTGATGGGGCTGGAGCCGTTGCACGATGTCGCTGGTCGGCGGGGATTGCCGACAGCAATCCGGCACGGCCTCGACAAGCACAGTCATCGGCAGAGCGATGCCGGACTTCTCCGCTCACCACGACAACCCGAACGCGGCCAACGTGGGTAACCACCCCAGCACCCATGGTGACAACACCGGCGACGGCAACCTGCTGACCAGCAACGGAATCCCGAACCTCGCCCTGCCTGTTCCGAGTGCCTCCGGGTAGGGAAAACTCCACCCTCACGGTGAGGTCGTCTCCAGGACCGGTTGGGGTGCCACCCACATCGTGTGCGGCGCGACAGCCGGACAGACTTGGCCCAGATGACCGACTTTCAACCCCGCCCCAGGGACGGTGGCCGGTTGCGGCGCGTATCGGAGGGTTCCGGATGAACATCATCGGGATCGCGTTTGCCATGGCAGGCGCCGTGTTCGCCGCGCTGGCCGCGCACATGCAGCACCGGGCGGTGCACACGACGATGCGGGACGCCGACGATGGGCCGACGCTCCGACTTCGTTCGTTCAGCCGGTTGCTGTGCCAGTCCGGCTGGCTGCTCGGCCTGCTCGTGATGATCGTCGGCGGGACCCTGCACGCGGTGGCGCTCGGCCTCGCGCCGGTCATCGTGGTGCAGCCGGTCGGTGTGCTCGCGGTCGGTGCGACCGCGCTGTTCGCTGCCAGGGCCGGCGGGCCGAAGCTCACCGGACGCGGCTGGCTGGCGGTTGGTGCGATCGCGGCAGGTGTGGCCGGTTTCGTGGCGATCGCGGCGAACAACACCACACCGACCGAGGTGAGCGGTTCCGCCGGCCTCCAAGCCGGCAAACTCGTCGCCGCCGGCGTGGTCGGCATGACCCTGCTCGCCATGACTACGAAGGGCCGGGCGCGCGGCCTCGCGTTCGCCACCGCCGCGGCCACGGCCTACGGGCTGGTCTCGGTGCTGACCAGGGCGGTGCTACAACAGGCTCAGCACGGCGGTCCGCTCTCCACCCTGATCGTTTCCGCGATCGCCATCCTGCTCGCCCTCCTCCTCGGCGCCTGGCTGGTGCAGCAGGCCTATGCCAGCGCACCACCACACACGGTCATGGCATGCATCACCGTGGTGGACCCGATCGTCGCCGTGGCGATCGGGGTCGGGCTGCTCGGCGAAGCGAGCTCGATCAGCGGATGGGTCGCTGTGTCCGGGCTGCTCTGTGCACTCCTCGCCATCGGCGGCGTGCTGGCACTAGCCCGGTTCACCGACCATCACGGCGAGAACGTCCAGCCGCTCTCGGTCCCCGATTCGACCAAGCGACCAGCGCCGGAACCCGTTCGCGCGGGGTGAACCCAGGGTGAGCCCGGCCGGGGTCAGCCCGGGAAGTCGCCCACCCCGTGTTCCACCAGGTCGAACGCCCGGTCGATCACCGCGACCTGCTCCCGCCGGACGACGTCGGCGTCGTCGCCGGCCACGATCCGGCCCATGGCGTACGAAAACACCGTCGTGACCGCCGTGGTCAGCAACCCCGCCACCATCCGGGACCGGAACGCGTCCCCCGTCTCCGAGACGAACACCTCCGCGAACGCGTCCGCGATCTCCCGCTCCTGCTCGTACCACCGGGCCGTCAGCGCCGGGCTCGACGTCAGCACCCACCAGAACCCGGGGCCTCCGGCGATGGCCCCGGACAGCGGATGGCCGGCCGCGAGAAGCGAGTGCTGGTACGCGCGCAGGGCAGCGCACGCCGACACCCCTTCCGGCCGGTCGCGGACCACCGAAGTCAGCTCCGCCAGGCGATCCGCGTGCCGGTCCAGGAAGAGATCCTCCTTGCGCGGGAAGTAGTTGAACACCGTCATCTTCGACACGCCCGCCGCCTCGGCGATCTCCGCCACCGTCACCTCCTCGAAGCCGCGCTGGATGAACAGGCCCGAGGCCACGTTCGAAATCAGCTGGCGCGTGGCCCGCTTCTTCCGCTCGCGCAGTCCGTGATCCGCCATGAGCCGAGAGTATAGACCGGACACAAAGTTTGACTCGGTAAAAGTTTCCCGGCATCATCGGTGACATGAACTGGGATGTGGTGATCTCCGGGGGCGGACCGGTCGGATTGATGCTGGCCTGCGAACTCCGGCTCAAGAACGTGGACGTGCTCGTCGTCGAGCGGCTCGCCGAGCCGGATCAGACGATCAAGGCCGGGTCGGTCAACCTGACGACCGGCGAGGCTTTCTACCGCCGTGGCCTGCTGCCCGCGGTGGAAGCGGTGGTGCAGCAGAACTTCGCCAAGATCCAGGAGTTCCTGAAATCGCGGGGCGGGGGCGGGCCGAAGCCGGCGATCCCCGTCGGGCACTTCGCCGGGATCATGGTCGCCTCCCACGGCGTCCACTTCGACGATCCCGCTTTCCGGGACGTCGGGCCGGCGGCGAACGTCGTCGTCATCCAGCAGCAGGCCGTCGAGGCGATCCTCGCCGAACGCGCCGCCGAGCTGGGGGTCGAGGTCCGGCGAGGCGTCGAGGTGACCGGGTTCGACGCCGAGGACGACGGCGTGACAGTGCGGCTCAGCGACCAGACCGAGGTACGCGGCAGCTGGCTCGTCGGGGCCGACGGCGGTCGCAGCTTCGTCCGGAAGCACGCCGGGTTCGAGTTCCCCGGCACGGATCCCGCCGTCACCGGACGGCAGGCCCTCACCGAGATCACCGGGACCGAAACCCTGCCCGGCGGCTGGCAGCACGGCAACGGCGGGCTCTACGTCCACGGCCCGATGCCCGGCCGGATCCTCACCGTCGAGTTCGACGGGCCGCCCGCCGACCGCGACACCCCGGTCACCGCGCAGGAGCTGGAAGACAGCTTCCGGCGCGTCTCCGGCGCCGACGTCCGGATCACCGCGGTCCACAGCGCGACGCGCTTCACCGACAACGCGCGGCAGGCGACCACCTACCGCCAGGGCCGCGTGCTCCTGGCGGGCGACGCCGCGCACGTCCACTCCCCCTTCGGCGGGCAGGGACTCAACCTCGGCATCGGCGACGCCGTCAACCTCGGCTGGAAGCTCGCCGCGACCATCCACGGCTGGGCGCCCGACGGCCTCCTCGACACCTACACGACCGAACGCCACCCGATCGGCGAGTGGGTCCTCGAGTGGACGCGGGCGCAGGTCGCGCTGATGCGCAGCGACGTCCGGACCAAGGCGCTGCGCCAGGTCGTCACCGATCTGCTGCTCACCGACGACGGCGCGACGTACCTGGCCAAGAAGCTCTCCGGCGTCCTGCACCGGTACCCGATCGAGGGCGAGCACGACCTCACCGGCCGCGGCGCGCCCGACTTCGCCTTCGCCGACGGCACCCGGCTCGGCGAGCACCTCCAGGACGGCCGGGCGCTCCTGCTCGACCTCGCCGACAACGCCGGACTACGTGAGACGGCGAGCGGCTGGGCCGGCCGCGTCACCACGCTGACCGCCAAGTGCGACAGCGAGCCGTCACTCACCGGCGTGCTGATCCGGCCGGACGGGCACATCGCCTGGGCCGGTGACGACGGCGCGACGACCGGACTGGACGCCGCGCTGCGCCGGTGGTTCGGGGAACCCGCCTGACAAAGAGGGGCGCGCCGGGTTTCCGGCGCGCCCCTCTTCGGGTCAGTAAGCGACCGCGAAGGCGTGGCTCATCGCGTCGTTGTGTGTCGAGGTCGAGCCGGCCGCGTCCGGCAGGCCGCTCGCCGCCATCTGCACGGCGCCCGTCGACCCGCTCAGCCAGTCCGTCTTCACGTAGAAGTTGAACTTCGGCACGCAGCCGTTGCCCGTCGCCGCGGCGAAGTGCGTGTTGAGCGGGACCACCATGTGGTGGACGTCGCGGCGGACGACCGCCGTCACGCTCGCGGAAGAGTCCGTCTTGCAGAGCGTGCCGTCGGCCTTCCACTGGTTGACGTACAGCGTCACCCGCGCGGTCATGCTGTTCACCGGGCAGTCGTAGTTCGCCGGTTCCGGGTAGCAGGCCATGAGCTCCTGGTCGCCGAACACGCTGAGCCCGGTCACCGGCGCCGTCTCGAAGATCTCGGTCCCCGGCTCGCGCACCGTCTTGTCCGTGGAGTTCAGCGCGATGACGCGCCCGGTCGGCGTGTCGCCGTCGTCGGCCTGCGGCGGCGTACCGGCCGTCGTGTTCGCGACGCTGGTGTCCGCGAACTTCAGCTCGCCGCTCGCCAGCCGCACGGTCGAGGTGCCCAGGCCGAGGTTCGCGCTGCGCAGGTACGTCGTGCAGGTGACCGTGCCGGCCGCGCCGGGGTGCACGAGGAACCGGGTCGTGACGCCGATGTCCCGCAACGACGCCGGAGCGTCGGCGCTCGCGATCAGGACGTTCTGGCCGAGCACCTCGTTCTTCGTCCAGCCGCTCGTGCTCGAGCAGCGGACCTCGTTGTCGATCAGCGTCGTGTTCGACGCGTTGTTCGCCCGCAGCGTCGAGTAGACGTACGCGGTCTGGGTCGCGGTCATGGACAGCTGGACCGAGCCGAGCGCCGCGACGTACTGGGTCTCGTGCGGCGAGGTCACCGTGCGCGGGGTGAACGTCACCGACGTCGCCGCCTGCGCCGCCCCAGCGGTGCCGAGCAGCCCCGCGAACGTGGCCGCGCAGGCCACGGCGGCGAAGATCCTGCGTTTCATCGAAATCCCCTCGGAAGTTGTGGGTGCGGTCCGGCATGATCACCGGCCTGGACCGAGTCTGGCGGGCTTCCGGCGCGGCCGGACCGGTCTGTTCCGGACATTGACCGAAGGTGGACACGCGCGATGCCCGAGATGTTCCCGTTGACCGAGCCCGACGCCCACGGCCTGCTCGACGTCGGCGACGGGCACCGGATCTTCTGGGAGACCAGCGGAAATCCGGCCGGCAAGCCCGCGGTCGTGCTGCACGGCGGGCCGGGTCAGGGCAGCGCGCCGGGCATGCGGCGGATGTTCGACCCCGCTCGCTACCGGGTGGTGCTGCTCGACCAGCGCGGCTGCGGCCGGAGCGTGCCGCACGCGACGACGTCGGTGCGCGACAACACCACCGACCACCTGGTGGCCGATCTGGAGAAGCTGCGTGAGCACCTCGGCATCGAGCGCTGGATGGTGACCGGCGGCTCGTGGGGCACGACCCTGGCGCTGGTGTACGCCGAACGTTTCCCCGAACGAGTGACGGAACTCGTGGTGAGCGCGATCAGCACCACGCGCCGTTCGGAGATCGACTGGCTCTACCGCGGGGTGGGCCGGTTCTTCCCGGAAGAGTGGGCGCGCTTCACCCTCGGCACCGACGACGACGTCGCCGCGTACGCGCGGCTGATGGCCGACCCCGACCCGGCGGTCCGCGACCGGGCGGCGGCCGCGTGGTGGCGGTGGGAGAACGTGGTGCTGTCGCTCGAGCCCGGCGCTCCCCCGGTCCGCGACGAGCCGGTGGACGACGCGACGCTCGCGTTCGTCACGCTCACTACGCACTACTACGCGAACGCCGGTTGGCTGCAGGAAGGCGCCGTGATCCGCGATGCGGGCCGGCTCGCCGGCATCCCGGGCGTGCTGATCCACGGGCGGCTCGACCTCAGCTGCCCGGTGACGACCGCGTACGAGCTGGCCGAGGCCTGGCCGGGCGCCGAACTGCTCGTCGACGACCATGCCGGGCACCGGTCCAGCGACGTCAAGCGCGACTGGAAGCTCGCGGCGCTGGACCGGTTCGCGGGTTAGCCTTCCGCCGCCAGCGTCACCGCGACGTCGATGATCATGTCCTCCTGGCCGCCGACCAGCGCGAGTTCGCCGCAGCGGCGCAGGATCGCCTGCGCCGGGACGCCGTAGCGCTCCGCCGCGCGCTCGGCGTGCAGCAGGAAGCTCGAGTACACCCCGGCCCAGCCCTGCACGATCGCGTTGCGGTCCATCTTCGGCCAGCGGTTCAGGTACGGGCGGACGACCTCCTCCGCGCCGTCGAGCAGGGCGCCGACGTCGAGGCCGGTGTCGATGCCCAGGCGGTCGAACACCGCAGCGAGAACCTCCGTCGGCGAGTTGCCGGCGCCCGCGCCGAGCGCGCAGAGCGACCCGTCGATGTAGCGCACCCCGGCTTCGTACGCCAGGACGGAGTTCGCGACGCCGAGGCTCAGGTTCTGGTGGCCGTGGTAGCCGACCCACGCCGTGTCGCCGACCTCGGCGACCAGCGCCTCGAACCGGTCACGGGCTTCGTGCATCAGCAGCGCGCCGGCCGAGTCCGTCACGTATGCCGCCTGGCAGCCCGCGTCGACCATGATTCGCGCCTGCTTCGCGAGGTCCTCCGGCGGTGTCCGGTGCGCCATCATGAGGAACCCGGCGGTTTCCATGCCGAGTTCGCGCGCCAGCCCGAAGTGCTGCGGCGAGACGTCCGCCTCGGTGCAGTGCGTCGCCACCCGCACCATCTCCGCGCCCGCGTCGAAGGCGCGCTGGAGGTCTTCCGCGGTGCCGATGCCCGGCACGAGCAGCACGGCGACCTTCGCCTGCTTCGCCTCCTCGCGGGCCGCGGCGATCAGCTTGAGCTCGTCGACGGCGGAGAAGCCGTAGGTGAACGACGAGCCGCCGAGGCCGTCACCGTGGGTCACTTCGATCACCTCGACGCCGGCGCGGTCGAGCGCGCGCACGGTGTCGCGCACCTGCTGCTCGGTGAAGCGGTGGGCCATCGCGTGGCTGCCGTCGCGCAGCGTCGTGTCGACGATCCGGACGTCGTGCTTCAGTTCAGGGCGGCTCATGCCGTCACCTCCTGCTTCGCGCGGGCCATGAGCTCGCCGACGCGGGCGGCCGCGGCGGTCATGATGTCGAGGTTCCCGGCGTACTCCGGCAGGTAGTCGCCGTTGCCGCGGACCTCCAGGAAGATCCCGACCCGCGCGTGGCCGTCCCACTCCTCGCGCGCGTCGTCGAACTGCGGATCGGCGCGCAGCGAGTACCCGGGGACGTACTTGCGGACCTCGTCGACCATCTCGTGGACCGACTCGGCGATCGCGTCGCGGTCGGCGTCGAGCCCGATCGCGCAGAAGACGGTGTCCCGCATGATCATCGGCGGCTCGACCGGGTTCAGGATGATGATCGCCTTGCCGCGCCCGGCGCCGCCGATCTCGGCGACCGCCTGCGACGTCGTGCGCGTGAACTCGTCGATGTTGGCGCGCGTGCCCGGGCCCGCGCCGCGCGAGGCGACCGACGCGACGATCTCCGCGTACGGCACCGGCGTCACGCGGGAAACCGCGTGCACCATGGGGATCGTGGCCTGACCGCCGCAGGTGATCATGGAGACGTTCGGCGCGTCGAGGTGCGCGCCGAGGTTCACCGGCGGGCACACCATCGGGCCGAGGTGCGCGGGGGTCAGGTCGATCGCCTGGATGCCGGCGGCCTCGTAGAGCGGAGCGTTGGCCGCGTGCGCCTTGGCCGACGTCGCCTCGAACACGAGGTCCGGCAGGGGATCCTGGCGCAACAGCCAGTCGACGCCCTCGGCGGACGCCGCGATCCCCTGCGCGCGGGCGCGTTCGAGCCCGTCGGACTCGACCACGCCGACCACGTAACCGACTTCGATGTTTTCGCTGTGTCGCAGCTTCGCCAGCAGATCGGTGCCGATGTTGCCGGGGCCGACGATCGCCGCCTTCACGGGAGCCATGTCTCCGACGGTCGCACCGCGGCTCGTTTCGCGGACAGTCTCGCGTTCCGGTCAGTGGAACGTCGGTCGCGCACGACCACGGCGGCGACTCCCCCGGCGGTCATGACGGCCGGCACCGAGGCGGCGTCCACCACGAACCACCACTGGGAGCGGACCGGTTCCGCGCCGTAGGCCACGCCCCAGCGGATGACGTCCCGGAGCAGCGGGGTGACGTAGGTGTAGGTGCCGAAGTGGGCGAGGAAGGTGACAGTCAGTCCACTTCGGACTCTTGAGTCGCCGATAGAGCCGCCCGGTGACCACGGCGACGACCGGCGCGGCGACGGCGGCGACAATGCCGGGGACGGTCGTGGTCCACCCGGCGGTGCCGTCGGAGACCCCGACGGTCAGCGCGGCGACGGCACCTTGGTGCTCATGAAGGTCAAGTAGACCGACGGCGGCGGGCGAGCGCCGGCAGGATCGCGACGGCTCGGGGTCACGTCGGATTCCCGCCGGTTTGATCGACTCGCGTTCGGGGCAGATCCGTGGAGAGATCCCGACGGAGGAGGTCCGATGACCGAGCGGCGTTGGCACGTCATCCCGAGCACGGCCCCGCTGTGCTGGCTGAACCTGGGGGTGGGGGCAGTCCTACTGCTGTCGAGCATCCTGACGCTGGCGAGAACGGACGCGCCGGCCCCGGTGCTGTCGGTGATCGCCGCGGTGGCGGCGGTGGCGTTGATCGTCCTGGCGACGGTGGGGCTGGCGCGCCCTGGACTCCGCGGCCGCTGAGGTCAGTGACGTTGGCAGCGCTGGTTCTCGATGTCCCAGGTTCCGCCGCTGTCCAGGCAGTCCGTGAACTCTCGTTGCCCGTCGACCCAGGCCTTGTGTCCGGCGCACACGTCGTACCTCGCTTCGTCGCCGTCCCGACACTGGTAGCCGAACTGGGGCGGCTTCCGGGTCGGCGTCTTGCGAACTGACGACTTCTTGGTGGCGGTCGGAGCGGGAGCGGGCGTTCTCACGCTGGAGGTCGGCGGCAGGGTGACGGTCACGACGGGCGTCGGCTCGATGGTGAGCACCGTTTCGGTGGTGATGGGCTGAGCCGGGGCACGCTCCGGCGACGGCGAAGCGCCACACGCCGCCGTCGCCGCGCCGGCAGCCAGCGCCACTCCGCACAACCACGTCTTCATCGGCACGCCTTCGACGACTCGGAGCCCGGACCGTCGTTCAGTCGGCGAGCACGCGGCGACGGTTACAGCGATCGCACCACTGTCGCCGGATCGCAACGTGGGAGCCAGCCGAAGTCAGCGCGGGCGTCGGCGGGGTGGTCGTGTGGCGGGTCGTCGGCTTCTTCGCCGTCGTCGTCGGTGGGTGGGCCCTCGTCCGCGTGGTTGCCCGGATCGTCGTGATCGCAGGGGATTCCATCGTGGACGGTCGTGGCTGCACCACCCGCCCGCTCCCCGATCCGCCGCCCGCGCACGCCGCCGCTACCACGCCCGCGCTCACGACCAGGCCGCACCACCACATCCTCACCGGCCGGACGCTGGCAGCGTGGCGCGCGCGAAACCGGCGGAACGACAAAACCGGCCGGGCCCCGCGGCGGCGGCGGGGCCCGGCCGGCCGGCTCTACAGCTCCTGGTGGTCCGCGTGCTCCACCCGGGCCGCCTCCAGCGGGCGGCCGTCGCTCACCCGGAAGTCGTCCACGCCGTCCAGGACGAAGGTCGGGGTTCCCGCCACCTTGTCCGCGCGGCAATGATGGACGTCGAGATCTGCTACGTCACGCACGACGAACGCCGGGCGCGTGTCGGATGCTCCGAATCGGACGTCCACATTGTCCAGACTGATCCCCCGTGCGTGGCGGATGAAGAACCCGTACGCCGGCAGCGTGCCGAACATCGACGGCTCCGGGTAAGCGGTTTCCAGCTCCGGTGGGTTCTGGACCGCGTCGCCCGGAGTCAGGCCGCCCGCCAGGTGGTGACGGACGTTGCTCACCTTCACGTCCTCGATCGGGTGGCCCGGGATGCCCGCGATGCACGACGGGTAGCGCGGATCCGCGTCGAACGTCGTCACGTCGCTGATGCTCACCCGGCGCAGGAACCCGACCGCACTGCCCGCCGGGCCGCGCATGCGCGCGCCCAGCCTCAGGAACAGGGGCATCTGGACCTTGCGCATCGTCAGGTTGCTGATCGTCACGTCCTCCAGCCACCCGCCGTCGACCGTCTCCAGGGCCAGGCCGCGGCAGTACTCGAAGACCACGTTGGAGATCGCGATGTTGCGGAACCCGCCGTTGGCCTCCGTGCCGAACTTGACCCGGCCGGTGCGCCCGTACGACGACGTCTTGTACGTGCCGTCGACCAGGGTGCCGAGGTCGTAACCGCTGACGAAACAGTTGTCGATCGTCACGTTTTCCGTGTCCCGCACCTGGTTCAGCGCGTACGAGCTCTTCAGCACGATCGCGTCGTCGTTCGGCGAGTTCACCGTCGTGTTCGCGATCCGGACGTTCTTGCAGCAGTCGATGTTGATGCCGTCGCGGTTGGTGTCGATCACCAGCCCGTCGATGCGGAAGTTGTCGACGCCGGTCGGCAGGATGCCGAAGTGCCCGCCGTTGACGATCGTGATGTCGCGGATCGCGACGTTGCGGCACAGCTTCAGCGCGATCGCCTTGTTGCCGTTGAGCGGCGCGGACTCGGCGCTGCCGCCGGCGACGAGACCCTTGCCGTCGATCTTGCCCGGCCCCTCGATGGTGACGTTCTCCAGGTTCTCGCCCCAGATCAAGCTGTTGTGCCAGTGGCTGTGCCCGAAGTCCTGGTACGGGTTGCCCGCGCCCGGCTCGGCCGGGTCGTAGCCCTTGCCGCCCGCCGGCGCGGCCGCGAGGATCGTCGCGTTCGCCGCCAGGTACAGCGCCACGTTGCTCTTGAGGTGGATCGAATAGCTCGCATACGTTCCCGCCGGGAAGTACACCGTCCCACCGCGGGCCGCGGCCGCGTCGATCGCGCGGTTGATCGCGGCGGTGTCGATCGCGCGCCCGTCGCCCTTCGCGCCGAACTTCGTGACGTCGAAGAACCGGCCCGGCGTACTGTCCTCCGCCGCGCCGGCCGGAGATCCGATGAATGGCAGTGCGGCGCCGGCCGCCGCTCCCCAGGTGACCGCACGACGACGGCTGAACGCTTCACCCACGAAAGCTCCCTTTCCTAGCAACGACGGAAACACCACGCGGTGTTTCCGACGGCGGATCGGGAATGCGCGAGTTCAGGCTAGGAGCAAATGATCGGATGAGTCAAGCGCGGCCCCCGCCGAAGCAGGGGCCGCGCCCTTCAGTCCAGCACCTCGGTGACGGTGCCCGCGGCCACCGTCAGCCGGCCTTCGCGCATCGCGAACCCGAGACCCGGGCTCATCGCGACCGGCTGGCCGAGCTCCACCGTCAGCGAAGCCGCCTCACCCGGCCGGACCGCCGTGACGCCCTCGGCGAGGGCGACCACCCCGACGACGTCGCTGGTGCGGAAGTGGAACTGCGGCCGGTAGTTCGCCGCGAACGGCGTCCGCCTGCCACCCTCGGCGGCCGACAGCACGTGGACGTCCGCGCGGAACCGCGTGTGCGGCCGGACGCTGCCCGGCAGGCAGACGACCTGCCCGCGCCGGACCTCGCCGCGCTTCACCCCGCGCAGCAGCACCGCGGCGTTGTCACCCGCCTCGGCGCGCTCCATCGGCTTGCCGAACGTCTCGAGCCCGGTGGCCACGCTCGCGACGGCCGGACCGAGCCCGATCACCTCGACCGCGTCACCGACGCCGAGGACGCCCTGCTCCACCGCGCCGGTCACGACGGTGCCGCGGCCGGTGATGGTCAGGACGTTCTCGATCGGCATGAGGAACGGCAGGTCGAGCCGCCGCGGCGGGATCGGCACGTGCTCGTCGACGGCCTCGAGGAGGTCGAGGATCCGCTGCGTCCACAGCGGGTCGCCGTCGAGCGCGCGCAGCCCCGACACGCGGACGACCGGCACGGCGTCGCCCTCGAACCCGTACCGGGTCAGCAGCTCGCGGACCTCGAGCTCGACCAGGTCGAGCAGGTCCTCGTCGTCGGCCAGGTCGGCCTTGTTGAGCGCGACCACGAGGTGCTCGACGCCGATCCGGCGCGCCAGCACGACGTGCTCGCGCGTCTGCGGCATCGCGCCGTCCTGCGCCGAGACCACGAGCACCGCGCCGTCCAGCTGGGCCGCTCCGGTGATCATGTTCTTGACGTAGTCGGCGTGGCCCGGCATGTCGACGTGCGCGTAGTGCCGGGTCGGCGTCTCGTACTCGACGTGCGCGATGTTGATCGTGATGCCGCGCTCGATCTCCTCCGGCGCGCGGTCGATGCGGTCGAAGGCGACGTACTGGTTGGCGCCGCCGCGCTCGGCCAGCACCTTGGTGATGGCGGCGGTGAGGGTGGTCTTGCCGTGGTCGACGTGGCCCATCGTGCCGATGTTGAGGTGCGGCTTGGTGCGCACGTACTGCTGCTTGGTCATGGGATTTCCCTGTGCTGAGAACGGAATGCGCGCGAAACCGGGTGAGCGCGTCGACCCTCCCCCGGCGGTTCCGCGCCTGTGCCAGGGGAATCGGGGAAGGGTCAGCTTCGAGCGCCGCTGGACCGGGCCGAAAGCGGCCGTGCCGAAAGGGCGCTCGGCAGGGACGAGCCTGCGAGCGTCGCGCTATCGGACACGGGGAACATGATCCGGAGGGTGTCACGAGAAAGGTCGTGGTGTCACCCGGTTTACGCGGGCGCCGTAACAGCGGCGTCGCCGGTGCCGACTCTGGGTGCTGCCACCGGGCCGATTTGGAGCGACGTCATGGACCATAGGGAACTCGCCGAGGCGACCGTCGTCGCCATCGCCGACCATTTCTGCGCGGCCCGCTCAGGAGTGCTGTTTTCGGAGCACGCATCGCGGACGGTGGGAGAGATCGTCGCGGTGGTCAGGTCGGCTTGCGGTATCGACACGCCCGTCATTGGGGACCTGCGGCGGAATCCGGGCAATAGCGACGTCCGCCACCACGCGGCGGCATTGCTGACGCGGACGCTCGACGACGATGAGCGCCTCGCCCCGGCGCTCGGCAAGGCACTCGGCAAGGCACTCGGCCGGAGCGAACCCGCCGAGGTTCCGGCCGCCGACGCCCCGGCCGCCAGCGTTCCGATGCGGGACACCGCTCCGATCGCCTGGACCCACCGCTACACGCCAGCTCCGGAGCGCGATACCGATCGCACGCTCATCCGGCTCGGTGCCGGGCTGCTGGTCATCGGCCTGGCCATCGGGGTGTTCTTCGTCGTCCAGATCCTGGCGGCACCGATCACAGCAGAATCGACATGCGAAGATTACCTGCGGATGTCGACTCAAGACCGGGCCGAAGCCGTCATCCAGGTCGGCTTGGACCTGCACGTCCGGGACGCGGGCAACCCCCTCATGCGGCTCTCGGTCGACTACGCCTGCGGGATCTCCCCCCAAACGACACTCGGCGCCGTTCTGAGCCGGCCGCGAGGCTACTGAATACGGCCAGCTCGCTGCCGCATCAGGAGCGCCGCCATGCGGTACTCGCACGGCTCGTCGGCGCGATTCGCGTACAAATACGTTGCGCCAGAGCTAAAGTAGGTCGAGTCATACGCCGCCCGAATGTACTCAGCCGAACTGCCGGCCAGCCACAGCGTGCCCGACTCCACCGCGGCGAACTCGTGTAAACCCGCCGCGTGCGCGGGAAATCACCGGCGTCACAGCGAGCAGGCAAAGTCGTCCCAATCCCACGAGGTTGACCCCACCATGACGGGCGTCAGTGCCGTGCGGTGCCAGCCGCCCGCCGTGGCGACGTGGTCGTGCCTCTCCGCGCGCCGGACGATCACCTCGTCCGCTCCCATGCCGGCCAGCAGGTACGACAACGACCACTCCAGACTGTCGGCGATGCGGGACAGCACCATCACCGTCGGAGTCTGCTGGACGAGCTGCTCGAGCGGTGCGCCGCCGTGGGTGCCCGGCAGACAATCGCCATCGTCGTCTCCGGCAGCCCCGCGTCGCAAAGGTGCGCCGCGCGGCCAGGTTCACCGACGCTGGGGGCTGCGGCACGTTGGGTTCAAGCACGGCCGGTGGTTCGACACTCTTCTGATTCAACCCGGACTCGGCTGAGGCGTCGGGCAGGATGCGGGCATGGACACCGAAGCCGACCTCCTCGAAGCGGCCCGGCGCGACGACCGCGGCGCGTTCGACCGGCTCGTGCGGCCCTACCAAAGCGAGCTGCGCGCCCACTGCTACCGGCTGCTCGGTGCCCTGCACGACGCGGAAGACGCGCTGCAGGAGGCGCTGCTCGGCGCGTGGCGCGGGCTGGCCGGGTTCGAGGGACGCAGCTCGGTGCGCGCGTGGCTCTACCGGATCGCCACGAACGCCTGCCTCCGGCTGATCAAGCAGCGGCCCCGACGCCTGATGCCGCGTGACCACCACCCGGCGGCGAACCCCGGCGACGCGCTCGACGGCCCGGTCGACGGCGAGGCGTTCGTCGAGCCCTACCCCGAGGACGACTGGGACCCGCAGCGCCGCTTCGAGCTGCGCGAGAGCGTCGAGCTCGCCTTCGTCGCCGCGTTGCAGTACCTGCCCGGCACCCAGCGGGCCGTGCTGATCCTGCGAGACGTGCTCGCGTTCTCGGCCGCGGAAGTCGCCGAAGCGCTCGACACGTCCGTCGCCTCGGTGAACAGCGCGCTGCAACGGGCCCGCAAGACCCTCGAGCAGCGGACGCCGTCGCGGAGCCAGCAGGCGACGTTGCGCAGCCTGGGCGAGGACGCGGAACGCGCGCTGGTGGCGGACTTCGTCGCGGCCTGGGAACGCGCCGACGTCCCGGCGCTGCTCGACCTGCTCGCCGAGGACGCCCGCTTCACGATGCCGCCGCTGCCCGCGTGGTTCGACGGCCGCGACGACGTCGCCCGCTTCCTGGCCGGCAGCGTGTTCGCCACGCCGTGGCGGCTGGTGTCGATCCGAGCCGGCGGCCAGCTCGCGTTCGCGTGCTACCAGCGTCACCCCGACGGCGTGTTCCGCATCGGCTGCGTGAACGTCCTGACGCTGCGCGGCGACCGGATCGTCGAGATCATCGGCTTCCTCGACCCGGCGATGTACGCGGGCTTCGACCTGCCGGCGGAGCTCCCCTAGTCCGTCCAGCGACGGAGCTTCTCGGGGTTGCGGACGACCCAGATGTGCTTGATCCGGTCGCCGGCGACGTCGAACGCGAACACCGTCACGATCACGCCGTCCTGCCGCGCGACCAGCCCGGGCCGGCCGTTGACCGTGCGTTCCACGAAGGCCATGGTGGCGGGCTTGCGGCCGGCCAGCTCGATCCAGGCGTGCGCGATCCGCTCGCCGCCCTCGATGGGGTGCGGGAAGGCGATGGCGAGGCCGCCGCCGTCGGCGGTCGCGGTGGCGCCGGGGTCGAGCAGGCCGATCAGGGCGTCGATGTCCTTGGCTTCCCACGCCCGTTTGAACTCCCGGACGATCCCCGCCTGCCGGGCCGGCGGCGTCGCGGGATCGTGCGACGCGCGGATCCGGCGCCGGGCCGAGGAGGCCAGCTGGCGGCACGCGGCCGGCGTGCGGCCGACGATCTCGGCGACTTCCGCGAAGGAGTGGCAGAAGACGTCGTGCAGGATGAACGCGACGCGCTCGGCCGGGGTCATCGACTCGAGCACGACCAGGAAGGCCATGCTGACCGACTCGTCCAGCGTGACGCGGTCGGCCGGGTCGTCTTCGCGGTTTTCGGGCACCGGCTCGGGAATCCACTCGCCGACGTAGGTTTCGCGGCGGACCCGCGCCGAGCCGAGCAGGGTGAGGCAGATGCGGCCGGTGACGGTCGTCAGCCAGGCGCCCGGCGACGCGATGGCGTCCTGCTGCGGCTTCGTCAGGGCGTACCAGCGGGTGTAGGCCTCCTGGACGGCGTCCTCGGCCTCGGCCAGGGAGCCCAGGAGCCGGTAGGCGAGGTTGATCAGCCGGCGGCGCTCGCTCGTGAACACGTCCACCCTCTTATGACGGCGCAGCCGTGCGGAATGTGAGGCCTGACGTTTCGGGTGGCTGCGCGGTCGTACCCGGGAAACCGATTCGACCACGCCAGGAGCGACCATGACCACCCAGTTGCCGACCACCCCTTTCGCGGACGCGGCGTCCGCCCGGAGTCTGGAGCGGGCGGCCGCCGCGCTGACCGCCCACGGGTTCGCCACGGAGATCCTCGACGACGCCGCGGCCGCGCGGGCCCGCGTCGCCTCGCTCATCTCCGAGGGGGCCAGCGTGTTCACCGGGGCGAGCGAGACGCTGCGCCTGTCGGGCATCGACGCGGACATCAACGCCGGGTCGCGCTACCAGGCGGTCAAGCCGCTGGCGATGGCGATCGACCGCGCGACGGGCGCGGACGAGATCCGCCGGCTGCTCGCGAGCCCGGACGTCGTGGTGGGCAGCGTCGCGGCGGTGACCGAAACCGGGTCATTGGTGGCGGCGTCGGGCAGCGGGAGCCAGCTGCCCGCGTACTCGGGTGGCGCCGGTCGGGCGATCTGGGTGGTGGGGGCGCAGAAGGTGGTGCCGGATCTGGAGACGGCGCTGCGTCGGGTCGAGGAGCATTGCCTGCCGTTGGAGAGCGTGCGGACGCAGGAGGTGCATGGGTGGCCCAGTGCGGTCAACCGCCTGCTGGTCATGAACGGCGAGCCCCGTCCGGGCCGGGCGACCGTGTTGCTGCTGCGCGAGGCGATCGGCTTCTAACGGGTGTGGCGCCGGAGGTCGCGCGGCGCGAAGATGAGCCGGTGGACGACCCCACCGCGGCCCTCCTCGCCGAGTACGCGGCGCTCCGAAGCGAAACGGAGCGCCGCTCGACGATCCAGTGGAACGTCTTCGCCCTGCAGGTCGCCTCGGCCGGCGCGATCATCAGCCTGGCGATCGCGTCGGCGACGAACTCCGCGCTGCTCCTCGTGGTCCCGCTCACGTCGTACATGCTCGGCGCCCGCTACATCCTGCACGACTTCCACCTCAAGCTGATCCACCGGTACGTCCGGGACTCCTTGAGCGAGCGGTTGTCCGGGAACCTCCAGTGGGAAGCCTGGCGGGACCGCGAGCTGGACCGGGTGACGGCCCCTCGGCGGTGGTTCACCTCGACCGGCTGGAACGCCGTGCACCCGACCCGGCTCGCCTTCGTGGGCGTCGCCGCGCTGGCGGTCGTCGGAGCGCTGGTCACCGGGATCTTCCTGTGGGTCACCCGATCGCCCGGCTGGCCCGTGATCACCGCGTTCGGCCTGGGCTGGCTGGTGGACGCGCTGGCCACCGTGCGCCTGAACCGGATCTTCGCCGGTGCCCGCGATGGCTCTAGCGGGACTTCGCCCTCAGGTGGAGCCGCTCCCCCTGTTTCCCGAACAGGCTGAGGATCTCCGCGGGCCGGCCGACCGCGCCGAACCAGTGGGGCAGCCTCGTGTCGAACTCCGCCGCCTCGCCCGGGCCCAGCGTCATGTCCCGGTCGGCCAGGATCAGCCTCAGCCGCCCCGACAGGACGTACAGCCACTCGTACCCCTCGTGGACCTGGGGGTCCGGCTCGCCCGTCTCCGGCTCGAGGATCATCTTGAACGCCTGGGGCGCGCCCGGCTGGCGGGTCAGGGGCAGGACCGTCATCGTCGCGCCGTTGGCGCGGGGGAAGCGGCGGGCCGTCAGGCGGACGCGGGGGTCGCCGACCTCGGGGGCGCCGACCAGCTCGTCCAGGGGCACCTGGTGGGCCTGGGCGATCGGCAGCAGCAGTTCGAGGCTCGGCTTGCGCTGGCCGGACTCCAGCCGCGACAGCGTGCTCTTCGAGATGCCCGTCGCCGTCGACAGGTCGGCCAGCGTGACCCGGCGCTGGGTGCGGACCCTCTTGAGCCGGGGGCCGACCTCGGCCAGTGCGTGGGTGATGGCGTCCGTCATCCCTCCAGGAAACGCGCTCGTCCCGGAAACGGCAACATTTGTTGTCGGAATCGCGAAGGCGGGCTCAAGGTGGCGGCATGACCGAAAACAACTATGACGTCCTGGTGGTGGGTGGCGGGGCCGCGGGCCTGAGCGCCGCCCTGATGCTCGGCCGCGCGCGGCGACGCGTCGTGGTCGTCGACGGCGGCTCGCCCCGCAACGCGCCCGCCGAGCACATGCACGGCTTCCTCTCCCGCGACGGCCTGCCGCCGTCCGAACTGCTCAAGATCGGCCGTGAGGAGCTCGCCGGCTACGGCGTCGAGATCCTCCAAGACCAGGTGAGCGCGCTCGAACCCGGCTTCACCGCACGGCTCGCGAGCAGCGGCCGGGAGCTGACCGCCCGGCGCGTCCTGGTCTCGACCGGCGTCCACGACGACCTGCCGCCCATCCCCGGCCTGCGCGAAAGCTGGGGCACCGACGCCGTGACCTGCCCGTACTGCCACGGCTACGAGGTCCGCGACCAGCCGCTCGGCGTCCTCGGCACCGAACCCGCGAGCGTCGAGCACGCGCTGCTGGTGCGCCAGTGGTCGCCCGACGTCGTGTACTTCGCGCACACCGCGCCACCGTCCGAAGAGGACCGTGAACGGCTCGGCGCGCGAGGCATCGAGGTCGTCGACGGGCTCGTCTCCGCCGTCCGGCGGGAAAACGGCCACCTCACCGGGCTCGAGCTCGGCGCGCAGTTCGTGCCGCGCGCGGCACTGTTCGTCCGGACGCACACCGTCCCGCACGACGAGCTCATCCGCCGGCTCGGCTACGAGGAGACGGACGCGATGGGCAAGACGAACGTGCCGGGTGTCTGGGCCGCCGGGAACGTCGTCGACGCGCGGGCGACCGTGATCATCGCCGCCGCCCAGGGCGCGGCCGCCGGCGGCGCGCTGAACCACGACCTCGTGACCGAGGACGTCCGGCGGGCGGTCGACGCGTTCGGCGGCTTCACCCC
Source organism: Amycolatopsis sp. NPDC114505 (assembly GCF_055633615.1). Lineage (NCBI taxonomy): Bacteria > Bacillati > Actinomycetota > Actinomycetes > Pseudonocardiales > Pseudonocardiaceae > Amycolatopsis > Amycolatopsis sp. NPDC114505. The sequence continues at coordinate 2,400,208 of NZ_JBVKDV010000002.1, read as the reverse complement.
CGAAGCCGAACGCGCCGCCGCCCGGGCGCGCTGACGTCCGGGCACGCTGACGTCCGGACATGCTGACGTCCTGGCGTTCGGTGCCCGGCCGTGCCAGGCTCGGCCGGTGCGTCCGACCCTGTACGACTTCGCCGGCGGCGACCCCGCGTTCCGCGCGCTGGCCGCCGCCCACCACGAGCGCTGCCTGGCCGACCCCGAGCTGAACCACCCGTTCTCGCACCCGGGGCAGCACCCGCAGCACGTCGACCGGCTGGCCCGCTACTGGGCCGAGGTCCTGGGCGGCCCGCCGCGGTTCTCGCAGGAGTGCAGCGACCACTCCGCGATGCTGCGGATGCACGCCGGCAACGGCGACATGAGCGACCTCGGCCGCCGGTTCGTCGCCTGCTTCGTGGCGGCCGCGGACGACGCCGGCCTGCCCGCCGATCCGGAGTTCCGGGCCGCGCTGCGGTCCTACATGGAATGGGCGGTCGCCGAGGTGCTCACCTACCCGGGCCCGGCCGGCGACGTGCCCGCGGGGCTCGCGATGCCGCACTGGTCGTGGGACGGGTTGCAGCCGGTGTAACGCTCGGCGCGTCCGCCGCGTCTTGTGAACAACGACCGGCTGTGGAGGTCCGTCGCAGAGCCGGTCCGAGCGCGTTTCCCCCCAACCCGCCCGGACCGGCTCGCCCACTACGTCCGATTCCCGCGAGCGTCGCCGCCGGCGGCCGGGCCAGAGTGGACGCCATGTCCCTCGACCGCTTCCTGCTCGCGAGCAAGGGTTTCGAGCACCACCTCCGCGCGGTGCCGCCCGACGGCTGGACCGCCTCGACGCCGTGCGCCGCATGGGACGTCCGGGCGCTGGTGAACCACATGACCCGCGGCAACCTCAACTACGTCGGGCTCCTGCGCGGCGCCACCCGCGACGAGTTCCTGGCCGCCCGCGACGCCGACGCGCTCGGCGACGACCCGGTGACGGCGTTCACCGCGTCGGTCCGGGCCTGCGCGGCGGCCTTCGCGGAAGAAGGCGCGCTGGACCGGGTCGTCGACTACCCGCTGGGCGCGCTGACCGGACGGCGCGCGCTGGCCGTCCGCGCGACCGACAGCACCGTCCACACCTGGGACCTCGCGCGCGCCCTCGGCGCCGACGACACCCTCGACCCGGGACTCGTCGCGTGGATCGACGAGAGCCACGACCACATCTTCGCGGGGCTGGCGCTGAACTCGCGGGTCTTCGCCGACCCACCGCCGGGCGTCCCGGCGACGTCCAGGCAGGACCGGCTGCTCACGCGCTTCGGCCGCGATCCTCGCTGAGGTCGCAGCCCAGCCGCCCGGCCAGTTCGGTCAGCGCCTGCCCCAGCGGCCGGTCGACGCGCACCGAAGCGTAGCGGTCGCCGCGGGTCTCGCCGTGGTTGACGATCACGACCGGCTTGGCCGCGGCCGCCGCGTGGCGGACGAAGCGCAGGCCCGACATCACGGTCAGGGACGACCCCAGCACCAGCAGCGCGTCAGCCTCGTCGACCAGGCGGTAGCACTGCTCGACACGGGACCTCGGCACGTTCTCGCCGAAGAACACCACGTCCGGCTTGAGCTTGCCGTCGCACGACGCGCAGGGCACCGGGGTGAACCGGCGCACGACGGCCTCGGGCAGCTCGACGTCGCCGTCCGGGTTGATCCGGGTGGCGGCGCCGTCGAAGTCCGGGTTGGCGGCCCGCAGGCGCCGGTCCAGCTCGGCGCGCGGGCTGGTGCGGCGGCAGTCCAGGCAGATCACGCGGTCCAGGCTGCCGTGCAGCTCGACGGCGTCCGCGGTGCCGGCCGCCTGGTGCAGCCCGTCGACGTTCTGCGTGATGACGCCGCCGAAGAACCCGCCGTCTCGCAGGGCCGCGACCGCGCGGTGGCCGTCGTTCGGGTCGGCGCGGGCGATGGTGCGCCACCCGAGGTGGCTGCGCGCCCAGTACCGCTGCCGGCCCTCGGCGCTGGTGACGAACTCGTCGTAGGTCATCGGCGTGTGCCGGCGCAGGCTGCCGGTTTCGCCGCGGTAGTCGGGGATCCCGGACTCGGTGGACAGCCCGGCCCCGCTGAGCACGGCGACGCGCCCGCGCGCGACGACGCCGGCGAGCTCGTCGAGGCTCGCGGTCCGGGGCAGTGGCGCGTCCGGGGACGTCCAGGTCAGGGTGGGGCGGGTCCGCACCGGATCCAGGGTACGCACATGAGCCCGCACCGCCGTGCTGACGCTGCTCGCGCCGGATCCCTAGGCGAGCCGCTTCTCGAACCAGTGGTCGGCGTAGTGCTCGTCGTTGAACGGTGCGACCTCGCGGTATCCCGCCGCGCGGTACAGGCCGATCGCTTCGTCGAGCGCGCGGTTCGTCTCCAGCCGGAGCGCGGGGACGCCGAGGCCGGCCGCGTGGGTCTCCAGCTCGGTCAGCAGCCGGCGCCCCAGCCCGAGGCCGCGTGCCGACGGCGCCACCCACATCCGCTTGACCTCGGCGGGTGCGTCGCCGTGGAGCTTCAACGCTCCGCAGCCGATCGGCTCGCCGTGCAGGGTGGCCACCAGCAGGACGCCGGCCGGTGGGGTCATCTCGGCGTCGGCCGCGGAGGTGCTGAGGCCGGGGTCGAAGCCGTCGTCGAACCGGCCGGCCAGCTCCGCGAAGTAGGCGCGCAGGCAGAACCGCGCGTTCGCGTGCCCAGGCGGGCAGGGGGCGACGTCGACCGCCGACGCCGTCAGGAGCCGCTCGACCTCGGCCATCGCCGTGACGAGCCGGGTGCGCTGCCGGCCGGACAACGGGGCGAGGAGCGCGGTGGCCGCGTCGTCGGAGAGCCGGTCGAGCGCGGCGCGTTCGCCCTGACCGGCCTCGGTGAGCCGCGCGGTGCGGACGCGGCCGTCGGCAGTGCTCGGCTCGACGCGCACCAGGCCGTCGCGCTCCAGGCCGCGCAGCAGCCTGCTCAGGTAGCCGGAGTCGAGGTCGAGGCGTTCCCGCAGCTCACGGACGTCGCGCCCGGCGGCGCCGATCTCCCACAGCACCCGCGCCTCGCCCAGCGGCCGGGCGCGGGCGAGGAAGGCGTCGTCGAGCGCGCCGATCCGCTGGGTGACCGTCCGGTTGAACCGCCGGACGCCGTCGACGAGGTCGGAGTCCATTACCTGACTATAGTCAGAGATTCTGCGGTAGGGCAGAATTCCCCGCGTCTGCGGAGGGAAGCGCGTGAGCTGGCAGTTCGGGCCGTACCGCGTGGAGTCGCTCATCGCCCGCGGGGGCATGGGCGAGGTCCACCGCGCCTACGACACCCGCCACGACCGCGTCGTGGCCCTCAAGCTGCTGTCGACGGACTTCGCCGCCGACCACGACTTCCAGGAACGGTTCCGGCGCGAAGCCCACGCGGTGGCGCGGCTGCGCGAGCCGCACGTGATCCCGATTCACGCCTACGGCGAGATCGACGGGCGCCTCTACCTCGACATGCGCCTGGTCGACGGCGACGACCTCGGCACCCGGCTGACCGCGGGCGGGGCGCTCGCCCCGGCCGAGGCGGTCGACGTCGTCGGGCAGGTCGCCCAGGCACTGGCCGCCGCGCACGCCGAAGGCCTGGTGCACCGGGACGTCAAGCCGTCGAACGTGCTGGTCGGCGCGACCGGGTTCGCCTACCTCGTGGACTTCGGCATCGCCCGCGCGGCCGGGCCCAGCACCGAGCTGACCATCACCGGCGGCGCCGTCGGGACGCTCGACTACATGGCGCCGGAACGCTTCACGGACGCGCCGGCCGACCACCGCGTCGACGTCTATTCGCTGGCCTGCGTGCTGCACCAGTGCCTGACCGGCAGCAAGCCGTTCGCGGCGACGACGGCCGCGTCGCTGATCGGCGCGCACCTGCACCAGCCGCCACCGCTGCCGAGCGCGGTGCGGCCGGGGCTGCCCGCCGCGTTCGACGCCGTGATCGCGCGCGGCATGGCGAAGGACCCCGAGGCGCGCTTCGGCAGCGTCACGGAGCTGGCGGCCGCCGCCCGGGCCGCGCTCGGCGGCACGGTCCCGGTCACCGCCGCCGCTCCCCCGACCCGGCAGGCCACCCGCGTCGCGCCGGCCACGGCTCCGGCCCCGGCCGAAGTCCGGCGGCGGCCGTCGAAGGCGCCGTGGCTGGTCGCCGGCGTGGCCCTGCTCGCGCTCGTGGCCGTCGTCGGGTGGTTCGCCGTCCTCAAGCCTTCGTTCCAAGCCGGGACGACACCCGGCTCGACGCCGCCCGCGACGACGTCCGCCTCGTCCAGCGCGCCGCCGACGACCCCCGCGCCGGTCACGACCACGCAGGTGAGCGTCCGGACGACCGTCGCCACCACCGTCGCGAGCGGCGCCGACCTCGGCCTGGCGACCGCGATGAGCACGCCGGCGTGCGACGGCTCGTACGTCGTCGTCCTCGGCTCCGCGATCACCCCGGCCCGCTACCGCGCCGACGTCCAGCGGTACCTCGACGCCCACCCGGGCGCGCGGTACCTGCACACGCCGAGCACCGGCTGCGGCTCGCTGCGGCAGCAGGTCAACGGCGCCGACGTGTACGCCGTCTACGACGGGCCGTTCGCCGCCAAGGAGTCCGCGTGCGCGCGGCGCAGCGGCAGCGCGTACGTCAAGCGGCTCGACAACACGACGTCGCCCACGCAGGTCGTCAGCTGCTGAGCCCGTTCCAGACGGAGTCAGCGTCCACAAAGGACCTCAGCAGTCCGGTCAGCACGGTGTCGCCGCGTCCGTTCAGCGCGTCGGAGGCGATCCGGCGGGCGACGCCGGCGAGGAAGTCGGCGACCTGCACGCGGGCGTCGGACCGCGAGTCGACGAACCGGACGCCGGCCAGCCGGTGCCCGAGCGTGGCCTTGAGCTGCAGCACGCGCTCGGCGGTCAGCGCGAGCTGTTCGTCGTGGACCAGGGCGACCGGGGTGCCGCCGGCGCTGAAGTGCCGGACGGTGTGGATCACCGCGGGCACCAGCGGGTCCAGCACCGGGACCAGGCCGGGATCGCTCGCCAGCCGGGCGCGGTAGCCCGCCACGCGGTCGGCGCCGCCGCTCAGCCGGGCCATGATCTCGCCGGCTTCGCCGGGGACCGCCGCGAGTTCGCCGGCCAGCGCGAAGAACTCCGCCGGCGACGTCGTGACGCCGCGCCGGGGGTTGAGGCGCAGGACGCTGGTGAACGCGGCGAGGAAGTACGCCCAGCGGGCGGCGCCGAACGCGGCCGGGCCGGTGCGGTGGAGGGTGCGCGCCATGGCGTCGGTGCCGTGCTCGGCCAGCAGCGTGACCGCGGCCCGCACGGCGAAGAACGTCTTGTCGGTCAGGTGGACGTGCCCGCGGCCGTCGAGCGGGCCCGCGGGGTCGAGCAGCCACTCGAGCACCGGGCGGTGCTTGCCGCGCAGCAGGTGGTTCGCCTTGTACTCCTCGGCGGGCGAGCCGATGCGGGCGCGGATCTCTTCGACGCAGCCGCGCGCGGCCTCGGGGGTCAGCCCGACACCGGCGTGGGCGAAGACGTCGGTCTCGCCGCCGACGAGGTTTTCGCCCTCCGAGCCCGACTCGTCGCAGGCGATCTCGACCGGGCTCACCGGTCCGATGGTGCCAGAAGGGACGATCCGCGGCGACCGGTTACCCGGGTGGACGCCCGCCGTCACGGTTGGGCCACGACGGCTAACGACCACGAAGGATCCGGTGACTAGGGAGAGTAAGTGTCCTGGGAGGCTCCGATGGCCCCGAACGACCGGCCCGTCCGGCTCGCCCTGACGGCTGCCGTGCTCGTCCTGCTGCTGGGCGGTGCCGGAGTCCTGGTGCGGCAAGGGCTCACGACCGGTCCGGAGGGGACGGTCGCCGCCGCCGGGATCGAGGTCGACGCGCCCGCCGGGACGCGCGTTTCCGTGCGGCCCGCGCCGGAACCGGCGGTCACGGCGTCCTTCACCCGCCGGTTCGGCGGCGGGGCCGACCTCGGCTTCGACGGCGTCCGGGCGCCGCGGGTGCGGATCCCCGTGCCGAGCGCGCCGCCGGCCGGGTTCGCGCCGGTCGTCATCACCGCGACCCGGCTCGTCCCGGCGGCCTACGACGCCACGAAGCACAGCATCGTCGCGGAACTGACCCAGCCGGGCGCGTTCTGGGGCGGGCTGTTCGACTTCGCCGCGCTCGGCCGCGACGTCGTCCCGGCTCCGGCGCCGCGGCCGGCCTGCGCCGGGCGGGCGGCCAGCTCCGACGGCATGACCGTCGGACTCGGCGGGCCCGACCCGGCGACGCTCATCTCCGCCTGCGTCACCGCCGCCGACGGCCGCGCGGGCGTCACGCTGACGTCGAACGCGCGCGTCCCCTACCGGCTCGTCCCGCCGCCCGGGTGGCCCGAGCCCACCGCCCGGACCGTCGCGGCGGCGACGTCGTCCGTGCAGCTGTTCGGCCGGCCACGCCAGCGCGACCTGCTGTGGCCCGGCTCCGGCGTCACCTACGACGTCCCGTTCGGCCTGCTGCCGGGGACGTTCAAGGGCCAGGCCGACCCCGGCCCCGGTCTCGGCACGACGCTGGCGCTGGCCGCGCACCGCCTGGCCGCGCTGTTCGGAATGCCCGGCGCCCCCGAGCCGCCGCCGGGCGTGCTGACCTGCGCCGCGGACGCCGGCGCCGCGCACCAGACCGCGGACCGGCCGCTCGCCGAAGCGGCGGCGGCCGCGTGGGCCGCGCTCGCACCGTGCCACCCGGACGGCGGCGACGTCGTGCGCCGGTTCCTCGCCCCCGGGATCGGGCCGGTGACGAGCGGGCTGGCGCCGGCGAACCCCGCCTTCGACGTCGCGCTCACCACGAGCCGCGCGCAGCGGTTCACCCAGACCGTCGACTACCGGCCGCGGACCGGCGCCACGACGAGCCGCGCGACCGGCGCCTGCGACGCGGTGTCGGCGGTGTCCGGCCGCCACGACGCCTACCGCTGCACGAGCGGCACGACCACGTACGACCCGTGCTTCGCCACGACGGGGACGCGGGTGGTCTGCCCGACCTCGGCGACGAAGGCGGTGTTGCTGACCTACACCGGCGCCCTGCCGACGCCGCCTCAGCCCGGCGGAACGGCCGAGCCGTTCCTCCTCACCCTGGAGGGCGGCCGGCAATGCACGGCCGTCGCGGACGACTCGCCCTCGGGCGCCCGGTTCACCTGCGCCGACGGCACCGACCTCGCCGGCGAGCCGGACACGTCGGGTCCACTGTGGATCATCGACGGGCAGACCGTCGCGAAGGCCTACGCCTAGGCCAGCGTGATCTTTCCGTTCGCGACGGTGACCGACTTCTTCTCCAGCGCCTGGGACGCCGGGCCGTTCGCGACCGAGCCGTCGGCGATCTTGAACTTGCTGCCGTGGCACGGGCAGTTGATCGTCCCGTCCGCCACGGCGTCGACCGTGCAGCCCTGGTGCGTGCAGACCGCCGAAAATGCCGCGAACGTCCCCGCCGCCGGCTGGGTCACCACGACCTGCTTGTCCGCGAACACCTTGCCGCCGCCGACCGGGACGTCGCCGGTCGCGCCCAGCACTGTGCCGCCCGGGGCCGCGGGCTGCTGCGGTGCCGCCGACGGCGAGCCCGTCGTGCCGCCGTAGGTGCTGCATCCCGCCACCAGCCCGGCGCCCACCGCCGCGAGCGCCGTCCGGCGGGCGATCGCCGGTTCCAGTTCGTCGTTGCGCACGATCGTCCCCCGCCTAGAATTTCAAGCCCGATTGGGTGAAGAACCACAGCGACGCGCTCAACCACAGCCCGACGAGGCCGGTGAACACGAGGCCGCCGAGGAGCGGGAGCGACCAGCCGGGCGCGCCGTCTTTCCGCAGTAGCAGCATCTTCGCGACGAACGCGCCGTAGAAGAAGCAGCCCAGCAGCGAGTGCAGGAGCACGCGGGTGTCGAACGACTGGAACCCGAGCGCGTACAGGCAGTGCAGCGCCACCGGGATCGACACGAGGAACGCCAGCCGTCCCGACCAGCGGTGCACCGGCGCGACCCACGCCGGTACCGTCCGGCCGAGCTTGCCGTACATCGCCAGCGCCGAGAGCAGCTGGACGACGGCCAGCACGACGACGACCGTCGCGAGCCATGCCTTCACCGACATCGGGCTCGAGAACCCGGCGACGTTCACCGCGACGCCGGTCGGCGTGTGCAGGCTGCCGTAGACGCCGAGCACCACCGAGACGACGGCGCCGACCACGAGCGGCACGAGGAGCGCGGCCCCGGCGCGATTGCCCGCCGTGGTCATCAGAAGTCACCGTTCCCGGCCAGGCCGCTGATCGGCTCGGCGGTCACCGGCGCGCCGTCGACGGTCGCCGTGGCCCCGGTGCCGAAGTTGAGCGCGGGAGCCGACGCCGAGTCCTCGCCCGTGGTGAGGATGCCGACCTGGCTGCCGTCGGGCTGCACGATCCAGCCGACCTTGGCCTGCTGGCCCTTCACCTTCGGCGCCGCGCGGTAGAGCCCCGCGGGTTTCTTCGCCGGCGGTGCGCTGAACTGGTAGGTCTTGCCGGCCGCCGTCACGGACCCGGTGACCGAAGCGGCGTCGAAGCTGCCCGTGAGGCTGGCGTTCTTCGCCCCTTTGAGGTCCAGTTTCCCGCCGACCGTCACGCCCTGCAGCCAGGCTTCGACCTTCTTGCCGTCGCAGAGGTAGGCGATCGCGTGGCCGTCGCGCACCGACACCGCGACCGACGCGCCGCCGCCGGTGACGCGCCCCGCGTAGTCCGCCCGTGCGGGCGCGTCCGCCTTGGGCGCCTCGGCTTTCGGCGCCGCGGACGTCGGGGGTGGCGAGGATGGCGACGCACTCGCCACGCTCGCCGCGTTCGCGGCCCCGGCGACCGGCGCGACGCCGGTCCCCGTCGCCGCCGTGACGGCCCCGATCCCGCCGGCGAGCACCACGCCCGCGAGCAATGTGAACAACGGCCCCGGATGTCTCATGGTCTTCCCCGCATTCCCCTAACCCACCACCGTGCCCATAACACGATTGTCGGGCCGAAACGGCTCAACGCTACCCGGGGAAAAGAGGTATCGCTTAGCCCTTGCAACCGGTTGAACCGTGGTTGACTGGCGGCATGCTGCCCTGGGACGGCGACCTCGCCGGCCGGCTCGACCGGCACACCGTCGAATCCACGCTGCTGCGGGACAACCCGCTCGGCGACCCGCACGAGCGACCCCTGTGGGTGTACGTCCCACCGGGCTACGACGACGGCACCGAGCGGTACCCGGTCGTGTACGTGATCCAGGGCTACACCGGGCACCTGTCGATGTGGGCCAACCGGACGCCGTTCCGGCAGCCGTTCGTGGAGACGGCGGACGCGGTGTTCGCCGCCGGCGCGCCGGGCTGCGTCGTGGTGTACGTCGACGCGTGGACCGCGTACGGCGGCTCGCAGTTCGTCGACTCGCCGGGAACGGGCCGCTACCACTCGTACCTGTGCGACGAGATCGTGCCGTGGGTCGACGCGCGCTACCGGACGATCCCGGACCGCGAGTCCCGCGCGATCGCGGGCAAGTCGTCGGGCGGGTTCGGCGCGATGATCACACCGATGCTGCGCCCGGACCTGTTCGGCGCACTGGCGACCCACGCGGGCGACTCGCTGTACGAGCTGTGTTACGTCCCGGACTTCGGCAAGGCGGTCCGCGCCCTGCGCGGTTACGACCAGGACATCCAGGCGTGGTGGGCGGACTTCCGCGCCCGCCCGGCGTTCTCGAGCGCGGTCGACGCGACGCTGCTGCAGCTGCTCGGGGTGTCGGCGTGCTTCTCGGCGCGTCCGGACGGAACGCCGGAGCTGCCGTTCGACCCGGCGACGGGCGTGCTGCGCCCGGAGGTGTGGCAGCGCTGGCTGGACTGGGACCCGGTCCGGATGGTGCCTGCCCGCACCGACGCGGTCAGCTCGTGGCGAGCGGTCTGGATCGACGCGGGCACGAGCGACGAGTACTTCCTCGACGTCGGCGCGGAGGCGTTCCGAGCGGAGGTCCTCAAGGCGGGGCTGCCGGCGGACCGCATCCACTTCGAGCTGTTCGAGGCAGGCCACGCCGCGATCGACTACCGGTACCCGTTGTCGCTGGCCTGGCTGGCCGAGCGCCTGGCCCGCTGACGCTCAGCCGTCCGCGGCGAGCGCCTCGATGACCTGCGGGCGCTGGGCGAGCTGCCGGGAGTGGACCGGCACCTCGTCCGGCGCCGCCTTGCCCGCCTCGCGAGGTAGCGGGCGAACCGGTTGCAATTGGCCGGGTCGTAGTCGGCCGAACGCGGGTTGGCGTTGAACTCGCGGAAGAAGCCCGGCTTCTGCCCGCCCGCGTCGCGGTCGTGGTTCTCCGACGATCGGAGCCCGCCCTTTGTTACAGCGGCTAGGCTTCTTACAGCCGCTAGGCTCGGGCCCATGGTCACCGAGACGGATCTCGCCCTGCCGGACGGGCGCACCCTGCACGTGTACGACACCGGCGGCCCCGCGCGGCTCACCGTTTTCTGGCACCACGGCTCGCCCAACCTCGGGGCGCCGCCCGGGCCCCTGCTCCCGCTCGCCGAACAGCTCGGGGTCCGGTGGGTTTCCTACGACCGGCCCGGCTACGGCTCCTCCACGCCCCTGCCGGACCGGACCACCGCGAACGCCGCCGAGTGCGTCGCCGCCGTCGCCGACGCCCTCGGGCTCGACACCTTCGCCGTCATGGGGCACTCCGGTGGTGGCCCGCACGCGCTCGCCACCGCGGCGCTGCTGCCCGGCCGTGTCGTCGCCGTCGCCGGGCTCGCCGCGGTCGCGCCGTTCGGGGCCGATGGCTGGTTCGACGGCATGGCCGCCGCCACCGCCAACTCGCTGCGCGCCGCCGTGGAAGGCCGCGCTGCCAAGGAAAAGTACGAAGCCACCGCCGAGTTCGATCCCGACGTCTTCACCGAGGCCGACTTCGCCGCGCTCAACGGGTCGTGGTCCTGGCTCAACGACGTCGTCCGGCCCGCGCTCGGGGCCGTCGGCCTGATCGACGACGACCTCTCCGCCGTCAAGCCCTGGGGCTGCGACCTCGCCGCGATCACCGCGCCGGTCCGGCTGGTGCACGGCACCGACGACCGGATGATCCCCGCGACCCACAGCGAGTGGCTCGCGAAGCGGATCCCCGGCGCCGAGCTCCGGCTCACCCCCGGCGACGGCCACATCTCCGTGCTCGACCACGCGGCCGACGCCCTGACCTGGCTCGCCGGTCAGGACAACAAAGCCAGCGACGCGACCACCGGCGCCATGTAGAGCACCGGGAACGCGAGGTGCCCGTACGACCGGGCGCGCGCCACGGTCACGACGGCGCCGAGGAAGTACAGCACCAGCCCGATCGCCGCGGCGACGCCGATCGGCGGCACGAACAGGCCGACGACCAGGCCCAGCGCGCCGGCCGCCTTCGCGGCGCCCAGCCACGGCCACCACGCCTCGGGCACGCCGTAGGAGGTGATCGGCTCGACGACCCACTTCGCCCGGGTGAAGACCGAAACGGCCGAGAAGGCGACGAAGGCGGCGGCGAAGAGGGTGACGATCAGGTAGGCGGTGGACATCGGGACTCCTCCGGGGTTCGCGGGCCCCGGTGCTCCGGGTCCGTCACCCCCACGACTCCGCCCACCGGACCGATGTGACCGGCCGTGACCGCGATCACAGTCCGAGCCGCACCACGATCTCGCCGTCGTCGATCTCCCCGGTCGGGACGAACCCGAACTTCCGGTAGAACGCGCCCGGACCGTCGTCGTGCGGCTGGTGGCTCGTGAGCAGCTCGGTCGCGCCGGCCGCCCGCACCAGCGAGACGACCTCCTCCAGCACCGCGCGGCCGATCCCGCGGCCCTGGTACCGCCCGTCGACGAGCAGCCGCCACAGGTAGTACGGCCCGAGGATGCCCGGGCGCCCGGGCGGGACGTCCCAGCTGAGCATCACGAAGCCGACCGGCTCGTCGCCGAGGTAGACGGCCCGGTACCAGGGCTCGGCTTCCGGCGTCGTCGCGGCGTCCTCCAGGGACTTCGCCACCGACGCGACGAACCGCTCCTGACCCGTGTGCACGCGCAGGGCGCGCACCGCGTCACGGTTCTCGCCGGTGATCTCGACCAAGCGCACGGACGCAGTCATGACGGCTCCGGCACCCGTACCTCGCCGGGCGTCCGGTCCGGCCGCAGGCCGCGCCACGACGTGTGGCGCAGCCGCAGATCCGGCGTGACGCGGCGGTGGACGACCTCGCCGACCAGGTCCGGCTCGACCCAGTGCGCGCCGCGGGCGCGGTCGCGCGGAACCTCCGTCGCGAACGGCGACTCCGCCCGCGCCAGCCGAGCGAGGACAGCCGTCAGGTGGTCGAGCGCGCCGTCGGTGAACCCGGTGCCGACGTCGCCGATGTAAACCAGCGAGCCGTCGTCGTCGTACCCGCCGAGCAGCAGCGCGCCGAGCGTGCCCGCGCGGCGGCCGGCGCCGGTCCGCCAGCCGCCGACGACCACTTCGCGCGTCTGGGTCAGCGCGCGCTTCGTCCACAACGGCGACCGGGCACCGGCCAGGTACGGCGCGTCCAGCCGCTTCGCGACGACGCCCTCGATGCCGTGCTGGGCCGCGGTCGCCAGCAGCTGGTCCGGCGCGATGTCGGCCCGGGTGTACCAGGGCGGCACGACGAGCCGGCCGTCCGCGGGCCGGACCAGCTCGGCGAGCAGCTCGCGACGCTGCTCGTACGGCCGGTCCAGCAGCGACTCCGAGCCGATCCGCAGCAGGTCGAAGGCGAAGTAGACGACCGGGACCTCGGCCCGCAGCTTCGCCGTCGGCTCGTGCATGGCGCGGCGCTGCATCAGCTCGAACTCCGGGCGGCCGGCCGCGTTCAGCGCGACGACCTCGCCGTCGAGCACCGCCGCGTGCCCGCCGAGCGCGGGGGCGAAGACGTCCTGCAGCTCCGGGTAGCGGTGGGTGTGGTCGCTGCCGCTGCGGCTGGTGATCCGGGCCTCGCCGGTGCCCGCGACCCGGGCGCAGCCGCGGAAGCCGTCCCACTTCCACTCGTAGCCGTGGCGGTCGTCGTCCGGGAGGGACCCGTCGACGGCCAGCATCGGCGCCACCGCGTCCGGCACCATCCCCATCGCTCCAGTGTGGAGGATCGGCCCCGGCCGCGTCACCCCGCCGGCAGCAACGGCAGGAGCTCCTGGTGGCTCCCGGCGCGGCGCAGCACGGGCGAACCCGGCCGGTCCGGCTCCAGGTCGCCGGCCCGCAACGCGGCCAGGAACCGCACGATCGCGCGCGTCGGCGGCAGGATGTCGGCGCCGCCGAGGTAGGCCAGCACGATCATCTCCTCCCCGCACGCCGCCTCGACCGCGGCGGCCCAGCCGTGCACCTCGTCCCACAGCAGCGCCACGTCGCGGTCGGGGAACCGGCGCAGCCGCCAGTCCACCGCGACGTAGGCCGACACCGGGACGTCCACGTCCACGGTGCAGGACTCGAGGCCGAAGCCGAGCGCCTCGGCCACCTCGCCGAGGTACGCGCGCAGGCCGCGCTGGAACCAGAACTCGAGATCGGTGTCGATCAGGCCGGACACCCGTTTCCTTTCTTCCCGGAACCCGGCCGCGCACCCTGCGCGGCCGGTCGAAGCGGATCAGCCGAGCGCCGCCAGCGCGTCGGCCCGATCCCGGTAGCAGGAGAAGCCGGTGCCGCCGGTCCCCTGCAGCAGCCGCCACACCGCCGGTGTGCGCACCACCCACGCGACCGGGACGGCCGCGTCGTCGGCGCGCTTCTGCACCCGGTGCAAGGCGCGGAGCCCGACCCCGGAGCAGAACGTCACCTCACCGAGGTCGACGACGACCGGGCCGCCGGTCTTCAGCGCGGTTTCCGCGCATTCGACAAGAATGGCGACGGTCGCGAGATCAATGTCGCCCACCACCGCGACGAGCGTGCTCCGATGACCGGGGAACGTCGTCGTGACCGAGAACGGCTCGCACAACGCACCCGCCGAAGAACGGCCGAAGGCCCGCGAAAGCCGCGGCGGTTTCTGCATCCTCATGACCGGCTCCGACGGCTCAGGACGGTGGTTTACGCGTAGACCGTACCCAGTTCGTCCAGCTTGCCGCACAACGCAAGCACGCTCGACCGGCGGGTCATGCACCGACACGGCCGTCTGCACGTGCAACAGTCCACACGGGATGATCGAAAACGCCTGGTCGATCCCTTGTTCCGCAATTTCGGCGGTCGCCACCTCCGGAACCGCCGCGGTTTACCCGCGCAATTGCGAATTCCGAAATTCAGCCGAACGCGGGAATCGGGACGCGCGTCCGGCCCAGTCCGGCGAAGAGGTCACCGAGATCATCGACGCGCTCGAGAACTTCGCCGGCGGTGAACCGCAGGTGCGCGACGTGCCGGCAGGCGCGCACCTCGTCCCACGTGACCGGGGTCGACACGGTCGGCTCGTCGCGCCCGCGCAGCGAGTACGGCGCCACCGTCGTCTTGAACGGGTTGTTCTGGCTCCAGTCGATGAAGACCTTGCCCGGGCGCAGCGTCTTCGTCATCCGCGCGACGACGAGGTCCGGCGTCTCGGCGGCGAGCCGCTCGGCGAGGGCCTTCGCGTACTGCGACGTCTCGCCACCGTCGGTCGTCACGACGCCCGCGTAGAGCTGCATGCCCTTGGAGCCGCTGGTCTTCGCCACCGGGGTGAGCCCGTCCGCGGTGAGCACGTCGTGCAGCCGCTCGGCGACGCGGCAGCAGTCCACGATGGTCGCGCCGGGCCCGGGGTCGAGGTCGAACACGAGCCGGTCCGGCGTGCTCCGCTCGTCGTCGGCGTCGACGGTCCACTGGTGGACGTGCAGCTCGAGCGCGGCGAGGTTGGCCGCCCAGACCAGCTCGGGCAGGTCGTTGATCAGCGGGTAGGCGATGACCTCGGGGGCCTTGCCGCGCCCGCCGACGGTGAGCCGGGCGGTGCGGACCCAGTCGGGCGCGTGGCGCGAGACGTCCTTCTCGAAGAACGAGCCGCCGTCGACGCCGTCCGGGAACCGCACGAAGGTCATGGCCCGGTCGCGGATGTGCGGCAGCAGCAGCGGCGCGATGCGCGAGTAGTAGTCGAGCACTTCGCCCTTGGTGAAGCCGTGACGGGGGTAGAGCACTTTTTCGAGGTTCGAGAGCGTCAGCTGCCGCTCGCCGACCCGCACGGTGATCCGGCTCCCCGCCACGGCGTCACGCTATCACCCGTGGTGCTGGTACGGACGTATCACGTCACGCGCCGGACAGCCGCTGGGTGAACCGGATCGCGTTGCCGAACGGGTCGCGAAGGCCGCAGTCGATCCCGTACGGACGCTCGGTGGGCTCGTCGGTGAACTCGACGTCCTTCGCCAGGAGCGTCTCGTAGGTCTTGCGGCAGTCGTCGGTGGTGAAGAACAGCGTCCCGCCCATCGCCCCCTTGGTCAGCAGGTCCCGGACCTGGTCCGCCGTCGACTCGTCCATCCTCGGCGGGCCGGGCTTCTCGAGCAGGATCTCCCGGTCGGGGTGGCCGGCGACGTTGATCGTCAGCCAGCGCATGAACCCGAGGTCGGCGTCGGTGTTGACCTCGAGGCCGAGCTTGCCGACGTAGAAGTCGAGCGCCTCGTCCTGGTCGAGTACGAAGATCTGGGAAATGGTCAGTGCGGTGAACATGCGGCCGACGGTAGCGCCCGCACCCGCGGCGGCGCTTATCCGAAACGACCGCGCCGGTCAGTCCCTCGGCCGCAGCCAAGCCATGGCGAAACAGGTCGGGACGTCCGCGACCGGCCCGCGCCGCCGGTAGGCCGACGGTGACTCGCCGACGATGTCGCGGAACGTCCGGCTGAAGGTCCCGAGGCTCGTGAAGCCCACTTCGAGGCAGATCTCGGTGACGCTCCGGTCGCCCGAGCGCAGCAGGAACATGGCCCGCTCGACGCGCCGGCGCTGCAGGTAGCGGTGCGGTGTCTCGCCGAACGTGGCCCGGAAGGTCCGCCTGAAGTGCGTCGGCGAGACGTGCGCGACCTTCGCCACGGCGGACACGTCCAGCGGCTTGGCGTAGTCCCGGTCCATGGTGTCGCGGGCCCGCAGCATCCGGCGGTTGGACTCCTCCACGGCGCGACGCACCCGTCGATCACACCACACCGGACTCAGAGCAGGCGGAAGCCGCCGGCGCAGGGGTAGCCCGGCACGCCCGCCTTCGCCTGCTTGCCCGGCAGCGGGTGGCCCAGCAGCCACAGCTGCCCGGTCGTCGCCACGTTCGCGGCCAGCGAGACGTCGCCGACGAGCCGGAACCGCGTCTGGCGGCCGTCCGGCAGCAGCGCCCAGCCGGTCAGGCGGGCCACCCCGCGGGTGCGCGGCTCGAACGGCGCGTCGAGCGCGACCCGCAGCTCCACCCAGGTGTCCTCGGTGATCGGCCGGCGGACCCGCAGGACGCCGACGACCACGAGCAGGCCCATCAGCGCGAACACCGCGCTGCCGCCGGCGATGCCCCCGAACGCGGCCGGGCCCAGGAAACCGCCGGGGTCGAACCGCACGGTCGCCACGACGATGAAGCCGGCCGCGCCGAGCGCCAGGAACACCACCCCGGAGACGACCGTCCGCCGGACCCGGTACGCGCGGTGCGCGGCGAGCACCGGATCGAGCCGCGGCGGCGTCGGACGGCGTGAGACCGGCTCGGCCGGTGTCGCCCCCGGCGTCGGCGTGTCCTCGATCCGCCCGGCCCGCACCCACATCGCGCCCGGCGGGCGGACGAACACCCGCCGGCCGGCGCCGAGCACCCACAACCGGCGCTCGCCGGCCAGCTGCACCCGCGGCCCGTCGGCGAGCCGGGTCCGCAGCCACCGGCCGTCCGGCAGCCGCACGGACACCCGCGATCCCTTGACGAGCAAGCCGTCCGGGGCGATGTCCAGCCGGCGGTAAGGCTCCGGGAAGAGCCGCCGGAGCCGCACGTACAGGCTCAGGACGTAGCTCCACAACGCCAATGTGCCGCCGAAGACGGCGAAGTAGAAGTAGGGCAGCGCGCTCCCGTCCCGCACGCTCAGCGCGACCAGGACGCCGTAGGCGAGCATCACCCCGCTGAGCACCATCCGCAGGACGACCGCCGAGGTCAGCTTCCGGACATACCCGGCGAACAGCGGCTCGGCCCCCGACGGCAGGTTCGGCACGGGTTCGTGGACGCGGACTCGGTCCACGCCGGAAGCGATGTCCATGGTTCGTCGTCCCCAGTCGGTGCGTGTGCTCGGCTGCGGCAGCGTACCGGGCCTCAGCCGCAGCCGACGATCCGCAAGGCGAGGTCGCCGTAGTGGTAGGCGAGCCGGTCGACGGAGAACTCGCCGCCGTCGTGGAACCAGCTCGACACGCCCATACCCATGTCCAAGATCGAGTACGACGCGAGCCGCGCGGATCCCGGCGCGAAGACGCCGTCGGCCGTGCCGCGCTCGATCAGCTCGCGGAAGCCGCGCTCGTAGGTGCCGCGGCGGCGCAGGACGCGGTCGCGGTCCGGTTGCTCCAGGCTGCCGATCTCGCGGTTGCCGACGAAGGCTTCCAGCTGGTGCCGCGCGTGGTAGCGGACGTGCGCTTCGGCCGCCCGGCGCAGCTGGTCGCGGACGTCGGCGGCGCTGCCGACCGCTTCGGCGTGCCGGGCGATCAGGGCGTCCATCGTGCCCAGCATGATCTCCGCGAGCAGGACCTGCTTGCCGGACACGTGCTTGTACAGGCTCGGCCCGCGGATGCCGACCGCGGCGCCGATGTCGGCCATCGTGGTGGTCCGGTAGCCCTGGGTGGCGAACAGCCGCAAGGCCGCCAGCCGGATCGCGGCGGCCCGGTCGCCGGGCAGTGCCGCCGACGGGCCGGCCGGCTGATGAGGACGTTCCACCTTCATGACCGTCAGGCTAACGCAGATTAGCCACACTGTCTTGACAGTGCTTCGAAGGCGAGTTCTTATGGCTAATAGTCATTAGCCACGGAGGTCCTGGGCCTCGACCTGCTCACCTAGGAGGACTCTTGCGACTGTCCGGAAAGGTCGCGCTGGTCACCGGCGCGACCGGCGGTATCGGCGAAGCGATCGCGCGGCGGCTGGCGGCGGAAGGCGCTCGCGTCGTCGTCACCGACATCGACGCGCGGCGGTGCGAAGCGCTGGCCGCCGAGCTGCCCGACGCGATCGGCGTCGCGCTCGACGTCACGTCCGCGGCCGCCTGGGAGCGGGTCGTCGCCGGGCTGGCCGGGCTTTCGGTGCTGGTGAACAACGCGGGCATCGGCGAGCCGGGCACCGTGGAGACCGAGACCGAGGAGACCTGGGACAAGGTCATCGCGGTCAGCCAGCGCGGGGTGTGGCTCGGCATGAAGCACGCCGGGGCGGCGATCGAGCGCGCCGGCGGTGGTTCGATCGTGAACATCGCGTCGATCTTCGGCACGGTCGGCGGGTTCGGGACGCACTTCTCCTACCACGCGGCGAAAGGCGCGGTCCGGCTGATGACCAAGAACGCCGCCCTGCACTGGGGCACGCGCGGCGTCCGGGTCAACTCGGTGCACCCCGGTTTCATCGAGACCCCGCTGTCGCGCGAGCTGTGGCACGGAACGAAGCGCCACGCGGCGATGGTCGACGGAACCCCGCTGGGCCGCCTCGGCCGCACCGACGAGGTCGCGGGCGCGGTGGCGTTCCTGGCCTCCGAGGACGCGAGCTTCGTGACCGGCTCCGAGCTCTACGTCGACGGCGGCTGGACCGCGCGCTAGCGGGCGAGGCGGTACCGGGCCACACCGTCCACTTCGGACGCCGTGGCCCGGCCGCGGGCGACCAGGACGTCGAGGTGGGCGACCGTCTCGTTGACCGCCAGCATCCGGTTGAAGTCGTTCAGGTCGTCGAACGCGATCGACCGGCTGGTCCACGGCAGCAGCCGCGCCACCGCGTGGCCCTCGCGCGCGCCCGAGTCCAGCGCGTACTCCGTTTGCGCCAGGCGCTTGTCGTGGTGGTCCAGCAGTTCCTCGACGCGCGTGTGGGTGCTGGCCGCGACCGGGCCGTGGGCGGGGAACAGGCGGGTGTCCGGGAACGTCGTCATCAGCTCGAGCGAGTCCAGGTAGTCGCCGAGCGGCAGGCCGGGCTCGCCCAGCTCGAAGCCGATCGACGGCGTGATGTGGGGCAGGACGTGATCACCGGAGAACAGCGCCCCGCGGGCCCGGTCGAGGTACACCACGTGCCCGCGGGTGTGCCCGGGCGTGGCCACGACCTGCAGGCCGTCCGCCAGGAAACCGGGCTCCAGCCAGTGGTCCGGCGGCTCCCAGCCGGCCGGGTCGAACTCGCCGTAGCCCGACGCCATCCGGTCGGCCAGGTCGGCCGCCCCGCCGCGGCGCAGGACGTCCAGCGACGTCACCGGGACGTCGGTGCGCAGCCGCGCGAGCAGTTCCAGCCCCGGCCGCTCCCCCGCGCCGAGGTGCACCCGCGCGCCCACTCGGCGGCGCAGGTCGATCGCCTGCGTGTAGTGGTCGCGGTGGATGTGCGTGACGAACACGTCGGTGATCTCGCCGAGCCGCCGGCCCAGGTCCCGCAGCGCCTCTTCCAGCACGGCCAGGGACTCCGGGATCGCCCAGCCCGCGTCGATCAGCACCAGGCCGCCGTCCGTCTCGAGGACGTAGACGTTGATCGCGCGCAGGCCGTCGTTGGGCAGCGGCAGCGGGACGCGGTGCACGCCGGGCGCGACGGTCTCGGGCCCGGCGGTCGCCCACTTCCCGCGGTCGAGACTCACGTGGCGGCTCCGGTGTGCAGTCCGTCGGCGAGCTCGCGCGCGGTCACGCGGTCGAGCTTGCCGACCTTGGTCTGGGGCAGGTCGTCCACGACGTAGACGAACTCCGGCCACTTCGTCTTGGACAGCCCCGCGGCGCCGAGGTGGGCCGTGATCTCCGCGAGCTCCACCGCGCCGCCGTCACGCGGCACGGCGAGCAGGGCGACCCGCTCCCCCAGCACGTCGTCGCGGACGGGCACCACGCAGGACTGGGCGAGGCGCTCGTACCCGGCGACGGCCCGCTCGATCTCGACGATGTCGATGTTGCGGCCGCCGCGGATGACGACGTCCTTCTCCCGACCCATGATCGTGATCAGGCCGTCCACAGAGGACACCACGAGGTCACCGGTCGGGAAGAACCCGTCGGCGGTCAGCTCCGGCGGCGCGACCCGGCCGTCGCGCGCGTAGCCGAGGAACAGCGACGGCCCGCGGACCTGCGCCCGGCCCGTCTCGCCCGGCCCGAGCACGACGCCCTCGGGCGAGACGGCGCGGACCTCCGTGCCGGGGAACGGCCTGCCGTCGTGGCCCAACCGGATCTCCTCCGGTTCACCGGGCAGCGGGGACGTGTGGCCGAGACACTCGGACATGCCGAACACCCGCAGGATCTTCGTCCCCAGGGTCCGCTCGGCCCGGGCGAGCGCGGCGCGGTCCATCGGGCCGCCGCCGACGGTGAACGACCGGACGCCCCGCAACGCGCCGGGTTCCGCCGCGGCGGCCAGCTGCAGCACCATCGTCGGCACACACATCGTCCACCGGACCCCGGTCGCCGCGAGCCGCGCGACCACCGCGGCGGGCTCCCACTTCGCGGTCAGGACGAGCGGGCCGCCCAGCACCAGCGAGGCGTAGACGCCGAAGCAGAACGCGGCGGTCGACGAGAGCGGGACGATGGCCGCGACGGCCTCCCCCGGCCGCAGCCCGTTGATCTCGATCGTCCGTGCGCACGCGTAGCGCAGGGCGCTTTCGGACTGGACGACGCCTTTCGCCCGCCCGGTCGAGCCCGAGGTGAGGCCGACGAACACGCCGCCGCCCCACCGCGCCGGATCCCGCCGGTCCACTGTGGACGAAGCGACCCACCCGTCCAGCGCCGGCCGCGACGCCGGAACGTCCCACTCGGCCGCCGCGGACGGCTCGGCCACGACCACGTCCGGCCGGATGTCCTCGACCGCCGCGGCGAACTCGGCTCGCGTCGTGTGCCGGTTGACGACGGCGAGCACCCCGCCGGTCAGGCCGGTCGCCAGCGCGGCGACGAGCGTACGCCACGAGTTGTCCGCCTGGACCAGCGCGGTGCTCCCGTGCCCGAGAACGTCGGCGAAGGCCTCCGCGCGGGCGAGCAGCTCACGCGCGGAGTGCTCGCCCTCGTCGTCGACGACCGCGACGAAGTCGGCCTGCTCGGCGCGTTTCCTGAAGTCCTGGACCGCTTCCCTCATCCTGCGAACATCTCCCGCTCGGTGCCCATGACCGCGATCCGGCGGCCGCGCATGTCACCGACCTGGGCGACCGCCTCGGCCCACTCGGGGCTGGCGAGCGCTTTCCGGAGGTCGTCCTCGCTGTCGAAGCCGAGGATCGACACGCCGTCCCAGCCGTCCGACCGCGGCTCGAGCGGGGCCACGACTTCGGTGTGCCGCCAGGACCGGAGACCGGGCAGGCGGTACGTGAGCTCGGCGTGGTCGGTCCGCCACCAGGTGATGAACCGCTCGTGGGTCCAGTCCGGCGGCTTGGCGGCCAGCAGCACCAGGTTAAACATCGGCACCTCCCGCGAACCGGACGCCGGGCGAGCGGCCGATGAGCAAGCGCTCCAACCGCCCGGACGCCCCCACCTGGCCGGCGGCCACGAAGTTGGCGACGACCTCGCCGGCCCGGCGGACCTCGCCGAGGTAGAACTCGTCACGGCCGGTGCCGCCGGTGGCCAGCGGGTGGTGGGTGAGCGTGTTCTTCTCGCGCTGGGCGAGGTAGCCCTCCATCGCTTCGCGGCCGCCGGCGAAGTCGGTCGCGCCGGTGTCGGTCGAGAAGAGGATGGAGAAGGTGAAGCCGTCGTCGATCAGGTCCAGGATCCGCGCCGGGGTGTCGCTGTCCATGATCTCGAACCACTTCGTCAGGAATGGTGCCTCAGACACGTTCGACCTCCTTGACGGCGTGCGCGGCGGCGAGCCGTCCGGCCCGGCGGCCGGACACCACGGCCAGGCACAGACCACCGCCGTAACCTTCGTTATACACATCGGACAGGTCGGCGCCGACCGGGTAGAGGCCCTCGATCGGCTGACCTTCGCCGTCCACGGCGGTGCCGGTAGCGTCGGCTTCGATACCACCGAACGTGAACGTGATCGCGGGGACGACCTCGGCGAAGTACACCCGTCCGTCGCCCAGGCGGGCGCGGGCGTCGGCGTCGAGATCGGGCGGTCCTCCGGGCAGCGCCGCGAAGTCGTCCGCGACGCCGGCGCTGCCGCCGCGGTCGCGGGTGAACGCCCAGCGGTCGAGGTGCGGGCTGCCGGGGACGAACGGTGCCTCGGCGGCGCGCTGGACGGCTTCGGACCAGAGGAGCAGGCCGCGGCCGCCGTGGGCGGCCAGTGCCATGGCGTTGTTGTGGTCACCGCGGGTCTCGTCGGCGAACCGGCGCCCGGCCGGGTCGAGCAGGATCCCGGCTTCGCTGTGGTAGAGCGCGAACGCGATGTAGTCGACCGGGCTGAGCGGCTCGGCGCCGGTCGCGAACAGGTGCCCGTAGAACCCGGTGTTGGCGGTGTTGACCGACGCGCCGAGTGCGGTGGCGAGGGCCGCGCCGGTGCCACGCGACCAGGGGTTGCCGCGCAGGGGCGGGACGAACCCGCCGCCGACGAGCCCGGCCCGGACGGCCGGGTCGGCCTGCCGCCCACCGGTCGCGAAGACCACCGACCTGGTCGTGATCCGGCGCGGACCTTCCGCGGTCGTCACGTCGAGTGCGTAGCCGTCGCCGTCGCGGGTGACCTCGTCGGTGACGGCGTCGACGGCGATCCGGCCGCCGGCCGCGGTGAGGGCGCGGGCGAGGTGGGCGAGCACCAGCGGCAGGTCGAACTTGTGCCCGCGTCCGGCCAGTGCCCGCTCTTCGCCGGTCAGCGGCGGGGCGAAGCCCGACAGCCACGCGATGGCGTCGTGGTAGCCGTCGACGACCAGCCGGCCGTGCCGCTGGTGGCGGCCCGGGTCCTCGCGCCGCAGCGCGGCCTCGTCCTCGATGGCCCAGACGTAGCCGCCGGAGATCGCGGCCGAGCCGCCGATCATCGGCGCGCGTTCGAGGACCAGCGTGCGGGCGCCCGCCGTGGCGGCGGTGACCCCGGCGGACAGCCCGGCGAGCCCGGCACCGAGGACGACAGTGTCGAAGACGTCGAAGGTCTCGGTCATGCTTCCGGCCAGTCGATCAGGGCGAACGAGGTGCTGAAGAACGACTGGTACCGCGCGATCAGCCCGTGCGGGGACACGACGGCCGCGGAGTGGAACGCGCCGACGGCCGTCCCGGCTTCGGTGACGACGCCGTAGACCATCTCGGTGTCGCCGTCGGCGCAGTACCGCAGCACCTCGTGGACGCGGTCGACGGCGTTGCGCCCGCCGATGTAGGCCGCGAAGTCCGCTTTGGACTCCCCGCTCACCTCCCGCGCGGGCAGGGCGATCAGGAACCGCAGGTCGGGTTCCATCAGGTCGAGGGCTTTCCCGGGGTCCTGGCCGTCCATCGCGGACAGGTACTCTCGCAGCGCCACGGTCACTCTCCTTCGAGTGGTTCAGCGGGTGGGCGGGGTGTAGAAGTCCCCTTCGGACACCCACTTCCCGTTCTTGACGACCACTTTCTGCACGTCACGCGTGCCCATGTGCCGGTCCGGGCCGAAGTTCATCACGGGAGCGACGCCCGGGTCGATGTTCTTCGCCTGTTCGTAGGCCTTCGCGAGCGACTCGGACGTGACCGCGCCCGGGATGGTCTGCGCGATCTGGCTGAAGACCTTCGCGCCGGTCCAGCCCCAGAGCGCGATGAAGTCCGCGGGCTGGCCCGGCTCGTACTTGGCCATGGCGTCCCGGAACTCCTTGACGGCGGGATCGCTGTCGTTCGGGGACTTGACGAACTGCACGGCCCTGGCACCCTCGGCGGCGGCGCCGGCCAGGGTGAGCGTCGATTCCGCCGCGACCGGCGCGTAGCCGTACGCGGGCGCGGTGAGACCCTGCAGCTTGGCTTCCTTCATGAACGCGGCGGCCTCGGGCGAGGCGAGGATCAGGATGATCGCGTCGGGGGCCTTGGCCTTGACCTGGCTGACGACCGGGCTGTAGTCGGTCGACTGGAACTTCACCGGGAAGAGGTTCACGTTCATGGCCGGGTCGGACTTCTTCGCGACGCCCTGCGCGGCCTGGGCGACCTTGACGAACGCGGCGGGGTCGCTGTGCACGACGACGACGTTCTTCCGGCCGTCCTTCGCCACCCAGTCGCCGAGCGCGGCGGCCTGGTCTTCGTACAGCGTCTGCGTGCCGAAGAGGTTGGCGCGCGGCGGGGTGTACCAGGAGTCCAGCCCGCCCAGCTCGTTGAGGATGGGCACCTTGGACTGCTGCAGCACGAACGGGAACGCGGCTTCGGCCTGCGACGTGCCGTTGGCCGCGACGATGGCGGAGACCTTGTCCTGGCCGATGAGCTCGCGGGCGATCTGGACGGTCTGCTGCGGGTCGAACGCGTTGTCCTTGACGATCCAGTTCACCTTGCGGCCGTTGATCCCGCCGCGGTCGTTGATCATCTTGAAGTAGGCGTCCGCCCCGGCGCGCTGCGGGACGCCGGACGCGCTGACCGCGCCGGACAGCGGGTACCAGGCCCCGATCGTGATCTCTTTGTCGTTCGCTCCGGCCGAGTTCGCGCTCGCACAGGCACTGGCGGCGAGAATCAGGGTCGCGGCGACGCTGGCAACTTTGACGGGCGTCGAGCGGAGGCGCATGACTGCTCCTAGCAACCTGAGTTCAGTTCAGTTTGACTTTAGCTGCCGGTCCCAGGGTGGACAAGGGACGCGGAAAACTATCGGATCGGGCGGCAGCCCGGAAAACCGCTACCGCGGTCCTCTGTGGACCGCCGGGTTACTCGGTCACCATGCGCAGGCAGCAGCCCTCGATGAGCTCCCGCACCTCGGCCAGCGGCGTCGACCCGGTCGGGCGGTACCACCGCCAGACGCTGATGATCAGGCCCAGCAGGGCGAGCGCCAGGGTGTGGGCGTCGCGGACCGGGAACGCGCCCTGGGACATGCCCTGGGTGAGCAGCCGGGTCCAGTCGCGTTCGATGGACTGCACCAGCTCACGCGCCGCGCGGCGCTCGGTCTCCTCGCGCTTGGACGCGCGGGGGCCGGCCAGCAGGACCATGTTGTTCTGCAGGATCCGCATCTGGAGGATCTCGTTCTCGGACACGGCGAACGCCGCCCGCACCGCCGCCCGCAGCGCGGCCACCGGGTCCTGCTCCTCCTGCGTGGCCTCGACGAACTGGTCGCGCGAGCGCTGCAGCTCCAGCCGCATGATGGTGAGCAGACAGTGGGCCTTCGACTCGAAGTAGTGGTACAGCGCGGTCTGCCCGATCCCGACCCGCCCGGCGACGGCCGACCACTTGGTGGCCTCGTACCCGGTCTCGCCGAAGTACTCGATCGCGGCGGCGAGGATCGCGCCGCGCTTGGACCGCGGGCCCTCGTCCGGCTCCACCAGCCTCGCCCCCGTCATGGCGTGTCCTCTCGTCCGCGTCACCGTGCGAGCCCCGAGCGTAGTCCTCACTTGAATTCATGTCACAACCGCTCGCCGGGGACCATCGTGAGATCTGCGCGGCCGCCTCGCCCGCCGCTGCCGGCGCGATCCTCGTGACCAGGCCCGCGGCCAAGTCCTCCGACGCGCTCAGGCGGCGGTTCGTCACCAGCGGGTCGAGCGCCGGTCGCGGTCCAACGAGCCCGAGCCCGGCCCCCGCGGCAGCACCCCGGCCGGCGGCGACCACCGGAGCGTCGAGCCCGGCGCAGATCCGGAGTGCGTCGTGCGGGGAGTCCGCGATGAGCACCACAGCGGGCCGGACACCCGGCCCGCATCGCCGGGGCGCGGTCAGGAAGCCCTGCGCCGTCGCGGGGTCGATCGGGTTGGCCCGGCCGCGGGTCGGCAGGACGTCGGCGACGCCGTCCCCCCTCATCGGGCCGTCCAGCCGCCGTCGACCACCATGACCTGGCCCGTGTAGTACGACGACGCGTCCGAGGCGAGGAACAGCAGCGCGCCGTCGAGCTCGCCCGGGTTGCCGCCGCGGTTGAGCATCGTGTTGCGCTCCACCCAGCGTCGCGAACGCTCGTCGGCGAACAGGTCGCCGGTCATCTCGGACCGGAACCAGCCCGGCGCCAGCGCGTTGACGCGGACTCCGGCGCCGCCCCACTGGCCGGCCAGCTCCCGCGTCAGCCCGATCAGCCCGGCCTTCGACGCCGCGTAGCCCGCCCCGCCCAGCGGCGCGGCCGACACGAGCCCGAGGATCGAGGCGACATTCACAATGCTGCCGCCGTCGCCGCTTTCGGCCATCAGCCGGGACAGGTGGAACGGCGCGACCAGGTTCACCGCGAGCACGCCGGCGAAGTCGTCGGCGCTCTCCTTCTCCGCCCGCTGCTCCCCCGGCACGCCCGCGTTGTTGACCAGGACGTCGATGCGGCCGGCGGTCTCGGCCAGCCGGACCCGGTCGGCCGCGACCGAGACGTCGCAGGTGACGGGGTGGATGTCCGGGCCCAGCGCCGCCAGCCGGTCGGCCCGGCGCGCGGCGGCGTACACCGTCGCGCCCGCCGCGGCCAGCACCGTCGCGAACCGCGCGCCCAGCCCGGACGACGCCCCGGTCACGACCGCCGTCTTGCCCTCGAGGGAGAACATCACGCGTCCACGGCGATCGGGAGGGCGGTCGCGCCGCCGTCGAGGACCAGCGCCTGCCCGGTCATCCACGACGACGCCCCGCTCGCCAGAAACAGGGCCGCGTTGGCGACGTCCTCGGGGGTCCCGAGCCGGCGCAGCGGCAGCTTCGCGGTCAGGATCGGCTCCCGCGCCTCCCAGACCGCCCTGGCCAGCTCGGTCTTGATCACGCCGGGCGCGATGGCGTTGACGCGGACCTTCGGGCCGAGCTCGTAGGCGAGCTGCCGGGTCATCAGCAGCATCGCGGCCTTCGTCGCGTTGTAGTAGCCGATCTGCGGGTCGACGATGAGGCCGCCGACCGAGGCGATGTTGACGATCGTGCCGCCGTGCTCGGCCATCCAGGCGTGCCAGGCCGCCCGGCTCCACGCGATCATGCCGTACTGGTTGACGCGCACGGTCTTCTCCGCGCGCGGGAGGTCCAGCTCCAGGAGGTCGCCCAGGTACGGGTTGGTCGCCGCGTTGTTGACCAGGATGTCGACGCGTCCGAAGTGGACCATCGTGTCCGCGACGCACCGGTCCGCCTGCTCCGGCTCCCCCGCGTTGGCGACGACGTCGAGCACGTCGCCGGTCCCTTCCCCGCGAAGCAGCTCGGCGCGGGCGGCCCGGAGCCCGTCGGCCTTGCGCGCCGCGATCACGATGTCGGCACCCGCGGCCCGGAACGCCTTGGCGATCCCGAGCCCGATGCCGCGAGAGCCGCCGGTGATCACGGCGACCTGTCCGTCGAGAACCTTCATCGCGCCTCCTCGTACTTGGCCAGTTCCTGCCGCGCGACGGTGCGCAGGTGCACCTCGTCGGGGCCGTCGGCGATCTTCAGCGCGCGGGTGATCGAGAACAGCCGGGCCAGCACGGTGTCGTCGCTGACGCCGGCCGCGCCGTGCGCCTGCACCGCCCGGTCGACGACGCGGTGGGCGACGTCGAGGGCGGCGACCTTGATGGCCGCGACCTCCATCCGGGCGCCCGCGTTGCCGGCGGTGTCCATCAGCCACGCGGACTTGAGCACGAGCAGCCGCAGCTGGTCGATCTCGATGCGGCTGCGCGCGATCCACTCGCGCACCACGCCACGCTCGGCGAGCGGACCGCCGAACGCGACGCGGGCGAGCGTCCGTTCGCACATCAGCCGGAGTGCGCGTTCGGCGAACCCGACCGCGCGCATCGCGTAGTGCATGCGGCCCGGGCCGAGCCGCCCCTGTGCGAGGGCGAACCCCTCACCTTCCCCGCCGAGCAGGTTCGCGGCGGGCACGCGGACGTCTTCGAACAGGACCTCGCCGTGGCCGAGCCGGTCGGTGTAGCCGAACATCGGCAGGTCGCGCAGCACGGTGACGCCCGGCGCGTGGCGCGGGATCAGGACCATGCTCTGCTGCCGGTAGGCCGGGGCCGCCGGGTCGCTGACACCCATCAGGATGATGAGCTCGCAGTCGGGGTCGAGGATGCCGGAGGTGTACCACTTGCGGCCGGTGACGACGTAGTGGTCGCCGTCGCGGACGATCCGGGTGCGGATGTTGCGCGCGTCGGAACTCGCGACGTCCGGCTCGGTCATCGCGAAGCACGAGCGGATCCGCGCGTCGAGCAGCGCTTCCAGCCAGCGTTCCCGCTGCTCGGCGCTGCCGAACAGCGAGAGCAGCTCCATGTTGCCGGTGTCCGGGGCCGAGCAGTTGAAGACCTCGTTGCCGATGATCGAGCGGCCCATCAGCTCGGCCAGTGGCGCGTATTCGAGGTTGGTCAGCCCGGCGCCCCGGTCGCCGTGGGTGAGAAAGAGGTTCCACAGCCCTTCGGCGCGGGCCTTCTCCTTGAGTTCCACCATGATCGGCGGCAGGGCGTGCGGGTCGGCGGCCTCGGCGAGCTGACGGTCGTACACCGGCTCGGCGGGCAGGACGTGGGTGTCCATGAAGGACTCGACCCGCGCCCGCAGTTCTCCGGCCCGCGGGGAAAGCGCGAAATCCATGGTCAGCTCCTCACGATGTCGGCGGCGGACCGGATCATCGCGGCGATCGTGGGCGGCAGCCGCTCCTGGTCCGGGTCGTGGTGCTTGCCCTCGCGGTGCCGGCGCAGGTTGTGGCCCATGATCGCGGCCATCTTCATCCGGCCCAGCGCCCGGAACCACGCCATCGACGGCAGCGCGCCGCCGTAGACGGCCAGCAGTTCGGCCTCGGTCGGCAACCCGGGCACCGGCGTCCCGAGGGCGGGGAAGTTGCGGTGGTCGGCGAACAGCAGGAACCAGCCGAGGTCGGTCCGCGGGTCGCCGGTGCTCCAGATCTCCCAGTCCACGACGGCGGTGGCCCGGGACCCGGCGAACAGGACGTTGCCGAGCCGGAAGTCACCGTGCACGAGCACCGGCGGCAGGTCGGCCGGGACGTCGTCGGCCAAGAGCCGCAGCAGGTCTTCGGCGCCGGGCCGGAGCTCGGCCGGGACCGCGTGCATCGTGCGGGTCCAGCGCTCCAGCTCGCCGGCGGCCGACGCGGGCGGCTCGCCCGGGACCGGACCGGCGTCGTGGAGCAGACGCAGGAGCCGGGTCGCTTCAAGCATCCGGGTGCGGGCCAGCTCCGGGTCGAGGGTGTGCTCGTCCAGGACGGGTTCGATCGCCTCGCCGTCGGCGAACTCCATGGCGAACCACGTCTCGTCCGTCGCGATCACCCGCGGCACCGGCACCGCCGATCCGGCCAGCGCGCGCAGGACCCTCGCCTGCCGCAGGACGTCGTTGCGGCCCACCGGTTTCTGCCCCGGCGGGACGGCCTTGACGACGTAGGAGCCGTTGACGGTGTACGTGAGCCCGGAATGGCCGCCGGGCAGCACTTCCAGCTCGCCGCCGAGGCGGTCGCGGACCTGATCGGCGAGCGTCATCGCGACGGCTCCTTCGGCAGGCCGAGCACGCGCTCGGCGAGGATGGTCCGCTGGATCTCGTCGGAGCCGCCGGCGATGCTGTAGCCGGGGGCGCCAAGCAGGTGCTCGGTCCAGGCGAAGGTGCCCCACTCGCCGGTGTCCGCGACGACCCGCGGCCCCAGCAGCTGGACGACGAGGTCGCTGGTCCGCCGCATCGTTTCGGTCGCGTAGAGCTTCCCGACCGAGGCCTCCGCGCCGGGCTCGCGGCCGGCGGCCAGCGCCGCGGTGACGCGCAGGCCGATGAGCCGCTGGACGAGCGTGCGGACGAACAGGTCCGCCGTCCGCTGCCGCTCGACGTCGGTGAGGGCACTGTGCCGCGCCAGCTCGATCGCGCGGTCGGCGTTGTCCAGGCCGAGCGAGCCCGAGTCGAGGCGTTCGGCGGCCAGAACGCTGAGCGTGACCTTCCAGCCCTGGCCGACCGGACCGAGCCGGTCGGTGTCGGGCACGACGACGCCGTCGAGGTAGACCTCGTTGAAGCTGGCACCGCCGGTCATCTGCCGGATCGGCCGCACGGTGACGCCGGGAGCGTCCATCCGCACCAGGAACACCGTGATACCGGCGTGCTTCGCGACGTCGGGATCGGTGCGGCAGACGGCGACACCCCAGGTGGCGACGCGGGCGCCGGACGTCCACACCTTGTGGCCGTCGAGCACCCATCCGTCGCCGGTGCGCACGGCGCGGGTGCGGACGGCCGCGAGGTCGGAGCCTGCTTCGGTTTCCGAGAACAGCTGGCAGGCCAGCTCGTCGGTCCGCAGCATCGGCCGCAGCCAGCGCCGTTTCTGGTCGCCGGTGCCCCAGATCTCGATCGCGGGGGCCACGAGGTGCTGGGTCACCGGGAAGATCTCGCTCCGCCGCGGGACGTCGAACGCGGCTTCCTCGGTGCGGTAGAGCTGTTCGTAGTACGCCGGCAGCCCGCGGCCGCCGAACTCGGGCGCGCGGCCGAGAGCGCCCCAGCCCGCGTCGAACCGGGTGCGTTCCCACTCCTGACCACGCGCGGTCTGCGAGCGTTCCTCTTCTTCGGTCCAGTTCTCGAACACCGCCACCGAGTCGTCGCCCGTGCCCCAGCCGGCCGAAGTCCGGGGACCGGCCACAGTGGACAGCCAGGTCCTGGCCTCGGCGCGGAACTCCGCCGGGCCGGTCATCGGGCCAGCACCGTGCACGCGCTGACCCCGGGTGCGCCGTAGACGTGGGTGAACCCGATCCGCGGTGCGCCCGGCACCTGCCGTGCGCCCGCCCGGCCGCGCAGCTGCTGGACGACCTCGTAGACCTGCCGCAGCCCGGACGCGCCGATCGGCTCGCCGTTGGCGATGCAGCCGCCGTCGGTGTTGACCGGCAGCGTGCCGCCGATCTCGGTGGCCCCGGACGCGATCAGCTTCTCCTGCTCGCCGTCCGCGCAGAACCCGCACTCGGCCAGGTGCATGACCTCGGCGCCGCTCTCGGTGTCCTGCAGC
Source organism: Amycolatopsis sp. NPDC114505 (assembly GCF_055633615.1). Classification (NCBI taxonomy): domain Bacteria; kingdom Bacillati; phylum Actinomycetota; class Actinomycetes; order Pseudonocardiales; family Pseudonocardiaceae; genus Amycolatopsis; species Amycolatopsis sp. NPDC114505. Next base: position 2,369,348 of record NZ_JBVKDV010000002.1, on the reverse strand, counting down.
TGGGCGACGTCCACATCGGACGGTCCGAGGCCGGCCCGCTCGAACGCCGCCGCGGCCGTGTCGCGGCTGACGCTGGTCAGCTCGCCCGCTTCGATCGACGGGCTGAAGACCTCGAACGAGCCGCGCCGGCGGGTCCGCACGACGGCGGATCGCAGCGTGACGGCGTCCCGGGTGGGGACCGAGGGAGAGCACAGGACCAGCGCCGCCGCGCCCTCCCCCGGAGAACAGAACATGAAGCGGGTCAACGGGTCGTTGACCAGGCCGGACGCGAGGATCTCGTCGGCACTGATCTCCTTGCGCCGCCACGCTTCCGGTGTCAGGCTGCCGTTGCGGTAGGCCTTTTCCGCGACCAGCGCCAGGGTCCGCTCGGTGATCCCGAAGTCGTGCATGTACCGCCGGATCTTCACGCCGAAGAACTGGGTGGTCACCATCAGCCCGTCGCGCCCGTAGGCGTCGTCGAGCCCCCAGTCCCCGGGCCGCGGGTCGAACGCTCCGCGCGGGTGCTTGTCGAACCCGACGGCGAGCACGACGTCCGCCATCCCGGACCGGATCGCGTTGACCGCCGAGACCAGCGCGCTCCCGCCGGTCGCGCAGCCGTTCTTGACGTTGACGAACGGCAGGCCGGTGCGGCCGAGGTCGGTGACCAGGGTGTCGGCCAGGCCGGCGGCGTCGCTGCCGCCGAAGGCCGCGCCGACCCGCGACCACGGGATCCCGGCGTCGGCGAGCGCCGCCGTCACCGCTTCGACGGCGTGGGCGCGCCCGGAGCGCTCCGAGCGGCCGAACGCCGTGCGGGCGGCCCCGCAGATCAGGACGTCGCTCACGAATCCTCCTCGACCGGCTCGGCACGCGGCACGCCGGTGGTCTCTTCGACGCGGAAACGCATGCCGATCCGGACCCCCGCCGGGTCGGGTACGTCGAGCACGGCGGCCACGCGCGGGCCGCCGTCCAGCTCGACGTACCCGAGCGCGAACGGCCGGAAGCCGGCGGCCGGCGGGACGTACGGGGGCGACTTCGGCGCGAACCGCTGCACGGTCCAGCTCCACAGCACGCCCTCGGCGGGCAGGGTCACCCCCGTCGGTTCCATCGGTCAGCGCCCCGTCCACTTGGGTTCGCGCTTCTCCAGGAACGCCGCGACACCCTCGGCCGCGTCGTCGGAGTTCAGCGTCACGCCCACCGCGAGGTGCTCCATGACCATCAGCGACTGCGTGTCCGCGTCGAGGCTGCGGTCGATGGTCATCTTGGTGATGCGCATCTGGAACGGGCTCTTGTCGGTGAGCTGGCCGATGAACTCGTCGACCGTCTCGTCGAGCCGCTCCGCGGGAGCGGACTTGTTGATCAGGTTGAAGTCGGCCGCCTCGACGCCGGAGAGCAGCTTGCCCGTGAGCATCAGCTCCTTGGTCTTGCGGATGCCGATCATCCGCGGCACCCGGTAGATCGGGCCCGCGCCGCCGAAGAGACCGCGGCGCATGTGGAAGTCGCCGATCTTGGCGTCGTCGGAGGCGATCGCGAAGTCGCACGAGATCATCAGCTCGAACCCGCCCGCGGTCACGTACCCCTCGAGCACCGCGACCGACGGCGTGTTCATCGAGTACAGGCGGTCGCAGATCTTCGCGGAGATGACGGCGACCTCCATGGCCGTCGAGCTGCCGATGTACTCGGCCTGCAGGCTGTCGAGGTCGAACCCGGAGCAGAACGTGCCCCCGCGGCCGCGCAGGACCAGCACCCGCAGGTCCGGGTCCTTGTCGACCTCGGTGATGATCTCGTCGAGCCGCTCCAGGATCGGCACGGTGACGCAGTTCTTCTTCCAGGGCCGGTTCAGCCACACCCGGGCCACGTGCCCGTCGCGCTCGAACTGGATCTCGTCTTCCACGGCCATCTCGTTCTCCTAACTGAACTGACTTCAGTTTGATTGAATAGGTCGGACGGGTCCGCTGTCAACCCGCTGACAGGTGGTCAGAGCCCCAAAGCGGCGGCGAGCCGGGCGTGGTGGTCCTGCGGCGTGCCGAACAGCACCTCGTCCGCCCGCGCGCGCCGGACGTACCGGTGGGCCGGGTGCTCCCAGGTGAAGCCGGTCCCGCCGTGCAGCTGGACGTACTCGGTGACCGCCAGCCGGTACGCGTCCGCGCACACCGCGGCGGCCGCGGCGGCGGCCACCGGCAGCTCGGCGGACTCCGTCGCGACGCAGGCGATCGCGTACGCCGCCGCCGAGCGCGCGGCCTCGTACTCGACGAGCAACGCGGCGAGCCGGTGCTTCACCGCCTGGAACGACCCGATCGGCCGGCCGAACTGCCGGCGCTGCCCGACGTAGGCCACGGTCGCCTCGAGCGCGTGCGCGATCCCGCCCACCTGCTCGGCGGCCAGTGCCGCCCGCCCGATGTCGAGCACCCGCGGCACGATGTCGGCGCTCCCGATCGGCGTCGCCGGGGTGTCGTGGAACCCGAGCCGTGCCTGGGGTCTGCTCTCGTCGAGCACCCGCAACGGCGTCCTGGTGCCCGGCGAGCAGGCGAACAGCCCGTCCCCCGCCCGCACGAGGACCAGATCCGCGTCCGCTCCCCCGAGGACGAAGTCCGCCGTTCCCGACAGCGTCCCGTCGCGCGCTTGGACGTCGCCGTCGAAGGCGACGGTGACGCTCAGAGAGCCGTCGGCGATGCCGGGCAGGTAGCGCTCGTCCCCGCTGAGCAGCAGCGTGTGCGCGGCGAGGACGACGGTCGGGAGCAACGCACCGGCGCACAACGCGCGTCCGGCCTCCTCCAGCACCACGGCCAGTTCGGCGAACGAATAGCCGACGCCGCCGTACTCCTCGGGGATCGCGAGCGCTTGGACGCCCAGCTCGCCGGCCATCCGCTTCCAGTCTCCTCCATGCGCGGCGAAGAACTCCCTCGCCACCGCACGGAGTTCGCGCTGCTCGGGGGTCTCGGTGAGCAGGGCCGGGTCGATCACCGGCATCACGCCTCCAACGTCGTCACGTCACGCACACCCAGCGCGACGGCGTGCTCGCCGCCGAAGTAGGCGGACTCGGCCCGGGTGGCGAACGCGGGGTCGGCCGCCGAACCGTGGGCGGCCACGACGCCTTCGTGCAGCACGACCACCTCGTGGCAGGTCGCCATCGCGCGGCTGAGCAGCTGCTCCAGCAGGACGACGGTCATCCCGCCGCCGGCGAGGTCGCCGAGCCGCGCGTACACCTCGTCGACCAGGGCCGGGGCGAGTCCCAGGGCCGGCTCGTCGACGATCAGGACGTCGGGGCCCGCCATCAGGGCGCGGGCGATGGCGAGCATCTGCTGCTCGCCGCCGCTGAGCCCGGCGGCCTGCACCGACAGCCGGTCGCGCAGCCGCGGCGGGAGCCACTCGGCGGTCTCGTCGAGCTTCGCGCGCAGCCGAGCGCCCTTCAGCCCCGCCGAGTACGCGGCCACCTCCAGGTTTTCGCGCAGCGAAAGGGTTTTGAACAGGGCCCGGCCTTCCGGCACGAGACTGGTGCCGACCGTGCGGACGCCTGTGCGGCTCACCTCCCGGGTGCCGGCGGAAGGCCGCAGCGAGCCGTGGAGGACGCGCCCGAGCGTGCTCTTGCCCGCGCCGTTCGCACCCACCACGCCGAGGACGGCTCCTTCGTGGACGTCCAGGTCGATGCCGCGCAGCGCGGCGACCCCGCCGTAGTGGTGTTCGACGCCGGCCAGCCGGAGCACCACCGGCGCGTCTTCGGCGCGGGTGGCCAGTGCCGGGCGGGCGGTGGTCGTGCCGAGGTAGGACGCCTGGACGGCGGGGTCGCGCAGCACCTCGCCGGGCAGTCCCTCACCGACGGGCTTGCCGAAGTCGAAGGCGACGACCCGGTCGGCGACGGCGAAGAGGTCGTCCAGCACGTGGTCGATGACCAGCACGGCGGCGCCGCCGTCGCGCAGGCGCTCGATCTGCCGGGCCGCCGTCGCGCGCTCGTCGGCGTCCAGGCCGCCGAACGGTTCGTCGAGGACGAGCAGCGCGGGTTCCTCGGCCATCGCCCGCGCGAAGTCGAGCCGCTTCTGCAGCCCGAACGGCAGCTCCGCCGGGTAGCGGTCCGCGACGTCGCCGAGCCCGACGCGGGCCAGGAGCTCGGCGGCGGTCCGGCGGTGCCGGGGCGTGATCCGCCGGTGCGTGCACAGGACGTTCTCCGCGACGGTCAGCTCGCCGAAGACCTCGGCGTGCTGGAAGGTGCGCCCGATCCCGAGCCGCCGCCGGGCGGTGGCCCGTGTGGACAGCAGCTCCTTGCCTTCGTACACAGCACTTCCGCCGACCCGGCCACCGCCGGCGAGTCCGGAAAGGACGTTCATCAGGGTGGTCTTGCCCGCGCCGTTCGGGCCGATGACCGCGAGCACCTCGCCGCGGCGGACCGACAGCGACGCGCCCTCCAGCGCCTTCAACCCGCCGAACTGCACCGACACATCCGACAGGGTCAGCAGCGGCGCTCCGCCGGGCGCCTGGTGCACGACGTCGGACTCGGTGGCCGGGACCTGCGCCGGGCGCGTCGCGGGTACCCGGACGAGCTTGCGCGCGAGCTTGCCCAGGAACGGCACCACCCCGCCCGGCAGGAAGATCAGCGCGGCGATCAGCACGAGTCCCTGCACCACCGGCTGGGGCAGGCCGACCGAGCTCGCCAGCGTCGGCGACCAGGCGAGGTAGCCGCCGCCGACGACCGCGCCGAGCACGCTGCCGACACCGCCGAGCACGCACGACGCGATGAGCGAGATCCCGAGGTTGAGCGAGAACGGGTCGGGGCTGACGAACCCGCTGAGCAGGCCGAGCAGCACCCCGGCGAAGCCGGTGAACGCGGCGCTCACCGCGAACGCGAGCGCCGACTGGGCCTCCGGCGCGATCCCGATCGACTGCGCGACCAGCGGGTGCGACTTGGCCGCCACCAGGCGCATCCGCAGCGCCGATCCCTTGGCGAGCACGGCGATCGCCAGGCAGACGCCGGCCGCGCCGATCGCCAGGGTCTGCACTTCCGTTCCCCCGCTCGGCAGCACACCGGCGACGGTGTCCACTTGCGACACCGGGACACCCTGGTCGCCGCCGGTGACGTCGGTCCAGCGGTTGATCACCTCGAGGGAGACCAGGCTGAACGCCAAGGTGAGCAAGGCGATGTAGAGCGTCGAGAAGCGGGCGCCGGCATAACCGAGGAAGCCGCCGAGCACCGCGCTGACCACCACCGTGCCGGCCACGATGGTCTCCAGCGACCAGCCGTGCCCGCTGCCGTAGGCGGCGAAGTAGGCGCCGACCGCGAAGAACGCCGGGTGCCCGACCGACCAGACGCCGGACCAGCCGGCGAGCAGCCCGACCGACAGCACGGCGATGGTGTAGACGGCGGCCAGCGCGATCGAATACGTCTGGAAGGGCGGGATGGCCCCGGAGTTCGTCACGGCGATCACCGCGACGGCGGCGAGCGGCCCCAGCAGGGCCCGCGCCGTCCTGGATCGGATGAAGGACATGGCGTACCTCAAACCCGTTGGAAGGTGCGCGTGCCGAAGAGGCCCTGCGGGCGGATCAGCAGCACGAGGACGGTGAACGAGAAGACGAAGGTGTCGCGGAAGCTGGCCGAGACGTAGCTCGCCCCGAGGTTCTCCAGCACCCCGACCACGAGTCCGCCGACGACCGCGCCGTACATGCTGTTGAGGCCGCCGAGGAAGATCCCGGCGAAGGCGCGGAACAGCGGGGCCGAAAGCACGGTCGGCGCCAGGCCGACCTTGGGGGCGTAGAGGCACGCGGCGAGTGCGCCCAGCCCGAGTCCCAGCGCCCACGCCAGCCGCGCGATCCGCTGCGCGTCGATCCCGACGACCTGCGCGGTGTCGGCCGATTCCGCGACCGCGCGCATCGCGGAGCCGGTGGTGGTCCGGCCGAACAGGAAGGCGACCAGTCCCATCGCGACGGCGGCGACGGCGATGGTCAGCAGGCTCTGCGCCGGGATCGCGACGCCGCCCGCGCGGACCGTGCCGTCGACGATGCTGGGGAACGCTTTCGGTTCGGTGCCCCAGATCGAGCTGATCACGCTCTCGGCGATGAGCGCGACGCCCATGGTGACCACCAGCGCGGCGAAGAGCTGTCCCTGGCCGAGCGGGCGGATCACGACTTCGCGGACCAGCAGCCCGGCGGCGACGGTCACCGCGATCGCGCCCAGCACGCCGACGATCACCGCGGTTCCGTTGTCGTGGAAGGTGATCGCGGCGTAGAGGCCGAGCGTCGCCAGGCTGGCGAGCGCGAAGTTCACCACGTCGGTGGCCCGGTAGACGATCACCAGGCCGAGGCCCATCAGGCCGTAGATCGCACCACTGGCGATCCCGCTGACCAGCACGAGCAGGAATTGATCCACGCCGACCCTCTCCCTTGAGAGCAAAGTGAACTCAGTTCAGGTGACGGTAGCTCGCCGGCTCCGCGCTGGCAAGAGGTCACGCGGTGAAGCGGCCACCGTTGGCGAGCACCACCGAACCGGCCAGGTTCGCCGCTTCCCCACCGGCCAGGAACAGCGCCACGTCCGCGATCTCCTCCGGCGTCGCGTAGGCCCCGGCACCGGACTCCTCGAACGCCCGGCGCAGCGCGTCCGGCGTCCGCGCGGCCATCCCCGTCTCGGTCGGCCCGGGCGCCACGACGTTGACCCGCACCCCGAACGGGACGACCTCCTTCGCGACCGCTTGGGCCAGCGCGTGCACCCCGGCCTTCGACGCGGAGTAGTGCGGATAGCCCACCGGGGCGTCGAACGCGGACGACGAGCCGACGACGACCACGGCACCGGCCCGGCGCGGCACCATCACGCGGACCGCGGCACGCAGGACGTGGAACGTGCCGTCGAGGTTCACGCTCAGCACGCGCCGCCAGGACCGGGTGTCGAGCCGCGACGTGACTTCGAGCGGCGTCCGCGCCTCCCAGGCGTCGGCGATCCACTGCTTGGCCTGCGGGTCGTCGACGCCGGCCGCGTGGACGACGACGTCGAGCCGGCCGTGGTCGCGCACGATCCCGCCGACCAGCCAGTCGACGCGGTCCGGGTCGGCGACGTCCACCTCCGCGGCCCGCGCACCGGCCAGTGGCGCGGCGACCTTCGCGACGGCGTCCGCGTCCAGGTCGGCGAGCACGATCGTCCGCGCGCCCCGCCCGGCCAGCTTCCGCGCCACCGCGGCGCCGATCCCCGACCCCGCGCCGGTCACGAGCGCCACCTTGTCTCGCCATGGTTCCTGAACTGAGTTCATTTCTGTATCGTCGGTCGCGTGAGCGAATCGCGCAAGACCCGGGCGCTGCGCCTGTCCGCCTGGCGGACCCCGCCGTCCCTCGTCGCCGTCGACGTCCCCGAGCCGGTGGGCACCGAGGTGCTGGTCCGCGTCGAGGCGGCCGGGATCTGCCACTCGGACCTGCACGTCCTCGACGACGTCTTCCCCTACCGCCTCCCCTTCACGCTCGGCCACGAGACCGCGGGCCGCGTCCACGCCCTCGGCGACGCGGTCACCGGCGTCGCGCTCGGCGACCGCGTCGCCGTCTACGGGCCGTGGGGGTGCGGCGAGTGCCGCAGTTGCGAGGCCGGGCGGGACAACTACTGCGACCACCGCGCGGACCTGGGCTTCTCCGGCGCCGGTCTCGGCCGCGACGGCGGGATGGCCGACCACGTCCTGGTCCCCCACGCCCGGCACCTCGTCCCGATCGGCGACCTCGACGCCACCCAGGCGGCGCCGCTGACGGACGCCGGCCTGACGCCGTACCACGCGATCGCCGGGCTGACGCTGGGCGCGGGCTCCGTCGTCGTGGTCATCGGCGTCGGCGGGCTCGGGCACGTCGCGATCCAGCTCCTGCGCGCGATCACCGAGGCCGAGGTGATCGCCGTCGACGTCCGCGAGGACGCACTGGCTCTCGCCGACCGGTGCGGCGCCCACCGGACGCTGCTCGTCCGAGCCGACACCGAGACGGTCCTGGGCCGCACGGCCGACGCCGTGCTCGACTTCGTCGGCAGTGCCGCGACGGTGCGCCTCGGGGCGGGAGTCCTGCGCCCCGGCGGGGATCTGGTGCTGGTCGGCAGCGCGGGCGGAACGCTCACGGTGAGCAAGCCGGGCCCCCTCCCCGCGGGCGGCTCGATCTCGCTGCCGTTCTGGGGCAGCCGGCCGGAGCTGCACGAGGTGATCGCCCTCGCGCGCTCCGGCGCGCTGCAGGTGGAGACCGAGGTGTTCCCGTTGTCCGAGGCGGCCGAAGCACTCGAGCGGCTGCGCGCGGGAAAGATCGTCGGCCGCGGGGTGCTGCTGCCCGGTCGTGAGTGAGAAACAGGGTTAGAACACTGTTTCTCACTCACGACCGCCGCGGCAGGCCACCCGCCAGGCGCGGGGCGAAGAAGCCGCCCACCGCGGTCCAGTGCCCGCCGGTCACCGTCACGCGCTGCACCTCGGTGTAGCCGAGGTGCAGCTGGTCGGTGAACGTGATCGGGGGCATGAGCCCCGTCTCGACCCCCGTCGCCGTCCGGTGCTCGCGGGACGGCGCCTCCCCCGCGACGACCGGCCGGGCTGATCGGTCATCCGCTGAGGCGGGCGCGCTCAGGAGGCCGCGTCGTGCACGCCCGCCGCCAGCAGCTCCCGCAACGCGTCCGACAGCGAAGCGAACATCGGGACCACCTCGGCCAGCCCCGTGATGCGGAACAGCCGCGCCAGGGTCCGGCTGTTCGCCACCACCCCGAACCGGCCGCCCTCCTCCCCGGCCAGCTCTGCGGCCGCCGCCAGGGCGCGGGCGCCGGCCAGGCCGAGGAACTCCACCTGGGACAGGTTCACCACCGTCGTCCCCGGTGGCGACGCCGCCAGCTCACGCTTCAGGATCGGCAGGGTCAGGGCGTCGATCTCCCCGGCGAAGGTGAGCACCAGCAGACCGGGGCGGTACTCCGTCCGGCGCGCCGTGAGCGGCGCGGACCGGGTGGGGACCGGCAGGGCAGGGGACACGGATTCGGCAGGCCTTCCGCGCCGGGTGGAGCCGGCGTCACAGCGGGGTGATCAAGGTCGGGGTCTTGATACCCAAACCACCGGAAGGGAAACGCTCTTTTTCCGCGCGGGACGCCGACCAGGGCCGTTGGGCCGGCCTCGGGGTGTCCGACCCGATCGTGCGGTTTGCCTCCCGCTCGCACCTGGGTAGTCGATCTTCGCCAAGCGAGGAGGCGTCATGGACCGGTGGGACCGATGATGTTCGGCGAAGTCGTGGTGGTCGGGCAGATCGCCCGTGACCTGGTGCTCGAGGCCCCGGACGCGCCGGCGCCGCTCGGCGGGAAGGGTGCCAACCAGGCCGTGGCGCTGAGCCAGCTCGGCGTGGCGGTGTCGCTGGTCGGCGTCGTCGGGCGGGACGCCGCCGGCGACGCGTTGCGCGCCCGTGCCCGGGCCGACCGGATCGGTACCACGCACGTGGTCCGGCGGCCGGGCACCGAGACGGCGGTCATCGTCGACGTCGTCGGCGACCGCTACCTCGAGCACGTCCCGGACGCGACGCTGGTGACCGAGTCCGACGTCCTCGCCGCGTCCGCGCCGATCTCGGCCGCCGCGTCCGTGATCGTCCAGCTGCAGCAGCCCGCGCCGGCGGCCTTGCTGGCGGCCCGGCTCGCGCACACCGCGGGCACGCGGGTCGTCCTGGACGGCGCGCCGGAAAGCCTGGTCCCGGAGCTGCTGGGCCTCGCCGACGTCCTGCACGCCGACGCCCGCGACGCGGAGCTGCTCACCGGCCGGCCGGTGGCCGACGTCGCCGGCGCGACCCGCGCCGCGGCGGACCTGCGGCGGCGCGGGCCGTCGCTGGTCGTGCTCGAGGTGGCCGGGCAGGGGAACCTGTTCGCCGGCCCGGGTCAGTCGTGGTTCGTGCCGCACGTCGAGACCGAGGTGGTCGACCCGACCGGGGCCGGGGACGCGCTGGTCGCGACCTTGACCGCGGCGCTGACCCGGCGGCGTCCGCTGGAGGCGGCGGCCTGCCTGGCGGTCGCGGCGGCCGCGGCGACGTCCGAGCACCCGGGCGGGCGGCCGCGCCTGTCGGGACCCGTCCTCGACCGGCTGCGGCCCCGAAGCCTCGAAACGGTCGACGCCTGAGAGCCGGCCGGTTACTCCGGCCGGTTCGCGAGCGTGAGCCACAGGACGCCGGCGGCGGCCAGCGCGATCCCCGCGGCCGTCCACCACGACCACCAGGTGAAGAACGCGACGACCAGCCCGACGGCGAGCAGCACGCCCCCGCCGGTGTCGGCGGTCCCGGCCCGCGAAGCTCCTCCGGCGAGAGCCATCAGCCTTTTCTCCCGTCGACGGCGGCGACGAGCAGCGTGGCGCAGTTGCGGACCGCGAGGCCGCGGTCCTGCGCCATCGCGATCAGGGCGGCCTGTGCGGCCGCACCCGTCATGCCCTGGGCCACCAGGATCTTCAACGCCATGGCCACGACATCGGTGGCGGGTGGACGCGGGGTGCGAACGGGCATCGGACGACCTCCGGCTCGGGAAGAGCGGCAACGAACGCGACCGGATACCCCGCCGCTCCCGGCTTCACACCGCTTCACTCAACCCGTTCGGGTGAAGTCCGTTCAACTCCTGACGAGCCACACCGCTGGGCCCTCGACTGCCCGCGACCCCCGCAGGCGCCGCCGCTCGCTTCCGCACAAGCCATACCGCCGCGCCCACTGGCCGCCCGCCACACTCCGATCCGCCGGACAACGCCACTCAATCCCGCACGAGCCACACCGCCGCGCCCCTCGACCGCCGCCACCACTCGCGACCCGCCGGACAGCGCCACTCAGTCCCGCACTAGCCACACCGCGGCGTCGACCGGCAGCCGCCCCGCCTCCAGCGCCACGCTCGACAGCAAAACCCGCGCGCCCTCGGGCAGCTCGTGCGGCGCGGCCGACAGGTTCACCACGCACCCGAACCCCGGCTCCCGCGCGAAGGACAGCACGCCGGGAGACGACGGCAGCCACGTCAGCGTTCCGTCCCCCAGCGCCGGGTGGGCCCGGCGGGCGGCGAGGGCCGCCCGGTACAGCCGGAGCATCGACCCGGGGTCGGCCGCCTGGGCCTCGGCCGTCGCCGTGCGCCACACAGGCGGCTGCGGCAGCCACGTGCTCGTCCCGTCGGGCGAGAACCCGAACGGCGGCGTCGTCCCCGACCACGGCAGTGGCACCCGGCAGCCGTCGCGACCGCGGCGGGTGTGCCCGGATCGCTCCCACGTCGGGTCGGCGAGCACCGCCTCGGGCAGGTCCTCGACCTCCGCCAGCCCCAGCTCCTCGCCCTGGTACAGGTACGCCCCGCCGGGCAGGGCGAGCATCAGCAGCAGCGCCGCCCTGGCCCGCCGCCGGCCCCGCTCGAGGTCGCCGCCGGGCGCGAACCGCGTCACGTGCCGGACGACGTCGTGGTTCGACAGCACCCACGTCGCGGGCGCGCCGACCGCCGTCAGCGCCGCCAGCGTCCGGTCGATCACCTCGCGCAGCGCGCCGGCGTCCCAGTCGCAGCGCAGGAAGTCGAAGTTGAAGGCCGTGTGCAGCTCGTCCGGGCGCACGTACCGCGCGAGGCGGTCCGGCCGGTCGACCCACGCCTCCGCGACGAACACCCGGTCCGGGCCGAAGTCCCCCGCGATCTCGCGCCACGACCGGTAGATCTCGTGGACGCCGTCGAGGTCCCAGTGCGGGTGCGCGGCGCGGTCCGGCGGTCGCGCGATCTCTTCGTCGTCGGCACCGAGGTCGGGGAACGCCGGGTCCTTGAGCAGCCCGTGGGCGACGTCGATGCGGACGCCGTCGACCCCGCGGGCGAACCAGAATCGCAGCAGGTCCTCGAAGTCGGCCCGGACGCCCGCGTCGTCCCAGTTGAGGTCGGGCTGCTCCGGGGCGAACAGGTGCAGGTACCACTCGCCGTCGGCCGCCCGCGTCCACGCCGGCCCACCGAAGACGCTGCGCCAGTCGGTCGGCGGCAGCTCGCCGTCGGTGCCACGTCCCGGCCGGAAGTGGTACCGCGCGCGTTCGGGCCCGCCGGCGAGCGCGGCGCGGAACCACGGGTGGCGGTCGGAGGTGTGGTTCGGCACGACGTCGATCAGCAGCCGCAGCCCCACCCGGTGGGCCTCGGCCACGAGGTCGAGCACGTCCGGGTCGGTGCCGAACAGCGGGTCGGGGGTCCGGTGGTCCTCGACGTCGTAGCCGCCGTCGACCATCGGCGAGCGGTACCACGGCGTCGTCCACACGGCGTCGACGCCGAGGTCGGCCAGGTGACCCAGGCGCGAGCGCAGGCCCGCGAGATCCCCGGTGCCGTCCCCGTCCGCGTCGGCGAAGCTGCGTACGTAGACCTCGTAGACGACGGCGTCGCGCCACCAGTTCGCGGAGTCCATGACACCCGAGTATCTACGCTGGCGCCATGACCGACGCGTGGGTGTGGGATCCGTCCCTCTATTCGGGCAGTGCCGGGTACTACGCGCGGGGGCGCGCCGCCTATCCCCCGGAGCTCGCCGCCGCGTTCGCGGCCGAGCTGGACCTGGACGGGTCGGGCCGCCTGCTCGACGTCGGCTGCGGGCCGGGGTCGCTGACCCTCCTGCTGGCCGGCTCGTTCGAGGAAGCGGTCGGGCTGGACGCCGACGCGGACATGCTCGGCGAAGCGGACCGGCTCGCCACGCTCGCCGGGATCGGGAACTGCCGCTGGGTGCACCGGCGCGCCGAAGAGCTGCCCGCCGGACTGGGCCGGTTCCGGCTGGTCACGTTCGCGCAGTCGTTCCACTGGTTCGACCGGGCGCGGGTCGCCGCCGCGGCGCACGGCATGCTGGCGCCCGGCGGCGCCTGCGCCCACGTGCACGCGACGACGCACGAAGGCGTCGAAAGCTCCGTGCCGCACGCCGAGATCACCGAGCTGGTGCGGACGTACCTCGGGTCGGTGCGGCGCGCCGGTCAGGGCACCCTGCCGAACGGCACGGCCGGCGGCGAAGCGGAGATCTACCGCGCGGCCGGGTTCGGTGAGCCGCGGCGGTTCGAGGTCCCGGGCCGGGTCGTCGAACGCACCGCCGACGACGTCGTCGCCGGCGTGTTCTCGTTGTCCAGCGCGGCACCCCACCTGTTCGGCGACCGCCGCGCGGAGTTCGAGGCCGAGCTCCGCCTGCTGCTGCGGCAGGCGAGCCCGGCCGGGACGTTCACCGAGCGGCTGCGCGAGATCGCCGTCGACCTCTGGCGTACCTGACGTCCACTGTGGACGGTGTCACCACGGGTTGTTGTCGTAGCCGTCGTCGTCGTCCGCCGCGCGGGCCCGGCGGCCCCGGCGAGGGGCTTCGTCACGGGCCGCGTGCCGCGCCCCGGCCGTCGGCGCGAACGGGGACGCCGAGCCGGGCTCGTCGCCGAAGGCGTCCGTGTCGAAGGCCGACGGCGGTTCCGTGGCGCCCCGGTCGGTGCTCCAGCCCGACTTCGTCTTGCGCTGCGCCATCTCGCGGACGTGCTGCACGTACCGCTCGGCCGCCTGGACCTGCTTGGTCATGTACTCCTGGGACCGGGCCTTGATCTCCTCGCCCTGCAGCTCGCGCAGGGCACGCCGGTCGGACTGCTCGCGGACGAGACCGTCCAGCTCGGCCTTCATCGCGTCGATCTCGCTCATGCGTCCTCCTACCAGGTCCGGGCGGACGGCGGGTCTTCGTCGTCGTTGAGGGAGCCGATGATCCGGCGGCCGGGCTCACCGAGGTTGTCGAAGACCGCGCCCTCGATCCGGTAGGCGGGCCGGCGTTCGGTGTCCCCGCCGCCGGCACCGCCGTGGGCGCCGCCCATGGCTCCCATGCCGCCCATGCCGGTCATCCCGGACTGGCCGGAGGGGCCCGCCGACGCGCCGGCCGGGGCGAACGCGGCCGCGGGCTGGGACTGCGTCGCACCGACACCGCTGTGGACGCCGCCGGACACCGGCGTGTCGCCGAGCCCGTGCGCGCCACCCGGGTCGAGACCGGCCGCCGAAAGGCCGGCGCCGCCGTGCGAGCCGCCACCGATGCCGGCCCCCGCGCCACCACCGCCGTGGCCGCCACCACCGGGACCGTCGTGCTTCAGGTCGTCGAGGGTGCCGCTGTGGTTCGGGAGGTCGTCGTCGAGCTTCTTGCCGGGCGTGTCGCCGAGGACGTCGGAGGCCTTGTCGTCCTCGCCGAGGGTGTAGGTCGTCGGGGTGCCGCTGCCGTCGTCGACGGTGACGACGGTCGGGCCGTCCGGGCCGTCGGGCCGCTCGGCGGTGATCTTGACGCCGCCGTCCTCGATGTGGATCTTCCCGTCGGGGCCGGGGCAGTACGTGTCGTCGGTCCCTTGTGGACCGTCGGCGTCCTTGGCGTCCTTGGACCAGTCGAGCTTGAAGTCCTTGGCGTCGTCGGTGCCGTCACCGACCTTGATGTCCATCTTCCCGTCGGCGTCGGGTTCGGTCATCTCGAAGGTCTTGTCGCCCTGCTTGACCTTCAGGGTGTCGGGGGTCTCGTCGCCGAGCTTGTCGGGCTTGCCGTCGCCGTCCTTGTCGTCGCCGAGCAGGCCGTCCGGTTTGCCGTCGCCGTCCTTGTCAACGCCGAGCGGGTTGTCGGGCTTGCCGTCGCCGTCCTTGTCCTCGCCCAGCGGGTTGTCCGGCTTGCCGTCGCCGTCCTTGTCGACGCCGAGCGGGTTGTCGGGCTTGCCGTCGCCGTCCGTGTCGGTGCCGGTGTCGCCGAGGCCCGCGCCGTCGCCGGAGTCGGTCTTGATGCCTTCGCCGCTGAACTCCTTCAGCGCGTCGGCTGCCTTCTGCTTCGCCTCTTCCGCCGCCTGCTCGGCCGCGGCCTTGCCGTCGTCGGCGCCGGAACCGCCCGACGAACCCGAGCCGGAACCACCCGAACCGGACCCCGAACCGCCGCCCGTGCCGGACCCGCCGCCGAGGCCTTCGTCGCCGCCGAGCCCGCTGCCACCGGCCCCTTCGCCGCCGCCGAGGCCGCTGCCGCCCGCACCGGCGCCGGAGTCGGTCTGGATCCCCGGGCCGCTGAACTCCTTCAGCGCGTCCGCGGCCTTCTTCTTGGCTTCTTCGGCGGCCGCCGCGGCCGCCGCCTGGCCGTTGTCCGAGGGCGGCTGCACCGAGGACGGCGAGGTGTCGTCAGAACCGGACCCGGAGCCGGAACCCGAGCCCGAGCCGGATCCCGAGCCACCCCCGGAGCCGAGGCCGGACCCACCCGCACCGGAGGACGTGTCCAGGTCGGGGATCGGCGGCATCGAGCCCCCGCCACCGCCGGCACCCGAGCCCGAACCGGAGCCGCTGCCCGAGCCGGACCCACCGCCACCGGAGACGTCGGGGATCGGCGGCATCGAACCACCGCCGCCGGCCCCGGAGCCACTGCCGGAACCACTGCCGGAACCACCGCCCGCGCCGCTGGGCACGTCGGTACCCGAGCCGCCGGCGCCCGAACCGCCGCCGAGGCCGCTGCCCCCGGAGCCGGACCCGCCTTCGGGAATCGGCGGCACCTCGCCACCGCCCCCACCGGCTCCCGAACCACCCGAGCCCGAACCGGACCCGCTGCCCGAACCCGACCCACTGCCCGAGCCGCCACCGGCACCACCCGAGCCGTTGCCGGAGCCGGAACCGTTGCCGGAGCCGGACCCGCTGCCCGAACCCGAGCCGGAACCGCCACCGGCGCCTCCAGAACCCGAGCCGCCGGAACCCGAGCCGCCCGCGCCCTCGAACTCGTTCTTGACCTTGCCCATGACCTTGTCGAGCGCGTCGTACGCCTGGTCGACGAGGTCCTTCGTGTCCTTGCAGGTCTTCTCGAAGCCCTTGTAGAGCCGGTCCCACATGTCCGGGTTGAACTGGTTCTGGATCCACTGCTTGGCCAGGTCCTGGCCGTGCTTCTTGATCTCGTCGCCGTCGCAGCAGCCCTGGTCGTTGAGGGTCTTGACCAGGTTGGTGCCGAAGTTGAGGTCCATCCAGCCCGCGATCTGGGCCAGGTCCTGCTCGTTGCCGTGCTCGCCGCTGGCGACCGCGATGACCTTCTGCGCCATCGTGTAGTCGGCCTTGCCCACCAGGTCGGTGTACATGCCGATGACGGCGTCGGCCTTGCCCTTGCAGAGCTGGAAGACCGTGGTCGCGGTGGTCTTCGTCGCTTCGCTGACGTCACCGAGCGTCTGCGACAGCTTCGACGCCTTCGGCTGGATCTTGTCGTTGTAGGTGTCGGACGCCGCGTCGGCGCCGGCGCCGCTCCACGTCTGGTAGAGGGTGCTCAGCTGGGACCCGGTGTCCTGCATCGTCCGGTCGACCGTCTCGGAGCCGGTCTTGAAGTGCGCGGCGTCCTGGACGAAGTTCGCGAAGCTGATCCCGCGCTGCTCGTCGAACGGGACGTGGATGTCCTTGTCGATGTCGATCGCGCGGGTGTTGCCGCGGCAGTCGGCCGGGATCTTGGCCAGCAGCGAGCCGAACGTCTCGAACAGCTTCAGCGCGGGCGCGGCGGCGTCGAAGATCTCGTCGGACGTCTTCGTGCCGGTGGCGTCACCACCGTTCTCGCCGGCGGCGGGCGGCTTCGTGTCGTTGAGCTTCGTCTTGCCGTCGTCGACGGCCTTCTTTTCCTGGTCTTCGTTGTAGGAGTTCTGGTCGCCGCTGGACTTGGCCTTGTCGTAGGCCTCGTCGACCGACTGCCCGGCGAAGAGCGGGTTGGCGTTGTACGCGCCGGCGTACTTCTCGGCTTCCTGCCGCTTCTGCTTGATGTCGTCCGGTTCCTGGTCGGCCAGGAACGGCGGCGGTGGCGGGTTCTCCCGCAGCCAGCTGCTGATCAGCGCGCTCTTCTGCCCGGCGGGGACGCTCGGGTCGTCGAGGATCGCCTTGACGTCGGACCACTTCTTCTTGTCGGCCATCAGAGCGAGCCCCCGGCGTTCGTGATCGCGCCGGACTGGTTGTCCTCGTTGGTGCCGTAGCTCTTCCCGGCGGTGCCGAGGTTGCCGCCGAACGTACCCAGCGTGGTGCTGTAGCCGGAGACCGCGGCCCACAGCGCCTGCGCGCCGGCGGTGTACTTCGCCGCGTGGGCGTTGTGCGCCTTGCCGAAGCCCTCCGCGGTGACCGCCGGGGTCTCCAGGTCCGGGTTGTCGTCCAGCAGGTGCTCCGCCAGGTCCCCGATGGTCTTGGACGCCGTCGACAACGCTTCCGTCGTCGCGGTGTACCCCCCGCCGCTCATGTCAGCGCCTCTCCTCAGATCCTTCAGTTCCCAGTGCTTCCGCGAGCACGTCCGCCACGGACCCCACGTCGGTGAACCGCTCGAGCTCGTCCAGGTCGATCGTCACCCCGTAATAGACCTCCAGCGCCGCCAGGAGCTTGATCCGGCCCTTCGAGTCGATGCCCAGCTCCTCCAGCGGTGCGTCGGGCTCGACGAGGGCCGGGTCGAGCCGGAAGGTGTCGCTGACGACCTTCGTGACCTCGGCGCGGTGATCACCCACGGACGTCACCATAACGTGCCTTGGCCGCCGACCGGGCGACCTTGCCACTGGATGTGCGCGGAAGTCCGCCGGAAGGGACCAGATGTACCGCACGGAGGGTGAGATCGTGCTCCCGTGACACCGCGCGCAGCACCGCGCGGGTCACCTCTTTGAGGTCCGCGTCAGCGTCGCGCGCCCACTCCGCGACCACCATCGCGCCCTCGCCGTCCTCGTCGGCGACGCCGAACGCGGCGACGCGGTCCCGGCGGACCGCGGGGTGGGCCTCCCCGGCCGCCGCCTCGATGTCCTGCGGGTGGAAGTTGCGGCCGTCGACGACGATGAGGTCCTTGAGCCGGCCGGTGACGTACAGGTCTCCGCGGTGCACCACGCCGAGGTCGCCGGTGCGCAGCCAGCCGCCGAGGCCGTCGAGGGTGGCGCCGAACGCGCCCGCGTCGCCCCGGCCCCAGTAGCCGGTCGCGACGTTGGCGCCGTGGATCCAGATCTCGCCGACGGCGCCCTCGGGCTGCTCGTGTCCCTCGTGGACGATCCGGACGAGCTGCCCGACCGGACGGCCCACCGACACGAGCTCCTGTCCTTCGACGGTTTCGACGACCTGGCCCTGGGCAAGGGCTTCCCGGTCGAACTTCGCGCCGCGCGGCCCTTCCGGCCCCGCGCTCGCGACGTACACAGTGGCCTCGGCGAGCCCGTACGACGGCCGGTACGCCTCGCGCTTGAAGCCGTGCGGGCCGAAGACCTCCAGAAAGCGCTCCACCGTGCGCGGGCGGACGGGTTCGGCGCCGTTGAGCGCGACCCGCACGTCCGAGAGGTCCAGGTCGTCGTCCCCGGGACCGGCGTCGGCCGCGAGGTCGTAGGCGAAGTTCGGGGCGGCGGTGAACACCGCGGGGTAGTCCGCCATCTGCCGCAGCCAGCGTCGCGGCCGGTGCACGAACTCGGCCGGCGCCATGAACACCGCCCGGCCGCCGGCGAAGACCGGCAGGCACAGCAGCTGGATCAGGCCCATGTCGTGGAAGAACGGGATCCAGCCCGCGCAGGTCGTGCCCTCGTCGACGGCGTAGGCCCGGCCGCCCTGCCAGCACGCCGCGACGATCGCCCGGTGCGGGATCACCGCGCCGGCCGGCTCCCGCGTCGAACCCGACGTGTACTGCAGGTAGGCCGGGCTTTCCGGCTCGACGGGCACCGGGTCCACGCCCGGCCCGGTCAGCTCGTCGGCCACCAGCAGGTCGCCGGGGGCCCCGAACTCGCGGACCCGCGCCGCCGCGGCCGACGACGTCAGCCAGACCCGCGCGCCGGAGTCGGCCAGGACCCCGCCGAGCCGCTCGGCCTGCGCGCGGTTGCCCGGCGGCATCAGCGGGACGGCGATCATGCCCGCCGCCAGGACACCGAAGAACGCGAGCGGGTAGGCGAGCTCCTGCCCGGCGAGGACGGCGACCCGCTCCCCCGGCTCCGCGACCCGGCGCAGCCCGCCCGCGACCACCCGGACGCGGGCGGCGAACTCCGCCCACGTCAGCGTGTGCTCGGCGTCGTGCGTGTGGTCCTGGTGGGTGAACAGCGGCCGGTCGTCGTCCGCGCGGGCGAACAGGCGGTCCACGATCGAGGCGCGCAGCACCTCGCCGGGCACGGTCTCGGGCGGACGGGGCACGCAGCGAAACCTACTGGACGGCCCAGCGGTCCCCGAGCCCGGCCACGTCGACGACGGCGGCGGTGCGGGGGAACAGCGTGCCGGTCAGGAAGTCGTGCGTCGCCTGGTCGCGGTCGGCGCAGGCGTCGCCCACGACGACGATCCGGTAGTCGCGGTCCATCGCTTCCCGCACGGTGCTCAGCACGACGCCGCTGGTGCTGATCCCGGCGAGGACGAGCGTCGTGATGCCGCGCTTCTCCAGCTGCTGCTCGAGATCGGTGGTCGTGAAGGCGCCGACGCGGATCTTGCGCACCTGGACGTCTTCGGGTCGCGGCGTGAGCCTCGGGTGGATCCGCGTCGCCGGCCCGTCCGCGCGCATCACCGCCCGGTGTTCCGGAGCGGCCGCGTACGGCGCGAACATGCTCGTCTCGGGGATGGCGTCGAACTCGGCGTCTTCGAACCCGACGCGCACCCAGCCGACGTGGCCGCCGCGCCCGCGGACGTCGTCGACCAGGCTCGTGACGCGGTCGAGGAGCGGGCCGGGCTCGGGCAGCTGCCCGACGATCCCGTTCTGGTAGTCCATCACGAGCAGCGCCGTGCGGTTCGGGTCGAGGGTGGGATCAGTCATCGGTTCCGGCTTTCTCGGGTCGGGACAACGAACGGTCGAACACGGTGACGAGCAGGAAGAGCACGCCGATGCCGAGGAGCAGCAGCGCGAGGTCGTGCAGGCCGCCGGTGTCGGCGGCGGGCCCGAAGAGGGCGCCCTGCAGCGCGGAGGAGACGATCGCGCCGAGGTAGCCGAACGTGCGCAGCAGCCCGGCCGACGCGGCGATGTCGGCGGGGTTCGCCTGGCGGTACACGGAGTTCTGCAGCGCGAGGCTGCTCAGCCCCTGCGGCACGCCGGCCACGAGCGCGACCACGACGAGCAGCCAGACGGCGGCCGAGGCGTCCAGTGCCAGCAGCAGCGCGCACCCGGCGAGCTGCCCGATCGCGGCGCCGAGCAGCTTGCCGCGCGGCTGCTCGCGGCGCCCGGTCAGCAGCGACACGACGATCGCGGTCGCGAACAGCGGCAGGGTGGCCAAGCCGGCTTCGCTCGCCGACAGGCCGCGGCCGTGCTCGAGCCATTGCGTGTAGCCGTAGAGGAAGCTGTACGCGATGACGTAGGCCAGCAGCGCGCGGCCGTAGGTGCGCAGCAGCGGCCCGTTGCGGCCGAGCAGCCGCAGGTCGATGAACGGGTGGGCGTGGGTCAGCTCGCGCGCCGCGAAGCCCGCGGCACCCGCGACGGCGATCGCGAGCAGGTACCAGTCCCCCGCGCCCGGGTGCATCAGGAAGAGCAGCAGGGAGACGAGCGTGCCGGCGAACAGCGCCATGCCCGGGAGGTCGAGGTCGAACGAGCCCTTCGACGCGGGCCGCGCCGTCTTGGCGAACCGGCGGGCGCCGAGGACGAAGGCGGCCAGCGCGATCGGGATGTTGAGGGCGAAGGTCGCGCGCCAGCCGCCGGCACCGATGAGCAGGCCGCCCAGCGCCGGGCCGACCACCGAGATCGTCTGGGTCGAGATCGCCAGCACCGTGAGCACGGAAGCGGGGCTGTCGTGGCCGGTCCGGTCGCTCTCGTCGCGGATGAGCCGCATCGCCGCCGGGTAGCCGGCGCACGTGCCGAAGCCCAGGACGACCCGCGCGACGATCAGCCACCCGAAATCCGGCGCGACGGTGCCGAGCACGCCCGCCAGCCCGACCAGCGCCGTCGCCGGGAGGAAAACGCGCCGCGGGCCGTACCGGTCGATCAGCCGCCCGGCCACCGGCTGCCCGACCGCGGTGGCCAGGTACAGCGCGGAGATCAGCCACGCGGTCGCCGACGCCGGCTGCCCGAACGCGACGCCGATCGGCACCAGCGCGACCGCGATGATCGTCGAGTTGACCGGGTTGAGCACCGCGCCCGAGATCAGCGGCGCGAGCAGCTTCCGGTCGAACCCGTCGCGCATCCGTTCCCGCGTCGTCATGGTTCGACGACGCGGCCGAGCAGGGCCAGCGCCTCGTTGACCACGGCGAGCTCGTCTTCGCTGAGCCGCCCGGCGAGGGCCTTGGCCAGCCACTCCTGCCGCGAGGCGCGGGCGCCCTGGCCGTACGCGCGGCCCTCGGGCGTGAAGAAGATCAGCTGGCGGCGGCCGTCCTCCGGGTCGTCCTCACGGCGGACCAGGCCCAGCTTCTCCAGCGCGGCCACCGTCACCGCCATCGACTGCGGGCGCACCCGCTCCGCGCCGGCCAGCACGCTCGCCGTCGCCGGCTCCATCTTCGCGAGCCGGGCGAGCGCCGAGGCCTGCGCGGAGGTCAGGTCACCGACCGCGGTCGCGTCCATCATCTGCCGCCGCAGCCGGCCGACGAGCACGCGCAGCGTCTGCGCGGCCGAGACCGCCGAAGCGGGAACCGTCTTCGCACCCATATCGACAGCCTAGACTTATCAGTTGACCCTGTCGAGTTTCCGGGGCGGGCGCACGGAGTCCGGGTACGCTCTGCCGCCATGGCCTCCCCGGAAGCACTGGTCTCCGCCCTCGCGGACCCCGCCCGCCTGCAGCTGTTCGCCCGCATCTGCGCCGGCCTCCCGGCCGACGACGCGAAACTCGTCAAACGGCTGGTCGACGCGGGGCTCGTCACCGTGGACGGGGACACCTACCGCGCCGTACCCGAGGTGTTCCGCGAGGCGCTCGCCAAGGCCCCGGCCGACCCCCTCGACGGGCTGTTCCGCCACGGCAGGCTCGTCACCATCCCGCATTCGGGCAAGCGGCGGCAGCTGCTGCTCGCCCACCTCGCCGAGCGGTTCGAGCCGGGCCGGCTCTACACCGAGCAGGACGTCCGCGAGAAGCTGTCGATGGTCCACGACGACCACGCGACGCTCCGCCGTTACCTCGTCGACGAAGGCCTGCTGCAGCGCAGCAACGACGGCGGCGCCTACGGCCGCCCGTCGGAGGCCCGCGCCGCCGGGTGAGTCGCCGGGAGGTCGAACAGCGCCAGGACGGCCGGGTCGGCGAAGACCACGTTGTGCGCCACCCGCGCCTGGTCGATCGTGAAGACCTGCAGGGTGTGCAGCCGGTAGACGCCGGCGTCGTCGCGGCAGTAGGCGACCAGGGCGGGCTGGCCGTTGGCGGCGGTGCGCGTCATGCGCCAGTCGGGGCCGCGCATCGCGAACAGCCGCTCGAGGAACCGGCCGTAGCCGTCGCGGCCGAGGTACCACAGCGGCACCGGCGGCATCTCCAGCACGACGTCGTCGGTCAGCAGCCCGACCAGGCCCGCGACGTCGGCGGACTCGAACGCCCGGACGTAGCGGTCGAGGACCGCCTCGACCGCCGAGTCGTCCGGCTCGGGGACCTCGTCCGCCGACAGGTCGCCGAGACCCGCGCGGGCGCGCTGGAGGGCGCTGTTGACCGCGGCGGGCGTCGTCTCGAGGAAGCCGGCCACCTCCGCCGCGCTGAACTCCAGGACGTCACGCAGGATCAGCACCGCGCGCTGCTTGGGCGGCAACGTCTGCATGGCGGCGAGCAGCGCCAGCCGCAGCGTGCCCCGGCGGGCCAGGCGCAGGCCGGGGTCATCGAGGCGCGCGTCCGGGAACGGGTGCAGCCACGGGATCTCGAACGACGGCGTCAGCGGCGCGCCCGGGTCCTCGCTCGGGCGGCCGAGACCGGACGGGAGCGGGCGGCGGGCCCGGCCCTCCAGCGCGGTGAGGCACGCGTTGGTCGCGATCCGGTACAGCCAGGTGCGCACCGACGCGCGGGCCGGGTCGTAGCCGTCCCACGCCTTCCACGCGCGGACCAGCGTGTCCTGCACCAGGTCTTCGGCCTCGTGCACCGAGCCGAGCAGGCGGTAGCAGTGCACCAGCAGCTCGCGCCGGTGCGGCTCGGTGGTCGTCGCGAAGTCCGGCATCGCTCTCCCGTCGGTCCGTCCGTCCGGGAGATGATTCCCTACAGGTCGTCGAAGTCCTCGGGCCGCAGGCCGTCGAGCTCGGCGCGGAAGCGCGCGACCTCGGCCTCGGTGTCGAGCAGGTCGGCGGCGGGGCCTTCGGCCTCCTGCTCGACCTCCAGCTGCACCGACGCGACGTCGAGCACCTCTTCGGCGACGCTGATCGGCGCGCCTTGCCGCAGGCCCAGCGCGACGGCGTCGCTCGGCCGGGCCGACACCCGGGTCCCGGACACGAGCACGAGGTCGGCGTAGAAGATGCCGTCCCGCACCTCGGTCAGCTCGACCGCGGCGACACCCTGGCCGAACGCCGCGAGCACGTCGCCGAGCAGCTCGATCGTGCCCGGCCGCGGCTGCGCGATCTGCTCGCGCGCCCGCACGAGCGCCTCGGCCTCGCCGTAGCCGATCATGATCGCCAGCCAGCGGCGGGCGCCGTCCGGCTCCCGGAGCAGCATCAAGGGTGCCTCCCCCGGAACCGGAACGGCCATCCCCACGACCTCGATCGGGATCACGCTGACCACCGCACCCTCCGTGTAGGTACTCCTCCGCGCGCGAAATACCCAGAAGACGTGATCGGCAACCCGGTCATCCGGGTGAGTTTTTTCGGTGCCCGTGTCGCGGCGGCTCTCCTCGGCTGCGGACAACGCGCCGGGCCCTTGCCGGGTGCGTCGCGGGACTGTCACCGTCGAGGCGTGGAGCCGACGATTTCGCGCAGCATCGACGTTCCGGCCGACCCGGCCACGGTGTGGTCGTGGGTGACCGACCTGCCCCGGATGGGCGAGCTGAGCCCGGAGAACGTCGGCGGCCGCTGGCTGGACACCCCGGGCCTCGGCGCCCGCTTTCGCGGTCGCAACGTGAACGGCGAGCTGCGCTGGTGGACGCGGGTGAAGGTGGTGCGGTTCGACGAGGAGCGCCGGTTCGCGTTCGACGTGCGGACGCCGCTCGGTTCGCGGGTGTCGCGGTGGGAGTACGTGCTGGCCCCGAGCCCGGCGGGGTGCCGGGTGACGGAGAACTGGTACCGCAGCGGGACCTGGGTGGTCCGCAAGTTCATGGGGCCGCGGGTGACCGGGCGAGCGGATCGGCCGGGGTACAACGTGCGGTCGATCGAACACACCCTGGCCGCGCTGAAGGCCCGCGCGGAAGGGCTGGCCGCGGCTGCTTGAGGCACCCACGCGGCCGGCTGCGCGTGACATAGGTCGCCCTGAACTGGTCAGTCTCTTGTTGAGACCCACCTCCTCCGGCTAGGTTGCTTTTTCAAACCTAGGAGGACCATGACCGACACCGCGCCGAAGCCCGGCCTCGTGCTGCTGGTCGTCTCGACCGCGGCCTTCCTCGCGAGCCTCGACACGTTCATCGTCACCATCGCGTTCCCCGGCATCCGGGCCGCCTTCCCCGGCGACGACCTCGCCACGCTGTCGTGGGTGCTCAACGGCTACACCGTCCTGTTCGCCGCCTGCCTCGCCCCGGCCGGGCGGCTGGCCGACCGCTACGGCCGCAAGCGCCTCTTCCTCCTCGGCGTCGCCGTCTTCACCCTCGCCTCGGCCGCGTGCGCCGCCGCGCCGTCCATTCCCGTCCTCGTCGCCTTCCGCGCCGTGCAGGCGGTCGGCGCCGCGCTCGTCATGCCGACGTCGCTCGCCCTGCTGCTGACCGCCTTCCCCGCCCACCGGCGGCCGATGGCGGTCGGCGTCTGGGCTTCCGTGGGCGCCGCGGCCGCCGCGCTCGGGCCGCCCGTCGGCGGGCTGCTCGTCGAAGCGTCGTGGCGCTGGGTGTTCCTGGTGAACCTGCCGATCTGCGCGCTGACACTCCTGGCCGGCCCGCGGGTGCTGCGCGAGTCGCGGGACACCACCACCGGCGTCCCGGACCTGCTCGGCGCGGCCGGGCTCCTGCTCGGCGTCGGGGCGCTGGCCTACGCGCTGGTCGAAGCGCCCGACCACGGCTGGACCTCGGGGCCGGTGCTGCTCGCGTTCGCCGTCGCCGCCGTCGCGCTGGCCTGGGTGCCGCTGCGCTCGGCGCGCCACGCCGTGCCGGTGCTCGACCTGCCGGCGCTGCGCGTCCCGACGCTGTGGCTGGCGTGCGTCACGACCGGCGTGTTCGCGGCCGGGTTCGCCGCGATGCTGTTCGGCAACGTGCTGTTCCTGACGTCGATCTGGCACGACTCGATCCTGCTGGCCGGGCTGTCCCTGGCCCCGGGGCCGCTGATGGTGGTGCCGGTGTCGATCCTCGGCGGCCGGTTCGTGCACCGCTTCGGCCCGGGCCCGGTGGTCGCCCTCGGCGGCGTCTCGTTCGGCGCCGGCGTGCTGGTCTGGTTGCTGCGCATGGGTTCGACGCCCGACTACGCGACGTCGATGCTGCCCGGCCAGCTCCTGACCGGCATCGGCGTCGGCCTGATCCTGCCGAGCCTGTCGGGCGTGGTGGGCACGGTCCTGCCGCCGCCGCGGTGGGGCGCGGGCTCGTCGATGGTCAACACGACGCGCCAGATCGGGACGGTCCTGGGGACGGCGGTCCTGGTCGCGATCTTCGCGGGAACGCCGGACCTGACGGACTTCCGCCACGGCTGGCTCCTGGTCCTGGCCACGGCGGTGGCGACGTCGGCGGGCGGGCTGCTGATCACCGCCCGCCGCCGCACGGACCACTACGTCGAGCCCCAGGCCGTGTCCAGCGCCGCGAGTCCGTCGTCGATCCTGTCCACCGGGATCGAGCCGTAGCCGAGGACCAGTCCCGGCGCCGGAAACCCGCCGCACAGATCGGAAAGCGTCTGTACCGCCACGCCTGAGGCCGCGGCCCGCGCGGCGATCGGCTCCAGGTCGACGTCGGCGAGGGCGCACAGGTGCAGCCCGGCCGCCGACGGGACCACCCGCAGCCGGCCGGCGAACACCCGGTCCACAGTGGACACCAGACGCTCGTGCCGCTCCGCGTACACCTTCGTAGCGCGGCGGATGTGGCGGGCGAACAGCCCCTCGTCGACGAACCGGGCGAGCGCCGCATGGGCCGGGACGTCGCCGTGCCAGTCCGACAGCTGGCGCGCGTGGCGCAAAGCGTCCTGCAACGACGGCGGCGCGACCAGGAAACCCAGGCGCAGCATGGGAAGCAGCGTCTTCGAGAAGGACCCGACGTACGCCACCCGCCCGCCGCGGTCCAGGCTCTGCAACGGTTCCAGGGGCCGGTCGGAGAACCGGAACTCGCTGTCGTAGTCGTCCTCGACGACGACCGCGTCCGCGCGCCCGGCCCACGCCAGCAGCGCCGTGCGGCGGGCCAGCGACATCGGCGTCCCGAGCGGGAACTGGTGCGACGGCGTGACGTACACCAGCTTCGTCCGCGGCGGTATCGCGGCGACGTCGAGGCCTTCGCCGTCCACCGGCACGCCGACGACGTCGGCGCCGTGGGAGGCGAAGAGCAGCTTCGCCTGCCGGTAGCCGGGCTCTTCGACGGCCACCCGGTCGCCCGGTGAGATCAGCACGCGGCAGAGCAGGTCGAGGGCCTGCTGCGCACCTTGCGTGACGAGCACGTCGTCCGCGTCGGCGCGCACCGAACGCGACACGCCGACGTGCCGGGCGATCGCCGCGCGCAGGCCCGGATGCCCGCCGGGGTCGACGTAGTGCACGAACCCGGCCGCGGCCCGCAGTTCCCGCCCGAGCAGCCGCCGCCAGGTCTCCAGCGGGAACAACGCGGCGTCCGGGATGCCGACGCGGAAGTCGTACTCCGGCGCCTCCCCCACCGCGGCGGCCGGCGACGGCAGTGACCGCCAGATCGCCTTCGGCCGCGGCCCGGATGCCGAAGGAGCCTTGCGCGGCTTCGGCGCCGGCAGCGAACCGCTGACGTAGGTCCCGGCGCCGACGCGGCCGGTGAGGAACCCGTCGGCGGTCAGCCGGTCGTAAGCGACCGCGACGGTGTTGCGCGAGACAGCCAAGCGTCGCGCCAGTTCCCGCGTCGGCGGCAGCCGCTCCCCCGCCCGCAGCCTGCCGTCCAGCACGGCGTCACGCAGCTGGCGGTAGATCCGGACCGACAGGTCGCCGCGCCCGGCCAGGCTGACGTGGAAGTCCATCCGGCGATCCTACATTGGCCCAGTCCGATTCGAGAGAATTGGATCTGGGATCGGGCCAAGTGCCGATCTAGCGTTACTCCCATGACGCTGACTGTGGACCGCCCGGCACCCGCCCGCTCCGGAAGACTGCTGGCCGCCGCCCAGCTGGCCGGCTCGCTCGGCGACGGCGCGTTCCTGACCTGCTCGGTGCTGTTCTTCACCCGGATCGTCGGCCTGAGCCCGGCCCAGGTCGGGCTGGGTCTCACGCTCGGCTGGGCGGTGGGTTCGGTCGCGGGCGTGCCGCTCGGCCACCTCGCCGACCGCCATGGCGCGCGCGGCTCGGCCGTGCTGCTGGCACTGGCGACGAGCGCGTCCATCCTGACGTTCCTGCTGGTCCGCACGCCGCTGCTGTTCGTCCTGGCCGCTTGTCTCTACGGCAGCTGCCAGACCGGCCTGGCCGCCGTCCGCCAGGCACTGCTGGCCGCACTGGCCGACCCGGAACGCCGGACGCGCGTCCGCGCGCAGCTGCAGTCGGCGGGCAACGCGGGCCTGGCCATCGGCGCCGGCCTGGGCGGGCTCGCCCTCTCGGCCGACACGGCGCCGGCGTACCTGACGGTCTTCGTGCTCGACGCCGTGACGTTCGTGGTCACCGCGGGGATCCTGCTCGGGCTCCCGGCGGTGACGACGTCGGCCCCGCGAGCGGGGGCACCGAAGCTGGCGGTGCTGCGCGACCGGCCGTACGCGCTGGTGACGCTGCTCAACGCCGTGCTGTTGCTGCGCATGCCGCTGCTGAGCGTCGCGATCCCGCTGTGGATCGTCGAGCGGACGGCGGCGCCGGGCTGGACGGTGTCCGCACTGTTCGTGCTGAACACGGTCGTGGTGGTGCTGTTCCAGGTCCGCGTGGCCGCCCGGCTGGCGAGCATCGGCACGGCGGCGCGGATGGTACGCCGGTCCGGGGTGCTGCTGCTGGCGTCGTGCGTGGCGTTCGCGCTGGCGGCGTCCGGGACGTCGCCGTGGGTCGCGTTCGCGGTGCTGGTGGTGGGCGCGGTGGTGCAGGTGTTCGGCGAGATGCTGCAGTCGGCGGGCTCCTGGGAGATCGGCTTCGCACTGGCCCCGGCCGACCAGCAGGGGCAGTACCAGGGCTTCTTCGGAACGGGCGTATCGGTGGCGCGCGCGATCGGCCCGGTCCTGCTGAGCACGGTGGTGATCGGCTGGGGCCTGCCGGGGTGGCTCCTGCTGGGGGTGGTGTTCTTGGCGGCCGGGTACGCGATGGGCCCGGCGGTCCGCTGGGCGCAGGCCACGCGGCTTACTGCGGGAGTGCGCTGACCGGCCTTGGTGGCACCACCGCTGGTCGCTGGACTGCCGAGCCCACGCGGCCGGCCCGCCGATCGGCGCTGACCGCTCGGCCGCCCTGGCTCCGGCCGATAGCCCGCCCGGCGCCCAACTGCCCGGCGCCGCTTGCCGCTTGGCGCTTGGCTGCCCCGCCGATTGGCCGCTTGGCCGCTTGTCCGCTTGGCCGGGCAGCCCCGGCTCCGGCCGACAACCCACCCCAGCGCCGCAATTGCCCGCCCCGCCCGCGAGCCACCCCAGCCCGAGCTAAGACTTCAACTGCCGCGCGTTAAGCCCGTACTGCGCCATCTTCCGGTACAGCGTCGCCCGGCCCATCCCGAGCTTCCCGGCCGCGTGCACCACCGTCGCCCCCGGCTCCGACAGGCAGCGCACGATCTCGTCGCGTTCCATCGCCTGCAGGCGGCTCAACCGGTGACCCGCCGCGCTGAACACCTCCGCCGGCAGATGCGCCGTATCGATCACGTCGGACCGCGAAGCCGCTTCGCGCACAACCCGCCGTAGCTGCTTCGCGTTCTCCGGCCAGTCGAACGCCGTCAACGCCCGTGACGCCGCCGACGTAAATGTGACGTCGCGTCCGCGGTCCCGCCGGGCGAAGTGGTGGGCCAGCGGGAGGACGTCGTCCGGGCGAAAACGGAGCGCCGGGACCTCGACCACCCGTTCCACCAGCGGCCGCAGCGCCGACGGCACCGACTCCGCGTCCGGCGCGGTGAGCACGAACGGCGGCGGCCCGTCGCCCCGGACCTCCGTGAACCGCCGGGCCAGTTCCTCCGCCGCCCACGCGGGCAGCGCCTCGACGCCCGACACGATCACGCACGTGCCGTCCTTGGCCAGCTCGGGCGTCCACAGCGTCAGCCACGTGTCGACGTCGTCCGGCGCCGGCGGCCGCGCGTTCAAAACCCGCTCGCGGGGCCGCAGCTCCCGCCGGGCCAGCGCCGCCAGCGCCGTCTTGCCCGCGCCCGGCTCGCCGACGACCGCGACGACGCGACCGGCCGTGAACGCCGCCTTCGCCGCGTCGACCGCGGTGGTCCAGGCGGGCGAGAGGCGCCGCACGTCACCCGGGTCGACGCGGTCGGCGTAGACGCGGAAGACCTCGCCCCGCGGCGTCGGCCGGGCGATCCGCCCGGACGCGCGGGCCAGCATCAGCGCCGCGGTGTTCCCCGCGGCGGCCTGCGCCAGCGCCAGCAGCAGCTCCGACGACTGCTCCGACCACGTCGTGAGGTTGACGCTGCCGGCGAGCGCCCCGGTCAGCGGGTCGAGCACCGGCACCGCCGCGCAGGTGTATCCGCGCAGGTCGGTGCAGTAGTGCTCGCTCGCCCGGACCAGCGACGGCGCCCGGTCGGCGAGCGCCAGGCCGAGCCCGTTGGTGCCCGCGTTGCTCTCCGCGAAGTAGAACCCCGGCGCCAGGTGGACGCGGTCCAGCGAGCGGTTGATCGTGGCGTCCGTGCACAGCCGGCTCAGCACGAGGCCTTCGCTGTCGGTGATCATCAGGCTGATCGGCTCGTTGGCCAGCGTCGCCTGCAGGCCACGCAGCACCTCGGTGCCGCATTCGTAGAGCAGCGACCCGGTGTCGACGGCGCCGGAGAACACCGGCATGACCTCGTCCTCGGGCACGCCGTAGCGCTCGCTGCGCTGCCACGACGCCCGCAGCCGGGGCGCGATCGCGGCCGCCCCGCGCGCGTCGAACGAGCGCGTGACGTGCACCTGCGGGTTCTCCACCTGGCCTCCCGGGACGCGGCTCTGCGTCGGACTCCTCCACCGTACGTCCACCGATCGGGCGGCGGCAGTGCGCGCTGTCTCATATCGAGACACCCGATGGGTCCCTGACCAGCGCCGACGTCCTTACCGTCCCAGCAACACACGAAGACGTGGAGGAACCGGATGTACAGCAAGGACGGCGAGACGTACTTCATCGTGGACGCCCACGTGGCGCTCTGGGACGCGCGCCCGGAGAACCAACGCAACGTCCACGGCAAGCAGTTCATCGACTGCTTCTACGACTACCACCGCAACCTCAGCCCCGAGTCCGAGGTCTGGCCCTACGAGGACTACCTCTACCAGGGCGGCGAGCGGCTGATGAAGGACCTCTTCGACGACGGTCACGTCGACCACGCCATCTTCCAGCCGGCGCACCTCGGCGCGTTCTACGAAAACGGCTTCGGGCAGACGGAAGAAGCCTTCGCGCTGAAGCAGCGGCATCCGGACAAGCTGACCTACAACCACTTCTTCGACCCGCGGTTCGAGCAGGCCGGCATCGACCAGCTGCGGCGCGACGCCGAGCGCTTCGATCTGAAGGGCGTCAAGCTCTACACGGCCGAGTGGCAGGGCGACTCGCGCGGCTACAAGCTCGACGACAAGTGGACGTACAAGTACTTCGAGGCCTGCCAGGAACTGGGCATCAAGAACATCCACGTCCACAAGGGACCGACGATCCGGCCGCTGGACCGTGACGCCTTCGACGTCGCCGACGTCGACCACGCGGCCACCGACTTCACCGACCTCAACTTCGTCGTCGAGCACTGCGGACTGCCACGGCTGGAGGACTTCTGCTGGATCGCGACGCAGGAGCCGAACGTCCACGCCGGGCTCGCCGTCGCGATGCCGTTCATCCACACCCGGCCGAAGTACTTCGCGCAGATCATCGGCGAGCTGCTGTACTGGCTCGACGAAGACCGGATCCAGTTCTCCAGCGACTACGCGATCTGGACGCCGCGGTGGCTCGTCGAGCGGTTCGTCGACTTCCAGATCCCCGAGGACCTGCCGGAGTACGCGCCGCTGACCGTCGACCAGAAGAAGAAGATCCTCGGCCTCAACACGGCGGCGATGTACGACATCCCCGTGCCGGCCGAACTGCAGCTCGCTCCGATCGAGCCGCAGGCCGTGTCGGTGGCCTGACGTGGACGCCTTCACCGCGCTGGACGCGGTTCTCGACCCGGAGCTCGACGAGCCCATCACCGACCTCGGCTTCGTCAAGTCGCTCACCGTGGACGGCACCCGCGTGACCGTCCACTTGCGACTGCCGACGTCGTTCTGCGCGCCGAACTTCGCCTACCTCATGGCGTCGGACGCGAAGGACGTGCTGACGGCGCTGCCGTGGACGTCGGAAGTCGTGGTGGAGCTCGACGACCACCACGACTCCGACCTCATCAACCGCGGGCTCGCCGCGGACGCCGGCTACCTCGGCACGTTCGGCCACGAGGCCGACCAAGACCTCGAGGAGCTGCGGCTGACGTTCCGCCGCAAGGCGCACCAGGCGGCGATGGAACGCGCGCTGACGATGCTGCTGCGTGCCGACGAGCACGTCGACCTGCACGGCGTCACCCTCGCGGACCTGCCGGACGTTCCCGCCGCCGCGGCACTGCTGCGGCGTCGCGAAGCGCTCGGGTTGCCGACCGACCCGTCGGCACCGGTGCTGGTCGACCACGACGGAACGCCGTTCCCACGGGAGGAGATCCCGGTGCGGCTGCGGTTCGCGCGGTCGGTCCGGATCTCGATCGAAGGCAACTCCCACTTCTGCCGCGGGCTGCTGCGCACCCGCTACCCCGAATCCACTCCGTCAATGTCCACTGTGGAGGCAACAGCATGAAGGCGGTCCAGGTCGTCGGGTACGACCAGCCCCTGCGGATGACCGACGTCCCGGCGCCGGAGGTGACCGGGCCGTACGACGTCGTCGTGCGGATCGGCGGCGCCGGCGTCTGCCGCACCGACCTGCACATCCTGGAAGGGCAGTGGCAGGAGAAGTCCGGCGTCACGCTGCCCTACACGATCGGGCACGAGAACGCGGGCTGGGTGCACGCGGTCGGCGGCGCGGTCACGAACGTCGCCGAGGGCGACAAGGTGATCGTGCACCCGCTGATCACGTGCGGGCTCTGCCGGGCCTGCCGCTTCGGCGACGACGTCCACTGCACGCAGTCGCAGTTCCCGGGCATCGACACCGCGGGCGGGTACGCGGAGTACCTCAAGACGTCGGCGCGCAGCGTGGTGAAGATCGACGACGCGCTGGAGCCGGCGGACGTCGCGGCACTGGCGGACGCCGGGCTGACGGCCTACCACGCGGCGGCGAAGGCGTCGCGGCGCCTGCGTCCGGGCGACAAGTGCGTCGTCATCGGCGCGGGCGGGCTCGGGCACATCGGGATCCAGGTGCTGAAGGCGATCTCGGCGGCCGAGCTGATCGTCGTCGACCGCAACCCGGACGCGGTGAAGCTGGCGGTGTCGATCGGCGCGGACCACGGCGTGGTCGGCGACGGCTCCCAGGTCGCGCAGGTGCTCGACCTGACGGGCGGAAACGGCGCCGAGACGGTGATCGACTTCGTCGGCGAAGGCGGCGCGACGCGCGACGGGATCGCGATGCTGCGGCGGGCGGGCGACTACCACGTCGTCGGGTACGGCGAGAACATCGACGTCCCGACGATCGACATCATCTCCACGGAGATCAACCTGATCGGCAACCTGGTGGGGTCGTACAACGACCTGTGCGAGCTGATGGTGCTGGCGGCGCAGGGCCGCGTGAAGCTGCACACGGCCCGGTACTCGCTGGACGAGTTCCAGACGGCGCTCGACGACCTCGACGCGGGCCGCATCCGCGGCCGCGCGATCCTGGTCCCCTGACCCAGTCGCGTGCGCAAAGAGGCATCACGCGTGATCAGCGGGGCATCACGCGTGTCTGGGCGGGCATCACGCGAGATGCCTCTCCGGACACGCGTGATGCCCCTCCAGACACGCTTGATGCCTCTCCAGACACGCGTGATGCCCCTCCAGACACGCGTGATGCCTCTGGGCTCACTCGCTGGGCTGGGCCGCCGGGGCCTGGTGCAGGGAGAGATCTTGACCGGCGGCGGAGTCCTGGGTCCAGGCCCCGGACTCCGCCGTCCACGTCTGGCCGGCGAAGCTCACCTTGTCCACCCCGAGCGCCTCTGCGCGGCCGACCAGCCAGCTCGCGTACGTCCAGCCCTGCGCCGGCGGGTGGGCTCCGCTCAGCTTGGCCGTGCCCAGCTCGCCGGTCGCCGCAGACGCCAGGTCGCCCGGGGCGGCCAGGGTCAGGTTCCGGCAGGTCAGCGCCGCCGGGAACTGGCCGTTGAACGCCGCCGCCAGCGCGCGGGACTGCGGCTCCCACTGCGCGTACGCGTCCGGGACGCCGGAGCGCTGGATCTCCTGGGCCGCCTCGGTGATCGGCATCGTCTCCCAGCCCGGCAGCTTCTCGAGCTTCTCGTAGAACGCCGTCGCCGCGTAGACGGGGTCGCGCAGCTGCGCCACCGTGCCCCAGCCCTGGCTGGGACGCTGCTGGAACAGCCCGACCGAGTCGCGGTCACCGCCCGCGAGGTTCTGCAGCTTCGACTCCTGCAACGCCGTGGCCAGCGCGACCGTCGCCGCGTGCGGCGGCAGCCCCAGCTTCGCCCCGACGCCCGCGATCCGCGCGGCGTTGTCCGTCTGCTCGGGCGTGAACGTGTACCCGTTCTGCCCGGCCACCGCCACGGTGCAGCCCGGCGTCTTCACCGGGGCGCGCGTCAGCACCACCGCCACGATGACCCCCGCGGTCAGTACGACGACCGCCCCCAAGAAGAGAGCCACCTTCAGGCCACACCCGCGCACCCTGTCCCCACTCTCACCCGTTCGCACCAGTCTGCCAAAAGCAGGACGCGGCGCGCCGGGCGGAGGTTCGACGAGGCGCAGATCAGGTTGCCAGTCGTACGCGATTCAGGTACGGTTTCCGATCTGTACTGAGATACCGCACGATGGAGGTAGGGATGGATGTCGAACTGCTTCGCGTCGAGTTACTGGCCGCCCAAAAGGAGATTCGAATGCTTGACCAACGCCTGACCAGAACCCTTGCCAGCTTGGAGGGAGGCTTCGAAGTGGTCCAGGTTCCCGGGGAAGGCACCTGGACTCCCGACATGGTGGCCGAGCTCTGGGCAGCGGTGAACCACCTTCCCGGCGTGGTGGCACTCTTCGAACTCACCAGCAGTCGACCGAACGAAGTGTTCACCTACAACGAACTGCTCGCCTACTCCGAGCTCGAAGCACAGCAGCAGTCGAACGAACACGCCAGGATGAGCCGAGTCTCGAAGCAACTGTTCGGCAGGAAAACATGGCCGATCCAAAACTGGCAGGGCTCCGACAAGGCCGACGGCACCCGAGGGCAGATGCAGTATCGAATGGGCGGAAGTGTTGCTGCTTGGTGGGCCCACGTCATCGGCTGAGCCACTACGCGGTGCGCCGGGTGGAGGTTCAGGCGCCGAGGAAGATCGGGTTCGACATCGCCACCATCGCGTTCGGCTGGGTGGTGTTCGGCCCTCCGGACGGGCGGCGGACCTCGACGCGCACCCACCGCGAGTACCGCGGGTACGTCGTCCACGTCGCTGTCGCCGCCCCCGAGTCGCCGATGGTCTCCGTGTGTTCCGGGCCCAGCTGGTCGAGGAACGTCACCGTCGTCCCCGGCACGCCGCCGACCGCCGCGCGCACCGTGACCGGCGTTCCGGTGCCCGCGGGCAGCCGCTCGCCGATGCCCGCCGTGCGGCCGCCGCCCGACACCGTGAAGTCCAGCTGGACCGCCGACGACTCGGCCAGCCACGACCGTCCCGCCTTCAACCCCGCCAGGAGTTCCTTGCGGCGCAGGCGATCGGCGAGCACGACGGTGTGCGGCAGCGCGACGCGCTGGTCCGGGTTGTGCGCGTCGGAGTCGCCGATCGCCGGGATGAACCGGCCGCCGCGCAGCAGGCCGTCCCAGTGGATCACGCTCGCCTCGTCGTCCTGGGTCCACGGCCCGTTCCAGACCTCGACGAGGTCGGCGATCTCGTACGCGAACTCGTAGGTGCAGCCGAAGCAGTTGGCGAACGGGTGCGCCGCGGTGACCAGGCCGCCCGCGCGGTGCACCTGGTCGGTGAAGCGGCGGAAGTCCTGCGGGTCGGCCGCGCGGTAGCGCCAGTCGATCCACGTGCCGGCGGGCAGGCCGATCGCGGGCCAGTGGCCGGACCGCGTCGTCACCTCTTCGCCGTTGAGGATGAGCAGGTCGTCGGCGGCGTACTGACCCCACACCAGCTGCGAGCTGGACGTGTTGTGGTCGGTCGAGATCATGAAGTCGAGGCCGGCCGCGCGGGCGTCGGCGACGAGCTGCTCCGGCGTGCGGCGGCCGTCGGAGTGGACGGTGTGCAGGTGGCCGTCGCCGCGGTACCAGGCGCGGCCCCGCTCGCGGGCGGGCGCGGACTCCGGCGCCGGCTTCGGCACGAACGGCGCGGCGTCCGGCCCGAAGGTGAGCGTGATGTCCACTTTGTAGTTCAGGCCCTGCGGCGCGACGGTGTACGGCCCGAGGATGACGTGCCACCGGCCCGGTTCGATCGGGCCGGCCAGGTACCCGGGCGTCGCCTCCGACGCGCTGATCGAGAACCGGTCGCGGAAGCCGCCGGACCAGCCGCGGAAGCCGCGGGCGTTGCCCAGCTCGTGGCCTTCCGGACCGAACATGCCGATGTCACAGGCGTTCCCGCGCGTCCCGGCGGGCACCGGGGGCTTGTCGTAGGAGTAGACGACGTCGATCTGCCGCACCCCGCGCGGGACGTCGACCGGCAGGTAGTACCAGTCCGGGACGTCCGGCTTCAGCGTGCCGGTGACGGTCCGGGTCTGGCTGCCGGTGCCGCCCGGCTGGTCGGCGAACGCGACACCGGGCAGCATCCCCAAGGCAGACCCAGCCGCTCCGGCCGCCACCACCCCGCTCGCGCGCAGCAGCGCGCGCCGGCTCAAGTCCCCAGAACTCATGCGTACCTCCGCATCGAAAGACGCCCCGACGCTAGGCCTCGAACGAGAACGCCCGCTGAAACCGGCGGTGAACTTACGGCGTCGGGTCAGGACCTGGCGCGCCGCGCGAGGATCTTGGCGAGCGTGACGACGGTGAAAGCGGCGGTGAGCGCGAGCCGGGTGCGGTCGACGGCGGGCACCCAGGTCACCGTGCCCTCGCGGACGACGAAGGCGCCCGCGGGCCGGGCGAACACCCCGAACCCGGCACCTTCGCGCACGGGCAGCGCGTCCGCGTCGCCCTCGCCGCCGCCCCCGCCACCGAAGACGACCGCGGCCGGGATGACGACGACCCCGTCCCGGTCGACCGCGTCCCCGTAGACGAGCTTCGCGGTGAACAGGTCCCGCGCGGTCGAAGCCAGCTGCCCGAGTTTCATCCGGCCATCATGGCGACTTTTCCGTCCGTTCGGGTGTGAACACGGTGTATCCGGGGCATTAACGAATGCCACCTGTGTCGCACAGGGGTGAGTTCGCTGCGAGGGGAGACCGCGATGACCTTCGACTTCGTCAGCCGCTGGCTCGGCAGGCATCGCGACCGGCCCGGGATCAGCCTGGACCTCGCCTGCGGCGGCAGGGTGACCTTGCGCGAGATCGACGGACGACCGGTGCTGGCGATCACGACGGCCCCGGGCCCGGACGGCCGGTGCAGCGTCGCCGCCGTGCCGCTGTCGGAGGCGGAGCAGCGGGAGCTGGGCCAGGTGCTGCACCCGGACGTCCTGCTCGCCTCCTAGCCGACCCCTTATCTCGGCGCCACCGGATGTTTCCCTACTGGTTTCCGCCGTAGGCTACGCACCGTGCTTTGTGGCAGTCCTCGCGAGAAAAGCGCCCGTGGCAGTGTGGCCCGGGTCGCTTTTTGTGGGGTTCCCACAAAGCAGCCGCCTCGGCATGCGCCATGGCGGACATTGGTCTACCCGGCGGTAATCCAGCAGGGTGTAGACAGGTGCAGGCGACGCCCCAGTACAGGTGCGTCGCCTTCTGTGCGTGGGTACTTGGGAGGCTCAGCCGGTGTTCAATCGTGTCGCCATCGTCAACCGCGGAGAGGCCGCGATGCGGCTCATCCACGCCGTCCGGGATCTGTCGGCGGAAACCGGTACGAAGATCGAGACGGTCGCCCTCTACACCGATGCGGACCGCACGGCCACCTTCGTCCGTGAGGCCGACCTGGCCTACGACCTCGGTCCCGCGTCGGCCCGCCCGTACCTCGACCTGGCCAAGCTCGAGCAGGCCCTCGTCGAGACGAAGGCCGACGCCGCGTGGGTCGGCTGGGGTTTCGTCGCCGAGGACCCGGCCTTCGCCGAGCTGTGCGAGAAGATCGGCATCACCTTCGTCGGCCCGAGCGCCGACGCGATGCGCAAGCTGGGCGACAAGATCGGCGCGAAGCTGATCGCCGAAGAGGTCGGCGTCCCGGTCGCGCCGTGGAGCCGCGGCGAGGTCGCGACGCTCGAAGACGCGCTGAAGGCGGGCGACCGGATCGGCTACCCGCTGATGCTCAAGGCCACCGCGGGCGGCGGCGGGCGCGGCATCCGCATGGTCGCCTCCGGCGAAGACCTCGCCGACGCCTACGAGCGCACGAGCCAGGAAGCCCTGCGCGCGTTCGGTTCCGGCGTCGTGTTCCTCGAGCGCCTGGTCACCGGCGCGCGCCACGTCGAGGTCCAGGTGATTTCCGACGGCGCGACGGCGTGGGCGCTCGGCGTCCGCGACTGCTCGGTGCAGCGGCGCAACCAGAAGATCATCGAAGAGTCCGCGTCGCCGGTCCTGGACGCGGCGCAGACCGCCGAGCTGAAGACGTCGGCCGAGCGGCTCGCGGTCGCCGTCGGCTACCGCGGCGCGTGCACCGTCGAGTTCCTCTACCACCCCGGCGAGAAGCTGTTCGCCTTCCTCGAGGTCAACACCCGCCTGCAGGTCGAGCACCCGATCACCGAGATCACCACCGGCACCGACCTGGTCAAGCTGCAGCTGCACGTCGCCGGCGGCGGCAAGCTCGAAGGCGACCAGCCGGCCGAGCTCGGCCACGCCGTCGAAGCCCGGCTCAACGCCGAGGACCCCGACCGCGACTTCGCCCCCTCGCCCGGCCGCATCGCGCGGCTGGCGCTGCCCGCCGGCCCCGGCATCCGCGTCGACACCGGCGTCAGCGAGGGCGACACCATCCCCGCCGACTTCGACTCGATGATCGCCAAGATCATCGCCTACGGCCGCGACCGCGACGAGGCGCTCGGCCGCCTGCGCCGCGCGATGGCCGAGACCACCGTGATCATCGAGGGCGGCGCCACCAACAAGAGCTTCGTGCTCGACCTGCTCGACCAGCCCGAGGTCATCGACGCGAGTGCCGACACCGGCTGGATCGACCGCGTCCGCGCCGAGGGCCGCCTGGTCACCCACCGGCACTCCGCCGTCGCGCTCGCCGCGGCCGCCATCGAGGCCTACGAGGACGAGGAAGAGGTTTCCGTCCAGCGCCTGCTGGCCACCGCGCACGGCGGCCGCCCGCAGGTCCAGCACGAGACCGGCCGTCCGCTCGACCTCAAGCTCCGCGGCGTCGGCTACCGCGTCAGCGTCGCGCGCATCGGCCAGAAGCGGTTCCGCGTCGGCGTTTCGGCCGGGACGTCGGAGGTGCACCACGCCGACGTCGAGATCGACCGCTTCGACGCCCACAGCGGCCGGATCCGGGTCAACGGGCAGGGCTTCCGCCTGGTCGCGGCCACGCACGGCCCGATCCACCTCGTCGAGGTCGACGGCGTCACCCACCGCGTCAGCCGCGACGAAGGCGGCGTCGTCCGCTCCCCCGCGCCCGCGCTGGTGGTCGCGACGCCGCTGTCGGTCGGCGACGAGGTCGAGGCGAACGCGCCGATCCTCGTGCTGGAGAGCATGAAGATGGAGACGGTGCTGCGCGCGCCGTTCCGCGCCCGCGTGCGCGAATGCCCGGTGTCGGTCGGCAGCCAGGTCGAGACCGGCGCGCCGCTGATGCGCCTGGAGCCGCTGGCCGACGGCGCCGAGGACGAGGTCGCCGAGGAGACCGAGACCGTCGAGATCGAGCTGCCCGCCGAGGCGGCGGACGTCTCCGCGGCCGACCGCGTCGAGCGCGGTCTGCAGGACCTGCGCAGCCTGCTGCTCGGCTTCGACGTCGACCCGTCGGAGCGCAAGCGCGTCCTGTCGGCCTACGTC
Source organism: Amycolatopsis sp. NPDC114505 (assembly GCF_055633615.1). Lineage (NCBI taxonomy): Bacteria > Bacillati > Actinomycetota > Actinomycetes > Pseudonocardiales > Pseudonocardiaceae > Amycolatopsis > Amycolatopsis sp. NPDC114505. The sequence continues at coordinate 2,330,118 of NZ_JBVKDV010000002.1, read as the reverse complement.
GCCGCGCGGGCCGAGCTGGGCAACCGTCCGATCGAAGGCGAGCTGGAGCTGCTGACGGTCTTCGCCGACCTGTCCGACCTGAGCCGCAACACCCCGGGCGGCGAGGACACCGTGCCCAACGGCGCGGTGCACAGCCCGCGGGAGTTCTTCCACAGCTACCTGCAGAGCCTCGACGTCGAGCGCGCGGGCGTCACCGAAGGCTTCCAGGCCAAGCTGACCAAGGTGCTCGGCCACTACGGCGTCACCGACCTGGAGCGCACCCCCGAGCTGGAGTCCGCGGTCTTCCGGATCTTCCTGGCGCAGCAACGGACTTCGGCCGACGTCGCCGTCGTCTCCGAGCTGCTCCGGCAGTGGCTGGCCGGGGCGCAGCCGTCGGAGTCGCTGAGCCAGCGCGCCGGGCTGGCCCTGGAGCACCTGGTCGAAGCCACTCAGGTGCGCTTCCCCACGGTGTCCGACCTGGCCCGCGGTGTGGTGTTCCGCTGGTTCGCCCAGCCGCTGCTGCGCCGCAACCGCGCCGAGGTGTACGCCGCCGTCCGCACCGAGCTGCGCTACCTCGACCAGCACCCGGACGCCGCGGACCGCGCCGAGCGGATCCAGGCCATGATCACCGGCTCGCAGCCGCTCGTCCGGCTGATCGGGCAGCGGATCGGGCGGCCCGGCCGCGACCACGCGCCGCTGCTGGAAGTGCTGACCCGCCGCTACTACGGCAACCGCAGGCTGACCGGGGTCGCCGTGCGCGACGTCGCCGGCTGCCGGCTGCTGACCGCCGAGCTCGACACGCCCGACGGCGTGCTGCCGCTGGTCACCACCGCCGTCGACATCGCCGCCCTGCCCGACGCCGTCCGCGCGATCGGCGAGGTGGCCACCGAAGGCGTCGTCGCCGACGTGTACCTGCGCTGGGAGGACCAGCCGGACGTCGACGCGACCGCGGAGCGGCTCGGCGCGCTGCTGGCCGAGCACCCGCTGCCGGCGAGCGTGCGGCACGTCGTGCTGACCGTGGCGGGCACCGGCGGCGCGGTGATGCACCACCACTTCACCTTCCGGCGCGACGGCGCGGCCTTCACCGAGGACCGGCTGATCCGCGGCCTGCACCCGCAGATCGCGAACCGGCTGCAGCTGCAGCGGCTGCACGAGTTCGACCTCACCCGGCTGCCGTCGGCGGACGAGGAGATCTACCTCTTCAAGGCCGTGGCGAAGAGCAACCCGGCCGACGAGCGGCTGATCGCGATGGGCCAGGTCCGCGACCTGACGCCGCTGCGCGAGGCCGACGGCCGGCTGGTCGCCCTGCCCGCGCTCGAGGACGCGGTCACCGCCTGCCTCGACGCGATCCGCAACATCCAGGCGCAGCGGCCGCAGAACAAGCGGTTCGACACCAACCGGATCATGATGTACGTCTGGCCGCCGACGGAGCTGACCACCGACGAGCTGAACACGCTGGTCCAGCGCATCCTGCCGACGTCGGTGGGGGCCGGGCTGGAGGAGGTCCAGTTCCTGGCCCGCCGCCGCACCGACGCGGGCAAGCTGACCGAGCTGGCCGTCCGGATCGCCTTCGAACCGGGTCGCGGCGCGCGGCTGCACGTCGGGCCGGCGTCGACCGAGCCGGTGCAGCCGCTCGACGACTACCGCCTGAAGGTGCTGCGCGCGGCCCGGCGCGGCACGGTCTACCCGTACGAGCTGACCGGGCTGCTCGCCGGCCAGGACGGCACGTTCGTCGAGCACGACCTCGAGGCGGGCGCGCTGGTGCCGGTCGACCGGCCGAAGGGCAAGAACAGCGCGGCGATCGTCGCGGGCGTCGTGACGACCCCGACCGAGCGGCACGCCGAGGGCGTCACGCGCGTCGTGCTGATCGGCGACCCGACGAAGTCGCTCGGCGCGCTGTCGGAGCCGGAGTGCTCGCGCGTCATCGCGGCGCTCGACCTGGCCGAGCGCATGCGGGTGCCGCTGGAGTGGTTCGCGCTGTCCTCCGGTGCGCGGATCTCGATGTCCTCGGGCACCGAGAACATGGACTGGGTCGCCGCGGCGCTCAAGCGGATCGTCACGTTCACCCAGGACGGCGGCGAGATCAACATCGTGGTCAACGGGATCAACGTCGGCGCCCAGCCGTACTGGAACGCCGAAGCCACGATGCTCATGCACACCAAGGGCGTCCTGATCATGACGCCGGACTCGGCGATGGTGCTCACCGGCAAGCAGGCGCTCGACTTCTCCGGCGGTGTGTCGGCGGAGGACAACTTCGGCATCGGCGGCTACGACCGCGTCATGGGCCCGAACGGCCAGGCGCAGTACTGGGCGCCGAACCTGCCCGCGGCCCGCGAAGTGCTGATGTCGCACTACGACCACACCTACGTCGTCCCGGGCGAAACCGGCCCGCGGAAGGTCGGCACGAACGACCCGGTCGACCGCGACGTCTCGCCGTTCCCGCACGCGATCGTCGACAGCGACTTCCGGACCGTCGGGGAGATCTTCTCCGCCGAGCACAACCCGGACCGCAAGAAGCCGTTCGACATCCGCACGGTGATGCGCGCGCTGTCGGACCAGGACCACCCGGTGCTGGAGCGCTGGGCGGGCATGGCCGACGCCGACACGGCCGCGGTGCAGGACGTGCACATCGGCGGCCGCCCGGTCTGCCTGGTCGGCATCGAGTCGCGGTCGGTCCCCCGCCGCGGCTTCCCTCCCACCGACGGCCCGGACACCTACACCGCGGGCACGCTGTTCCCGCGGTCGTCGAAGAAGACGGCGCGGGCGATCAACGCGGCGTCCGGCAACCGGCCGCTGGTCGTGCTGGCGAACCTGTCCGGGTTCGACGGCTCGCCGGAGTCGCTGCGCAAGCTGCAGCTGGAGTACGGCGCGGAGATCGGCCGGGCGATCGTCAACTTCGAGGGCCCGATCGTGTTCACCGTGATCTCGCGCTACCACGGCGGCGCGTTCGTGGTGTTCTCCAAGGCGCTCAACCCGAACATGACGGTGCTGGCCCTGGAGGGTTCGTTCGCCTCGGTGCTGGGCGGCGCCCCGGCGGCGGCGGTGGTGTTCGCGGGCGAGGTGGCCAAGCGCACGGCGAACGACCCGCGGGTGACCGAGCTCCAGGCCCGGGTCGCGGTGGCCGACGCTCCTTCCCGGGCGGCGTTGAACGCCCAGCTCGCCGAGGTCCAGTCGTCGGTCCGCGCGGAGAAGGTCAGCGAGATCGCGGCGGAGTTCGACAAGGTGCACAGCATCCAGCGCGCCGTCGAGGTCGGCTCGGTGGACGCGATCATCAGCACCGCCGAGCTGCGGCCGCGGATCATCGAGGCCATCGAGCACGGCTTGAAGAAGTAGCGTCCCGGGGCCGGTCACCGAGGTGGCCGGCCCCGGCTCGTCACGGCACCAGGTACCGGGTCAGCAGGCTCGCGCCGTCGGTCAGGACCGTGGCCAGCTCCAGCCGAAGCGGGTCGAACGCGCCGCCGACCGCGGCGCGGTCCGCCGTCCCCGCCACCAGGTACGGCGCGACCGTCAGGCGGAACTCGTCGACCAGGCCCGCTTCGGCCAGTGACGCGAACAGCTTCGGCCCGCCTTCGCAGTCGATCCGCCGCAGGCCGCGCTCGGTCAGCGCGGCCACGGCGACGTCGAGTGCCACCGCGTCCTCCCCCGCGACGACCACCTCGGCGCCCGCCCGCCGCCAGGCGGCGCGCAGGTCCTCCGGCGCCCGCTCGCACGTGAGGACGATCGTCGGCACGGCCGCCCGGGTCAGCACCGGCGAGTCCGGCGGCAGGCTGCGCCCCGTGGTGACGACCGCGATCGGCGGGATCGGCTCGAGGCCGTGCCGCCGGCGCCGGTCCGCGGTCTCCGGGTCCGGGTGGACGCCCTCGAACTCCTCGATCACCGCGGTCCCGGCGCCGAGCAGGACGACGTCGGCGAGGTCGCTGCCCAGCTTGAACACGACCCGGTCGGGCTCGGTCGACAGCGGGCGCGAGCGGCCGGCGACCGTGATCGCGCCGTCCGTGCTCGACACGAAGTTGACGACGAGCCACTTCGCGACGTCGGGGAAGCGGTAGAGGGCTTCGAGGTCGCCGGTACCGAGCTCGCGGCCGGCCTCGACCGGCCAGATCTGGCGGATCTGCTGGTTCACAGCCACCGCACCGCGTTCTTCGGCGGGCGGGTGCCGATGATGCTCGCGATCATCTCGACCGTGTGCCGCGTCTCGCGGACCTGGTGCGCGCGGAACATCGCGGCACCTTGCGCGGCGGCGTGCGCGGTGGCGGCGAGGGTGCCGGTGACCCGGTCGTCCATGCCGACGTCGAGCGTCTCGCCCACCACTCCCTTGTTGGACAACGCCATCAGCACCGGCCACCCGGTGGCCACGAGCTTGTCGACGTTCCGCAGGATCGTCAGCGACTGGTAGGTGTTCTTCGAGAAGTCGATGCAGGGGTCGATCATGATCCCCTCGCGCGGGACGCCCTTCGCGACCGCCCGTTCGGCGAGGTCGGTGGTGTCGGCCACGACCGACGCGACGACGTCGTCGTACCGCGGCTTGATCGGGTCGGTGCGCGGGTCGAGCCCGTCGACGTGGGCGCAGATGTACCCGGCGCCGTGCTCGGCGGCGACGTCGAGGATCTCCGGCTCGTAGGCGGCCCAGTTGTCGTTGATCAGGTCCGCGCCGACCCGGCAGACGGCGTCGGCGACCTCGGCGCGGTAGGTGTCGACGCTGATCACGACGTCGGGGAACGCCGCGCGGATCCACTCCACGGTCGGCACGACGCGGCTGATCTCCTCCGCCACGGTCACCTCGGGGCCGGGGCTGGCGGGCACGCCGCCGATGTCGATCACCGCGGCGCCGTCCTCGATCGCCTTGCCGACGGCCGCGCGCGCCCGGTCTTCCTCGTACGTCACCCCGTTGTCGTAGAACGAGTCCGGGGTCCGGTTGACGATCGCCATCACCAGCGCGTGGTCGCTGGTGAGCCGTCTCCCCCGGAAGACGAGGTCGTGGATCGGCATGCGCTCTCCGTTCAAGATCGGGTCTGGGCCCCTTCCGAGCATAGTGAGACGGGTGGCCCGGGGCCCGCCGCGACCGGTTTCGCGACTTTCGGGGGTATGGCGGGTTTGTCCCGGACCGACACACTGTGCGTGCCGGTCCGGTGACCGAGAGCCCCGGGCCGGAACTCCATCCGTGCGGCCGTGAGGAGATCCCCCGATGGCGTCAAGGTCCCTGTCCCGGCTCGCGTGCGCGGCAACCGGGGTCGTGCTGTCCGCGCTGCTCGGCGGCACCGCGGCCGCGCAGCCCGCCGACACCCCCGTGTTCTGGCGCGTCCCGGCGACCGCCACCCAGGCGGCCACGCTGACCGAAGCCGGCTTCGACGTCGAAGAAGGCGACGCCGGAGCGGTGTACGTCGTCGGCGGCAAGGCCGTCGCCGCCCGGCTGCAGGGGCTGGGCTACCGGCCCACCTTCTACGACACCGTCTACAAGGAACTCCCGGCGCAGGCGAACTCCCTGGCGGCCGACACCTTCTACGGCGGGTACCGCACCGTCACCGCGCACGAGAACCACCTCACCGCGGTCGCCGCGGCGCACCCCGACCTGGCCACGAAGTACACGATCGGCCAGTCGTGGAAGAAGACGAAGGGCCAGGGCGGCCACGACATCCAGGCCATCTGCCTGACCAAGAAGCAGACCGGCGACTGCACGCTGTCGACGACGTCGTCGAAGCCGAAGTTCTTCCTGATGGCCCAGATCCACGCGCGCGAGCTGTCGACCGGCGAGCTCGCCTGGCGCTGGATCGACTACCTCGCCGACGGCTACGCCACCGACGCCACCGCGAAGTCCATTTTGGACACGACCGAGGTGTGGGTGGTGCCGATTTCCAACCCCGACGGCGTCGACATCGTCGCCTCGGGCGGCAACTCGCCGAAGCTGCAGCGCAAGAACGCGAACAACACCCGCGGCGGCTGCACCGGCACGAACATCGGCATCGACCTGAACCGCAACTCGACGTTCAAGTGGGGCGGCGACTCCAACTCGGCGTGCGCCGAGACCTACCAGGGTGTGAGCGCCGGCTCCGAGCCCGAGACGCAGGCGCTGGAGAAGCTGGCCCGCGCGATCTTCCCGGACCAGCGCGGCACCGGGAACAACGACCCGGCGCCGTCGACCGCCAAGGGCACGATGATCACGTTGCACAGCTACGGCAACGACATCATCATCCCGTGGGGCTTCACCCAGTCGACCTCGCCGAACGACGCGCAGTACCGCAGGCTCGGCGCGAAGTACTCCGCGTCGAACGGCTACCTCGTCGGCACCAACGAGGAGACCGTCGGCTACGACACGAGCGGCACCACCGACGACTTCACCTACGGCGAGCTCGGCGTCGCCAGCGTGACGTTCGAGGTCGGCGGCTCGAGCGGCACCTGCGGCGGCTTCCTGCCGCGCTACACCTGCGTCGACAGCACGTTCTGGCCGAAGAACAAGGGCGCGCTGGTCACCGCCGCGAAGGCCGCGGCGGCGCCGTACCAGCAGTGAGTCAGGGCCGGCAGGCGTAGATGCAGTTCTGCGGACGCGGGGAACCGAGCACGTCGACGTGCCGGAACCCCGCGTCCGCGAGCATTTCCCTCGCCGTTTCGGTGCCCCACATCGCCCCGAGCGCGGCGCCGCCCTCGGCCAGCGACGTCGTCGTGCAGTACATCAGGCTGATCGAGTAGCAGAGCGCGGCCAGCGGGTTGCCGACGTTGTTCGCGACGTGGCTCGAGAAGTTGGTGTCCACCATGAAGAACAGGCCGTCTTCGGCGAGGGCGCCGTGGATCCGCCGCAGTACGACGTCCGGGCGGTCCTGGTCGTGGATGGCGTCGAAGGCGGTGATGACGTCGAACTCGCCGGTCAGCTCGGCGGCGTCCCCGACGGCGAACTCGGTGTTCGGCAGCCCGTCCGCGGTCTCGCGCGCCTGCTCGACGACGTTCGCGTTGATGTCGACGCCGGTGAACCGCGAGGCGGGGAACGCGCGGGCGGCCACGGCGATGGCGTTGCCGGTACCGCAGCCCAGGTCGAGCACGCGCACCCCGGCGGTGAGCCGCTCCTTCAGGCCGGGGACCGCGCCGAAGAACCCGTCGACGAGGTGTTCGCGGTAGACGTGCTTCCAGCTGTCGCCGGTCTTGGCGCCGAGGGTTTCGAGGTAGGGCCCGTACGCCGCCCTCGGGACGCCGCCGCCGTCGGCGAAGCTGCGTTCGAGGTCGGGCAGGATGCCGGTGAACGCGGTCAGGGTCAGCAGCGACGGCATGAGGTTCGCCGACGTCTCGCCGAGCAGGAACTTCGCGTGCTCGGGCGGGAAGGTGTAGCACCCGGCATCGAGGGTGAAGATGCCGCCGGTGACCATGGCGCCGAGCCACTCGCGGACGTACCGCTCCCGAAGCCCGGCACGCTCGGCGAGCTCACCGCTGGTGGCGGGCCCTGCGGCGGCGGCTTCGAAGAGCCCGGTGCGGTGGCCGACGCCGATGAGCATGGTGAGCGCGCTGCCGGTCATGGTCGCGGTGAGGTGCGCCGCGAAGTCCGTTTCCTCCATGCGGCCCGAGCTTACCCGCCGGGCGTACCGTCCGATGTGGACGGTCATCCCGCGGGCCATGCGTGCCGGCACCGATCGGCCCACCGCCGGTAGACCGAACCGGCCGGACCAGGTACCGGCCGGCCAGCGCGAGCGGTCACCGGCAGACCTCGCCCCGACAACCGGACCAACCGACCGGCACGGACGGTCACCGGCAGACCCGCCGGACCAGGCTCGGCGAAAGCGAGGCAGGTCCGGCGGGCCGCAAGCGGCCGGTCAGGCGTCCTCGTCCTCCAGGCCCGCGTCCGCGAGGACCGCGTACACCCGCCTGCGGGCGTCGGCGAGGATCTTCTTCACCTCGGCGACCTGGGCCTCCGTTCCGCTGTACCCGACCTGCGCCGCCGCTCCGGACAGCTCCCCCAGCGCGTGCCACAACGCCGCGAACCGGTCGGCGCCCGGCTCCTCCTCGGGCTCCTCCCAGAGCGCCGCGAACTCGGCCTCCCGCCCGGCGACGTGCTCGCGGCCGGCGTCGGTCAGCTCGGCTACCCGCCGCCCGGCCGTCTCGACCGTGTGGACCAGGCCCTCGTCCTCCAGCTGCTGCAGGATCGGGTACACCGAACCGGGGCTCGGCCGCCACCGCTCGTTCGTGCGGCGCCGGATCTCCTGCATCAGCTGGTAACCGTGCCGCGGCTCCTCCGCGAGCAACGCCAGCACCGCCGGCCGCACCGGACGGCTCGGGGCGCGCCCGCCGCCACGGAACTCGCGTACCCGCTGGAACGCGCTGCCCACGCCGTCCCAGCCGCCGGGGCCGCCGAAGGACCCCGGCCCACCGGGGAACCCGGGAAAGCCCGGCGGCTGCGGTGGGTGCGGCGGGTGTGGCGGTGGCGGCGGGAACCCACCCGGAGGGCCGCCGCGCGCCAGGTCGGGGCCGCCGTCCCAGCCCTCGCGCCCCGGCACGTCGTGGTCCGGGTGCCCGAAACCGTGGTGCCCCGCGGGCCCGTGGCCACCGAAACCGCCGCCGAAGCCGCCGAACATCCGTCCCGCTCCCGCGCTCATCTCCATGACCGTCTCCTTCGCTCGCCGTATCGCCGACACTACGACGATATATCGCCGTCCGATCGACGGCAACCCACCAGCGAGCGAGCAGACCTCAAGCCCCGGTTGTCGCGATCGTCGACGCCACCGAACGCACCCGCCGCGCCGGGCTTGTCCCACAGGCCGCGTTCACCTGACGTTTCCCTCCCGGCAAGGTGTAAGTCGTTATACGCCGGGTTGTACGGGTCTTGTACGGGCCGCGTCGACGCTACCGCCGAGACGTAGGACGTAGAACGAATCCGTAGGGAGAAAACCCGTGAAGATCACCCGGATCGCCAGAGGCCTGCTGGCCGGGCTGCTGGGGTGCGCCGCCGTCGCCGTCCCGGCGGCCTTCGGCGCCGCCACCGCGCAGGCCGACGTCGCCAGCACCTTGGTGTTCACCAAGAACACCGAGGGCCACGACTGTTACCGCATCCCCACCATCGTCAAGGCGAACGACGGCGCGCTGCTCGCCTTCGCCGAAGGCCGCAACGACGGCGCCAGCGTCTGCAACGACCTCGGCGCGATCGACCTCGTCATGAAACGCTCCACCGACGGCGGCAAGACGTGGAGCGCGCTGCAGAGCGTCATCAAGGCCAACGGCGACACCAAGGGCAACCCGGCCCCGATCGTCATCCCGGGCAGCAACCGGGTCGTGCTGCTCTCGACGATGCAGTGCTACACGAACCCCGACTGCGGCCGCGTCCCGCGCGTGTCCCTCAGCGAGGACAACGGGAAGACGTGGGGCGCGCCGAAGGTGCTGACCACCGAGCTCGGCTTCGCCGCGGCGCCGAGCTGGCTGGCGACCGGGCCGTCGCACGGGATCGTGCTCACCCGCGGCGCGCACAAGGGACGGCTCGTCGCCGGAATGAGCTACTCGAACATCGGCGCACTGGTCTACAGCGACGACAACGGCTCCACCTGGCATCTCGGGGCCACCGACAAGCCCACCGCGAGCACGATGAACCCGCAGGAGATCAGCGTCACCGAACTGGCGGACGGGCGGGTCTACGCCGCCGCGCGCAACCAGGCGAACGACGGCGACAAGTGCCTGCTGGACGGCACGCACAACCGGGCGTACGCGATCAGCTCGGACGGGGGCGCGTCCTTCAGCACGAAGTTCACCTTCGCCACCGACCTCGTCGCCCCGACCGTGGAGGGGTCGACGGCGCGGATGAGCGCCGCCGACACCGGCGGCAAGTACGACCGGATCGTCTTCGCCGCACCGTCCACTTGCGACCGTCGCAAGGAGCTGCGGATCCACTCCTCGTTCGACGAAGGCGCCAACTGGACCGGCACCGCCGGCAGCCTGCTCGTGTGGGGCCAGGACGCGGCGTACTCCGACATGGTGCAGCTTTCGCAGTCCTCGGTCGGCGTGCTGTTCGAGGCGGGGCCGACGGGGCACGCCAACGACACGATCCGCTACGCCGCGGTGACCGACACGCAGCTGGGCGCCCCCGCCTGCGGTGGCGGCTACAGCGTCATCGACTCGGCGCCGCTCGGCACGGCGGGCACGGTCTACCTGTCCTACAACGCCGCGAACGGCCAGAACTGCGTCGCCGCGATGAAGAGCACGTCCGCCGGGACGGCCACGCAGACGTCGGCCTACCTGGAGGTCCAGGGTTCCGCGCGGGCCACGGACTCCGGCTCGTTCTCCTACTTCGCCGGCCCGGTGTCGGCGGCTGCGGCGGACAAGTGCGTCAAGTGGGGCGGCGCGACCGACGGCCAGGCCTACAACAGCGAGTTCGAGCACTGCGGCTGACCCGCGAAGGGTGGGACCCGCCCCCGGGCCGGGTCCCACCCTCCTCCCGCGCCGCCCGGCCCCCTCGCCCGGGCGGCGCGGGAGGTTCAGAAGCCGGTGCAGCTGGCGACCGCGGCCGGACCGGACGCGGTCGCCGTCTTCGTCTGCTTGCCGTCGACGACGACCTTGCACGTGATCGAGCCGCCCTCGGGACCGGTCGTCGCGGCGAACTGGGCGCCTTCGAGGAACCCGGTCGCCTCGACGGTCTTCGTCCACGGCACCGGCGCCGACGGCTCGGTGTCGATCAGGATGGTGTGCTGGTCGAACGTGCTGTAGACGACGGTGACCGACGGCGCGTCCCCGGTCACCTCGTAGGTGACGGTGTGGTGCTGGATGGCCTGGTCGTTCACATCGCTGATGGCCTTGCCGATGACCACCACCCACAGGATGCTCACCACCAGGCCGAGCACCGAGACGACGACGCCGGCGATCGACAGTCCCTTGTTGGTGGCCTTGCCGGCCCGCACCCGGGCCACGCCGACGGCGGACAGGATCAGGCCGAGCACCACGAGCGGCCAGGCGACGACCCCGACGAACGGGATCGGCGAGAACACCAGCCCGACCAAGCCGAGCACGAAGCCGGCCGTGCCGAGACCGTTGCGCGGCGGCGCGGCCTGCGGAGCCGGGTACTGCTGGATCGGGGTGTAGTCGGTCATCGGGGTTTCCTTTCGCCTCTGCTGACGGCGAGCAGGAAACCAGCGGCGGGGCGGCGCGCGCGTCGTCCGCGGGCCTCGACCCCGTACGACGAAAGTCGTCATCGCGGTTCGCGCGAACCAGCGGAACGGCTGAGGGGGCCGCCCGTAGGCTTTCCCCCATGGGACGGTCCGTGCTGGGCGTGGTGTGCACGGTGCTCGCGGTCGCCGCGAGCCTGGTGAGCGGGATCGCGAACGTGTCGCTGGAGCTCAGCGTCGCCGGCAGCGACGACATCCACCCGACCGCCGGCGCGCTCCTCGGCTGGTTCTTCGGGATCGGCGCGGCGATCATGCTGGTCTGGCGGCACCAGTTTCCCCTGGTCGTCACCGGGATCGCGATCGCGCCCCCGCTGCTGCTGCGCGCGGACTCGCTGGCCGCGCTGATCGCCCTCGCCGCGCTCACGACGTACTTCACGGGCTGGTGGCGCTGGAGCGCGGCGACGCTCGTGTTCGCCGCGACCGGGCTGGCGGTCTGGCGCGACGTCGGCCGCGACGCGGAGCTGTCGCTGTCCGAGGCCTGGATTCCGACCGGGTCGGCCGGTGCCGAGCTGACCGGGATCATCCTGACGGCGGCGGTGTACACGGCGATCCCGCTGACTCTCGGGATCGTCCGGCACAGCATGGCCGAGACGCGGCGGCGCACCACCGAGCAGGCGGCCCTGCGCGACCAGGTGGCGCGCCGCGAGGAGCAGGCGCGGATCGCCCGCGAGATGCACGACGTCCTGGGCCACCGGCTGTCGCTGCTTTCGCTGCAGGCGGGCGCGCTCGAGGTCACCAGCGGCACCGCCCCGGACACGGCGGAGGCGGCCAAGACCGTGCGGACCACCGCGCGGCAGTCGCTCGACGACCTGCGCCAGGTCATCGGCGTGCTGCGCGGACCGGGTTTCGCCGACCGGCCCGGCGGCGGACCGGCGGAGCCGCCCCAGCCGACGCTCGCGGACATCCCCGACCTCGTCACCGGCGCCCGGCAGGCCGGGCTCGCGGTCAACCTCACCGTCCTGCTCGACCAGGCCGCCACGGCACCGGCCCCGCTCGGCACGGCCGCCTACCGGATCCTCCAGGAGGCGCTGACCAACGTCCTGCGGCACGCGCCGGGAGCGCCCGCGGAGGTGTCGGTGCGCGGCGGCCCGGGTGCCGGGCTGCTGATCGAAGTCGTCAACGCGCTGCCGCCGCACCCGGTGCCCTCGCCCGGATCGGGCACCGGGCTCACCGGCGTCAACGAGCGGATCACCTTGCTCGGCGGCACTCTGGCCGCGGGACCGGTCGACCAGCGGACCTTCGCGCTGAGGGCCTCGCTGCCGTGGGTACCGGCCGCGCCCTAGGATCGGCGGGTGAGCGTGCGCGTACTGCTCGTCGACGACGACCCGCTGGTCCGCACCGGGCTGTCCATGATCCTGGGCAGCGCCCCCGATCTGGAGGTCGTCGCGCAGGCCGGCGACGGTGACGAAGCCGTCCAGCAGGTCGCGCGGCACGCGCCGGACGTCGTGATCATGGACATCCGGATGCGGCGGATGAACGGTCTCACCGCGACGGCGGCGGTGCTCGCCCAGCCGCGGGCGCCGAAGGTGTTGATCCTGACGACCTTCGACCTCGACGAGTACGTTTTCGAAGCGCTCGCGGCCGGTGCCAGCGGATTCCTGCTCAAGGAAGGCTCGCCGCAGGAGATCATCGAGGCCGTCCGGGTCGTGGCGAACGGCGACGCGATGCTGTCGCCGCGCACGACGAAGCAGCTGATCGGCCAGTTCGTGGCGGCGCGGGCCAACCCGCGGCGCGCCAAGGCCCAGGCGAAGCTCGAACTGCTCAGCAACCGCGAACGGGAAATCGTCACGGCGGTCGCCCGCGGCAAGCCGAACGCGGACATCGCGGCGGAGCTGTTCCTCAGCGAGGCGACGGTCAAGACGCACATCACCCGGACGTTCGCCAAGCTCGACGTGAGCAACCGCGTGCAGTTGACGATCTTCGCCTACGAAGCGGGTCTCGTCACACCCTGACCGCGGCTGTTGCGCCCGGGGCCCCTCGAGCGATGTAACCGGTATGGACTGGCGCGAAGACGACGCACGGCACCGCGAGGTGCTGGCGGCGTTGCGCGCGTGGGCGCGGGAAATCGACGCCGTGCCCTACCCGCCCGGCCTGGACATCGACGCGCTGATGGCCCGCCACTACGAGAGCCGGCGCGACGAGCCGGTGATGGAGCTGGTGGTGACGACGACCGCCGCCGTCAGCGTCCTGGCCGTCGGCGGCGAGCTCGACCTGACCGGCAGCCGCCGGCTGCGCTCCCGGCTCACCGAGGAGATCGACCTGGCGCCGCGGGCCCTCGTCCTCGACCTGACCGGCGCGGCCCACTGCTCCGCCCGAGGCCTGGCGGTGCTCCTCGAAGCGACCGGGGACGCCCGCGCGGCCGGCGTCCCGTTCGCGATCGTCGGGTGCGTGCCGGTGGTGCGCCGGGCGATCGACGCGCTGGGACTGGGCGAAGCGCTGCAGTTGCACGCCACGACGGCCGACGCGGTCGAGTGGCTCGATCTCCTGGACCGGCTCAAGACGCTCCGCTGACGACCTACTTCGAGCCCGCCGGTGCCGTCGCCACCGCCGACTCGCCGAACCGGATCCCCTTGGCCTCCTTGCCGATCGCGGTGAGGACGGCGACGGCGATCAGGCCGGGTACGACCGTCCACAAGAGAGCGGAGCTGTACCCGTGCGACTCCGCGATCGCCTGCTGGATCGGCAGGTTCAGCGCCGCCAGCAGGTTGCCCAGCTGGTACGTCACGCCGGGGTAGAAGCCGCGGATCGCGTCCGGCGACATCTCCGTGAGGTGCGCGGGGATCACGCCCCACGCGCCCTGCACCATGATCTGCATCAGGAACGAGCCCAGCGCCAGCATCCCGGCGCCGTGGTCGAAGGCGAAGATCGGGATCACCGGCAGGCCGAGCACCGCGGCCGTCACGATGGTCCGGCGGCGGCCCAGGCGTTCCGACAGCGTGCCGAACGTCAGGCCGCCGATGATCGCGCCGACGTTGTACAGCACCGCGATCCACGTGCTCGTCGCCGCGCTCAGGCCGGCGCCGCCGTTGTCGTGGGCCTTGAGGAAGCTCGGGTAGACGTCCTGGGTGCCGTGGCTCATCCAGTTGAACGCCGTCATCAGCAGGATCAGGTACCCGAACCGGCGGATCACCTTCCCGCTCAGCAGGACGTCCTTGACCGACGTCCGCGTCACGCGCAGCTTCTCCCGCGTGGTCTCCCAGACCTCCGACTCCCGCACGCGCGCGCGGATCAGCAGGGTGATCAGCGCCGGGAAGATGCTCAGCACGAAGATCCAGCGCCATTCGAGGCCGAGGGCCGAATGGAACAGCAGGTACGCGAGCGCGGCGAGCAGGTACCCGATCGAATAGCCGACCTGCAGCAGCCCGGAGAAGAACCCGCGTCGCGCCACCGGGATCTTCTCCATCGCCAGCGCCGCGCCGAGGCCCCACTCGCCGCCCATGCCGACGCCGTAGACGAACCGCAGGATCAGCAGCACGGTGAAGTTCGGCGCGAACGCGCACAGCAGGCCGGCCAGCGAGTACAGCAGGACGTCGGCGATCAGCGGGATCCGCCGCCCGACGCGGTCGGCCCACAGGCCGAACAGGAGCGCGCCGACCGGGCGCATCACGAGGGTCGCGGTGGTGATGAACGCCAGCTGCGTCGCGGTCGCCCCGAACGACTTGTCCTTCGCGATGTCCGCGAGGACGAACACGACGAGGAAGTAGTCGAACGAGTCCATGCTCCAGCCGAGCAGCGCCGCGAGGAACGCGTTGCGCTGATCGGATGTAAGCGCTTTCTTGCCGCTGGCCGGTTGCGCCTGCCGATCCGTCACGTTTGCCCCGTCCCGTCGGTTCTTCACCGGAAGACCTCAGGGCTGGTCTAGCACCCACCACCGGGCGCGGGCAAGAGTCAGAGCGCGACGCGCGTGCGGACGCGGCGGCCGACGTCGCGGGCCCACGCCTTGATCCGGTCCCAGTCGCGGAAGTCGCCCGCGCGCTGCCCCGACGCCATCAGCCGCGGGATCAGGCCGCGCACCGTCGCCGGGTCGAGCCGGCCGCCGAAGGTGGCGGTGCGCTCCGCGTCGATGCGCGCGGCGAGCAGGGCCACGTTCGCCGGCAGGCTGACCTGCTGCGTGGCCGCGCCCGGGCCGCACGGTCCGCTGTGGAACAGCCACACCGGCCGCTCGGCGAGCGCCGGGGCGTTGCGTTCCAGCAACCGGACGGCCTCGGGCCGCCACCGGTGGTAGTACAGGGCGCTGCCGACGACGACCGCGGCGTAGTGGCCGACCCCGCCGACGTCGGCGGCATCGCGCACGTCGACGCTCAGGCCGGCTTCGCCGAGCTCGGCCGCGATGACCTCGGCGATCTGCCGGGTTCCGCCGTGACGCCCGGCGTAGGCGACGAGGACTGCGGTCATGCGTCCCATTGTCGGCCTTGCCGCGCGGTCGTGCGGCGCGGGCCGGTCACGATCCGCCATACGGGCGCTGCCAGGTTGCTCTCCGTGGCATCCGGGGCTCCGCCGTGACTCAGTCCGGTGAGAGGAACGCCGGCCGCTCCTCGGGGTCGGGCGGGTCGTAGTAGCGGTGGAAGACCGGGGTCTGGCCGCCGGACAAGGGCGGGACGATCCAGCTCCAGTCGGCCGGGCACCGGCGGCCGGACCGCTCCTCGCGCGCGAGGTGGTTCAGGAACCGGCGCGACTCGGTGTGGTGGTCGGCCATCGTCACGCCGGCCGCGTCGAACGAGTGCTGCACCGCGAGGGTCAGTTCGACCAGCGCGCGGTCGCGCCACAGCGTCCGCTCCGACGCGGTGTCCAGGCCCATCAGCTCGGCGATGACCGGCAGCAGGTCGTAGCGCTGCTCGTCGGCCAGGTTCCGGGCGCCGATCTCGGAACCGACGTACCAGCCGTTGAACGGCGCGGCGGGGTAGGTGACGCCGCCGATCTCCAGGGGCATGTTGCTGATCGCCGGCACGGCGTGCCAGCGCAGCCCGAGCCCGGCGAACCAGCGGTGGTCGGGGTGGGTCAGCGGGACCTCCAGGACGGCGTCCGCGGGCAGCGTGAACAGCCGCGGATCGCCGGGGTCCGCCTCGACCAGCAGCGGGAGGACGTCGAAGGAGCCTCTTCGCTCCGGTGGCCGCCACCCCAGTCTTCGCACCTGCTCGGTGAACTCCGCGTAGCGCGGGTCGCCGAGCACCGAACCGTCTTCGAGGCGGTAGCCCGCGTACCGGATCAGCTGCTCGTTGTGGATGCGCGGCCCGGGCGCGGCGGGCGCGTCCGGGGCGAACACCGTGATCGTCGGCCGGATCCGGCCGCCCCGGGTGGCCTGGCGGAGGTGGGCGACGCACTCACCGGCGATCGCGGCGGGGTCGGTGACCCGGCGCCGGTCGCGGATCCGCAGGCTGTGCCAGTACAACCGGCCGATGCAGCGGGCGGAGTTGCGCCACGCGACGCGCGCGCCGTAGGCCAGTTCGGCCGCGGTGTGCCGGTAGGTGCCCGTTTCGGCGATTTCCGCGCGGACCTCCGCCAGCCGGGTCTCGAAGCGGTCGCCTTCTTCGGCGGCGCCTTCGGCGAACATCCGGTCCAGGAATTCTTCCGCTTCCGCGGAATTCACGCTCTGCTCTTCCGAGACACGCTGGTAGATCGGCAGCGTGGGCGTCACCCGCTCGGGTGTAACCGTCACGACGTGACCCCACTCTCCGAAATCGTGATCTGCATCCCGACGGAAAGGTTCACCGTTCCTCCGATGGTCGCCGGCAACGGGCCTGGCCGGAAGTCACTGCGGCAGCAGCACCTCCGGCCAGGCCGGGGAGAGTACCCCACGTTCCTGCCGGCGCAATCCACCGGACGTGAACGACGTCTCCCCCATCCCCGCAATTCCGTCTCCACCTGGGAAAACACCACGAAAATAGCTGCTACCAAGCGTTATCCGGACATGTCGGTGCGCATTTTCCGTCAATCGATCACTGTGGACGGTGAAAACGGTGTGATTGTTTTCCCGCGGGCCACCTGCGTCTTTTCGAGCGTATTCGGCGAACGGCCTAGTCCGGCCACACTCCCCCGTGTATCGACGCGCCCGCGCGCGACGTAGAGTCGTTTCGTGCGCAAGATCCCCGTGGTCCTCGTCGCCGGGTTCCTCGGCGCGGGCAAGACGACGCTGCTCAACCACCTGCTCGCCAACCGCGAGGGCGCCCGGGTCGGCGTCGTGGTCAACGACTTCGGCAGCGTGAACGTCGACGCGCTCGCCGTCGCCGGCCAGGTCGACACGATGGTCTCGCTCGGCAACGGCTGCCTGTGCTGCGCGGTCGACACGAGCGGCCTCGACGCGATGCTCGGGCGGCTCTCGAGCGCCGAGGCCGGGATCGACGTCATCGTCGTCGAGGCCAGCGGCATCGCCGAGCCGCGCGACCTGATCCGGCTGATGATCGCCAGCGAGAACCCGGACATCCGCTACGGCGGGCTCGCGGAGGTCGTGGACGCCGCCGAATTCGAAGCCGCGCGCGAGCGGCACCCCGAACTGGCCGACCACCTGCGCCTGGCCGACCTGGTGGTGCTGAACAAGGCCGACCGGGTGCCGGCCGAGGCGCTGGCCAAGGTCACCGCGACGGTCGAGGAGCTCGCGCCGGGCCGTCCGCTGCTGGTCACCGCGCACGGGCGCGTCGACCCGAGGCTGTTCTTCGACCCCGAGCCCCGCGGCGAACGCGCCGGCCAGCTGTCCTTCGACGACCTGCGCGAGGACGACCACGACCACTCGCAACACCTGCACGCGCGCTACGAGACGGTCACCTTCACCGCCGAAACCCCGCTCGCGCCGAAGGCGTTCGTCGACTTCCTCGAGCGGCGGCCGGCCGGGCTCTACCGGATGAAGGGCCAGGCGGACTTCGCCGCGGACGCGCGCTTCCAGCTCCACACGGTCGGCGGGTTCGTGCAGCTGGAGCGGTCGGCGTGGCCGTCCGGCGCACCGCGGCGCACGGAGCTGGTGCTGATCGGCGCGGGTCTCGACACCGACGCGGTGCTGGCGGACCTGCGCGCCTGCGTGGCACCCGACCCGTCGGCGGTCGACGAGCGCGGGCTGATGTACATCACCCGGTACCTGCCGGCCTGACTCCGCCTCGCCACGCCGAAGATCGGCAAATGCACGCGGGCGCCGAGGGCCGCGACGGAGACTGGCGGCCATGACGACCACCGCGGTGAGCGCACCACGCTGGTACCTGGTCGGCGTGCTGCCCGAAGAAGTACCGTCGGCGCACCTGATGACCCGCTCCGGCGACCTCCGCTACCGCCGTTCCGCGTGCGGCGCGAAGGAGTCCCGCAGCTGGAAACCGGTGGACCTGACGACGTCGGAGGTGGCGCCGTGCGCGGCCTGCGTGGCGACGCTGCCCGCACCACCGGCCGGCCTCCGCCTCGCCCCCGCCGGCGACGACCTCGGCCAGCTGTCCCTGAACCTGGACCTCTGAACCGGCTACCCCAGCACCTTTTCGTAGCAGACCGACTCGGGATCGGCCTCGTGCGGCGGGAAGTTCGGCACCCGCCGGTACCCCGCCCGCTCGTACAGCCGCATCGCCGCCGGCTGGCGCACGCCCGTCTCCAGCCGCAGCCGCACTCCGCCGCCGCTGCGGGCCAGCCGCTCGGACTCCGCCACCAGCTCGCTCGAGACTCCCGTCCCGCGCGCGTCCGGGGCGACGAACATCCGCTTCAGCTCGTACACGCCCGGCCCGACCGGCTCCACCGCGCAACATCCGATCGCCCGCGAGCCCTCTCGGGCCAGCAAGTACCGGCTCGCCGGGTCCAGTGGCCGCGGGCGCGTATCCGGCGGCAGGTCGTAGACGACGACCAGCTCGGCCGTCATCGCCGTCATCAGCGCCAGCAGGAAACCGTCGTCGGCCGGGCATTCGGCGACCGTAGACACTTCGGACACCGCAGCCACCTCACGCCTTCTTCGCCCGGCTCGGCGCGACCCGGGGCGGCTCGTTCGGCATCTTCGGGTACACCGGCGGCCACGGCGCGTCCATCAACCCGTTCGCCAGGTCGCGTTCGGACATTTCCAGCAGCGGCGCGATCGACTGCGGCCGCTCCCCCGCCCCGGCCCACGGGTCGCCGCGCTCGGCGACCCGGGCCGGCACCGTGCTGAGCGTGAACGCGTCGGGCTCGACGCCGTCCAGCTCGTCCCACGCGATCGGCGTGGACACCTGCCCGCCGACCCGCGGCCGCACGCACCACGTGCCGAACACGGTCTTGTGCGGCGCGTTCTGGTTGAAGTCGACGAACACGCGCGAGCCGCGTTCTTCCTTCCACCACTGCGCGGTGATCTTCTCCGGGTGCCGCCGCTCCAGGGCCCGCGCCAGCGCGACCGCCGCGGCCCGCACCTGGAAGCTGTCCCAGCGCGGCTCGAGCATCACGTACAGGTGCAGCCCCCGCGAACCGGACGTCTTCAGGTGGCCTTCGATGCCGTGCCCGGCCAGGAACTCCCGGGTCAGCAGCGCGGCCTCGCGCAGGTCGTCGAACCCGATCCCGGGCGACGGGTCGAGGTCGACGCGC
This sequence comes from Amycolatopsis sp. NPDC114505, assembly GCF_055633615.1. Lineage (NCBI taxonomy): Bacteria > Bacillati > Actinomycetota > Actinomycetes > Pseudonocardiales > Pseudonocardiaceae > Amycolatopsis > Amycolatopsis sp. NPDC114505. The sequence goes on along the minus strand of NZ_JBVKDV010000002.1, from coordinate 2,310,505 downwards.
AGCTCGTCGGTCACCTCCGGCGTGTCGGCGAGGTAGGGCCAGACGTGGAAGCCGAGGCAGCCCAGGTTCACCGCCCACAGGATGTGGGCCAGGTCCTTCGCGACCAGCGCGTCGCTCGTCGTGCCGTTCGGCGTCGAGACGACGGTGGTGCTCAGCCACGGCGGCGCGCCCTTGGGGACGCGTTTCTGGAACCAGTTCTTGCCGCCGGCGCCGTCCGGGTAGCGCTCCAGCAGCAGCGGGCGCCCGCCGAGCCGGGCGAGCAGCGGACCCGAGACGGCCCGGTAGTACTCGACGAGGTCGAGCTTCGTCTGCCCCCGGTCCGGGAAGTAGACCTTGTCCGGGCTGCTGATCTTGACCTCGACGCCGTCGACGTCGAGCAGCATCGCCTCGCTCATCTCGCCTCCCCGAACAGTCTCGCGAGCTCGGCGGGCGGCGCCTCGTCGAGCTGGGCGTACGTGCACGACTCCGGGGTGCGGTCGGGCCGGAACCGGACCAGCCGCCCGCCGTGGCGGAACCGGCCGCCCTGCAGGTGCTCGTAGCGGACCTCCGCCACCCACTCGGTCCGCAGCGGCTCCCAGGTCAGCTCCTTCTGCGGCGCCCACCGGCTGTTCGCGCCCGGCCGGCGCCCCGGCTCCGGTTCGTACTCGGCCCACGACCGCCACGGGTGGTTCTCGAGCGCGTTCTCGCGCAGCGGCGCCAGCTCGTCGACCAGCTCGGCCCGCCGCGCCTTGGTGAAGCTGCTCGCCACGCCGACGTGGTGCAGCACGCCGTCGTCGTCGAACAACCCCAGGAGCAGCGAGCCGATGCCGGCGCCGTCCTTGTGCCAGCGGAACCCGGTGACGACGCAGTCGGCCGTGCGCTCGTGCTTGACCTTCAGCATGACGCGCTTGTCCTGCTCGTACGGCAGGTCGGCGGGCTTGGCCATGACGCCGTCGAAGCCCGCGCCCTCGAACCGGGTGAACCAGTCTTCGGCCTGGGCGGGGTCGTCGCTCAGCGGAGTCAGGTGGACGCGCTGGAGGCCTTCGGCGTCGGTCCGGAGGATGCTTTCGAGCTTCTCGCGCCGCTCGCGGAACGGCGCTTCGGTGAGGTCGGTGTCGCCGAGGGCGAGCAGGTCGAAGGCGATGAAGCTGGCCGGTGTCTCCTCCGCGAGCTTGCGCACGCGCGAGGCCGCCGGGTGCAGCCGCAGCTGCAGCACCTCGAAGTCGAGGCCCTGGGGCGTGACCAGCACGATCTCGCCGTCCACGACGCAGCGGGGCGGCAGCGCGGCGGCCAGCAGCTCCACCAGCTCCGGGAAGTAGCGGGTCAGCGGGCGGTCGTTGCGGGAGCCGAGCTCGATCTCGTCGCCGTCGCGGAACACGATGCAGCGGAACCCGTCCCACTTGGGCTCGTAGAGCAGCCCCGGGTCACGAGGCACCTCGTGCACGGCTTTCGCGAGCATCGGCCGCACAGGCGGCATGACGGGCAAGTCCACCGCGTGAGCTTAAATCACCGGTACGACATTTCCAGGCGTGATACACACTGTCGGTGACCACCGAACGCCCTGAACCGCCCCTGGTCGGGGGCGAGCGCGAAATGCTGCGCACGTTCCTCGACTTCCACCGCGCCACCCTCGCCATGAAGTGCGACGGACTGTCCGACGAGGACCTCCGCCGGGCGCCGAGCCCGCCGTCGACGCTGACCTTGCTCGGCCTGGTCAAGCACATGGCCGAGGTCGAGCGCACCTGGTTCCGGCGGGTGATCAACGCCGAGGACATCCCGCTGCGGTGGTCGGCCGAGGGCGACTTCCAGGCCGCCTACGACGCGAGCACCTCGACGCGCGCGGAGGCGTTCGAAGCGTGGCAGACCGAAGTGGAGCAATCCCGCAAGATCGAAGAGGCCGCCGAGTCCCTGGACGTCACGGGACACCAGGCGCGCTGGGGCGAGGACGTCTCGCTGCGGCTGGTGATGCTGCACATGATCCACGAGTACGCACGGCACAACGGCCACGCCGACTTCCTGCGCGAAGCGATCGACGGCGTCACGGGGGCCTGATGGACGTGCTCGCCTGGCTGCTCGACTCCGACCCGGCCCTGCGCTGGCAGGTGGAGCGCGATCTGGCGGGCGAGCCACCGTCCGTTTGGGACGCGACGCGGGCGCGGATCGCCACGGAGGGGTTCGGCGCGCGGTTGCTGGCGCTGCAGGACCCCGACGGCCAGTGGGCGGGCGGCGCGTTCTTCCCGGCGGGCTTCCAGGGCGGCGAAGCCCAGCCCTGGACGGCGACGACGTGGACGTTGAACTCGTTGCGCGAGTGGGGCCTCGACGCCTCGGCGCTGCGGGGAACCGCGGCCTTGCTGGCCGAGAACAGCCGGTGGGAGTACGAAAACCTGCCCTACTGGGACGGCGAAGTCGACTGCTGCATCAACGCCTGGACGCTGGCGAACGGCGTCTGGCTCGGCGCGGACGTCTCCGGGATCGCCGACTGGTTCGTCGCGCACCGGCTGCCGGACGGCGGCTGGAACTGCGAGTGGATCGAGGGGTCGACGCGCTCGTCGGTCCACTCGACACTCAACGCGCTGAAGGGCCTGCTCGCGTTCGAACGCGCGACCGGCGGCACTCCCGCTTCCCGGGAGGCCCGCCTCGCCGGTGAGGAGTACCTGCTGGAACGCGGCCTCTTCCGGCGGCTTTCGACCGGTGCGCCGATCGCGCCGTGGATGGGCGAGTTCTCGTACCCGATCCGCTGGCACTACGACGTGCTCAACGCGGCTTCGTACTTCCGGGACGCGGACCGGCCGGACCCGCGCATAGCGGAAGCGATCGAGCTGATCCGCGCAGCGCGGCAGCCGGACGGGACGTGGCTCCGGACCGAGCGGCACACCGGCCGGGTGTGGTTCGAGGTCGACGTCCCGCCGGGCGAGCCGTCGAAGTGGCTGACGCTCCTGGCGACCCGGGTCCTGACCTGGTGGGACGCGCGCTAGAGCTCCGCCAGCACCAGCCCGCTGCGCGGCTTCGGCGTGAAGTAGGTGGCCTTGCGCGGCATCCGGCGGCCGGCCGCGTGCACCGCGAGCACGTCCGAATACCGCACCGGTGCCAGCAGGACCACGGCGTCCGCGTCGGCCGGCAGCGGGCGGCCCGCGGGCAACGGCAGCACGCACGGCCCGTCGGGATCCACCCCGAGCGCCTCGGCGAACAGGACCCGCTCGACGATCTCGTGGTCGATCACCGGCGCCGCCCCCGGCAGCTCCGGGAGCGGGATCCGCAGCACCGCCGAGCCAGCGCGGACGACCACTTCGCCCGGCACGGGCACCGCGTGCTCGTCGTACCGGACGTCCAGGCCGGCCGCGCACCAGCGGGACACCAGGTCTTCCGGCCCGAGCCCGGTGCCGGTCAGAACCCGGTTGATCGCGCCGATCCGCAGCTGCGGACCCGCCGTGACCAGGGCGAGCAGCGCGCTGTGCCCGGCCGCCGTCGCGGCGGCGACCCGGTGGTTGCCGTCGGCGACCAGCAACTCGGCCGCGGCGACGGTGGCCAGCAGCCGGCTCTGCAACGGCCCCGCCGGCACCACCCACAGCTCGTGCCGCCGCCCGGCCGCGTCCGAAGTGGACAGATCGGGCAGGCCGAGGCCGGCGCAGGCCCGTTCGATCTGCTCGGTCAGCAGGTCGCCGTCGGCCGCCGGGACGAGCATCGCCGCGCTCGTCGCGCAGCCCAGCCCCGCCAGCACGGCCGCGCGTTCGGCCACGACGTCGGCGTAGACGTCCTCGGTGTGCCGGACGCGCGCGGCGCCGTCGTCGGTCACCGCCGCCGGGTCGACCAGGCACAGCAGGCCGAGCGCCACGCCGTCCGGCCCTTCGATCCGGTAGGGCGCGACGATCTCGCGCACCGGCCGGTAGAACCGCTTGCGGAGCCGTTCGAGCACGGCCCGCGCGACCGGGACCGCGGCGGTCAGGTCGAGCCCGCGCGCCAGCGCCGCGGGCGTGCGGGCCGGGTGCTGCACGGCCAGCAGGCTGTCCGCGGCGCCGGGCGCGGCCAGCGCCGCGACCACGCGCTCGGGTTCGGCGAACTCGTCGACGTCGGGGCCGGGCACCGCGTCGCGGACCACCCACCCCTGCCCGATCGGCCTGATCCAGTCGCTCATCCGACCCATCTTCCGGGATGCGCACTGTGACGGAAATTCACTGGGGTACCCGGCCCCCGGATGGAATGCTTAGGATTGCAAAGTAGTTGACCCCAGTCGTGACCGCCCCGAGGAGCAGCCCGCCGATGACGAGCACCCCCGCCACCAGCGTGAAGGGGGTCGGTTTCCGGTCGGAGCGCGGCCCGGTGCTGATCGCGGTCATGCTGAGCACCGCCCTGGTCGCCCTGGACAGCACGATCATCGCGACCGCCGTCCCGTCGGTGGTGCGCGACCTCGGCGGGTTTTCGCAGTTCCCGTGGCTGTTCTCGGTCTACCTGCTGACCCAGGCGGTCACCGTCCCGCTGTACGGCAAGTTCGCCGACGTGCTCGGCCGCCGTCCGGTGATGTTCTTCGGCATCGCGGCGTTCCTGGTGGGCTCGGTGCTGTGCGGCGCCGCGTGGAGCATGCCCGTGCTGATCGCGGCGCGCGCGGTGCAGGGCATCGGCGCGGGCGCGATCCAGCCGATGTCGATGACGATCATCGGCGACCTCTACACGGTCGAGGAGCGCGCCCGGGTGCAGGGCTACGTCGCGAGCGTCTGGGGCATCGCGTCGGTGGTCGGCCCGACGATCGGCGGCGTGTTCGCGGAGTACCTGGACTGGCGGTGGATCTTCTTCATCAACCTGCCGCTGGGCGCGATCGCGGCGCTGATGCTGGTCCGCAACTTCGCCGAGCGGGTGGAGCGCAAGCCCCACAAGGTCGACTACACGGGCGCGGCGCTGCTCACGATCGGCTGTTCGCTGGTGATCCTGGGCCTGCTCGAAGGCGGCGTGGCGTGGGCGTGGGGCTCACTGCCGAGCGTGGCGATCTTCGTCACGGGCGTGGTCCTGCTGGTGGCGTTCGTGCTGGTGGAGAAGCGGGCGGCCGAGCCGGTGCTGCCGCTGTGGGTGTTCACCCGCCGGATCCTGGTGGGCGGCAACCTGCTGGCGGTGGTGGTGGGCGCGGTCCTGATGGGGCTGACGTCGTACCTGCCGACGTACGCGCAGGGGGTGCTCGGCGCGGGCGCGCTGGTCGCGGGCTTCGCGGTGGCGGCGTTGACGGTCGGCTGGCCGATTTCGGCATCGTTGGCGGGCAAGATCTACCTGCGCATCGGCTTCCGCGACACGGCCCTGATCGGCACGGTGTTCGTGGTCGGCGGCGCGGTACTGGTGGCCCTGCTGGACGCGACGTCGTCCCTCTGGGCGGCGGCGCTGGCGGCGTTCGTCCTGGGTCTGGGCCTGGGGCTGACGTCGAGCCCGACCCTGGTGGCGATCCAGTCGGTGGTGGGCTGGGACCGCCGAGGCGTGGTGACGGCGACGAACCTGTTCAGCAGGTCCCTGGGCAGCGCGGTGGGAGCGGCGGTGTTCGGCGCGATCGCGAACGCGACGTTGGCTTCGAGGTTCGCTTCGCCGCCGGCGGAGGTGGCGGGCAAGCTGCCACCATCGGTGGACGCGACTTCGCTGGTGCTGGGCGACCATTCCGCGTCGCCGGTGGCGACGTTCGTCCGGGGGGCTTTGGCGGAGGCTACGCATTACGTGTTCGTCGGGTTGCTGGTGGTGGCGGCGGTTTCCGTGGTTGCGCTGCTGCTGATGCCGCGGAAGGCGGAGCAGCTGGAGTTCTAGCGGCCGTAGTTCTGCAGCGGCACCAGCTCGGCCTGGAACTTCTCCAGGAACCCGTCGAAATCCCCGTGCCCGGGCCGGATCACGAACTTCGACAGCCCCGCCTCGATGTACTCCTCCACCAGCCGCCGGGCTTCGGGCCAGCTCGTCGCCACCAGCTCCGAAACCGGCACCCCCGGACTACGCCGAGCCGCCACCGCGGCCAGCTCCGCAGGCACCCCACGATCCGCCACCACCAGGCTCAGCCCGAAGTGGTCCTCCTCGATCTCCCGCCCCGCCTCCGCGGCAGCGGCCTGGATCGCGACAACAGCCGCCCGCGCCTGCGACGGCGTATGGAAACTCCCGAGCCACCCATCGGCCAGCCGTCCCGTGCGACGCAACGCGGCCGGAGCCGACCCACCCAGCCAGACGTCCAGGCGCTTCGCCGGCCGCGGCCCCAGCGAAACATCGGAAACTTCGAAGAACGAACCCGAGAACGACACCGAGTCCTCCTCGAGCAGTCTCCGCAAAAGCACCAGCGACTCGTCGAACACCGCCGCCCGACGACCCGCCGGCACCGGGAACAGGTCATGCTCCGTCGCACGCGCAGGGCGCAATCCGAACACCGGCAGCACCCGTTTCGGCGCCAGCCCCGCCAGCGTCAGCAGCTGCTTCGCCACCAGCACCGGATGCCGCCCCGGCAGGATCGCGACGCCCGTGCCGACCTTGAGCTTCGACGTCCGGGCCAGCGCGTGCGCCATGCCGATCATCGGGTCGACCTCGGGCGAGTACACCAGCTCGGACAGCCACAGCGAGTCGACGCCGGCGCTCTCGAGCCGTTCCGCCAGCCCGGCGAACTCCGCCGGTCCGGTCCCCGCCGCCGGGGCGACGCCCAGCCTGATCTTCAGCACACTGCCCCCTCAGGCCGTCGCCGCGATGACCCGGGACAGCACGCCGTGCAGCGCCTCCAGCTCGGAGACCTCCATCCCCAGCGCCTCCACCACGCGGTACGGGATCTTCTCCGCCTCGGCCCGCAACGCGCGCCCGGACTCCGTCAGCTCGACGATCAGCTGGCGTTCGTCCGCCCGGCTCCGGCTGCGCGTGACGTACCCCAGCGCCTCCAGCCGCTTGAGCAGCGGCGACAGCGTCGCCGGCTCGTGCCGCAGCGACGTGCCCAGGTCCTTCACCGACCGCGGCGAGCGCTCCCACAGCGCGAGCATCACCAGGTACTGCGGATGGGTCAGGCCGTACGGCTCCAGCAGCGGCCGGTAGATCGCGATCACGCTGCGCGAAGCCACCGACAGCGCGAAACACACCTGCCGGTCGAGCTTCAGGGGGTCCTCACCCAGGTCGATCATGGCGCGATCCTAACGTGGCCCACGAGACAATTAGTACACTAACTATTAGTGTACACTGGAACCCATGGAACGACCTGGTGCACTCCGCTGGCTCGGTTACGCCATCGGCGTCAAACTTCCGGACCGCTACAAGGACTGGGCCCTGCACGACGCGACGTCGAAGCACTGGCGAGCCCGGTACGTGTCCCAGCGGTCGGTCGGCATCGTGCCCCTCTGCGCGGTGTGGCTGCTGCTGCCCGGCTCGATCTGGCTGCGCCTCTCGCTGGTCCTCATGGCCGCGCTCGTCGCGTACTTCTACTCCTGCGCCTACATGGAGGAGAGCATCGAGCACCGGCTCGGCCGGCAGGGCTTCCCGCACCACACCGGCCGCCACGTCCGGGCCGCGGCGGCCGAGGCGAAGAACGCCGAGGCGACGGCCCGCTACATCGCGCGCTACCGGACGCCGTCGGAGGGTTAGCTACAGTCGGGGGACGATGAGACGCAAGCTCCGGCCCCCGATCCCGCCCCGCCACGGGCTGGAGCCCGCCCGGCTGAAACTGCCCGACGGCGAGTGGCCGACCCTGCTGGCGCACCTCGTCGACCGCCTGCCGCGCGTGACGCCGGACCGGATCGAGCAGATGCTGCGCGAGGAGCGCATCCACGGCACCGACGGCCCGCTCGGCGTCGACGAGCCGTACGCGCCCGGCTCGTTCATCTGGTTCCACCGCGACCTGCCGGACGAGGTGCCGGTGCCGTTCGACATCCGCGTCGTGCATCGCGACGAGCACCTGCTGGTCGTCGACAAGCCGCACTTCCTGGCGACCATCCCGCGCGGGCAGCACATCCTCGAGACGGCGCTCGTGCGGTTGCGCCGCGACCTCGACCTGCCGCACCTCTCCCCCGCGCACCGCCTCGACCGCGTCACCGCCGGGCTGGTGATGTTCGTGATCACGCCGGAGCTGCGCGGGAAGTACCAGACGCTCTTCCGCGACCGGAAGGTCCACAAGGAGTACGAGGCGATCGCGCCGTACGACCCGGCGCTGGAGCTGCCGCGGACCGTGCGCAGCCGGATCGTCAAGGAACGCGGCGTGCTGGCGGCACAGGAGGTGCCGGGCGAACCGAACGCCGAGACCTACGTCGAGCTGGCCGGGCACCGCGACGGACTCGGCCACTACCGGCTGGTGCCCTCGACCGGGCGGACTCACCAGCTGCGCGTGCACCTGAGCGGCCTCGGCGTCCCGATCCTCGGCGACGACTTCTACCCCGAACTGCGGGACAAACCCCTCGGGGACTTCACGAAACCCCTCCAGCTGCTGGCCAAGGTCCTCGCCTTCGACGACCCGCTCACCGGGACGCACCGCCGGTTCACCAGCGGGCTGCGGCTGGCCGCCCGCGACGGCCTCGACGCGTGGGCGGCGTCCCCGGCCTGACCCCGGGGACGCCGCGTCCGCGTCACCGGTGCCAGAACTTGATCCCGCTCCAGGTGACCGTGATCGGCCCCGCGCCGCTGGCGGTGCGGTAGCTGCCGAACTTGTCGTAGTAGCTGCCGCTCGGGCTCGAGATCGTCTGCTTCAGCGAGCCGTTGATGTACACCTTGTGCGAGCTGCCGACCTGGTTGATCGTGTTGACCCGCACCGACGTCCCGACGGTCGCGCCGCTGCCCAGCGTCGCCCCGCCTTCGACGGCGTACATCCGGCCGCCCTTCTCGACGGCCAGCAGGAAGTACGGGCCGGCGCTCGATCCGTCCCGGAACGTCTGCTTGAGACTGATCCGGGAGCCGGTCATGCTGGTGATCTTGAAGGAGCCCTCGAACTGGTGGGTGCCACCGGAGTAGGTGGCGTAGCGGCGTTCCGCCCGCTGTTCACCGCTGCCCGTCGAGCAGGTCAGCTTGAAGGTGAGGCCGGAGACGGCGCCGCACCCTTTTTCCTGTGTGTTGAAGCTCGGCGAGTCCGAAATCCAGGACCCGCCACCGACCTGGGCGTCCGCGTTCGGGACCAGGACCGCGAGTCCCGTCACGACCGCCGCGAGCACGCCCGCGCCGCGAAGTCTGCGCACCGTCGACCTCCTGTGTCACTCGAGGCGGCGGTGCCCGGACACAGGTTCAGACCTTTGTCCGGCGTGGGTGTGACTGTACGAGCCGGGGCGGCCGCGGACAAGACCCACTTCGGCGCCGGGAAGTGCGTCGGAAGTTTTCCGCGCGGCGTTGTCGAATCCGGCCGCCGCCGTTCGACACACTGGTGAACGCACCCAAGATCGACCTAGGAGCACCCATGCGCACCCTGATCTCCACCTCGTTCGTCTCGCTCGACGGCGTCGTCGAAGGGCCCGGCGGAGAGCCGGGCTACCGCAACTCGGGCTGGACCTTCAAGGACATCGAGTTCGACCCGGCCGCCTACGCCATGAAGGGCACCGAGCAGGAGGAAGCGACGGCGCTGCTGCTGGGCCGGGTCAGCTACGAGGCGTTCGCGCCGGTGTGGCCGGGCATGACGGTCGAGTTCGCGGCCTACAACGCGATGCCGAAGTACGTCGTGTCGACCACGCTCCAGGAGTCCGACCTGGTGACGAACTGGGGCGAGACGACGATCCTCCGCTCGCTGGACGACGTCGCGGCGCTGAAGGAGACCGAAGGCGGGCCGATCATCGTCAACGGCAGCGCCGCGCTGAACCGCGCGCTCGCCGACGCCGGCCTGGTCGACCGCTACCACCTGCTGGTGTTCCCGGTGCTGCTCGGCGCGGGGAAGCGGCTGTTCAGCGAGACCGACAAGGACAAGCAGGCCCTGAAGCTCGTCGAGAGCGAGTCCTACGGCAACGGGATCCAGAAGCTCGTCTACGCCGTGATTCACTAGAACAGGTGTTCGATCTTGGTGTAGGCTGGGGACCATGAACGCGGGTCTCCAGTCTTCCCTGTTCGGCACCGAGGGCGCGATCGCGCTGCGCCCGCTCGCGCCCGAGCGGACCGACCTCGGCTCGGGCGCGTGGGTGGACGTCCAGCCGGGCTGGCTCGAAGGCGCCGACGAGCTGTTCGCTGCGCTGGTCGAGGGCGTGCCGTGGCAGGCGGAGAAGCGGAAGATGTACGACCGCGTCGTCGCCGTGCCGCGGCTGCTGAGCTATTACCGCGAGAGCGCACCGCTCCCCCACCCGGCTCTGGTGGCAGCGCGGGACGCGCTGAGCAAGCACTACCTGCGGGAGCTGCGCGAGCCGTTCCGCACGGCGGGCCTGTGCTACTACCGCGACGGCCGCGACAGCGTGGCCTGGCACGGCGACCGCATCGGCCGCGGTGCCCGCGAGGACACGATGATCGCGATCCTCTCGGTCGGCGCGGCCCGCAACCTGGCGCTGCGACCTCGCGGCGGCGGCGGGAAGACGCTGGGGCGGCCGTTGGGGCACGGCGATTTGCTGGTGATGGGCGGGAGTTGCCAGCGGACTTGGGAGCACTCGGTTCCGAAGACCGCGAAGCCTGTCGGGCCGCGGATCAGCATTCAGTTTCGGCCCCGTGGGGTGAACTGAGGTAGTTCGCCCGCCGGGGGCCGGGGCGGGCGGGCAGGGTCTCGCCGGCGAACCGGCGCTCTCGGTCCACTTAGGACCACCCCCGCCCCCGCGGGATGGCCGGGTGCACAGCCTCGCCGGACCGCCCCGAGTGCTCCCGAAGAGGACATTGTCAGCCTCGCCGCCGCGCTGCGGGGGTGAGTTCGGGAAGGCCCAGTTCACCACATGCACCGCCGGCAGCGAGCTGTTCGTGAACCCGCTGGTGGGTGTCTACAACGTCAGTCCACCAGGACGGGCAGCTCGTCCAGTCCGTACACAATGGACACCTTGCGGAACGAAAGCTCCTCCGCCGGCACCGCGAGCCGCAGGTTCGGGAAGCGGCGGACCAGGGCCGGGTACGCCGTGCGCAGCTCCATGCGGGCCAGCTCCGCGCCGATGCAGCGGTGGATTCCGTAGCTGAACGCCAAGTGTGACGTCGGCTCGCGGGTGGCGTCGAACTTCTCCATGTCCGCGCCCAGCTTCGCGTCGCGGTCGGCCGCCGACAGCGACACCAGCACGATGTCGCCCTCGGAGATCCGCTCGCCGCCGATCTCCATGTCCTCCTTGGCGAACCGGGGGAACGCCATCTGCACCACCGTCAGGTAGCGCAGCAGCTCCTCGACGAACTTGTGCACGGACTGCTCGTCGCCGCGGACCGCGTCGAACGCCTTCTCGTCGCGCAGCAGCACCAGTGCGCCGAGGGCGAGCATGCTGGCCGTCGTCTCCAGGCCGCCGGTCAGGACGCCGTCGGCGAGGCCGGCCAGCTCGCGGTCCGAGATCTCGTCGCCGTGTTCCTTGATCAGCATGCCGAGCAGGCCGTCGCCGGGCTCTTCCCGCTGCTTCTTCACGATGTCGAGCAGGTACGTCAGCGACTCCGACATCGCGCCGAGCGATGCGCTCGCGCCCCCGAAGAGGTCGAAGCGCGCGGTGCCCAGCCGCTGGAAGTCCTCGCGGTCCTCGTAGGACACGCCGAGCAGCTCGCAGATCGTCAGCGACGGGATCGGCAGCGCGAACGCCCGCCACAGGTCGACCGGGCCCTCGGTCTTGGCCATCGCGTCGAGCTGCTCGGTGACGATCTCGTCGATGCGCGGGGTCAGCCGGTTGAGCCGGCGCATGGTGAACTCCGGCGTGAGCAGCTTGCGCAGCCGCGTGTGCACCGGCGGGTCCGCGAACCCGAGCCCGCCCGGGTTCTGGTCCTCGGTGACCCCGGCGCTGCCCACCAGGTTGGTGAAGTCCGTGGAGAACTCCGTCACCTTGCCCAGCACGGCCTTCGCCTCGTCGTAGCCCGTGACCAGCCAGGCGTTCATCCCGAACGGCAGGTCGAGCTTGCTGATCGGCGCCTCGGCCCGGATCGCGCCGATCTCGGCGACCGGGTCGAGCCCGTCACGCCGGAGCGGCCGCAGGGCCGCCTCGGGCAGGAAGGACGACATCTTTTCGAGGTCGAAGCCCTTTTTCGACTGCCGCGCGAGATACCGACGCCCGACCCAGCCCAGGACCCGTGAGCGGAGACTCCCCATGGAAACGACACTACCGCACTAGCCCGATCGGGTGAGGTACCGCGAGAGCTGTTTCACCTCCTGGGCGGGAGCTCCCGGTTCTCGGTGATCAGCCCGTGCTCGCTCGCGACGTAGTGGAAGTACGGCCGGCCGGCGTCGTCGGAGCCGGCGAACGACGTGCGCGAACGCCCGTCGGCCTCGGTGTTGACGCCGTTCGTGCGGGCCAGCACACCCGAGGAGCTCAGCCACTCGCTCGACGCGCGGACCGGGCGCCACCCCCGCCCGTCGCCGGTGAGGTCGGCGAGGGTCTGCGTCATCTCGGCCGAGCCGGAGATCCGCAGGTTCTGGTCGTCGGTGATGGCCGCGGTCGCGTCGGTGGTCAGCGGGTAGGACCAGGTGTGCCGCGCCGCCGAGCGCACCCGGCCGTCCACAGTGGACGTCGACGTCTGCTGTCCCGAGTCGCCCTGCACGACGTGCTGGGTGAAGCCGCCGCCGGTGACGTCGTCGCTGTTGCGGTAGTCGCGGGTGCGCTCGACGCGGGAGTACACGCGGCCCGCGGAGGTGTCGACGTAGCCCGCGGTGACGTCGTGGCGCTTCGCCGTCACCGTCACGTTCACGCCGTCCTTGATGTCCTTGACCGTTTCGTGCCGCACCGGCGCCGCCGCGACGTCGTGCTGGGTCAGGGCGCCGGACGTCCGCGCGGCGTTTTTGTCGGTGTAGAGCAGTAGCGTCGGGACGACGGTGAACTCACCGCCGATGTCCGGGAAGGAGAAGGAGAGATCGTGCGCACCGCCGTCCACGAGCCGGCCCGCGAACGGCGTGATGTCGTAGGTCTCGGCCTGCAGGCTGAAGGTGTCGATCGCGACGATCGGCCGCCACAGCTGCGGCACGATCCCGCCGGAGTAGATGTGCGGGAAGGTGAACGCGCTGCCGGCGGGCGTCCCGTCGAGCGCGAAGTTCGCTTCGCGGTAGGGGCCCTTGCCGCAGAGCCCGGCCGCCGGGTACTTCGCCGACACCGCGTCCGGGACGTCGTCGAACCACTGCTCGTCGCACGCGTGGCCTTCGAGGGTGACCTCGAGGTAGGCGCGGGTGATGTTGCGCGGCAGGTCCTTCGCGCTGAAGTGCACCGTCGGCGCCGCGGGCGTCGCGTCGACGTGCCCGAACCCGGCGACGTGGTCGGAGGTCTCGGGCGCGGGGTGCCGCCGGTCGGCCTGGTAGTAGGTGAGCGTCACGGTCTGGGCGTACACACCGGTGTAGATCGGCGAGTTGTAGTTCTCGATGCCGCCGTGGAAGGGCTGCGGCGTGCGCAGCAACGCGCTGTAGGGCGTGAGGTCCTTGTCGAAGTGGTACGTGATCGCCCGGTTGCCCTCGCCGCTGGGCTCCTCGGTCGTGCCCCACCAGACTTCGGTGGTGCCGATCCGCAGGTCGCCGATCCGGTCGTACTGCCGGCCGCTGACGGTCACGGTCTGGTCCAGCACGACCTTCGCCCACGGGCCGGGGCAGGCCTTGGGCGGCGCGAGCGTGCCCTCGTAGAACTGCGGGGTGCCGTCGGCGGTGTTGGAGCGGAAGGCGTCGGCGAGCGTGACGCTGCAGTGCGCGGTGTCCGGCCGGGTGACGGCCGGCGCGGCCGGCACCGGGTCGTCGGTGTCGTGCTCCAGGACGGGATCGGCCGCGGCGACCGCCCCGGAGAGCACCCACGCCAGCACCAGCGACAGGACGATCGTGAAGATCCGCACCCGGACTCCTCCCAGTGGCACGCACACCGCCCGCGAAGCCTAGTGCCGCGATCATCCGACGAAGGGCGGGAATCAGCGTCTGAAACGTTTCAGATCGTGATAGGCTCACGCTTTCTCTGCGAGGGGGTGCTTTGGTCGGCATCAAGGACGTCGCCAAGCGGGCCGGTGTCTCGATCGGCACGGTGTCCAATGTGGTCAACCGGCCGCACGTGGTCGCGGTGGCGACCCGGAACCGCGTGCTGTCGGTGATCGAAGAGCTCGGCTACGTCCGCGACGAGTCGGCGCGGCAGCTGCGCGCCGGCCGCAGCCGGATCATGGGGCTGCTCGTGCTCGACCTCGGCAACCCGTTCTTCGTCGACGTCGCCCGCGGCGCCGAGCAGGCCGCGCACGCCGAGGGCCTCAACATCATCACCTGCAACAGCGGCCAGCGGTCCGACCTCGAAGCGTCCTACCTGGCGATGTTCGCCGAACAGCGGGTCCGCGGCGTGCTGCTGAGCCCGGTCGGGACCTCCGGCGAGGCCCTGCGCGCGTTCCGCCGCAGCGGCACGCCGTACGTGTTCGTCGACCGCAAAGCGCCGACGACCGAGGCGAGCTCGGTCGCGGTGGACGACATCGCGGGCGGCGCCCTCGCGGCGCGCCACCTCCTGGAGACCGGCCACCGGCGCATCGCGTTCGTCAACGGCCCCGCGATCCTCGCCCAGTGCCGCGACCGCGAACAGGGCGTCCGCACGGCGCTGGAGAACTCCGGAGTGGAGCTGACGGTCCTGGAGGCGATCGGCCTCGACGTCTCCAGCGGCCGCGACGCGGGTGCCCGCCTGCTCGGCACGAGCCCCCGCCCGACGGCGGTGTTCTGCGCCAACGACCTGCTCGCGCTGGGAGTGCTGCAGGCCATGGTCGGCGCCGGCGTCCGCATCCCGGAGGAGATGGCGATCGTCGGCTACGACGACATCGAGTTCGCGGGCGCGGCGGCGGTCCCGCTGACGTCGGTCCGCCAGCCCGCCCAGCGCCTCGGCCGCACGGCGGCGGAGCTCCTGCTGAACGAGACGGCGGACACGACGGTGGAGCACCAGGCCGTGGTGTTCACGCCGGAGCTGGTCGTGCGCGAGTCGACCCGGGTGCGTCGCTGAACCCGCGGCTCACGTCGTGGCGAACAGCCGGTAGTTCAAGACCAGGTACCCGGTGTGGTCGCTGGACGTCTTCACGTCGTTGCAGCTGACCCAGCCCACCTGGCCTTCGGAGGTCCGCACGCAGAACTGGCTCCCGGCCGACAGCACGACCTGGCCGCCCGGGGCCGGCTTGTCGTTGGCCACGGCTTTGGGACAGGCGACGCTCGCTGTGTTCTCGCCGCCGTTGTAGTAGTACATCGCCGAGCGGCTGACCAGGAGCCCCGGATCGGCGAAGTACAGGTCGAAGTCCCCGTTCGGGCCGCTGGTCTCCACGGCCCGGGCATCCGTCGCGTCGATGTCGACCCCGGTGCCGGATTCGAGCCGCACCTGGGCGGACACGTCGCTCGCCTGCGCCGCGCCGGTGGACGCGGGCGGCGGCGCGGTCCCGGGCTTCGTGGCCGTGACGGTGACCGTCCGCGGCGGGGCGCTGGCCACGCCCTGGTCGTTGCCGACCTTGTAGGCCGCGAAGAGGCCCCCGATCAACGCGGCGATGACCGTGGCCATGGCGGTGATCAGCGTGCCACGACGGTTGATGCGCGCTGCCTGGACGGTCGGATCGACGTGCTCGCGTTCAGTTCGCCTGCGCAACTTCTCCCCTTCGGATCCGGACCGGCCGCGCCCGGCGACCGGGGAACTACCGGGGTGAGTCTCGAATTCGCGGCCCGCCGTTACGGCACCGCGACTCGGCCCGGGTGCGTCGCGGAGCGTGATCGACGCCTCCGGAAAATAGTTTGGCTTGCTTACGACTTTTCGGCACACTGCCGATCATGGGGCGGCACGCGTGACGAACAGGTGGGTGCGGCTGCAGGCCGTCGCGGTGTCCGGTTCGTCCGCCGAAGGGCTGATGCTCGCGGCACTTCCGCTGCTCGCCGTGTCGATCACCACCGACCCGCGGGAGATCTCGCTCGTCGGCATCGCCGGGCAGGCGCCGTGGCTGCTGCTGTCCCTCTTCGCCGGGGTGCTCATCGACCGCGTGCGGCGGACCGCCGTGCTCGCCTGGGCCTACGCCGTGCAGGTCGGGGCCGCGCTCGTGCTCGCCGCCGTCGCGTCGGCCGGGCTGCTCAGCCTGCCCGTGCTGCTCGTCGTCGCCTTCGTCGTCACCACCGCGCAGGTGCTCGGGGACGGCGCCAGCGGAGCGCTCGTGCCCGAGCTCGTCGAGCCGGACCGGCTCGCCCACGCCAACGCGCGCCTCACCGTGATCGACCGGGGTGTCGTGCAGTTCGTCGTGCCGCCGCTGACCGGGTTCCTGATCGCCGTCAGTGCCGGCGCTCCCGCGTGGCTGGCCGCCGGCTGCGCGCTGGCCGCGCTCCTCATGGCGCGGCGCATCCCGTCCGAGTCGCGGACCATGGCGCGGACCCATCCGCTGCG
This sequence comes from Amycolatopsis sp. NPDC114505, assembly GCF_055633615.1. Taxonomy (NCBI): domain Bacteria; kingdom Bacillati; phylum Actinomycetota; class Actinomycetes; order Pseudonocardiales; family Pseudonocardiaceae; genus Amycolatopsis; species Amycolatopsis sp. NPDC114505. Next base: position 2,294,150 of record NZ_JBVKDV010000002.1, on the reverse strand, counting down.
GGACCTCTCGGCCGGGCTCACGCACCTGGTCCGGACGCCGCTGCTACGGTCGATCACGATCAACGTCGCGCTCGGCTCGTTCGCCGCCAGCGCCGGCAACTCGATGATGGTGCTCTACGCGACGCAGGTGCTGCACGTCGGTTCGGTCGGCTACGGCTTGCTGCTCGCCTGCCTGGCGGTCGGCTGGGTGGCGTCGTCGTTCTTCGTGCAGAAGATCGTCGACCGGTTCGGGTACTCGTGGTCGATGCGGGGCGCGCAGAGCCTCGGCGCGGTGGCGCCGCTGCTGCTGGCCGTGCTGCCGCCGTGGCCGCCGCTGATCGGCGCGGTGCTGGTCTTCCTGACCTCGACGGTGCTGGTCTGGAACGTCTGCTCGCAGTCCAGCCGCCAGCGCTTCACCCCGGCGCCGCTGCTCGGCCGGGTGCTGACCAGCCACCGCGCGCTGGCCTGGGGCCTGACGCCGCTGGGCGCGCTGACCGGCGGCCTGGTCGCGGCGCACTGGAGCCTGCGGGGTGTGTGGGTGGTGGTGGCCGCGATCCAGGCGGTCAGCGCGGTGCTGGTGTGGTTCCAGCTCTCCCCCGAAGCGTTCCGCCGCACCGAACTCGCCACGGCCGGCGCTTAGCCGTGCGCACCGCGGCGACCTACCGGATCTTCGGCGGACCCGGGCTGACGGCCGCCGAGGTCACCCGGCGGCTCGGCGTCCGCCCGACGACCGCGGCCGAAGCCGGGACGCCGGTGAGCCGGCGATCGAGCGCGGTCCGCGCGGAATCGCTGTGGCGCCTCTCGACGTCCACCGCGGACGCCGAGCCGGCCGCGCACCTCAGGCAGGTGCTGGACGTCCTCGAGCCGCGCCGGGCCGAGCTGTGGGCGCTGGCCGAGGCCGGCTACCGGGCCGGCTGGTTCTGCCTGGTCGCGTCCCACGCCACCGAGCACGCGGTCGAGCTGGACCGCGGGCTGCTCGCGCGGATCCTCTCGCTGCCCGGCGAGCTGCTGCTCGACGTCTGCGGCGACGACACGGGGTGAAGACGCGGGGTGAAGACGCGGGGTGAAGACGCGGAGTGAAACCGGGTGGCGCACCGGGTCGGGGCACCGGCACGCCACCCGGAGGACTATCCGCCCAGTGCCAGCGCCACCGCGCCCAGCAGCGCCGCGTCCTGGTCGAACCGGGCCGACACCAGCTCCGGCGGGAACGGCACCGCGTGCGCCAGCCGGTCCGCCAGCGCCGGCAGCAGGACGTCGGCCGACCGGACCAGCCCGCCGCCGACGGCGATGCGTTGCGGGTCCAGCATGATCGCCAGGTTGGCCACGTGCATCGACAGCTCGTCGAGCGCCGCCGTCACCAGTTCCTTGGCCTCGACGTTCTCCTTGGCCAGTGCGAACAGCTCGCCCGCGGTGACCGGGCGGCCGAGCAGATCACTCGCCCGGCCGCCCAGCCCACGCCCACCGACGGCTTCCTCGAGCGGCGCCGCTCCGCTTGCGAAACCCTCGGTGTCCTGCGGCGAGAGCAGGTTGTACCCGATCTCGCCCGCAGCTCCGTTGGCGCCGGTCAGCAACCGCCCGCCGACCAGCACCGCCGCCGCGATGCCCGTGCCCAACGACAGGAACACCGCCGGGTCGGCCCCGGCCAGCGCGCCCCAGCGCCACTCCGCCAGCGCCGCCGCCTTCGCGTCGGTCCCCACCGAAATCGGCACGCCGGGGAACTCGGCGGCCACCAGCTCCGCCAGGTGCAGCTCCTCCCAGCCCGGCACGTTCGGTGCCAGCAGGATCCGGTCCGGCAGCACGATCCCCGGGCTGACGACACCGATCGCGGCCGGCGTCACGCCCGCGTCGGCCAAGAGCGCCTTGGCCCCGGCGAGCGCCCGCACCACCACCTGATCGGCCCCCGCCTGCGCGTCGGTGTCCAGCCGGCACGTGGCCAGCAGGTTCCCGTCGCGGTCGGCGAGCCCCAGCGCCACCTTCGTGCCGCCGAAGTCGATGCCGAGAATCCGTTCCTCTGTCACTCCCGAGTCCCCTCGATCCGCGGCGCGACGGCCGCTTCCCCGTGGTGGCCGTACCCGCCGGCCGCCCGCACCACGATCCGGCCGGTGTTGAAGCCGTCGACGCTGATCACCGGCACCGCGCCCCGCAGGTCGGACGCCTTGTAGGTGACGGTCAGCGTCTGCGACTGGCCCGGCCACAGCGTGATGTCGTTGTCGTCCCAGGTCGCGTTCGCGAGCTGGTTGTCGCCCGGTCCCTCGTGCCCGTCCGGCGTGCCGCGGCGGACGTCGGCCCGCAGGAAGAACGCCGCCCCCGGCGTCTTCGACGTGTTGGTCACGGTCACCGTGGAGACGAGGTCGCCGCCGTTCGCGCGCGTCGACGCCACCGCGCCGACCTGCGACTTCGGCAGGTTCTGCAGGGCCTGCAGGTTGCTGTACTGCGACAGCGTCGCCTGCGGGTTGCCCAGCGTCTTGCCCCAGTCGACGAGGTCCTTCTGCGTCGAGAGCCAGTAGACGTTCCGGTCGACGACCTTCCCGCCCTGCTTGACCTGCAGCTCGACGAAGTAGACCTGCGCAGGCGCCGGCGCCTTCGTCTCGGCGGGCACCTTCGGCTTGAGGACACCGGTCTTCACCCCCTGCGAGCCCAGCGAGAGCCCGGACGCCGTCTGGTCGTCGAGGACCTTGCCCGCGGTGTCGAGGACGCGCGCCTGCACCGAAAGCCCGGACTGCGTCGAAGCGCCGAGGTTGTCCAGGGTCACGGAACCGTTGTCGTAGCCGTAGATCGCGTGCAGCGGCTTGTTCGCCTTCTTGGCGCCGAAGAACGCGCCCGCCTGGTCGCCGTCGTCGTTGTAGAGCGACCACAGCAGCGTCGGCCAGCCCTTGTTCAGTTGCCAGTAGACGACGCCGGTCGACGGGTTCGCCTGGTCCGTCGAGTGGTGCAGGAACGCCTCGAACTGCGAGCGGGTGTTCTCGTAGTTCGCGATGTTCGCGAGGTCCACATAGGACTTCAGCGAGTTCCACTTCCCGTACCGCTGGGTGATGGACTGGTCCAGCGTGTACAGCGTGCCGAACGCGTAGCCGCCGTGGTCGGGCTCGAAGTTGGCGTGGTACTGGTTGTAGGCCGGGTCCTGCCAGAGCTTCGCCTGTTCGGCCGGCGAGAGGAACCGCTTGATCGAGTCGAGCGTCGGCACGGTGTGCCCGGCGCTCTGCTCGCTCGCGAAGCCCCAGGAGCCACCGGCGTTGGTCCGCGACGAGTCCTCGGCGTCGAAGTGCGAGGTGTCGTACCAGTAGGACGGCGGGACCCAGTCGTACGGGCCCTCCTTCTCCCCCGAGTTGCCCAGCGTCGGCGTGCTCTTGTACTCCGCCGAGGCGATCACCGGAACCTGGAAGTCGGCTTCCTTGAACGCCTTCAGCGTCTCGGACTCCTGGCGCGGCACCGGCTCGTTGTCGCTCCAGCCGTAGTTGAAGACGCTCGGGTGGTTCCGCTCCATCTGCGCGATCGTGTAGGCCGAGTCGTGCATGATCCGGTAGTCGCGCTCGGTCAGCGTCGAGGCGTCCTCGGGCTGCCAGGCGTCACAGCACAGGAACCCGCCGATGACGAGCAGCCCGGCGCGGTCGGCCTGGTCGTAGAAGTCCTGCGGCATGTCGTGGCCCTCGAGCCGGACGCCGGAGAGGCCCATGTTCTTGATCAGCGCGATCTGGTGCGCAGTGTCGGCGGAGTCGTAGCGCAGGAACAGGTCCGGCGCGAAGCCGCCGCCGCGGAACACGAAGTCCTTGCCGTTGATCGTGAACTGGCGCGCGCCCTCGGGCAGCGGCACGGACTTCCCGACCAGGCGCGAGGTCACCGTGCGGATGCCGAAGGTGCTCTTGGACGACGTCGACAGCACGCCGTCCTGCGAGACCGCGGTGCTCAGCGTGTACAGCGGCTGGTCGCCCATCGAGTACGGCCACCAGACCTGCGGCTTGCTGATCTTGATCGGCGCGAAGGTCACGGTCCGCTTGGTGTTCGCCGGGATCGTGACGCGTTGCTTGACCACAATCGGCGTGCCCGAGGGCGAGGTGACGGTCGCGGCGACGTCGCCGGTCTGCGCGGCCGGCGCGTCGTTGGTGACGTCGACCTTCACGGTCAGCTTCGAGCTGGACAGGTCGGCGGCGTTGTCCTGCACGACGTGCGCGTTGTCGCCGGTCAGCGCGTCGCTCACCTGCAGCGTCGGCGGGAACTGGATGCCGGTGTTGTTGTCCGGCGGGATCTGGCCCCAGTCGACCTGGTCGAGCGTGTACATCTTCAGCGGGTCGTTCGGGTAGACCTTGATCGCCAGGGCGTTCTTGCCCGGCTTGACGAGCTTCGAGACGTCGAACGTGTGCCCGGCGAACGCACCGCTGACGATGTCCTTCGTGGCGACGAGCTTGCCGTTCACCCACACGTCGCCCTCGCCGTCGATGCCCGGGATGGTCAGCTTCGCGTGCTGGCCCGCCTTGATGTCCGGGGTGAAGTCAGTGCGGTACCACCACGGGTCGGAGAACGGCTTCGTGACGACCGGGCCGACCTTGTCGACGTACCCGAAGCACTTGCGCATGTTGTCGGAGTAGAAGACGTCGGGGCACTTGCCGTTCTGCACCAGGGCGTTGATCTCGGTGCCGGGCGCGCCCGCGTCGTCCGGCTTCACCGGCAGCCAGCCGCGGGTGGCGTACCCGGGCGTCGAGACCTTGTCGCCGCCGTCCTTGACGTTCGCGGTGGTGAGCACCTGCCAGCCCTGCGCACCGATCGTGCTGAGGCCGTGCGGCCGGGCGGTTTCCGGTTGCGCCGACGCCGGCGGGGCGACACTCAGCACCCCCGGCACCAGGAGCAGCGCGGCCAGCGCCGCGAGCTTCTTCGTCATGCCTGAGCCCCTTCGGTCTCGGTGGAGGCGAAGGCCTCCTTGATCTCCTTGGGTCCGAACGGCCAGGTGTTCTCGGCCTTGGCGTAGACCAGGTACGCGATCGCGCCGACGGCGATCCAGCCCAGTGACAGCCCGATCGAGAGCCAGGTCGCGGAGACGTAGATGTAGACCCAGCCGACCAGCGCGACGATCGTCGGCACCGGGTAGAGCCACTGCCGGTACGGCCGCTTCAGGTTCGGCTGGCGGCGGCGCAGTGTCACGATCGCGGCGACCTGCGCCAGCGACTGGATGATCACCAGGGTCGCGACGGCGGCGTTGATGACGTCGGTCAGCGTGAACAGCGAGCCGATGATGGTGATCGCGCCCATGGTGAGCACGCCGGCGGTCGGCAGGTTCAGCTTCGGGTGCAGCTTGCCGAACATCGACAGGAAGACCTTGTCCCGCGCGGCTTCGAAGGGGACGCGCGAGCCGCCGAGCAGCCCGGCGAACACCGAGCCGATGGCCGCGACGACGATCAAGACCGTGACGACCTTCGCCGTCGCGGTGCCCCACGCCTGCTCGAGGACGGTCGAGGCGACGGAGGTGGCGGTCTTCAGCTCCTCCAGCGGGACCGAGCCGAGCACGCCGACCTGCAGCAGGAAGTAGAGGCTCATGATGCCGACGATCGAGAAGAGGATCGACCGCGGGATCGTCCGGCCCGGCTTCTGCACCTCACCGCCGAGGTAGGCCGTCGTGTTGTAGCCGAGGTAGTCGTAGATCGCGATGATCAGGCCGGCGCCGAGGCCGCCCCAGAACGTGCCTTCGCCGGCGGAGCTGAACGCGCCCGGGGTGAAGGCGAACGCCTGCGCGCCGCTGAAGTGCGAGAACGCCGCGACGATCGTGGTGAGCACCGCGACCAGCATGACCACGAACAGCACCGTCGTCAGCTTGCCGATCTGGCCGATCTTGCGGAACAGCGCGGCCACGATGACGAGCGTGATGCCGACGCCGATGATCTTGCCGAGCGGCGTCGTGCCCGCGTCGTCGGTGACGCCGGGGATCAGGTAGCCGAGGTACTGGACGAGGCCGATGATGCCGGTGGACATGATCAGCGGGATGAACAGCACCGCGCTCCAGACGAACAGGAACGGCATCAGCCGTCCCGTGCGGTACTGGAACGCTTCGCGCAGGTACAGGTAGGTGCCGCCGGCGCCCGGCATCGCGGCGCCGAGTTCGGCCCAGATGAGCCCGTCGGCCAGCGCGACGATCGCCCCGATGATCCAGCCGAACATCGCCTGCGGGCCGCCCATCGTGGCGACCATGGCGGGAATCGTGACGAACGGGCCGATACCGCACATCTGGGTCATGTTGATCGCGGTGGCCTGCACCGGGCCGATCTTGCGCTCAAGGGCGGGTTGCGGCTCCCCTGGGCGAGTGGGTGAACTCACGACGTGCCTCCGTCTAGTAGTTAGTAAAGTTTCTTAACATAGAACGTGCGGAGCCGGAAGAGTTCCGTGGATAAACTTGCGGCAACACAGGAGGATCTGGTGGGGCAAATCGGGCCGCAGGTCGGAACTCCGGCGAGCATGCGGGCGCTGAACCAACGGCTGGTGCTGGAGCGGCTGCGCGGGCAGGGCGAAGCGACGCGCCCGCAGATCGCGGCCGCGACGGGACTGTCGAAACCCACGGTGGGACAGGCGCTCCTCGATCTCGAGCAGCACGGACTGGTCCGGACCACTGGCCACAGCCTGGCCGGCCCGGGCCGCGCGGCGGTCGTCTACCGGGCGGCACCGGACGCGGGCCACGTCGTCGGCGTCGACATCGGACGGCGGGCGATCCGCATCGCCGTGGCCGACCTGGAAGGCAGCATCGTCGCCCGGCTCGACGCACCCAACCGGTGCCGCTCCGCGAGCGCTTTGGTGCGCACCGTAAGCGAATCCGTCGAAGAGGCGGTGGTATCGGCCGGACTGACCCCGCACGATGTGGTGTCGATGGTGGTCGGCACCCCGGGCGTCCCCGACCCGGCGACCGGGACGGTCCACCGCGCACCGAACCTCCCGGGCTGGGAGCGGCGCGGGGTGCTGCACGAGCTGGTCGCGGCCCTGGCCGGCGCGGGTTCGGACGTGGTGGTGGAGAACGACGCGAACCTGTGCGCGGTGGGCGAGCACGCGCTCGGGGCGGCGCTGGGCGTGGACGTGCTGGTGTGCCTGACGGTCGGCACGGGGATCGGCATGGGCGTACTGGTGGACGGCCGTCTGTTCCGCGGCGCCCATGGGGCGGCGGGCGAGATCGCGGACTTGCCGTTCGGCCCCCTGCCACCTGGCGCGGGCGCTCGGCGGCCGGGCCCGATGGAGACGGCGGCGGCGGGCCAAGCCGTGATGGAGGCGGCCCGTTCGCTGGGATTGGCGGCGCGGTCGGCGAAGGAGGTGTTCCAGTCGGCCCGGGGCGGCGATCCGGTCGCACTGCGGGTGGTGAAGGAGGAGGCGGAGAAGCTCGCTTACGTGGTGGCGGCGGTGACCGCGGTGCTCGACCCACGGCTGATCGTGCTCGGCGGCGGGATCGGGAGTAATGCGGATTTGCTGGCGTCGCCGATGCGTGCGGCGTTGGCCGCGACGGTGCCGGTGGTGCCGGAGATCGTGGCCGGGCAGCTGGGCGAGGACGCGGTGCTGGCGGGGGCGATCGCGACGGCGTTGGGGACGGCCCGGGAGCTGGTGTTCGACCGCCGCGGGTTGCGGCGGGCCGCGGGTGGGGCTTAGGAGAACGACCGGTCACCCGGCCGGCTACGGCGATGCGGCATGGCTGGGGCTGGGCAGAATGACCGGCCACCCACCGCCGCCGGGGCTATCGCCGGGCCAGACCCGAGTCGAACGACCGGTCACCCCACCGCTGCACTGCCTCGGCCGGCGGAATGACTGGTCAGCGACCCCGCGAGTCCCAGCGAGCGGCAACCTGCCCAGCAGCACAGCCCCGCGAGCTAGTCCGAAGGCCCACGCAACGTGAGCACCACCCGCAGCACGTGCTCGACCGCCGCCGGGAACAGGGCTCCGCGCAGCTCCCCTCGCTCCGCCAAGTTCTCCGACGCGAACTCCAGCACCCGCTCCGGCCCGCCCCGACGCACCACCAGCGCCGCCAGGTCCTCGAGGTCCAGGTCGGGGTGGTCCAGGCGCGTCAAGGCGAACTCGATCATCAGCTCCTCCGACGTCATGTCCACCTCCTCCCTCCATCCTAAGCGCCTCCGGCTAACACTTGATCCACCAGACTTCGAGCCCCGATGTGGTGATGTCCACGTCCCGCCCGGACACCGACCGCACACGCCATTGGGCCGTTAGACGGAGATTTCGGGCGATCGTGTACGGAACGCGAATACCCGGTAACCCGGACGAGCCGGGTCAGTCATGATGTTGAGCCCACCCGACGGCGGAGCGGAGGCGACATGGCCCTGCATCGGCAGCGCACGCGAGCCGGGTCACGGCGTCCGCGGCACGCAGTCCCCGCCCCGTGGTGGCCGCCCGTTCTCGTGGCCGCCTCCGTCGCCGCCGTGATTCCCGGCGACACCGTCGGAGGCCTGCTCGTCGGGACGAGCGTGCTCGTCACCCTGACCGCGCTCGCCGCCGCGCGGCGCGTGCTGGGACACGCCTCGGTGCACGTCAACCTCATCCTCGCAGAAGAGCTCGCGCGGCGCGGACCGGCCCTCCAGCAAGACAGCTGACGCGACACCCCTCCGTGGACTGGCTCACTTCAAGCTGCTTACTGTACCGTCCAGACGGTATAGTAACTCGCATGAGCGTCCATCCCCCGACCCTGGAAAGCCCCCTCCGCCACCGGTGGGCCGCGCTGAGCGTGCTCGTCGGCGCCGTGCTCCTGCTCGCGGTCGACGGCACCGTGCTCTACCTCGCCGTCCCCTCGCTCACCCGCGAGCTCGCGCCGACCGCGATCGAGATCCTCTGGATCGGCGACATCTACTCCCTCGCCCTGGCCGGCCTGCTGGTCACCGCCGGGAACCTCGCCGACCGGTTCGGCCGCAAGCGGGTGCTGCTCATCGGCACCGCGGCCTTCGGGCTCGCGTCCGCGCTGGCGGCCTTCTCCCCCACCGCGGGCGTGCTCGTCGTCGCCCGGCTGCTGCTCGGGGTCGCGGGCGCGACGATCATGCCGTCCACGCTGTCGCTCATCCGCACGATGTTCCCCGACCCGCGCGAGCGCACCCGCGCCATCGCGGTCTGGTCGGCCGGCTCCGGCGGCGGCATCGCGCTGGGCCCGCTCGTCGGCGGCACCCTCCTCGGGCACTACTGGTGGGGCTCGGTGTTCCTGATCAACGTGCCGATCGTCCTCGTCTTCCTGGTCGCGGGCGCGTTCCTGCTGCCGGAGTCGCGCGACCCGAACCCCGGCCGTTTCGACGTGCTCTCGGCCGGGCTGTCGATGGCCGCGATCGTCCCGCTGGTCTACGCGGTCAAGCACGCCGTCGGCTCGGGGATCGACGTGCGGGTGGCCGTCGCGGCCGCCGTCGGCGTCGTCTCGGGCGTCCTGTTCGTCCGCCGGCAGCGGCGGGCGGCCGCTCCGCTGATCGACGTCACGCTGTTCCGCAACGGGGCTTTCACCGGTGCCGTCCTGGCGAGCTTCATCGCCGTCTTCGCCTTGATGGGCCTGCTGTTCTTCTTCTCCCAGTACCTGCAGCTCGTCCGCGGCTTCTCGCCGTTGCGGGCCGGGTTCGCGGAGATGCCGGCGACGCTCGCGTCGATCGTCGTCGTGGCCGCCGTCGGCGTGGTCGTCCGGCGGCTCGGCCGGGGACGGGCCGTCGCCACGGCGCTCGCCGTCGCCGCGGTGGGCCTCGCGCTGGTCGCCGTCGCCGAGCCGCTCCCCCAGTACTGGTGGCTGGGCCTGACGCTGGTCCCGGTCGGGCTCGGGGTGGGACTCGCGCTGACGCTCACCGTCGACTCGGTGTTGTCGGCCGTCCCGCGGGACAAGGCCGGGTCGGCGTCGGCGATCTCCGAGACGGCGTACGAACTCGGCGCGGCGCTGGGCATCGCGATCCTCGGGTCGCTGGTCACGGTGGTCTACCGCGCTTCCCTGCCCGCCGGCCCGATCCCGGCGCAGGCGCGCGACTCCCTGGCGTCCGCGGCGACGGTGCTCGACCCGGGGTCGGAGCTCGCGCACGCCGCCCGGGAGGCCTTCACCGGCGCCATGCAGGTGACGTCGCTCGCGGCCGCCGGTGTCACCGCCGTCGCCGCGGTGATCGCCTGGCGTACCATTCCGTCCGGAAAGGACTGAGCATGCCTCGAAAAGCCGGGCGCAGCCCCGAAGAGACGCGCCGGGCACTGCTCGACGCGGCCGGGACGGCCATCCGCACACGGGGTGTTTCGGCGTCGCTCGACGACATCGCCAGGGCCGCCGGCGTGTCGAAAGGCGGGCTCCTGTACCACTTCCCGGCGAAGGACGCGCTCGTGCGCGCCCTCGCGCAGGACATCCTCGACACCTACCGCGCCGAGGTGCTGGCGGCCCTCGACCCCGAGGACACCCGCCCGGGCCGGCTGACGCGCGCCTACATCCGGGCGTCGCTGGACACGTCGTACGACGAGATCGCCATCCGCGAGAACATCGCGCTGATCGCGCAGTTGATCTCGATCCCCGAAATCGCGGAGCTCGCCCGCGCGGACGCCGAGCGCTGGGAACGCGACCTCCACGACGACGGCCTCCCCGGCCACGTCGTCACGCTGGTGGTCGCCGCGGCCGACGGGGCGAGCACCGCGCCGCTGTGGGGCGTCGGCCTCGAGGTGGCCGCGGCGCGGAAGCTGGAACAGCAGCTCATCGACCTGACGCTGGACGCCTGAACCGCGCACCGGCGTTTGTCAACCCGCAGTGAGTATTGGGAAATCACCACTCGCACCGCCCTACGGAAGTCGGCTCCGGTGAAGGCGAACAACCGGTAAATTTTCGACAGCGCGCGCAAATCCGGCAAATCCCCGTCCCCCACGAGGAGTCTTCCGATGTCGAGGAAGTTCGCCCTGGCCGGCGCTGTCGCCATGGCCTTGGCCGTGACGCCGATCGCCGCGGGCACCGCGTCCGCCGCTCCGGCCTCCACCCAGCAGGAAGCCGCCGTCACGACGGTCTACTACAGCACCGCCAGCGCACCGTCGTTCCGCTCGGTGATCAACGCCGGTGCCGCCAACTGGAACCGCAGCGTCACCAACGTCAGACTGGTCGAGCGCAACTCCGGCGCGAGCCTGCGCTACACCGAGGGCAACGACCCCCGCGGGTCCTACGCCTCGACCAACGGGCACGGCAGCGGCACCATCTTCATCGACTACACCCAGGCCCGCCAGTACAACCCGACCCGCATCGCGGCGCACGAGACCGGGCACGCGCTCGGGCTGCCCGACCACTACTCGGGCCCGTGCTCGGAACTGATGTCCGGCGGCGGCCCCGGCCCGTCCTGCACCAACGCGGTGCCGAACTCGGCCGAGCGCAGCCGGGTGAACTCGCTGTGGGCCAACGGCCTCGCGGCGACGAACCAGCAGCAGGTCTACGAAACGATCTACGGCTTCTGATCCGAAGCTGAGCGCGGCCCCGGGGACGACCTCCCCCCGGGGCCGCCTCGCGTCGCCCCTACCCTGACCGGGACGAAATCGGTGATCGTCCCGATGCACTCCGGCCCGGCTCGGCCTTCCGGCACCGACCGGGCCGTACGCCGTGGGCAGCACCGAACTCCACCTCGTCGACCCCGCGCGGCCGGACCCGTGGGTCGCGGGCACGACGCGGGAGCTGATGGTGACCGTCCGGTACCCGGCGCGGCCCGGTAGCGGCCCGAAAGCGCCTTACCTGCGGACAGGTGCCGCGAAGCTCGTGTCCGAAGAGGACGCCGCGCAGCTCGGCATCGCCGCGGACCGCCTCGATTACACGTTCCCCACCCACGCCCGCACCGGCGCACCCGCGGCCGGTGGACGGCGGCCCGTCGTGCTCTACTCCCCCAGCGCGAAGTACCCGCGCTCGGTCGGCACCGCGCAGCTGGAGCAGCTCTCGAGCGAGGGCTACGTGACGGTGGCCGTCGACCACACGCACGAACCGGCCGCGGTGGAGTTCCCCGGCGGCCGCGTCGAACGGCGGACGCTGCCGCCGGGCACCGACGGCAGGAAGCTGATCGCCACGCGGGTGGCGGACATCCGGTTCGTCCTCGACCAGCTGGACTCCTTGTCCCGGAAGGGAATCTCCCCGCCGGACTGTCCCTCGACCTGGCCCGGATCGGCATGTTCGGCCATTCCGCGGGCGGGTTCACCACCGCCGAGACGATGGTGTCCGACCCGCGCGTCGCTCGGTTCCTTCTTCCGATGCTATTTGTGAGCTGGCCACGACGACGTAGAACGCGACGATCACCATGCGCAAGTCCCGGCACCCTCGGCGGCCTGGCTTCCGCCGGACACCGTCGTGTTCACCCCGAGCCGGCCGAATGGCGCCGGGACGATGTGGGGTCAGGTGAGCTGGAGGTAGTCGAGCTCGGCGTAACCGGTGCCGCCGGCGAAGAACGGCGCGCCCTTGGCCAGCCGGATCGTGTTGTAGCCCGCGTGCAGGCTCACCGACGTCGAAACCGTGCCGAACTGGCCCCAGCCCGCCGTCGGCGGGTAGCTGACCGTCGACCAGCCGCCGCCGTTGTAGGCCAGCCCCTGGGTCGACGTCGCTCCGGTGCCGTTCGCGTACCCGAGGGTCATCGTGTACGCACGCGCGCTCGGGACGTTCACCACGAAGTCGACGTAGCTGTCGCTGCGCGGGTCACCGGAGTTGTCGATGCGGCCGACGTAACCGCCGTTGGACGCGCTGCCGCTCGACAGCCGTTGCGCGCGGAACACCGACGCGTTCTCGGCTTCGTAGCGCTGCTGATAAGTACCGCTGGTCGACTCGACCACCAGGTGGTACGCGCTGGTCGCGGACATGTTCGCCACCGGCACGGTGATCTGTCCACCTGAGACGGTGTAGGTCGACGTCGAGATCGTGGTCGGCGCGGGCACCGCTGTGAACCGCCCCGACGACGGCGTCGACTCCAGCGTGACGCGCACGGTGCCGCTGAGCCCGGTCACCCGCACCGAGTTGGTGCCCGACTCGTCGCCGAAGACGACGTCGACCCGCTTGCGCGTCGAGTCATAGGAGGCGAATCCGTCCAACCCGGACTGACCGGGCGGGGTCGTGCTCACCATCGACCCGGCCATGTCGCCGTACCACTTGTAGAGCCACCACGTCCCGGTCGGCTGGGTGTTGTTCACGACCAGCCCGTTCACGGTCCCGTACTCGTACCAGAACGCCCGGTCGGCGGCCGCCACCCCGGCGCGTTCGAGCTTCGAGACGTAGTTGGCGACGCGCCCGGGCACGTCGACCTCGTCGGTCCACGCGTACTCGTTGATGAAGATCGGCCGCGCGCTGATGCCGAGCGACGATTCCAGCGACCGGTACGCGGCGACGTTGGCCGCGATCGACGCGCTGCTGTGGCCCAGCTCGTGCCAGACGACGACGTCCGGGACGGTGTTGGTGCTCTTCGCGGCGGTCAGGAACGTCCGCATCCGGTCGGTGTTCCAGGACGAGTACCCGGGCCCGGCGACGGGCGTGACGGTGTCGCGGGTCCGGATCCGCTGGACCGTCCGCGCCCAGCCGGCGTTGAAGTCCCCGGCCGCAGCGGTGTTCCAGGTTCCGTCGGGCTCGTTCCAGATCTCCCACGCGGCGACGTTGCTCACCGCCGTGGCGGCGGGCCGCTTCGAGACCATCGTGTCCACTTTGGACAGCCAGTCGTCCCAGCTCACCCACTTGTACGGGAAGTCCGGGTAGATGTCCGGCATCCGGATGACCTGCGCGGCACCGACGCGGTCCGCCTGCGGCGCGATCTTCAGCGCGTCGCCGCCGGGCGGCTGGCCGTTCGGTTTCTGGCCGACGTCCGGCGGCGGCTGGGTGAGGGTGTTCAGCTTGAGGGGCAGCAGGGTCGCGTCGGCGGGCCGGCTGTTCTCGGCCAGCGCGTAGAGGCCGCCGGCGGCGGCGTGCGTGACCGGCCGGAACGGCGCGGCCGCGTTCACCACCAGGGTGTGCCCGGCGGCTTGGGCCGGCGCCACCACCGTGAGGGCGGTGAGCAGGGCGATCGGCAGTGCGAGAGTGCGTCGTGACATCGGGTACCTCGATCTTGTCGGGGACGGGGTCACTCCGTGGTGGCGACCGGGATCCAGACCCGCATCGGGCCGGGAGTCCGGTTGCCCCACAGGAAGTACGGGATCGCGGTCAGCTCGACCGGCTCGCCGGGGCCGCTGGCACCCGCGCCGTACAGCTCGTCGGACGCGGGTGCCTCGACGGAGCCTCGCGCGGTGAGGGTCACCGGCACGTCCGGCAGCCGGCCCTCGGCGAGCCGCGCGGCGGGGTCGATCCGGACGTCTTCGAGCGTGACGTCGTCGGGGAGGTCGGCCTGCTCCAGGCAGTAGACGAGCGGCCCGCGCGTCACGGCGACGCAGCCGCGCACGGCGTCGATCCGCGGGTGCGGCCGGACGACGCGGGCGGGCATCGGCAGGTCCAGGGTCACCGTGGCGCCGTCGGACCAGTCGCGGCGGACCTCGGCGTAGCCGTCGCGGACGTCGGCCGGCGCGCCGTCGACCAGCGCGCCGGACGCCCAACCCGGGATGCGCAGGGCCAGCGTGAGCGGAACGTCCGTCGTCACGGTCAGCTCGATCCGGCCGTCCCAGGGGTACTCCGTACGCGTCACGATCTGGACGTCGGCACCGTCCACAGTGGTCCGCAGCGTCCCGGCGGCGTAGAGGTGCACCTGCAGGCCGCCGTGGTCGGTGGTCGCCACGTACCCGGACAGCGACGCGACCAGCCGCGCGAGGTTGGGCGGGCAGCAGGCGCACGAGTACCACGGCAGCCGCCGCGACGGCGCGTCCTCGTGCGAACCGTCGTGGCCGGTGCGCAGGTGCAGCGGGTTGGAGTAGAAGAAGTGCGTGCCGTCCAGCGCGGTCGAGCCGGCGATCACGTTGTACAGCGCGCGTTCCATCTCGTCGGCGTACCGGCGCTCGCCGGTCGCCAGCAGCAGCCGCCAGTTCGCCTGGAAGCTCGCGATCGCGGCGCAGGTCTCGCCGTACGCGCGGTCGGGCGGCAGCTCGTACGGGTCGCCGAACGCCTCGTCGCGGTGCCGGGAACCCTGCGCGCCGGTGAGGTAGGTCTTCGCGCCGAACGCGTCGGCCCAGACGCGGCGGGCGGCGTCGAGCAGCTCGTCGTCGCGGGTCTCGACGGCGACGTCGACGACGCCGGCGAGCAGGTACAGCTGGCGCACGACGTGCCCGGCGACCTCGTCGGCTTCCCGGACGGGCACGTGGTCCTGCAGGTACCGCGGGCCGAACCGCTCGCCGTCGATCAGGCCGTGCCCGCGCAGGTCGAGGAACCGTTTCGCCAGGTCCAGGTACGGCCGGTGCCCGGTCACCCGGTACAGCTCGGCCAGCGCGGTCTCGATCTCCGGGTGCCCGTCGACGTCATCGACGGTCGAGAACCGTTCGACGATCAGATCCGCGAAGCGCCGGGCGACCGTGACGAGCTGGGCGCCCACCCCGGCCCGCGCGGCGGCGACGGCGGCCTGGATCAGGTGGCCCGCACAGTACAGCTCGTGGCTCCAGTGCAGCTCCCGCCACCGCAGCTCGGGCTTGTCGACGGCGAAGTACGAGTTCAGGTAGCCGTCCTCGCCCTGCGCCTTCGCGACCAGCGCGGCGGTGGTGTCGAGGAACGCGCGCAGCTCGGCGTCGTCCGGGGTCCGGCCGAGCTGCCAGGCGGCGGCTTCGAGGGTCTTGTAGACGTCGGAATCGGAGAACCACATGTTCCGGCGGCCGGCCTCGACCTCGCCGGTGACGCGCCGGAGGTTGTCCAGCGCGCCGGCGGAGTCGAGCTGCTCGACGCAGTGCGGCAGCGTCCGGCTCGCGTTGCGCTCCTGCCACGCGCCGAAGAGGCTGTCCGGCGCGAAGGTGACGGCACCGAGGAACAGGGGCCGCAGGGCCGACGTCGCGGCGGACGTGGGGTGGGCGGGGCCGAGGATGCGTTCGGTCATCGAGTGCTCCTGTCGCGCCGGTGGAGGGTTCAGCCCTTGAGGGCTCCCGAGGTGAAGCCGCGGACGTAGTACCGCTGCAGGACGAGGAAGACCGCCACGCACGGGAGGGCGGAGACCACCACTCCCGCTTGCAGGGCCCCGAAGTCGACCGAGCCGAGGCTGCCGGACTGCAGGTTGAACAGGGCGACGGGCAGCGTGAACTTCTCGCCGTCGGTGAGGAAGATCAGCGGCGCGACGAACTCGTTCCACGCCGCCAGGAACGAGAACAGCGCGATGGTGACGACGCCGGGGAGCACCCCGCGCAGCAGCACCCGGCGCAGCGCGCCGCCGACCGAGCAGCCGTCGATCAGCGCCGCCTCTTCGAGCTCGATCGGCAGCGCTTCGAAGGAGTTGCGCATCATGAACAGCCCGAACGGCAGCTGCAGCACGGCCATCACGAGACCGAGCCCGATCAGCGAGTTCTGCAGGCCGAGCCAGCCGAGGAGAATGTAGAGCGGCACCAGGATCGTCGTGTACGGCACCATCAGGATGGCCAGCGTGACCAGGAACAGCAGGTTGCGCCCGGGGAAGGCGAGCCGGGCCATGGCGTAGCCGCCGAGCGTGGTCGTCACGACGGTGACGCTCACCGCGACCAGCGCGACGACGGTCGTGTTGAGCAGGTACGTGCCGAGGCCGATGCCGTAGCCGGCGAGCCGCCGGTAGTTGTCGGTCCCGGAGTCGCCGGCCTCCCGCCCGGTCAGCGACGAGTAGAGCGTCCACAACAGCGGCAGCAGGAACAGCACGGCCAGCGCCGCGCTCGTGACGTAGCGGCCCGCGTTCCGGATCACCGTCCCTCCCGGCGGATCAGACGCAGCTGCGCGACGTTGAGGACGATGAGCACTGCGAGCGTCGCCACTGAAACCGCGGCGGCCCGGCCCAGGTCCTGCGACAGGAACGCCTCGCGGTAGATGTCGATGACGACCGTGGCGGTGTCGTGCCGGCCGCCGGTGAGGATGAAGAACTGGTCGAACGCCAGCAGCGAGCCGGTCAGCGACAGCACCGCCGCGAGCGCGAGCGTCGGGCGCAGCAGCGGGAGCGTGACCCGCCAGAGGATCTGCCACCGGGTCGCGCCGTCGATGCGCGCGGCCTCGTACAGCTCCGGGTCGATGCTCTGCAGGCCGGTCATCAGGATGAGCATGTAGAACCCGGCGAACCGCCAGGTGATCATCCCGACGGTCGAGCCGAGCGCGCCGCCGCCCGAGCCGAGCCAGTCCACGCGGCCGAAGCCGAGGGCGTCGACGAGGTGGTTGAGCGCCGACGAGTCGGTGTTGAACAGGCCGTAGAACAGCAGGCTGGTCGACGCGAGCCCGACCGCGCTGGGCAGGAAGAACACCGTGCGGGCCACGCTGGTGCCGGGCCGGTCGTGCTGGACCAGCAGCGCCAGCCCGAACGCGACGATCCCGAGCACCACGGTCGTGACCAGCGTGTACTTCACCGTGAACCCGACCGCCCGCAGGAACAGCGGGTCGGACAGCGCGTCGTAGTTCTTGACGCCGTTCGGCGCCGAGACGCCGACCAGCGGCCAGTGGTTGACCGACATCCACAGCATCAGCCCGAGCGGGACGACGAAGAAGACGACGACCAGCACCGCCATCGGGGCGGCGTAGGCGATCCCCAGCCTGCGCCGGTTCCGGGCGATCGAGCCGCGGCGGCGGGGTGCCGGCGCCGGGGTCTCCGGCGCCGGTGCCCGCGAGGACAACAGCGACACCATCGTCAGCTGCCGCCGGCGAGGGATTCGGTGACGGCCGCGTTGTGCTGCTTCAGGATCGAGCCGACGTCACCACCGCCGAACACCGCGTCGATCACCGTCTGCGTCCAGGGACCGTTGGTGTCGTTGAACGTCTTGCCGAAGTTGACCGAGATCGGCGTCTGGCCCTGGCCGGCGAGCCGGTTGAACACGCCGAGCCGCGGGTCCTGCTTCGCGTAGGTGTTGTCGGCGAGGTCGGAGCGGACGGTGATGTTCTTGCTCTTCGCCACGACGTCGACCTGGGCCTGGTCGGACAGCGTCCAGGCGATGAAGTCCCACGCGGCCGCGGCGTGCGCGCTGTTGCTGCCGATCCCGACGACGTCCCCGCCGACGAACGACGAGCTGCCGCCGGTCAGGCCGGGGATCGGGGCGACGCCGACCTGCAGGCCGGGTCCTTCCTTGATGCCCTGCAGCGCGGTCGCGCCCATCGGCTGGATGCCGATCTTGCCATCGAGGAACGGCTGGGTCCACGTCGGCCCGGACTCGTTCTTCGCCGAGGTGGGCACGATCCCGTCGGTGTAGAGCTGCCGCTGCCACGAGTAGACCTGCGCGGCCTGCGGGCTGTCGAGCGTCGCCGCGGTGCCCTGGTCGTTGAGCACCGTGCCGCCGGAGGCCCAGATCATCGGCCAGGTGGTGAACAGCTGGCAGCCCGGGCAGGCGCCGCCGAAGAAGTAGCCCTTGACGTCCCCGCCGAGCGCGGCGATCTTGCGGGCGGCCGCGGCGAGCTCGTCCAGCGTGGCCGGTGGCTTCGCGGGGTCGAGCCCGGCGCGGGTGAAGAGGACCTTGTTGTAGAACACCGCGGACAGGTCGATGTCGTGCGGCACCGCGTAGTGCTTGCCCTCGAAGGTCGCCGCCTTCATGTGCGCCGGGGCGAGGGAACCCTTGAACTGCAGCTGGTTCACGCGGTCGGTGAGGTCGAGGAACAGGCCTTTGGCCGCGTAGTTCGGCGCGTAGACGACGTCGGCGGCCAGCAGGTCCGGCAGCTGCCGCGCACCGGCCGCCGTACCGACTTTCTGCTGGTAGGAGTCGGCCGGGAAGACGGTCAGCTTGACCTTGTTCTTGTGGCTCGCGTTGTAGGCGTCGATCAGCGTCTGGCTGAAGGTGGCCGTCGGCGACCGGGTCCACATGGTGATCGTGGTGCCGTCGTCGACGCCGGCGGTGTCCCCCGCCGCCGGCCCGGCCGGCCCGCTCTGGCAGGCCGCGAGGACGAGCACGCCCGCGACTGCGGCCACGACCCTGGTTCGGATGTGCGAAGTCATCGACTCTCCTAACGGGAGGCCGCCACCTGTGAACCTGGAAGAGGAAAATTCGGAAACCGGTTGCCGAATCAAGTTATGCTCCTCACACAGGCACGTCAAGCACCCATTTCGCCGCAGGGGAGGTACTGTTCCACCATGCCCCCGAGGAAACTTTCGGAAACTCCCGGAAACGTGACCAAGCCGGCCACGATCAGCGAGGTCGCGCTGCTGGCCGGCGTCTCGGTCGGCACCGCGTCGAAGGCGCTCAACGGCCGCGGGTCGCTGCGCGCGGAGACCCGGCAGCGCGTGCTGTCCGCGGCCGAGCAGCTGGGCTTCCAGCCCAACCGCGCGGCCGTCACGCTCAACTCGGGCCGCACCTACACCGTCGGCATGATCACCACCGACACCATCGGCCGGTTCAGCATCCCGCTGATGATGGGCGCGGAGGACGCGCTGGGCGCCGGCGAGATGTCGGTATTCCTCTGCGACGCCCGCGACGACCCGATCCGCGAGCAGTACTACCTGCGCACGCTGCTGTCGCGCCGCGTCGACGGCATCATCGTCACCGGCCGCCGGACCCAGGCCCGGCCGCCGATCGGCGCGGCCCTGCCCATCCCCGTCGTGTACGCGTTCATCAACTCGGCCGACCCGCACGACTGTTCCGTGGTGCCGGACGAGGCGGGTGGCGCCCGCAAGGCCGTCGAGCACCTCCTGGCCACCGGACGGCGGCGCATCGCCCACGTCACCGGCCCCGAGCACCACAACTCCGCGACCGTGCGCGCCACCGCGGCCGTCGAGCGGCTCGCCTCGGACGGCCTGGAGCTGGTCGCCGCGCCGATGTTCGGCGAGTGGAGCGAGGCGTGGGGCCGCCAGGCGGTGCGGATGCTGCTCGGCGCGGGTTCCCCGTTCGACGCCGTGTTCTGCGGCAGCGACCAGATCGCCCGCGGCGTCGCCGACGCGCTGCAGGCGGCCGGGCGCCGCGTCCCCGACGACGTCGCGCTGGTCGGCTTCGACAACTGGGACGTCATGGCGCTGGCCTGCCAGCCGCCGCTGACGAGCGTCGACATGGAGCTGGAGGCGCTCGGGCGGACCGCCGCCGACCTGCTGCTGGCGGCGATCAACGGCTCGCCGTCACCCGGCCGGCACACGCGGCCGTGCCGGCTGGTGATCCGCGACTCGACCGCGTAGGTCACCGCCGGGTCCACTGCTGGTTGGCCCCGCCGCCACAGGCCCAGAGGATGATCTTCGTGGCGTTCGCGGTGCCGGCGCCGCTCGCGTCCAGGCACAGCCCGGATAGCGCGTTGGTGATGGTGCCGTTCGCGTTCAGGGTCCATTGCTGGTTGCGCTGGCCGTTGCAGTCCCAGATGACGACGGCGGTGCCGTTCGTCGTCCCGTTGTCGTAGGCGTCCAGGCATTTGGTGCCGTTGACGACGAGCTGCCCGCGTGCCGGCGTCCACGTCTGGTTGGGTCCCGCGGCGCAGTCCCACAGCTGGGTCCGGACGCCGTTGGCGATGCTGTTGTCGTCGACGTCGAGGCAGCGGTTCGACTGCGTGCCGGCCACCTGGACGCCGGCGGTCCCGGGCAGGGGCAGGATGGAGACTTTGGTCGGCTGCGGCTGGGCGCCGCCGAACGTCAGGGTGTTCGCGCCTTTGCCCAGCGAGACGACGGCGGAGACGGTCTTGGCCACTCCCCCGGTCGCCGGGAAGGCGACGACGGTGGGCTGCTGGCCGTTCACCGCGAGCGTGGACGTCTGCGAGGTGGTCGCGCTGTAGGTGAAGGTCGCGACGGCCAGCCCCGTGGCGGCCGCGGTGGTCCCGCTCGACTGTGCGACGTCGGTGCCCTGGACGGTCAGCAGCACCGAGTCGTTGGCCGGGACGCTCACGCTGTACCCGGTGGCGTAGCTGCCTTTGTCGGCGGCGGCCCAGAGGTTCCGCACCTTCGCTTCGCTCGGGGTGAGCCCCAGGTCGGTCCAGCGCGCGGTCATCGTCGCCGCCGAAGACGTCCGGTTGAGCAGCAGCACCGCGCGTTTGCCGGCGCCGCTCAAAACCTTGCCGTAGACCTGGAGCCCGGCGGCGTCTTCGGCGACCTTGACGCCTTGCAACCCGCGTGCGTCCTGGTCGACGGCGATGACCTCCCGGTTCTTCAGGATGTTCGCCGTTTCCGCGGTCATCGTCGCGAGGTTGTTGCCGGCGAGCAGCGGCGCGCCGGAGACCGCCCACATGCCCATTTCGGTCCGGCCCTGCGCGGCGGTCAGCCCGGGCATGCCGACGGTGAGCATGTCGGGGTCGTTGACGTACCCGGTGTGCTGCGAGACGGGGTGCTGAGCCTGGTCGAAGTTGGTCAGCGCCTGCGGGAGGGTCGCGGTCTGGCCGTAGTAGATGATGTCCGTACTGGTACGCCACATCGGAGCGGTGCCGGCGCCCCAGTTCCACGGGTTCTTCTTGCCCCAGTCACAGATCGACAGCGTGAGCGTGCGCCCGGTCTGCGCGGTAGCGGCCTTGTTGGCGTCGCTGATCGCGCGGTAGGTGCTCGCCGGGTCGAGGCCTTCGGCGTCACCACCGCACCAGTCGACCTTGACGAAGTCGAAGCCCCAGCGCTGGAACTGCACCATGTCCTGCAGGTAGTGGCCTTCACTCCCGGAGCCGGGCGCCGCGGGGCGGCCGGTCGGGAAGTAGTAGCCGCAGCCGTCCCGTCCGGCGTCGGTGTAGATGCCGGCTTTCAGGCCTTTGCCGTGCAGGTAGTCCGCGATCGCCTGCATGCCGCCGGGCCATTCGGTCTCGTCGACGGTGATGTTCCCGGCGCTGTCGCGGGTGCCCTGCCACCAGCCTTCGTCGATGTTGACGTAGGTGTAGCCGGCGTCTTTCAGGCCGTTCGACACCAGGGCGTCGGCTTGGGTTTTGATGACGTTGTAGTCGATCTTGGCGGCGAAGGAGTTCCAGGAGGCCCAGCCCATGGCGGGGGGTGTCGTCGGGGCTTCGGCTGCGTTTGCGGTGCTGGTTCCCAGGAGCGTTCCGGCTAGTAGCAGGAGCACCGGCATCGCTTGGCGCAGCTTCATGGCATCGCTCCGACTTCGTCGTCGAGTGTGTTAGCGTTAACATTCTGTGGTACGGGTGAATTGTTGACCTCCTGGGGTTGGGCGTCAAGGGAGGAAAGTCGGTTGGCGCCTGGTTCGCGGCTGGTCGAGATCGAGTCGCGCGGTGTCATGGGGTTGTTCGGATACCGTTCTGCCGCAAGGCTTTTCGAGCACCTCGCCGACGTCCCGAAGTCCGCCGCCGAGACGGTGGTCAAACGAGCCCGCGCCCTCTCTTGTGGCCGAACCCTCGACGGCACCCCGCCCAGTCACCGCGTCAGCAGTCCCGAGCCAGGCTCAACCCCAGCTCAGAAACCGATAGTGCAGCCCACCCGAAGACTCCTGCCACTCCCCCACGGAGTCCGGCACACGACCCACCTCAGGCGCCCGCGTGTCACCCTCGAAGGTCTCCCGGATCTCCGTCACCACGATCCGATCCGCAAACGGCAGCACCGCCCCATAAACCGCCGCACCGCCGATCACCCACACGTCACCCGACACCGCCTCGACCGCCGCGGTCAAGTCGGAAAACGTCTCCACGCCCTCCTGAGCCGTCCGCGACAGCACCAGATTGCGCCGCCCCGGCAACGGCCGGAACCGGGGCGGCAACGACTCCCACGTGCGCCGTCCCATCAGGACCGTCGCGCCCGCGGTCAGCGTCCGGAAGTGCTTCAGATCCTCCGGAAGGTGCCACGGCAGCGTTCCATCGCGGCCGATGACTCCGTTCGACGACTGCGCCCAGACCAGGCCGATCACACCGCCACCGGGGCCTTGATGCCCGGGTGCGGGTCGTACCCGTCCAGCGCGATGTCGTCGTACGTGTAGTCGAAGAGGCTGTCCGCCTCCTTCAAGCTCAACGTCGGGAACGGCCGTGCGTCGCGGGCCAGCTGCCTGCGGACCTGCTCCTCGTGGTTGTCGTAGATGTGGCAGTCGCCGCCGGTCCACACGAAGTCGCCGACCGCGAGACCCACCTGGGCGGCGATCATGTGCGTCAGCAGCGCGTAGCTCGCGATGTTGAACGGCACGCCGAGGAACAGGTCCGCGCTGCGCTGGTACAGCTGGCAGGACAGCTCTCCGTCGGCGACGTAGAACTGGAAGAACGCGTGGCACGGCGGCAGCGCCATCCGCGGGATGTCGGCGACGTTCCACGCCGACACGATGATGCGCCGCGAGTCCGGGTTCTCGCGCAGCGTGCGCAGCACCTCGGCGATCTGGTCGATGTGCCCGCCGTCCGGGGTCGGCCACGACCGCCACTGGACGCCGTACACCGGGCCGAGGCCGCCGTCCGGGGCCGCCCACTCGTCCCAGATCGTGACGCCGTTCTCCTGGAGCCACTCGACGTTGCCATCGCCGCGCAGGAACCACAGCAGCTCGTACGCGACCGACCGGAAGTGGACCTTCTTCGTCGTGACCAGCGGGAACCCGTCGGCCAGGCGGTAGCGCAGCTGGTGCCCGAAGATCGACCGCGTGCCCGTGCCGGTGCGGTCCGCCTTGCGGGCTCCGGTGTCGAGGACGTGGCGGAGCAGGTCTTCGTACTGCGTGTCGGGCATGCCCGCGAGCCTAGACGAGCCGCTCCAGGTAAGCCCGCAGCATCGCTTTCAGCGGGTCGAGCAGCGCGTCGGCGCCGTTGGGATCGGTGCGGAACGCCTCCTGGATCACCGCGTCGGCGGCGAGGAACGCGGTGCGGCAAGCCGTCGCGGCCTCGGCGTCGTCGCGGAGCAGGCCCTGCGCGACGAGCACGCGGTGCACCCCGGCGGCCATCACGCGCTTGTGCGCGACGTCGGCTTCGCGCGTCGCCTGGGTGAGCCCGCGGCCCAGCCACAGGGCACGGAACCCGGGTTCGGCGCGGTAGAGCGCGGCGAACGCGTCGACCAGCAGGCCGACGGGGTCGTCCCAGGTCTCCTTCGCTGCTTGGTCGGCGAAGGCGGTCATGAGGTCTTCGAGGCGGGCGAGATAGCCGTCGGCCAGCGCCTCGGTGATGGCGTCGCGGTCCGGCAGGTACTGGTAAAGCGCGCCGACGGAAACGCCGGCCGCGGCGGCGACGCGGGTCGTCGTGAGCGCCTCGACGCCCTCCTCGGCGAGCAGGCGGTCGGCGGCCTCGAGCACCCGGGCCAGCTTCTCCCGGGCCCGGGCCTGACGCGGTACCCGCTGCGGCATCCACCACCCCAAACCTGAACGTGACTTTGATTCGCATTTATTCTAGCCTCGGGCCATGGCAGTGGGAAGTTCCGTACTCGACGACGCGCGGCGGGCGGTGGCCCGCGCCAGCAACGGCCTGGCCGGCGAGGGCCTGCTGATCGGCACCGCGGGCAACGTCAGCGTCCGGGCCGGCGAGCACGTGGCGGTGACCGCGATGGGGATCGTGCTGGGCGCGGCCACACCGGACGACGTGACCGTCGTCGACCTGGACGGCGAGGTCGTGGCGGGTGAGCTGGCGCCGACCTCGGAACTGGAGCTGCACCTGGGGATCTACCGGCGCTACGACGCGGGCGCGGTGGTGCACACGCACTCGCCGCAGGCCACCGCGGTGTCGCTGGTGCTCGACGAGCTCCCCTGCGTGCACTACCAGCAGCTCGCGCTGGGCGGCGCGGTCCGGGTGGCGCCGTTCGCGGTGTTCGGCTCGTCGGAGCTGGCCGCGGGCACGCTCGCGGCGCTCGAGGGCAAGGCGGCCGCGCTGCTGGCCAACCACGGCGCGATCGCCCACGGCCCGACGCTGGACGCGGCGATGGACAACGCGCTGCTGCTGGAGTGGGCGTGCGGCCTGTACGTGCGGGCGGCGGCGCTCGGCGCGCCCCGCGAACTCGACGAGTTACAGCAGGAAGCCGTCGTGACCGCGGCCGTGCAGCGCGGGTACGGCCGGCCGCGGCGGCTGGAGGGCCGATGACCCAGACCGTCGTGACGCTCGGCGCGCACGTGTTCGACGTGCAGGTCCGGCCGGTCGAGGCCATCCCGGCGGGCCAGGGCGCGACGCTGGTGGAGCAGATCCGGTTCGGCCCGGCGGGGACGGCCGCGGGCACCGCGGTGACCTTGGCGAAGCTCGGCGCCTGGGTCCGCTCCGCCGGCGCGGTCGGCGACGACCCGATCGGCGACCTGCTGCTGTCGATGCTCGGCCAGTACGGCATCGACACGTCGATGGTCCTGCGACGCCCGGGCGTGCAGACGTCGGCGTCGGTGCTCCCGATCCGCCCCGACGGCAGCCGGCCCGCGTTCCACGTGCCGGGGGCGAACCTGGGGTACGAGCCGTCGGAGGCTCCCCTGGCCGAGATTTCCCGCGCGACGCACCTGCACCTGGGCGGGCCGGAGCTGATGGGTGGCGCCGCGGCGGCTTCGATCCTGGTGCCGGCGCGCTTGGCCGGGGTCGTGACGTCGGCGGACCTGCTGGCGCCCGGCGACCCGGGAGTGCTCGCCTGGATCGACCCCGCCCTGTCCTCTTTGGACTACCTGCTGCCGAACGAAGAGCAGGTCCTGGGGTTGACGAGCGCGGTCTCGCTGGAGGACGGCGCCCGAGCGTTGCTGGAGCGCGGAGTCGGGTGCGTCGCGGTCACGCGGGGCGAGCGCGGGGCGTTGGTGGTGACACCCGAGGAGACGATCGCGGTGCCGGCGTTCGAGGTACCGGTGCTCGACACGACGGGCTGCGGCGACGCGTTTTCGGCCGGCTTCCTGCGCGGCGTCGGCCTGGGCCGTTCACTGCGGGAGGCCGCGGTGCTCGGCTGCGCGGCGGCCGGGCTGGTGGCCCAGGGCCTGGGCAGCGACCACGGCGAGTTCGACCTCGCGGCGGCCGACGCCTTCGCGGCTTCGACCCCCGTCTTCTCGACGGACTGATCCGGGCTTTGCAGCTTTCTTGCATCACCACCCCTTGACTTGACGTTTTCCTGCACGCAGGATGCCTCCTGTGCAGATCGAAGG
The DNA here is from genome assembly GCF_055633615.1 of Amycolatopsis sp. NPDC114505. Taxonomy (NCBI): domain Bacteria; kingdom Bacillati; phylum Actinomycetota; class Actinomycetes; order Pseudonocardiales; family Pseudonocardiaceae; genus Amycolatopsis; species Amycolatopsis sp. NPDC114505. The sequence continues at coordinate 2,268,272 of NZ_JBVKDV010000002.1, read as the reverse complement.
CAAAGCGACCGAACTGGACCGCCGCATCGTCGCCGCGCTCCAGCTCAACGGCCGGGCGTCCTGGGGCGCCATCGCCCGGCACGTGAGCGCCAGTGAGTCCACCGTCCTCCGGCGGGCCGAAAAGCTCACCGAGAGCGGCCGGCTCCGGGTCATCGGGGTCGTCGACGTGCTCCGGTGCGGCCTCGGCGTGCCCGTCATCGCCCGGCTGAAGTGCCGCCCCGGTGCGGCCGCCGCCGTCGCCGATGCCCTCGCCGCCCGGCCCGACGTCCGGTACGCGACCGTGCTCGCCGGGAGCGCCGACTGCTCCGCCGAGTTCGTCCTGCCGTCCTACGCCGACATCGCCGCCTTGCAGGAGAACGGTTTCCCCGCCGCCGAAGCGATCCGGGACGCCGAGACCTTCGCCGTCATGCGGACCTTCACCTCCAACCACGACTGGGACTCCGGCGAACTGAGCCCCGAGACCGCGAAGGAGCTGCGCGGCGGCGACGTCCGTCCGTTCGAGGAGCAGCACTGGGAGCGTCCGCCCGAGCAGCTCGACGAGCTCGACCTCGCGATCTGCGCCGTCCTCGGCGAGGACGGGCGGGCACCCTTCAAGGAAGTGTCCAAACAGGTCGGCACCAGCGAGTCCACGGTGGCCCGCCGGGTCGATTCGCTGGTACGCCGGGGCTGTCTGCGGTTCCGGACGCTCGCCGAGCCCGCGATGTTCGGCTACGCGCTCGAGTTCATGCTCTGGCTCTCGGTCGTCCCCGGCGAGCTCGACCGCGCCGGGCAGCAGCTCGCCGCCCACCCCGGGACGAAGTACCTCAGCGCCACCACCGGCCGCTTCAACCTCGTCGGCCAGATCGTGCTGCGCCACTACGGGGAGCTCTACCGCCACACCACCGACGTCGTCGGCGCGCTGCCCGGGCTCCGGGAGGCCGACGTGACCCTGCAGGTTTCGACGCTCAAGCGCGCGTGGGCCCCGACGCCCGCCGCCAGCTTGGAGGACGCATGACGGAACAACCGTGGCAGTGGGACGAACAGACGTGGCGCGGACACGTCGAGCACGTCCGCGCCGGACGCGCGCTGCGCCCGGCGTCGTGGCCCGGCGGCGCGAAGGTCGCCGTGGCCCTGTCCTTCGACTCCGACCACGAGACGCCCGCCCTGCGCGACGGCGACGTCCTGCCCGGCAAGATGGCCCAGGGCGAGTACGGCGCCCGCGTCGGCGTGCCGCGCATCCTGAAGCTGCTGCGGCAGCACGACGCGCCCGCGTCGTTCTTCATGCCCGCCGTGTCCGCGCTGCTGCACGACGGTGAAGTCAAGTCCTATGTGGACGACGGCCACGAAGTCGCGCTGCACGGCTGGATCCACGAACGCAACACCGCGCTCACCCAGACCGAGGAGCGCGACCTCGCCTTCCGCGCCGCCGACGTCCTGGAACGTCTCGCGGGCACCCGGCCGGTCGGGATCCGGACGCCGTCCTGGGACTTCTCCGCGCACACCCTCGCCATCACGCGCGAGCTGGGCCTGAAGTACGACTCGTCGCTGATGGCCGACGACGACTGCTACGAGCTGATCGAAAACGGTGAGCCCACCGGCGTCGTCGAGCTGCCGGTCGAGTGGATCCGCGACGACGCGCCGTACTTCATGATGGACCGGTTCGCCTCGCTGCGGCCCTACACCCCGCCGCGCGGAGTCCTCTCGATCTGGCTCGACGAGTTCGACGCCGCCCTCGCCGACGGCGGCATCTTCCAGCTGACCATGCACCCGCACATCATCGGCCACCGCTCGCGGATCGCGATCCTGGCGGACCTCCTCGACCACATCTCCGGCCACGACGGCGTCTGGTTCGCCACGCACGCCCAGATCGTCGACCACGTCCTGAAGGAGCGGTCATGACCACTGTGGACACCGTCGTCAGCCACCGCTTGACGGCGCGGCAGCGCAAGGCGATCGTCGCCGGCGCCGTCGGCAACACCGTCGAATGGGTCGACTGGGCCGTCTACGCCACGTTCGCCCCGGTCTTCGCCGGCCAGTTCTTCGCCGGTGGCAACGAGACCACGGCCCTGCTGTCCACTTTGGCCGTCTTCGCCGTCGGGTTCGTCATGCGGCCGATCGGCGGCGCCGTGCTCGGCGCGTACGCCGACCGGAGGGGCCGCAAGAAGGGCCTGACGCTCACCATCTCGCTGATGGCCGGAGCGTCGATCGTCATCGCGGTCTGCCCGACGTACTCCGCGATCGGCGTGCTGGCCCCGATCGTGCTGCTGCTGGCCCGGCTCGTGCAGGGCTTCTCCGCGGGTGGCGAGTTCGGCTCGTCGTCGGCGTTCCTCATCGAGTCGGCCGCGCCCGGACGCCGCGCGTTCGCCGGATCCTGGCAGCAGGTCTCGGTCGGTCTCGGCTCGCTGCTCGCCGCGCTGATGGGGACGATCCTCAACTCGACGCTGTCCGACGCCGACCTGCGCGGCTGGGGCTGGCGGCTCGCGTTCGGCCTCGCCGGGCTGCTCGGCCTGGTCGGCCTGTGGCTGCGGGTCTCGGTGCAGGAGACCGAGGCGTTCACCAAGATCGCCGCGAAGCCGCGGCGCAACCCGGTCGTCGCGATGCTGCGCGACCACCCGAAGGCCGCGCTGCGCGTCGCCGGCGTCACCATCGCCGGGACGCTGATCTACTACGTGTGGGTCTCCTACATGCCGGCCTACGCCCACCTGGCCACCGGCATCCCGCTGAAGACGGCGCTGCTGGCCAACACCCTCGCCATGGTCGTGTTCATCGCGCTGCTGCCCTTCGGCGGCCTGCTGTCCGACCGGCTCGGGCGCAAGCCGACGATGACGATCTTCGCCGGCGGGTTCGTGGTGTTCGCCTGGCCCGCGTTCCACTTCCTGGGCAACAGCTTCTGGAGCGTGTTCGTCATCGAGCTGATCGGGCTGGTCCTGATCGTCGGGTACTCGGCGAACTGCGCGGTGATCATGGCCGAGCAGTTCCCGCCGGAGGTCCGCACCACCGGCATCGGCCTGCCGTACGCGCTCGCCGTGGCGATCTTCGGCGGGACCGCGCCGTACGTCACGACCTGGCTGAACGCGAACCACCTCGGCAACCTCGTGTGGGTCTACGTCGCGGCCGCCGCGCTCATCGGCGTCGCGGTCTACCTCACCATGCCGGAGACGAAGGGGAAGGTGCTGTAGTGCGGACCGTGCTCGTCACCGGCGCCGGCGGTGGCATCGGCGCCGCGATCGCGGCCCGGTTCGCCGCGCCGGGAGACCGTCTCGTCCTGTCCGACCTTCGCGCGGCGGAACTGTCCACAGTGGCGGCCCGGTTGCCCGGTGAGGTCGTCGAACTGCCCGGCGACCTCGCCGACGCGGACTACGCCGAAGGGCTCGTCGACCGGGCCGGGGCGGTCGACGTCCTGGTCAACGCCGCCGGGATCTACCCCGCCACTCCCCTGCTCGACATGACCGCGGCGATCTGGGACCGCGTGCAGGACGTCAACGTGCGGGCCGCGCTGCTCACCACTGTCGCTTTCGGACGCGCGCACGCCAAGGCCGGGACCACCGGCGCGGTCGTCAACATCTCCTCCGGCGCGGCGACCCGGGCCCGCCCCGGGGCCGCGCACTACGCGACGTCGAAGGCCGCGCTGGAGATGGTCACCAAGGCGTGCGCGGTCGAGCTGGGCCCGCACGGTATCCGCGTGAACGCCGTGAGCCCGGGCTTCGTCACCGTGGACAGCGACGCGAACCCGGTCACCGAGGCCTACGCGGCGGCGGTGTCGGTCAACCCGCTCGGCCGGCGCGGCGAGCCGCGCGAGATCGCCGACGCGGTGTTCTGGCTCGCCGGTCCCGAAGCCGGCTGGATCTCCGGTGCCGTCCTGCGCGTCGACGGCGGTTCGACCGCGGGCGCGGCCGGCCTTCCCTTGCACTGGGCCGGGGAGACCGCCGTGCAACAAGGAGAGGAAGCACATGTCTGACCGGCGCTCGTACACCGTGGTCGGCGGCGGCGCGATCGGCGGGACACTCGCGTTCCACCTCGCGCGGGCCGGGCACCCGGTGTCCATCGTGGACGCCGACCCGGCGCACGTGGCGGCGATCGCGGACCGCGGCCTCACCCTGCGCCGCCCCGACGGCGACGAGACGGTCGACCTGCCCGCCTTCCTCCCGGACGACGCCCCGCCGGTGCTCGGCCGGGTCCTGCTGGCCGTCAAGGCCCAGGCAACCGAGACAGTGCTGCCGTGGCTCACCCCGCGACTGGCGAACGACGGCTTCGTCGTCTCACTGCAGAACGGGCTCAACGAAAGCCTGATCGCCTCGCACGTCGGTCCGGAAAGGACGGTCGGGGCGTTCGTGAACCTCTTCGCCGACGTCGTCGAGCCCGGCGTCGTGCGGGACGGCGGCCTCGGCGCGCTGGTCGTCGGCGAGCCCGACGGCCGGATCACCGACCGCGTCGAAGAGGTCGTCGCGGATCTGCAGGCGTGGGGGCCGGCGAAGGCGACCGCCAACGTCGAGGGCTACCTGTGGGCGAAGCTCGGCTTCGGCGCGATGCTCACCACGACGGCGCTGGCCGACGCGCCGATGGCCGATCTGATCGACCGGCACCGGCCGCTCATGCACGCGCTCACCGCGGAGGTGTTCGCCGCGGCCGGCGATCGCACGCTGGAGCCGTTCGACCAGTTCGACCCGGCCGCCTACCTGCCGGGCGCGACCGGGCGCGACGCGGCCACCGACCGCCTGGTCGCGTGGCTGCGGACCCAGCCCAAGGACCGCAGCGGCATCTGGCGCGACATCGCCGTCCGGCACCGCCCGGTCGAGGTCCACCACCACTACGCGCCCGTGCTCGCGACGGCGGACGTCCCCTTGCTGCGTGCGATGCTGACGAGGCTGCGTGACGTCGAGACCGGCGCCGCCGCGATGTCCGAAGACCACCTGAGCGAACTGGAGCGAGCGCTGTGATCCGCGAACTGCACGAGTGGGTGCGCACGCACCGCGACGAACTCCTCGACGACGTCGCGACCTACGTCGGCATCGAGACACCCAGCGACGACAAGTCCGCTTTGGACCGCGGACTGTCCTGGGTGGACGGCTGGCTGCGCGAGCGGCTCGGCGCACCCGGGAACGTCCGGGACGTCGACGGCGGGCGGTACGGCGACATCAAGGTCTACGACTTCCCCGGCGCCGGCGAGCCGGTGCTCCTGCTCTGCCACTACGACACGGTGTGGCCGCTGGGCACACTCGCCGCATGGCCGTTCACTGTGGACGGTGACCGCGCGACCGGGCCCGGCATCTTCGACATGAAGTCGGGTCTGGTGCACGCGGTGTGGGCGTTGCGCGCGCTCGACGCGGCCGGGCTGCCGCGCCCGGCCGTGCGGCTCGTGCTCAACGGCGACGAGGAGATCGGCAGCCCCGCGTCCCGTCCGGTGATCGAGGAGGCCGCCGCGGGGACGCGCGCGACGCTGGTGTTCGAGGCGAGCGCCGACGGCGCGGTGAAGACCGCACGCAAGGGCGTCGGCCTGTTCCGGGTGCACACGACGGGCGTCGAGGCGCACGCCGGGCTCGACCCGGCGAAGGGTGCGAGCGCGATCGACGAGCTGGCGCGGGCGATCCTCGCACTGCACGGACTGTCCGATCCGGACGCCGGCACCACGGTGAACGTCGGCGTGATCACCGGGGGCACCCGCCAGAACGTGATCGCGGGCGCGGCGTCCGGCGAGATCGACGTCCGCGTGTCCAGCGCGGCCGAGGCGGCCCGCATCGACGCGGGCCTGGCGGCGCTCGCGGCGCACGACTCCCGGGCGAAGGTCGAGGTGACCGGTGGCTGGAACCGGCCGGTGATGGAACGGTCGGAAGCCATCGCACGGCTGTACGAGCTGGCCCGCGAGGAGGCCGCGGAACTGGGCGTCACGCTGCGGGAGTGCTCGGTCGGCGGCGCCAGCGACGGCAACTTCGTGGCGGCGCTGGGCCACCCGGTCCTGGACGGCTTCGGCGCGGTCGGCGACGGCGCGCACGCCCGCCACGAGCACATCAGTGTAGAGGGGATGATGGAACGCACCGCGCTGGCGGCCGCCGTCCTGCACCGGCTGGCCGGATAGCGGCCAACCGAACGGAGTGACGATGGAAACCCGGCTCGACGAACGGTTCAGCGACCCCGGCACCGAGGCCACCCGCTGGGCCGAAACGGTCCACGCACTCGAAAACGCCCAGATCAGCTGGCTCACGACGGTGCGCGCCGACGGCCGGCCGCACGTGACTCCGCTGGTCGCGGTGTGGCTCGACGGTGCCCTCCACTTCAGCACCGGCAAGACCGAGCAGAAGTACCTCAACCTGACCGCTAACCCGAACGTCGTGCTGACCACCGGCCGCGACTCGTGGGACGACGCCCTGGACGTGGTGGTCGAGGGCGTCGCCCGGCGCGTCACGGACCGCCCGACGCTGGAGCGTCTCGCCGAAGCCTGGCTGGCCAAGTGGGACGGCAGCTGGGTCTACGAGACGACCGACGAGGGGTTCCGGCAGGGCGGCCACGACGACGTCGCGGTGTTCGCGGTCGAGCCCGCGAAGGTCCTGGCCTTCGGCCGGAAGCGGACAAGCCCTTCGGACACCTCGATGCTGTCCACTGTGGAATTCACCCACACCAGCCACCGGCCCTGACCGGACCGGCTCAGCGGCGGAGCAGCCCGCGCCGCCGGGTCCGCAGCCGACCGGCGACCGCGTCGTCCAGCAGCGCGCCCACGGTCTCCCGGGCGCACGCCTTGTTGGCGCCGATCCCGCCCGACGGGCCGCGCTTGATCCAGCCCGCCACGTAGGTCCCCGGCTCGACCCGCCCGGAAACGTTCGGCACGGTCCCCGTGTCCGCGTCGAACGGCAGTCCCGGCACCGGCGCGCCCCGGAACCCGGCGGCCCGCACGACGCGGCCGGCGACGATCTCGACGTCGCCGGTCACGCGGACGCCGCGGACCTCCGTGTCGCCGGTGAACTCCAGCGGCGAAGAGTGGAACCGCAGCACGATCCGCCGTCCGTCCGGGAGCGGCGACGACCAGTCCACCGCCACGCGGGGCAGCCCGCTCAACCACGCGGCTTTCCCCTCCCCGGCGTCGATCGCCGCACCGATCCGCGGGTCGTGCGCGTCCACGACGAGGTCGCCCCGCGCCGCCAGCGCGAGCAGTTCCGGCCGCGTGTACGCCGCGTCCTCCGGCCCGCGCCGGGCCAGCACCACGACCTCGCGCACCTTGCTCGACCGCAGCCGGGCCAGCGCCGCGGGGGCGATCGCGGTCCCGGCCAGCGATTCGGGCGAGGCCGTCAGGATCCGGGCGATGTCGAGGGCGACGTTGCCCGTCCCCACCACGACCACGCGCTCGGCCGAGAGGTCCACGGCGTCCGGCGCGATGTCCGGGTGGCCGTTGTACCAGCCGACCACCGAAGCGGCCGGGAGGCTGCCGGGCAGGTCTTCGCCGGGGACGTCCAGGCGACGGGCTTCCGTGGCCCCGACCGCGTAGATGACGGCGTCGTGCCGGTCGGCCAGCTCGGGACCGGCCTCGGTGCCGAGCCGCAGCCGCAGGCGGGGGTGGTCGTGGAACCGCGCGAACGTCTCGGCGATCTTCTTCGTCGACGGGTGGTCGGGCGCGACGCCGTAGCGGATCAGGCCGCCGGCCGTGGCCAGCCGGTCGATCAGCGTGACCCGGGAACCCGTGTGCAGCAACAGGTCCTCGACGGCGTACATGCCGGCCGGGCCGGTGCCGACGACCGCGACGTCCAGCGCCGCGAAGTCACTCGGGAGGACCCGGGCGAACTCCGGCGGGGACCAGCGGTGGAAGTTCGGGGCGGCCGTCGCTTCGGCGAGCACGTCCCGGCCCGCGTAGTACTCCGCGTTGATCTCCTCGTAGACCTTCAGCGGCCCGGTCAGGTCGCCGGCCGGGAAGATCGCGTCGACCGGGCACGCGTCGGCGCAGGCGCCGCAGTCGATGCACGTGGCCGGGTCGACGTAGAGCATCTCGGTGCGCCCGAAGTCCGGCTCGTCCGGCGTCGGGTGGATGCAGTTGACCGGGCACACCGACACGCAGGACGCGTCGGCGCAGCAGGTCTGGGTGATCGCGAAGGCCATGACGTCAGATCAGGTTCGCGCGCTTGTAGAACCACAGCGCGGGCTTGGTGAGCAGCCCGGCGGAGTGCAGGAACTCCATCAGCCCGGAGCAGCTCGACCGCAGCATCGACTTGTGGTGCTCGTTGGCCTTCGCCTCGCGGCGCCCGCGCTTGCCGTCGAGCCCGGCGTTCTCGTAGACCTTGCCGTTGACCATGCTGCCGACGATGACGTAGGACGCGATCGCGACGACCAGCGCGTTGACCTGCCGCCGCACCCAGCCGGCGCCCTCGAGCCGCTGGCGGGTCTCCTCGCGCGCGAACTTCATGTGGCGCGACTCTTCGACGACGTGGATGTTGTTGATGGTCCGGACGAACGGGACGACGCGCTCGTCCCGCATCCAGTCGCGCTGCATCACGTCGAGGACCTCTTCGGCCACGAGGATCGCCGCGTAGGCCACCTCGCCGGTCGCGGTCGCCTTGAAGATCCGGCCGGCCTCGACGACGAACTTGCGCGGCCGGTACGCGGGCGCGCGCAGCTTCGCCGCGCCGCGGGCGAACATGATCGAGTGCCGGCACTCGTCGGCGATCTCCGTCAGCGCCCACTGGAACGCGGGGTCGGTCGGGTCCTTGGCGTAGAAGTCCCGCAGGATCATCTGCTGCAGGATCATCTCGAACCAGATCCCGGTGCTGGCCACCGACGCCGCCTCCTGGCGGGTCAGCTCGCGCTGCTGCTCCGGCGTCATCTCGGCCCAGTAGGACGTGCCGTAGAGCGTGCTCCACTCGGGGCTCGCACCGTGGTAGCCCGTGTCCAGCGGCGTCTCCCAGTCGACCTCCTTGACGGGGTCGTAGGAGAGCTGCTCCGCCGAGTCCAGCAGCCGGCGCGCGGTGGTCTCGCGCTCAGTCACGCCCGCTTCGCGTTCGCTGGTGCTGGTCATCGCCGACCTCCTTGACAGGTGTTACCCGAGTTCACTGTTACCAACCGTAACACATACCGGGCCCAGTACACACCCGTCGGCTCAAGGACGGCGAAAGGTCGCTCGGCGGGACAGTCGTCAGCCACTCGGAGGCGTGAACCGGCTCGCAGGCCCTGGACGCGTCGGTGTACATTCGTTCACTCAATCGCGTCGAACGGCGGGAACCGGTGCATTCACGAAGCGACATCCCCACCCGGTCCGGGCCGTTCGGCTCCGGGCTGCTCGGGCCCCTCGACCAGGACGTCACCGTACTGCGGCGGCGGGTCCAGCGCCTGCTCACCGCCACCCTGATCGCCACGAACGTCATCGGCGCGCTGGTGGTCGTCGGGCTCGCGGCGCTGCTCATGCCCGCCCCGGGCATGTCCGCCGACCTCGTGCGGGTCACGGCGGTCGCGGTGCCGGTCTACGTCGTGTCGGCGGTCGTCGCCGGCACGCTCTGGGGCACCCGCGGGGCGCTGCGGACCCTGCGCTGGGCCGCCGAACGACGCCGGCCGACCGAAGCCGAGCGCGTCGCCAGCCTGCGCGTTCCCCTGCGCCTCACGCTCATGCAGGCCGTCCTGTGGGGTGTGGCGACGGTGGTCTTCGCCGCGCTGGCCGTACTCCGGCAGCCCGCCGTCGCGCTGACCGTCTTCCTCGTCGTCGCGTTCGCGAGCGTTGTGGTGTGCGCGATCGCCTACCTCTCCGGCGAGTTCGCCCTGCGGCCGTACGCGGCCCGCGCTCTCGCCGGGACCGCGCCGCCGCGCCCGCTCAGCGGCGGCGTCAACCTGCGGATGCTGCTGTTCTGGTGCCTGGGCACCGGGGTGCCGGTGGCCGGGCTGGTCGTCACGGCGGTGCTGGCCTGGATGCGCGGCGACGTCTCGACGACGAAGCTCGCCGTGTCGGTGATCGCGCTCGGCCTGGTCGTGCTGTGCTTCGGCCTGCTGGTCACCGTGTTCACCGCCCGCGCGGTCGTGAACCCGATCGCCTCGGTCCGCGACGCGCTCGGCCGCGTCCGGGCCGGCGAGTTCGACGTGGCCATCCCGGTCTACGACGGCACCGAGCTGGGCCTGCTGCAGGCCGGGTTCAACGACATGGCGGCCGGACTGGCCGAACGGGAACGGATGCGCGACCTGTTCGGCCGGCACGTCGGCCACGAGGTCGCCGTCGAGGCCATGCGCACGTCCGAGCTCGGCGGCACGGTCCGCACGGTGTCGGTGCTGTTCGTCGACCTCGTCGGCTCGACGGCGCTGGCCGCGAGCCGGCCGCCCGAGGAGGTCGTCGGCCTGCTCAACCGGTTCTTCGCGGTGGTGGTCGACGAGGTCGACCGGCACCACGGGCTGGTCAACAAGTTCGTCGGCGACGCCGCGTTGGCGGTCTTCGGGGCGCCGGCGCCGCTCGGCGACCACGCGACGTGCGCGCTGGCCGCCGGCCGCGCGATCGCCCGCCGCCTGGCGCTCGAAGTGCCGGACGGCCCGGCCGGCATCGGCGTCGCGACCGGCGACGCGGTGGCGGGCAACGTCGGCGACCCGCGCCGGTTCGAGTACACGGTGATCGGCGACCCGGTCAACGAAGCCGCCCGGCTGACCGAGCTGGCGAAGAACGCACCGGGCCGTCTGCTGGCGTCGTGGACGGCCGTCGAGGCCGCGGCGGCGGAGGAAGCGGGCCAGTGGCGGGCCACCGAGGACGTCACCCTGCGCGGGCGCAGCCGCCCGACGACGCTGGCCTCACCGCGCTAGAGCCGCGGGTCGATGTGGACCTTCGGAGCGCCGAACCGCTCGCCGGCGAGCACCGCGCCGACCCGGTCCAGCGCGACGGTCGCCCCGACCAGCGGGCGCGGGTCCACGGTCCCGGCGGCGTAGGCGGTGATGGTGTCCGCCAGCCCCGGTGACGCGGACAGCACCCCGATCGCGGTGACGTCCTTCAGCACCAGCGCGCGGCTGTCGAGCAGGCTGGGACGGCCGGACAGTCCGATGTAGACGACCCGGCCCGCCGGTTCCACCAGGTCCAGCGCCAGCGCGGGCGAATCGGGCGCACCGGTGGCGTCGACGACCGCGTCGAAAGGCAGGTCGGGGAGCGTCTCGCGGGTCCAGACGTGCTCGAACCCGAGACCGCCAGTGCTGCCGGCGAGGCCGAGGAGGTGGACCTCGGCGCCCGCGGCGCGCAGGAACATCGCGGTGAGCAGGCCGATCGTTCCCGGGCCGAGCACGAGGGCCCGGTCGCCGGCACCGGCCCCAGCCGCCCGCGCGGCCCGCAAGGCATTGCCTCCGGGCTCGACCAGGGCACCCAGCGCGGCGTCGACCGCATCGGGCAGGACGTGCAGCGACCAGGCGGGAACGGCGAGCTTCTCGGCCAGCGCACCCGCCCGCCCGCCGCGGATGCCGACCTCCTGCCGTCGCTCGCAGGTGTGCTGGTGCCCCTTCCGGCAGCGGCGGCACGTCCGGTCGCCGAGCATGGTGTCCCCCATGACCCGCCGCCCGAGCCACGCGGGGTCGACGCCCGGTCCGACGGCGGAGACGGTGCCGCACCATTCGTGCCCGAGCCGCATCGGGTAGGCAGCGTGGCCCTGGTGCAGGTAGGCCATCTCCCCGGTGAAGAACTCGACGTCGGTGCCGCAGACCCCGGCCCGTTCGACGTCGACGACGACCTCCCCCGCGTCGGCCCGCGGCACGGGGACCTCGTGGACGGCCCCCTGGCGCGGCCCGGTGAGCACGAAGGCCCGCATGGTCGAAGACATGACGGCATGCTCGCACAAGGCCGTTGCCGAACACTTGCCATTTTCTTGACACCTGTCCATTATCGAGGCCATGCGGGCCGACTGGACGACCGAAGCTCCCGTCAAGGACCGGCGGGTGCGCCGGTCGCGTGCGGCGTTGATGCGGGCCGCCGTCGAGCTCGTCTCCGAACGGGACTCCGCCGCCGTCGCGGTCTCCGAGATCGCCGAGGCAGCTGACGTGAGCCGCCAGGTGCTCTACCAGCAGTTCGGCGACCGCGACTCGCTCGTCCTCGAGGCCGCGCAGGACCTCGTCCGGCGGGAGCTGCTCGCCGAGCCACCCGGCGACGAACGCGCGTCGCTCCTGGCCTTGGCCGAGCACTTCGCCGCGCACCGCCGCTTCTACCGCGCCCTCCTGACCGGAGCGTCGGCGTTCGCCTTCACCGAGGCGCTGACCGGCCTGTTCCTCCCGCTCAACCGGCGGCACCTCGGGCGCGCGTTCGGCGACGTCCTCGACCCGCGCGGGATCGAGGACCTGGCCACGTTCCTGACCGGCGGGGCCGGCGCGGTCGTCAACGCGTGGGTCGTCGACGGGCCGGAGCCCCTCGACCCGGACGAGTTCACCGACCGGCTGATGCGGATCCGCTCGGTCGTCACCTCGATGATCACGAAGGAGGCCGACCGGTGATCAGCCGTCTCTTCGAGCGTCTGCTGAAGCTGCCCGCCCCGGCGACCCGGAAGCTGGTCGTCCAGCGCGACCTGCGCGTCCCGATGCCCGACGGCGCCGAGCTGCTCGCCGACCGGTGGGCGCCGCGCGCGGGCGGGGACGGCCTGCCGACGGCGCTGGTGCGCAGTCCCTACGGCCGCAAGGGTGCCTTCGGTGCGCTCTTCGCCCGGCCGCTGGCCGAACGCGGCTTCCAGGTGCTGATCCAGAGCACCCGCGGCGGCTTCGGCTCCGGCGGCGTCTTCGACCCGCTGCGGCAGGAGCGCGAAGACGGCCTCGCGACGCTGGACTGGGTCGTGCGGCAGCCCTGGTTCGGCGACGCGATGGTGCTCGTCGGGGCCAGCTACCTCGGCTACGTCCAGTGGGCGGTCGCGGATCGCCTGCCGCCGCAGGTGAAGGCGATGATCCCGCACGTCACCGAGTCCGGGCTGACGCTGGAGTTCCTGCGGGAGGACGGCCTTTCGCTGGAGACACCGTTCGGCTGGGGCGTCCAGGTCGCCGTCCAGGAGCGGCGGTTCGGGTTGCTCCGGCAACGCGGCCAGGCGAAGAAGCTGGAGCGGGCGCTGGGCACGCTCCCGCTCGCCCAGGCGGACGTCGTCGCGATCGGCCACCGCTCGGACTACATCCAGGACGTCCTGGCGCACAACGAAAACCACCCCCGCTGGGCGGAGATCAACCATCGGCCGCGCGTCGCCGACGTCACCGTGCCGGTGAGCTCGATCGGCGGCTGGTACGACATCTTCCTGCCCGGTCAGCTGCGCGACTTCCGGACGTTGCAGGACGCGGGACGACGGCCCCGGCTGACGGTCGGGCCCTGGACCCACGCGGGCCGCCCCGACCTGCTCGCCGGCGCGGGCCTCACCGTCCGGGAAGCCTTGGAGTTCGGGCTCGCGCACGCCCGCGGCGAGGAGCCGCCCGAGCGAGCGCCGGTCCGGTTGTTCGTCATGGGCGAGGAAGCCTGGCGCGACTTCGCTTCCTGGCCACCGGAAGGCTATGCCCCGCAACGGTTCCACCTCCAGCCCGGCGGCGCCCTCGCCGCGGACGCGCCCGGCGCGTCGGAGCCCGATCGCTACCGCTACGACGCGGCGGACCCGACGCCCGCGGCCGGCGGGGTGCGGATGGCCCCGGACGCCGGACGGGTCGACAACGCGACCCTCGAAGCCCGCGCCGACGTCCTCACCTACACCACGGCCGCGCTCGACGACGACGTCGAGGTCATCGGAGACGTCAGCGCGGAGATCTGGTTCCGCAGCAGCCTGCCCTTCGCCGACGTGTTCGTCCGCCTCTGCGACGTCGATCCCGGCGGCCACTCGTCCAACGTCTGCGACGGGCTCGTCAGCCTGACGTCAGCTGACGAACTGGCCGCCGTCACCGTGCGGATGTGGCCGACGGCGCACCGGTTCCGGCGCGGGCACCGCATCCGGGTCCAGGTGTCGAGCGGCGCGTTCCCGCGCTTCGCCCGCAATCCCGGTACCGGGGAGCCCCACGCCACGGCGGTCACCCTGCGCGCGGCGGACCAGGAGGTCCACCACGACGCGGCCCACGCGTCGGCGATCGTGCTCCCGGTTCGGTTGGTGTGAAAACAATCTTCGCCGAATCGGCCGGAATCCTGTAACGCGTCCCGGCGAAACCCGACTTACGCCATGTTTCCGGCCGCCGGGGAGGCATCGTGGACGTGACGACGGACCGACAGTCCGAACAGGAGCGGGCCACGGCCGCGCGCGCCGCGGAGCGCACCGGCGAACGGCACGCGAAGATCGCCTTGCTGCGCAAGCCCGGCGGGATCGCCGAGGCCGACGAGCCCAGCCGCGTCGCCACCCGGATCGACCGGCTCGGCCGTTACTACCCCGACGTCCGGCCGGTGAACCCGGCGGCCATCGCGGCCGGCGACCCGGCGGCGATGACCGCCGCGGGCGCCATCCTCGAACGGATCGTGCTCACTGACGACCTGCTCGGCGTGGGGTACCTCGAAGGCGGCGTCACGGCGTCGGCCGCGATCGGCCGGGTCAACATCCGCGACGGCCGCGGCCGGCTCACCGGCTACGGCACCGGGTCGATGATCTCCCCGGATCTGCTGCTCACCAACCACCACGTGCTGCCGGACGCCGCCACGGCCGGGTCCAGCGTCATCGAGTTCGACTACCAGGACGGCGTCGACGGCCTGCCCCGGCCGGTGCGGGCGTTCGGGCTCGACCCGGACCGCTTCTTCGTCGCCGACGAGGACCTCGATTTCGCGCTGGTGGCCGTCAAGGCGACCGCGGACGAACTGCGGCCCTTCGGGTTCAACCGGCTGATCGGCAGCGAGGGCAAGGCGATCGTCGGCGACTTCGTCACCATCATCCAGCACCCGCGCGGCGGCAAGAAACAGGTGGCGCTGCGGGAAAACCGGATCGTCGACGTCCTCGAGAAGTTCCTGCACTACGAAACCGACACCGAACCCGGGTCGTCGGGCTCGCCGGTGTTCAACGACCAGTGGGAGGTCGTGGCGCTGCACCACGCCAGCGTCCCGGCCGAGGGCCACGCGGAGTACGGCGGTTTCCTCAACGAGGGAATCCGCGTCAGCCGGCTGCTGGAGTTCTTGCGCGGGCAGCGGTTCACCGCGGCGAAGCAGGCTCTGCTCGACCGGCTCGCCACCCGGCCCGAGCGCGGCACGCCCGCCCAGCCCGACGGCGCTCCGCAGGTGCTGACGCTGACGATGCCCGTCGACATCCGGCTGCGCGCCGAACCGCCCGCGTCGCCGGAGACCATCCGGATCGACCCGGACTACTCGAACCGCGAGGGCTACGACCCGGACTTCCTGCCCGGGCACACCGTGCCGCTGCCGGTTCTGTCCGACGCGCTCGCCGCGCTGGCGGCGACCAACCGGCAGGCGGCGGGCGAGCCGCGGTACGTCCTGCCGTACCACCACTTCAGCGTCGTCATGAACAAGGTGCGGCGCCTGGCGTTCTTCACGGCCGTCAACATCGACGGGCGCACCAGCCAGTCCCTGCGTCGCGAGACCGACCGCTGGTCGCTCGACCCGCGCGTGGACGCCGGCGAGCAGGTCGGCGAGGAGATCTACCGGGCCAACCCGCTCGACCGCGGGCACCTGGTCCGCCGCCTCGACCCGGCGTGGGGCGCGACGGCCGCCATCGCCCAGCTCGGCAACGACGACACGTTCCACTTCACGAACTGCTCGCCGCAGCACGAGGACTTCAACCAGAACAAGACGACGTGGGCCGGGCTCGAGGACTACGTGCTCAACAATGCGGACAACGCCGACCTCAAGGTCACGGTGGTGACCGGCCCGGTGCTCGCCGAGGACGACGACCGCTACCGCGGGGTGCAGCTGCCACGCCAGTTCTGGAAGGTCGTCGCGATGGTCAAGGCCGACGGCACCCTCTCGGCGACGGCGTACCTGCTGAGCCAGGAGGAGCTCATCCACGGGCTCGAGTCGTCGGGCGAGTTCGACTACGGCGCGTATCGCACGTACCAGGTGCCGGTGCGCCGGATCGCCGACTTGACCGGGCTCTCGTTCGGCGCGCTCCCGGACGCCGATCCATTGGAGCGCTTGGAGTCGACCGGCTCGGCGCGGGAGATCGGGAGCGCGGACGACCTGCTGCTATGACCACGGCGTCACGGGACGCGGCAGACGCTCGCCGTCCAGGACGACGTCCACGCGTTCGGTGAGGAAGGCGATGTACCCGGCGACGTCCCGCGCGTCGGACAGCGGCTCGTCGTAGGTCCAGGCGAGATCGCGGTGCGCGCCGACCGACCAGTAGCCCGCGTGGCCCTTGTAGGCGCAGGTGGTGCGCGTGTCCGACGGCGTGAGCAGGTCCATCCGGACGTCTTCGCGCGGCAGGTAGTAGCGGGTGGTGATGCCGGTTTCGAACAGCAGGCGGGGCGCGGCCGAGTCGGCCACGACGACGCCGTCCACCTCGATCCGCACCCGGCTGTCACTGCGCCGGACGTCGATGCGCGCGAACGGGTCCCGCGGGTGGCCGACGATCGGTTCGGCCTCCTCGAGCCACTCGTCGAAGGCCGCGAAGTCGAGGACGACGTGCTGCGCCAGGTCGTCGTCGGCGAAACGGAAGCCCGCGCCCGGCAGGGTCACGCCGTCGCTGTCGAGGGTCAGCGGCTCGCCCGGGCAGGTGTGCACGGCGAAGGCGGTCCGCGGGTCGAGGACCGGCGGGCCGCCTTCGGCGAGCTGGACCGGGTGTTCCGGCGCCGACGCGTCGTCCGACGGGGTCAGCGTCGCGCGGAGGTCCGGCAGGGGGAAGGCGTAGGACGGGACAACCCTCTTCGGTTCCCAGACCAGCACCGCCCGCCGCGAGTCGGCGAACGTCCGTCCACCCGCGACGGCGCGGACGCGCTTCGCCACGGGTTCGTAGCGCAGTTCGGCGAGGTCACCGGTGAACCGCGCGCCCATGCGTGTCGCCATGGGTCCCACGATCCGCGCCGGCGGGCGGTGCCGTCAACACCCGCCCGCGCCACGCGCGGTGGTCTTACCCGGCCGGGCCGAGCCAGGTCGTCATCGCCGCGCGAAGCTCCTGCTCGTCCAGGTCGCCGACCGAAGCCCACGCCAGGTAGCCGTCCGGACGGACGAGCGCCGTCAGCCGCTGGTCGGGGAACGCCAGTGGCCGGGCCGTCTCCACGCGGACCCGGCTCCCCCATCCCGCCGCGACCGGCGCCGCCGCGGTGTCCGCGTCCAGCAGCACCGCGCGGCCGTCGCGGAACCGGGTCGCCAGGGTCGTTCCGTCGTCCAGGGCCAGGTCCGGCACCCGGTGGCCGATCAGCGGGAAGTCGCCCGGGATGTCGTAGTGCTGCCAGCCGCCGCCGATGCTCGAGACCACGTGAGTCGCGCCGTCCGGGGTGTCGAGCAGGTCGGTCAGCACCCCGTACAACGCCTCGGCCCGAGGTCCGCGCGACGCGCTCAGCGCCGTCTGCGCCATGCTCCACCGCTGCACCCACGCGCCGATCGGGTGCCGTTCCGGCGTGTAGGTGTCCACCAGGGACTCCTGGGCGAGGCCGCGCGCGACGAGCGCGAGCTTCCACCCGAGGTTGACCGCGTCCCCGATCCCCAGGTTGAGTCCCTGCCCGCCCGCGGGCGAGTGCACGTGGGCGGCGTCGCCGCAGAGCAGCACCCGGCCACGCCGGTAGGTCGTGGCCTGCCGGGTGGTGTCGGCGTACCGCGTGCCGACGTGCACGCGCGTGACCGCGACGTCGGTGCCGCTGACCCGGCGCAGGCTGGCCTGCATCTCCTCCGCCGTCACGGGCGTGTCCCGGTCGGCGGACACCTCGTACTCGACGGTGTGCACGCGCGGCGGCCCGTCGCCGTCCGCCCAGCCGCCGATGACGTACGAGCCGTGGTCGCCGTGCTGCCAGCCGCCCGCGACGAGCTTCTCCGGCGCGTCGAGGTCGACGACCGCCTGCCGGCCGGTGAAGACGGGATCCACGCCCGGGAACTCGAACCCGGCCAGGCGCCGCACGGTGCTGCGGCCGCCGTCGGCGCCGACCAGCCAGCGGGCCCGGACCTCACCCTGTCCGGTGTGGACGGTCACGCCGTCGCCGTCCTCGTCGAACCTGGTCAGCGCGACGCCGCGCCGGACTTCGACGTCCGCCCACGCAAGGAAGATCTCTTCCAGCTCGGCCTGGCTGATGACACCCGCGCCGAAGAACTCGTCACCCGGACCCGGCGGCTTCAGCCGATCGGCCCGGATGCCGATCCCGGCGAAGTGCCCGACGAAGACGTCCCCAGCTCGGTTTCCGGGCGGCGGCAGTGTGCCCGGGCCGACCCACATCGCCGCGGCGCGTTCGACGGCGGGCAGCAGGCCGCGCAGGTGCAGCGCGTGCACCGACGGCGTGTTGAGCGCCCGCGCGCCCATCGAGCCGAAGCGCGCCGGCGGTGTCTCGGTCTCGCGCTCCAGGACCAGCACCCGGGCGCCGCCCAGCCGGAGCTCGCCCGCCAGCAGCAGGCCGACCGGGCCGCCGCCGGCCACCACCACGTCGAAGTCCATCTTCGCCCCAAAACCCGGAACAGCGTACTCAGTAAGTGCCACGGTAGCGAACTGGGTACAGTGTTCGCAATAAATTCGCGACAACGAGGGAGGTGTGCGGTGCCGGCGAACGACCAGCCACCGCTCTGGCTGCGTCCCGAGCACGGCACGCGCGGCCCGAAGCCCGCCCACAGCCGGCGCGACGTCGCCCTCGCGGCGATCCGGATCGCCGACGCCGAAGGCCTCGACGCCGTCTCGATGCGCCGCGTCGCGGCCGAGCTCGGCGCCGGCACGACGTCGCTCTACCGGTACGTGTCCAAAAAGGACGAGATGCTGGAGCTGATGGGCGACGAGGTGATGGCCGAGCTGCGCGAGGCGACGCTGCCCACCGGCTGGCGCGACGGCCTCCGCGCGATCGCTTGCCGGTTGCGAGAAGTCGGGCTGCGACACCCGTGGCTCCCGACGGTGGCGGCGGGCCGCGCGATCCACGGCCCGCACAGCCTCCGTTGGCGCGAGCGGACGCTGTCGGCGTTCGACGGAATGGACCTCGGCACGGACGAGATGCTCGCCGCCCTGGGCACGCTGTCGGCGTTCGTCCTCGGCCACGTGATGAGTGAGCTTGCCGACCGGGAGGCGGCCCGGCGTTCGGGACTCAGCCACGACCAGTGGATGGAGCGCGAGGGCGAGTACGGCCCGATGATCATGAACAGCGGCGAGTACCCCCGTTTCACGCGGGTGATGATCGAGGCTGAACTGCCGCACGCGGCGGACCGCCAGGACCGGGGTTTCGAGGCTGGGCTGGACCGGGTGCTGGCGGGGATCGCCGCTCACCTGCCGGGCTGATCCCGGCGACACCGACCCGGCGCGACTCCCCGGCGAGGGAGATCGCCGCCCAGCTGCCGGGTTGATCCCGGCGATGCCGCACCGGCCTCACCCCGGCGAGGCTGGATCGCCGCCCCACCAGCCGGGGGTCATAGCGGCGACACCGCTCCCGGCCTCACTCCTCGGCGAGGCCCGGCGACGGCCGCCCGGTGAGGATGTCGAACGCGTGCTGCCGGTGCGTTGCGAACAGCTCCAGTGCCGCCTCCCGGTCGCCCGCCCGGAGTGCGTCGACCAGCTGCCGGTGTTCGGCGGGGATGCCCGTCAGATAACCGTCCGTATCGACTCCGATGCGGGTCAGCAGAAACAAGTGGACCTGGGACCGGATCGCCAGCCACGCCTCACCCAAGCGCCGGTGCCCGGCCGCCTCGTAGATCGCGTCGTGGAACTCCAGGTCGCGGCGGACCATCTCGTGCGCGTCGGCTGCCCGTTCCATGCGCGCCACGGCGGCGTCGACCGCGTCCAGGCCGGGAGCGCGGTCGATCACCAGCCCCACCGCGAGCTGCTCCAGCGCCGCCCGCAGGCTGTCCAGCTCGGCGACGTCCACTTCGGACAGTGACGTCACCGTCGTCCCCCGGTGCCACTCGCTGCGGACGAGCCCTTCGCGGTCCAGCTTGAGCAGCGCCTCGCGCACCGGCCCGCGGCTGACGCCCAGCGCGTTCGCCAGCTCCACCTCGCGCAGCTGGCTGCCGGGCGCGTACGTGCCGTCGAAGATCGCGTCGCGGATGCGGTCGGCCACCTCGTCGGCGAGCCCGCGCCGGCGGGCGGGGGCCACTTGAGCACTCATGTCGTAATGTTAACATCATGACATGACCATCCCCCGCTTCCACCTCGCCATGCCGGTCGACGACCTCACCGCCGCCCGCCACTTCTACGGTGACGTCCTCGGCCTCGCCCAGGGCCGCAGCGCCGACACCTGGGTCGACTGGAACCTGCACGGCCACCAGTTCGTGACGCACCTGGCACCGGAACGCCCGCAGCGCGTCCACAACCCCGTCGACGGCCACGACGTGCCGGTGCCGCACTTCGGCCTGATCCTCGAGGTCGACGCGTTCAAGGCACTCGCCGAACGGCTGCGCGCGGCGGGAACGCAGTTCGTGATCGAGCCGTACGTCCGCTTCGAAGGCCAAGCCGGCGAACAGTGGACGATGTTCCTGCTCGACCCCGCCGGGAACGCCCTGGAGTTCAAGGCCTTCGCCGACGACTCACAGGTCTTCGCGGTCTGACGACCCCCGCAACGATCCCGGGTGCGCCTTCGCGGCCGGGTCGCGCCGGGTCTTGAGCAGGCTGGCGACCGTCACGACGACCAGGACGCCGATGATCACCGCCAGGCTCACCGGCGTGGCGATCTCCGGGACGCGCTCGTCGATGTCGACGTGCGCCCAGTGCAGGATCAGCTTCACCCCGATGAACGCGAGGATCACCGCGAGCCCGGCCGAGAGGTACACGAGCCGGTCGAGCAGGCCCTTCACCAGGAAGTACAGGGCCCGCAGGCCGAGCAACGCGAACGCGTTCGCGGCGAACACGACGTACGGCTCCTCGGTGACGCCGAAGACCGCCGGGATCGAGTCGAGGGCGAACAGGAGGTCGACGCCGCCGATCGCGACCAGGACCACCACCAGCGGGGTCACCATCCGGCGGCCGCCGGCGCGGGTGAGCAGCCGGCCGCCGTCGTAGGCGTCGGAGACCGGCAGGATGCGCTTGGCCGTCCGGACCACGACGTTGTGCTCGATGTCGGGGTCGGCGTCGCGGTGCCGGAACAGCTGCACGCCGGTGTAGATCAGCAGCAGCCCGAAGAGCAGGAACATGAACGAGAACAACGCGAGGAGCGTCGCGCCGAGGACGATGAAGATCCCCCGCATCACCAGCGCGAGGATGATCCCGAACGTGAGCACCTTGTGCTGGTGCTCCTCCGGGACGGCGAACGTCGTCATGATGATCACGAACACGAACAGGTTGTCGACCGAGAGGCTCTTCTCGACGATGTACCCGGCGAAGTACTCGGTGCCGAGCTCACCGCCGTGGGCCATGGTCAGCCAGACGCCGAACGCCACCGCGACCAGGATGTAGCCCACCGACCACGCGACGGCTTCGGCGAACCCGACCCGGTGCGGCCGGAGCGCGGCGAGCACGAGGTCGACCGCGAGCAGCGCCAGCACGACGCCGATGGTGACCACCCAGGTGCCGACACCCATCCGCTCCCCCGCTCCCGTGTTTGCCGCGATCGTAAGGGCCGGGCCGCGAACGCGCACCAGGAGTCCACTGTGGATACTTCAAGCCGTGGACGGCTCAGCCGAGGTTCGCCGCCGCCAGCTCGGTGTGCGGGTCGAGCTCGAGGCCGCCGGCGCGCAGGGTGTCGTCGACGATCCGCCAGACCCAGCGCGCCAGCAGCGCCGCCAGCTCGGCGCGGTCGACGCCGCGCGGGTTCTCCAACCAGCGCGAGGTGCTCGACTCCACCAGGCCGACCAGCCCGTAGGCGACCGCTTCGCACACGCGGGTGTCCACTCCGAACAGTCCGAGGTAGTGCTCGAACACGACCGTCAGCTGCCGGGCGATCGCGGACTTGCCGTCGGCGAAGACGTCGGGAGCGCCGTCGACCGCGTGCCGGGTCAGGTAGCGGTAGAGCGAGCCGTGCTCGGCCAGCCAGTGGGTGTGCGCGCCGATCGCCGTCCGGATCAGGTCCATCGGCGTGCCGCTCGGGTTCCACAGCGGCGCGAACTCCGCGGTGATCAGCTCCGCGACCCGGACGGCGATCGCGTGCTGCAGGTCGGCGGCGCCGTCGAAGTGCCGGTAGAGGCGCGTGCGGGCGACGCCGGCTTCGTCGGCGATCTGCTCGGTGGACACCTCGGGCCCGTGCCGCGCGATCGCGCGCAGGCCCGCTTCGACGAATTCGCGCCGACGGCGGTCGCGCTGACCGGCCCACCGGGCGGCGCGGCCGTCGGGCGGGCGGTCCGTCGACGTCATCGGCCGGAGTGTACCGGCGGGCCGCTATAGCGTACGATGCCGTACCTCTTACTTTGGGTGCCAGCGGGTCGCGGAGAGTGACGATGAGGAACGCCGACGAGGAGCCGCCGGACGCCGTGCTGCTCGCCGCCCTCCGCGCCGGTGACCTCGACGCGGGCGGCGCTCTGTTCCGCCGGCACGCCGAACCGTTGCGCCGCACCGCGGCGGCGTGGGCGAGGCAGCCCGCGGAGCGCGACGACCTGGTGGCCGAGACGTTCGCCCGCGTGCTGGCCGTCGTGCACGCGGGCGGCGGGCCGGACGGCGACCTGCGGCCGTACCTCGTGGTGACGCTGCGGAACCTGGTGTCGCGGTGGGGCCGGCAGCGCAGCCGGGTCGAGCTGTGCGAAACGGTCCCCGAGACGCTGTCGAGCGGCGCCGACGAGCTGGCCCTGCACCGGTCGAACGAGAAGCTCGTGTGGTCGGCGTACTGCACGCTGCCCGGCCGGTGGCGGACGGTGCTCTGGCGGACCGAGGCCGAGGGCGACACGCCGACGGAGGCGGCGCCGCTGCTGGGCCTGACGCCGAACAGCGTGTCGGCGCTGGCGATGCGGGCGCGGGAGGGGTTGCGCCAGGCGTACCTGCAGGTCCAGGTGCCCGACGCCGAGGAACCGGTCTGTCGCGAGCCCCGCCGTCGCATGGGGGCGTGGGTCCGGGGAGCGTTGTCCCCGCGCCGGGCGAGCGTGGTCGCCGACCACATCGCGGGCTGCGGCTCGTGCCGCACGGTCGCCACGGGCCTGGACGAGGCCAACCGCGAGCTCCCCGGCGCGGCGGCCCGCCTCACCGGCTGACCCGCAGGCAGGCTCAGCCGCCGTGTCGTCCGCCCAGGTACGCGTGTCGTCCATGCAGGTACGCGAGTCGGCCGCCCAAGCACACGTGTCGTCCGTCCAAGCACGCGAGTCGTCCGCCCAAGCACACGTGTCGTCCGCCCAAGCACACGTGTCGTCCGTCCAAGCACGCGAGTCGTCCGCCCAAGCACACGTGTCGTCCGTCCAAGCACGCGAGTCGTCCGCCCAAGCACGTGTCGTCCGTGCAGGCACGCGTGTCGTCCATCCAGGCACGCGAGTCGGCCGCCTGGGTACGCGAGTCGTCCATGCAGGTACTCGGGTCCTCCGGAGGTTGCGGGAAGGTTGCCCCACCCCCACTCCCCCGGGTTACCGTGAAGCCGGCCCAGGAGGTGGCGGTGGACGACGATGTCTGCGCGGTCCGGCCCGGCACCGATGTCGCCGGGCATGCTCGGCTGCTCGCCGGTATCCACGATGCCGTCCTCGCCGGGCGGGCGCCTCGGAGCGCTCCGCGACGGCTCGTCGAACGCTCGTGGCGGCGGGTCGCCGCGCAGGGCGTCGACCCCGATCGGCCGCCCGCGCCCGACCCCCTGAACACCGCCGAGGTCGAACGGCGGCGGACCGGCTGCCGGATCGGTGAAGTCCTTCCCGAACTCCGCGGTGCGCTGACGTCGGTCGCCGAAGACGCGCACCACCTGATGGTCGTCACCGATGCCGACGGCGTCGTCCTCTGGCGTGAAGGCGCGCGCGGGGTGCGGCACCGCGCCGACTCGCTCGGCTTCACCGAGGGGGCCACCTGGTCGGAGCCCGCCATCGGCAGCAACGCGATCGGGACGGCGCTGGCCGAAGCCGCCCCCGTGCAGATGTTCGCCGCCGAGCACTTCGTGCGCTCGCACCACGCCTGGGCCTGCACCGCCTACCCCGTGCACGACCCGCGGACCGGCGAACTGCTCGGGATCGTCGACGTCAGCGGACCGGCCGAGACCGTCCACCCGATGACCGTCGCCCTGGTCGGGACGTCGGTGCGGCTGGCCGAGGCCGTCCTGCGCCAACGGCACGAGATGCGGCTCGAAGCGCTGCGCCGGCTGTCCGGCCACCTGCTGAGCACGACCGGGCTCGTCGTCGACGACCACGGCTGGGTCGCCGCCCAGCGCGGCGTCTCCGGGATCGACCGCGTCGCCGCGCCCCGGCCCGGCGTGCCCGTCGCGGTCCGCGGCGTCGGGGCGTGCGAGCCCGAGCCGGTGCCTGGCGGCTGGCTGCTGCGGCCGAGCCACCGCGAAACCCTGCGGCTCACCCTCGAGCTCGACCCGCCGCGCGCGATCGTCGAAGGCTCGGCGCGGTGGACGCACCCGCTGGGCCGGCGGCAGGCCGACCTGCTGCGGCTGATCGCGACCGCGGGACCGGCCGGGGTGTCGGCGGCGCAGCTGTCGGAGACGCTCTACGGCGACCGGACGCACCTCGTGACCGTCCGCGCGGAGCTGTCACGGCTGCGCAAGCTGGTCGGCGGGCTGCTGCTCGCCCGCCCGTACCGGATCGCGCCCGGCGTCGAAGTCGTGCTGATGCAACCTTGAGGCAACCCTTCCGCCGACCCCGCCCGCCGGGGTTGGCTGCCGGGAACGCGCCGCCGACGACGACGGTGCCCGAGACGGGGAGGTCCGCATGACCCAGACCCTCGAACCGGCCGCGGCCGTCGATGCCCGGCAGCGCGTCGAAGGCTGGCTCGCCGACTTCGAGGCCGCGCTCGCGGCCCGGGACGCCGACCGGGCCGCCGCCCTCTTCGCGACGACGTCGTTCTGGCGCGACCTGATCGCGTTCACCTGGAACCTCAAGACCGTCGAAAACCGCGACGGCGTCAAGGACCTGCTCCTCGCGACGATGGACACCGCCGACGCGACCGGCTTCCACGCCACCGAGGAGCCGACCGAAGCGAACGGCATCGTCGAGGCGTGGATCGGGTTCGAGACGGCGGCCGGACGCGGACGCGGACACCTGCGGCTGAACGACGAAGGCGCGTTCACCTTCCTCACGACGCTCTACGAGCTGAAGGGCCACGAGGAGCCACTCGGCACGACCCGGCCGAAGGGTGCCGAGCACGGCGTCAACCGCGAGCGCGTCACGTGGTCCGAAGCGCGGCAGGCGGAAGCGGACGAACTGGGCACCACGCGGCAGCCGTACGTCGTCGTCATCGGCGGCGGCCAGGGCGGGATCGCGCTCGGCGCCCGGCTGCGCCAGCTCGGCGTGGACCACGTCGTCGTCGACCGGTACGCGCGCCCGGGCGACCAGTGGCGCGGCCGCTACAAGTCGCTGTGCCTGCACGACCCCGTCTGGTACGACCACCTGCCCTACCTCGACTTCCCGCGCACCTGGCCGGTCTTCGCGCCCAAGGACAAGATCGCCGACTGGCTCGAGATGTACACGAAGGTCATGGAGGTCAACTACTGGTCGTCGACGACCTGCCAAAGCGCCTCCTACGACGAAGAAGCGAAGGAATGGACGGTCGTCCTCGACCGCGACGGCGAAGAAGTCACCCTCAAGCCGAAGCAGCTGGTCCTCGCGACGGGCATGTCGGGCAAGCCGAACGTGCCCGAACTGCCCGGCCAGGACCGCTTCCGCGGCGAGCAGCACCACAGCTCCCAGCACCCCGGGCCGGACGCCTACCGCGGCAAGAAAGCCGTGATCGTCGGCTCCAACAACTCCGCCTTCGACATCTGCGGCGCCCTGTGGGAAGCCGGCGCCGACGTCACCATGATCCAGCGCAGCTCGACGCACATCGTGAAGTCGGACTCGCTGATGGACCTCGGGCTCGGTGACCTGTACTCGGAACGCGCGCTCGCCGCGGGGATGACGACGCAGAAGGCCGACCTGACGTTCGCCTCGCTCCCCTACCGGATCATGCACACCTTCCAGCAGCCGGTGTACGCCGCGATCAAAGAACGCGACCAGGAGTTCTACGACCGCCTCGAAGCCGCCGGCTTCCGGCACGACTGGGGCGACGACGACTCCGGCCTCTTCATGAAGTACCTGCGGCGCGGGTCGGGCTACTACATCGACGTCGGTTCGGCGGACCTGGTGGCCGACGGCCAGGTCAAGCTCGCCCACGGCCAGGTCACCGAGCTGACCGAGACGTCGGTGAAGCTCGACGACGGCACCGAGCTGGAAGCCGACCTCGTCGTCTACGCGACCGGCTACGGCTCGATGAACGGCTGGGCCGCCGACCTGATCAGCCAGGAGGTCGCGGACAAGGTCGGCAAGGTCTGGGGCCTGGGCTCGGAGACGACGAAGGACCCGGGCCCGTGGGAGGGCGAGCAGCGGAACATGTGGAAGCCCACCCAGCAGGACGGGCTGTGGTTCCACGGCGGGAACCTGCACCAGTCCCGGCACTACTCGCTCTACCTGGCGCTGCAGCTGAAGGCCCGCGCGGAAGGCATCCCGACGCCGGTCTACGGACTGCAGGAGCGGCACCACCTGTCCTAGGACGACAGCGCGCTCACGGGATCGCCGAACAGCCACGCGGTCCCGTGGGCGCGCTTGAAGTACAGGTGCGCGTCGTGCTCCCACGTGATCGCGATGCCGCCGTGGAGCTGGATCATCTCCGCCGCCGCGTGGGAAAACGCTTCACTGCACACGACTTTCGCGGTCGTCACGGCTTCGGCGTCACCGTCCACGAGTGCCGCGTACAGCGCCGACCGGGCCGCCTCGACGTGGACGTGCACGTCGGCCATCCGGTGCTTCAGCGCCTGGAATGACCCGATCGGACGGCCGAACTGACGACGCTGTTTCGTGTACTCCACCGTCAGTTCCAGTGCGCGGGCCGCCGCGCCGACCTGTTCGGCGGCGACGGCGACGACCGCCGTGTCCCGCAGTTTCCCCAGGTCGAAGCCGTCGGTGTCGAGGCGCCGCGCCGGGGTCGACGCGCACTCCACCACCGCCAGCCGGCGGGTCGGGTCCAGGGTCGTGACGCGCTCCCGGCCGACGCCGTCGAGGGACACCTCGAACAGGCCGACGCCGTCGGACGTCCGGGCCACGGCCAGCAGGACGTCAGCGAGGTCGCCGTCGAGGACGTAGTGGGCGCGGCCGTCGAGGCCGGAGTCCGACGCGGTCAAGCCCGGCGACCAGGCTTCGTCGGCCCAGGCCAGCGCGGCGAGGGTCGTGCCCGCGGCGATGCCCGGCAGCAGCCGCTCGCAGGCTTCGTCGTTTCCGGTGCCGAGCACCGCGAAGCCGCCCAGCACGGCGGAGCCGAGCATCGGGGCGGGGGTGAGCGTGCGGCCCAGCTCTTCCAGGACCACGCACGCCTCGGCCAGGCCGGCGCCCGCGCCGCCGTGGTGCTCGGGGATCGCGAGGGCGGCGACGCCGATCTGCTCGCACAGCGTCGACCAGAGCTTGTCGTCGTACCCGAGCGGCGACTCCATGGCGGCCCGCACGGCCTCCGGGCCCGAGCGGCGGGTCAGCAGGGACCGCACCGCGTCCCGCAGTGCTTGCGCTTCCTCGGTTTCCAGGGGATCGGTCATCGCAGCCCCGCCAGGACGCGCGCGCGGTGGAACGACCCGGTTCCCCAGGCCCCGGCCAGTGCCCGCACCTTCGTCAGCCGCAGGCCGAGGTCGTGTTCGGCGGTGTAGCCGATGGCGCCGTGCACCTGGAGGGCCGTGCGCGCCGCGAGGTACGCGGCGTCGCCCGCCATGACCTTCGCCGCCGAGACGTCCCGGGCGAACGTGTCCCCGGCGACGGCGGCGCCGTACAGCAGCGGCCGGGCGAGTTCGAGCTGCGTCACGACGTCGGCCAGCAGGTGCTTGACCGCCTGGTATTCGCCGATGGCGCGGCCGTACTGACTGCGCTGCCGCGCGTAGGCGACGGAGGCGTCGAGGAGCCACTGGCCCGCGCCGAGCAGCTGCGCGGACACGGCCAGGACACCCCGGTCGAACGCGATCGGGTCGGCGGCGGTGGGCCGGGTGGTCCCGGTGATCCGGAACAGCCGCCGGGCCGGGTCGACCGACCGGATCAGCTCGGTCCCGACGTCGGTGACCTCGCCTTCGTTGAGGTCGAGGACCACTCCGG
Source organism: Amycolatopsis sp. NPDC114505 (assembly GCF_055633615.1). Lineage (NCBI taxonomy): Bacteria > Bacillati > Actinomycetota > Actinomycetes > Pseudonocardiales > Pseudonocardiaceae > Amycolatopsis > Amycolatopsis sp. NPDC114505. The sequence goes on along the minus strand of NZ_JBVKDV010000002.1, from coordinate 2,240,158 downwards.
CGACGTCGGCGTCCAGGGCGAGCGGGACTTCCGGCGGCGAGACGACCGTGGCCAGGAGGTCACCGCCGGCGAGCGCGGCCAGCCGGTCACCGGTCAGCACGGACGGCGCGACGGCGGCCGTCTCGACCAGCGGGCCGGGCACGGCGTGATAGCCGAGCGCTTCGAAGGCGACCACGAGGTCGACCGCGGAACCGCCGAGCCCGCCGTGCTCCTCGTCGACCAGCAGGGCGGGGACGCCGAGGTCGGCCAGTGAGCGCAGCAGTTTCAGGCCGCGCTCGGGCGACCCCGCGGCCCAGGCGCGCGCGACCGCGGCGGTGTCGGCGCCGCCGAGTAGATCGTGCAGGGACGCGGAGAACTGGCGCTGCTCCGGGGACAGCTGGAACCTCATCGGCGCGCCTCCCTCGGCAGCTTCAGCAGCCGTTCGGCGATCGTGTTGCGCTGGATCTGGTCGGTGCCGCCGTAGATCGGGCCGGCGAGGGAGAACAGGTAGCCGTCGACCCAGTCCCGGTCGGTCTCGGCGGCCGGGCCGAGCACGTCCAGGGCCGTCTCGTGCAGCGAGACGTCCAGGTGCGACCAGAACAGCTTGTTCACACTGGACTCCGGGCCCAGCTCACCGCCGTCGGCGAGGCGGCTCACGGTGCCGAACGTGTAGAGCTGGTAGGCACGGGCGCCGATCCAGGCGTCGGCGACCCGGTCCTGAGTGGACGGTGGCGAGTCCTGCGAGCGCCACAGATCCACGAGCCGGGACGCCGCGGCGAGGAACCGGCCGGGGCTGCGCAGGGACAGGCCGCGCTCGTTGTTCGCCGTCGTCATCGCGACCCGCCAGCCCTGCCCCACCTCGCCGATCACGTCCTCGTCGGGCACGAAGACGTCGTCGAAGAAGATCTCCGCGAAGCCGGGTTCGCCGTCCAGCTGCGGGATCGGCCGGACCGTGACGCCGTCGGCACGCAGGTCGGCCATGAAGTACGTCAGCCCATGGTGCCGCTGCGCGTCAGGATCGGTGCGGAACAGCCCGAACGCGCGATCGGCGAAGGACGCTCGCGAACTCCACGTCTTCTGACCGGAAATCCGCCAGCCGCCGTCGGTCCGCACCGCCGTGCTGCGCAACGCCGCGATGTCGCTGCCCGCCTCGGGTTCCGACCACGCCTGCGCCCACACTTCGTCACCGCGGGCCATCGCGGGCAGGATCCGGTCACGCTGCTCCTGCGTACCGTGGGCGAACAGCGTCGGGCCCAGCATGAAGATCCCGTTCTGGCTCACCCGCCCCGGCGCGCCGGAGGCGTAGTACTCCTCCTCGAACAGCAGCCACTGCAGCATCGACGCGTCCCGGCCGTGGTACTCGCGCGGCCACGACACGACCGACCACCGCGCTTCGGCGAGTTCGGCCTCCCACTCGCGGTGGGCCTCGAAGCCTTCGGCGGTGTCCATCGACGGCAACGTCCGCACATGCGAAGTCAGCCACGCGCGCGCTTCGTCGCGGAAGGCCGCGGACGCCTCGTCGATGTCGAGGTCCATCAAGCCTCCTTGTTCGCGTCGCGCATGGACCGCGCGGACTGCCCGCCGAGCGAGTCTTCCGACGTCTCCGCGTTGTGCGCGTGCGCGAGGTGGTGCAGCCCGAACACGGAGTCCATTCCGGACCGCAGGCCCATCAGGTCTTCGGCCTGGTTGACGGCCTTCTTCGCCAGCGCGAGCCCGAACTGCGGCATCCCGCCGATCTTCTCGGCGAGCTCCAGGGTGTGCTGCTCCAGCTCGGCGCGCGGGACGATCCGGGTGATCATCCCCCATTCCTTCGCCTGCTGGACCGTGAAGCGTTCACCGGTGAACAGCACTTCCTTCGCGGCGCGCGGCCCGAGCACCCATGGGTGCGCGAAGTACTCGACACCCGGAATGCCCATGCGCACCACCGGGTCGGCGAAGAACGCGTCGTCGGACGCCACGATCAGATCGCACACCCACGCCAGCATCAGCCCGCCGGCGATGCAGGCCCCCTGGATGCTCGCGATCATCGGCTTCGGGATCTCCCGCCAGCGACGGCACATGCCCAGGTAGACCTCGGATTCGCGGGCGAACCGCTGGTCGCCGCCGGCGCGGTCGGTGTGGTCCCACCACAGCACCGAGCGCCGGTCGAAACTGACGTCCACATCGCGTCCCGGGGTGCCGATGTCGTGCCCGGCGGAGAAGTGCTTGCCCGCCCCCGCCAGCACGATCACCTTGACCTCGGCGTCGTTCACCGCGCGCGCGAAGGCGTCGTCGAGGGCGTAGGTCATCGCCGAGTTCTGGGCGTTGCGGTAGTCGGGCCGGTTCATGGTGACCACGGCGACCGGCCCGCGGCGCTCGTAGCGGACGACGTCGGCTTCGCTCATGCCTTCTCCTCACTGAGCAGCCGCTTCAGCACCTTGCCGGAAGCGTTGCGGGGCAGCGCGTCCAGGAACGCGACGGACCGCGGGGTCTTGTAGTTGGCGAGCCGCTCGCGGCAGAACGCGAGGACGGCGTCTTCGGTCAGGCCGGTGCCGACGACGAAGGCCTTGCCGACCTCGCCGAGCCGCTCGTCCGGGACGCCGATCACGGCGACGTCGCGGACGCCCGCCAGCTCGGTCAGGGCGTGCTCGACCTCGGCCGGGTAGACGTTGAAGCCGCCGCAGATGTACATGTCCTTGAGCCGGCCGGTGAGCGTGAGGTTGCCCGCGTCGTCGAGCTCGCCGACGTCGCCGGTGTGCAGCCAGCCGTCGTCATCGATGGCTTTCGCCGTGGCCTCGGGCTCCTCGAGGTAGCCGAGCATCACGTTCGGGCCCCGCAGGACCACTTCGCCGGGCGACCCCTGGATCGCGACCTCGAACCCCGCGGTCGCGCGGCCGGACGTCTTCGCGACGAGCTCCGCGTCGTCGCCGGGGCGGCACATCGTCACGACCACGGCTTCGGTGAGGCCGTACGCGGTCAGGACGATGTCGAAGCCCAGCTCGGAGCGCATGCGCCGGACGAGCGACGCCGGCACGTCGGCGGCGCCGGTGACCGCGAGCCGCAGCGAGGACAGGTCGCCGCGGTCCGGCTCGTGCAGCAGGGACTGGAAGATCGTCGGCGCGCCCGGCAGCACCGAGATCCGTTCCCGTTCGATCACGTCCAGCGCGGCACGCACGTCGAACACCGCCTGCGGCACGATCGTCGCGCCGGTCAGCAGGCCGACGACGATCCCGGCCTTGTAGCCGAAGCTGTGGAAGAACGGGTTGATCACCAGGTACCGGTCGTCGGCGGTGACCTGGCCGCAGTCCGCCCAGGCGGTGGCGACCCCGACCACCTGCCGGTGGGCCGACAGCACGCCCTTCGAGCGGCCGGAGGTGCCCGAGGTGAACAGGATGTCGCTGACGTCGTCCGGCTCGACCGCGTCCGCGCGCGCCTCGGCTTCCTCGAGAGGCACCTTCTCGGCTTCCGCGAGGAACTCGTCCCAGCCGAGCGCGTCCCCGACCGGCCGGTGCGGCTGGTCCAGGGCGACCCGGACGACCGTGGCCAGGTCGGGCAGGTCCACGCCGGTCGCGACGATCGCCGCGTGACGGTCGGTGCCGAGGAAGTCGGCCGCCACGACCAGGGCTTTCGCTCGGCTGCGGACGAGCAGGTCCACGGTCTCGGCGGCGGTGAACCGGGTGTTGACCGGCACCAGGGTCGCGCCCGCGTAGAGCGCGCCGAGCGCCGTCAGGACCCAGTGGTGGGTGTTGGGGAGCGTGATCGCGACGCGGTCGCCGGGCCGGAGACCGCGGGCGAGGAAGGCCCGCGCGACCGACTGAACACGTTCCAGAAGGTCGTCGAAACCGAGCCGGAGCGGGCCGTCGACCAGCGCCTCCGCCGAACCGAACTTCGCGGCGGCATCGCGGACGACGGCCGGGATCGTGGTCTGACCCACCACACCCTCCTCTGGACCGACAAACTAGAACGTGTTCTCATTACCCTAGGTCCCGGACCGGCCCGGCAGCAAGGAGGCGAGCGTGGAACCGACACGATTCCGCCGCGAGTTCGCGGGCTGGCTCGCGGACAACCTGACCGGCGAGTTCGCCGCGGTGCGCGGTCTCGGCGGGCCGGGACGCGAGCACGAGGCGTTCGACCTGCGCCTGGCCTGGGAACGCCACCTGGCCTCGGCCGGCTGGACGTGCGTCGGCTGGCCGGTCGAGCACGGCGGGCGCGGCCTGTCGCTCGACGAGCAGGTCGCCTTCCACGAGGAGTACGCGGCCTCGGGCGCGCCCGCGCGCGTCAACCACATCGGCGAGCAGCTGCTGGGACCGACGCTCATCGCCTTCGGCACGCCCGAACAGCGAAAACGCTTCCTGCCCCAGATCGTCGCCGTCGAAGAGCTGTGGTGCCAGGGCTACTCCGAGCCCGGCGCCGGTTCGGACCTCGCCGCCGTCTCGACGTCGGCGGTGCTGCGCGACGGCGACTGGGTGGTCAACGGGCAGAAGATCTGGACGTCGCTGGCCCACGTGGCCGACTGGTGCTTCGTCGTGGCGCGCACCGAACCGGGGTCGCAGCGCCACCACGGCCTGTCGTACCTCCTGGTGCCGCTGAACCAGGACGGCGTCACCGTGCGGCCGATCCAGCAGCTGACCGGGACGTCGGAGTTCAACGAAGTCTTCTTCGACGACGCCCGCACGCCCGCCGGCCTGGTCGTCGGCGAGCCAGGCGATGGCTGGAAGATCGCCATGGCGACACTCGGCTTCGAACGCGGCGTCTCGACGCTCGGCCAGCAGATCGGCTTCCGGCGCGAGCTCGACGACATCGTCGCCGAGGCGAAGCGGACCGGCACCTACGACGACCCGCTGCTGCGGACCGACCTCACGCGCGCCCGGATCGGCCTGCGGGTCCTGCGCGCGCACGCTCTCCGCACCCTCGGCCGGCCCGCCGGGCCCGAAGTCGCCGTCGGGAAGCTGCTCTGGGCGCAGTGGCACCGCGGGCTGGGTGAGCTGGCGATGCGGGCCCGCGGCGCGCGGTCGCTGGTCGCCGGCGGTACCGAACTGGACGACGCCCAGCGGCTGTACCTGTTCACCCGCGCCGACACGATCTACGGCGGTTCGGACGAGATCGAGCGGAACATCATCGCCGAGCGCGTGCTCGGCCTGCCCCGGGAGGCGCGACCGTGATCCCCGAGTACCCACCCGGCCACGACCTGCTGTCCGGCAAGGTCGTCGTGGTCACCGCCGCGGCCGGCACCGGCATCGGCTCGGCTGTCGCTCGCCGGTGCCTCGAAGAGGGCGCGAGTGTCGTCATCTCCGACTGGCACGAACGGCGCCTCGGCGAGAAGGCGGCCGAGCTGGCCGAACTCGGGAAGGTGCACGCGCTCCCCTGCGACGTCACGAAGGAAGAGCAGGTCCAGGCGCTGATCGACGGCGCGGTGGACCACTTCGGACGGCTCGACGTGCTGGTCAACAACGCCGGGCTGGGCGGCACGAAGTCCGTGCTCGACATGGCCGACGAAGAGTGGTCGCGCGTTCTCGACATCACGCTCACCGGGACTTTCCGCTGTACGCGGGCGGCGCTGCGGCAGTTCGTCGCCCAGGGCGGCGGCGGGGCGATCGTCAACAACGCGTCGGTGATCGGCTGGCGCGCCCAAGCCGGGCAGGCGCACTACGCCGCCGCGAAAGCCGGAGTGATGGCGCTGACCCGGTGTTCGGCCCTCGACGCCGCCGAGCACGGCGTCCGGATCAACGCCGTCGCGCCGAGCCTGGCCATGCATCCCTTCCTCGCCAAGGTGACCAGCGACGAACTCCTGGAAGACCTTACGAAACGGGAGGCGTTCGGCCGGGCCGCCGAGCCGTGGGAGGTCGCCAATGTCATGGTCTTCCTCGCCAGCGACTACGCGAGCTACCTCACCGGCGAAGTCGTCTCCGTCTCCAGCCAGCACCCCTAGGAGCTCCCGTGCCCGAAGCCTTCCTCCTCGACGCGGTCCGCACGCCCGTGGGCCGGCGCGGTGGCGCGCTGTCCGGGTGGCACTCCGCCGACCTCGGGGCGCACGTCATCAAGGCGGTCGTCGAGCGCGCGGGCGTCGACCCGGACCTCGTCGACGACGTCATCCTCGGCTGCACGGACACCCTGGGCCCGCAGTCGGGCAACATCGCGCGCACGGCGTGGCTCGCGGCCGGGTTCCCGGACCACGTGCCCGGCGTGACGATCGACCGGCAGTGCGGGTCGAGCCAGCAGGCTGTGCACTTCGCCGCGCAGGCGGTCATGTCGGGCACTCAGGACCTCGTGCTGGCCGGCGGCGTGCAGAACATGAGCCGCATCCCGATCAGCGCGGCGATGCTGGCCGGGCGCGAGTACGGCTTCGACGACCCGTTCTCCGGCTCGAAGGGCTGGCAGGAGCGCTACGGCAGTGTCGAGGTGTCGCAGTTCCGCAGCGCCGACATGATCGCGGCGCACTGGGACATCACGCGCGAGGCGATGGAGGAGTACGCGTTCCGCAGCCACCAGCGGGCTCTCGCGGCCATCGACTCCGGACGGTTCGACGCGGAGATCACGCCGGTCGACGGCTTCAGGCAGGACGAAGGCCCGCGCCGGGACACGTCGTTGGAGCGCATGCGCGGGCTCAAGCCGTTGGCTCCGGAGTCCCGCTTGACGGCGGCGGTGGCCAGCCAGATCTCCGACGGCGCGAGTGCGGCACTCGTCGCGTCGGAAGCGTTCGTGAAGGAGCACAACCTGACGCCGCGAGCCCGCATCCACCACCTGTCGGTCCGCGCGGCGGACCCGGTGTGGATGCTGACCGGCCCGATCCCGGCGACGTCCCACGCGCTCCGGAAAACCGGGCTCGCGATCGAGGACATCGACCTGTTCGAGGTCAACGAGGCGTTCGCCAGCGTGGTCCTGGCGTGGCTGGACGAAACGGGCGCGGACCCGTCGCGGGTCAACGTCAACGGCGGCGGCATCGCCCTCGGTCACCCCATCGGGGCAACCGGGACGAAGCTCCTCGCGACGCTCCTGCACGAACTGGAGCGCCGCGAGGGTCGTTACGGGCTGCAGACGATGTGCGAAGGCGGCGGAACCGCCAACGTCACCATCATCGAACGCCTTTCCTGAGCGGACCACAGCGAAGCCGGCTTGTGCGCGACCGTCGTGGTGCAGCCCGGTTCCGACGGGGCCGCGCTGCTCGCCTCGGTCCGGCAGCGGCCTGGCCGGCGACCTCGGCGGACTGCGGCTCGGCGGCGACGTCCTTTCCTGAGCCGTCCGGATGCGGCCAGTGGCCGCGGTTGACCGTGTTCCCGAGGGGAGAAGTGGATCTACGGTCGAGCCGAATCCGACGATGCGCGGCGCCTGCGGTGCCGCGCGACCAGGGGAGAACTCGATGAAACGCATCGGCATGCTGGGTGTCACCGCGCTCTTCGGAGCGTCGTTGTTCGCGCTCGGCACGGGGACGGCGTCCGCCGATCCCTACGACTGCACGGTCACGCATCCCGCGGCGAAGAGCGCGGCGGCCGTGTGCACCAACGGCACCGGCGAGTACCGCGCCTGGACCCACTGCGCCTCCACGTGGGCCATCGACTACGACCGCACGGGCCCGTGGGTCCGCGTCGGGAAGACCAGCACGGCCGTCTGCAACGTCTACAAGGGCGACCGGGCGGTGAAGTCCACCGTCGAGGTGCACTGAGCCGTGATCGCCCGGCCGGCGCCGCCGGCCGGGCGATCCGCGGGCTCAGCCCAGGGCGCGCAGCTTCGGCAGCACGTCCTCGGAGAACTGGCTCAGGAAGCGCTCCTGGTCGTGGCCCGGGCCGTGGAAGACCAGGTGGTTGAGCCCCGCGTCCAGGTACGGCTTGATCTGCGCCACGGCCTCGTCCGGGTCCGACGCCACGATCCAGCGCTTGGCGACCTGCTCGATCGGCAGCTCGTCGGCCAGCCGCTCCATCTCGTCGGCCGAGGTGACGCTGTGCTTCTGCTCCGCCGACAGCGACAGCGGCGCCCAGAAGCGGGTGTTCTCCAGCGCCTTCTCGTGGTCGCGGTCGTACGACAGCTTGATCTCGATGGTCCGGTCGACGTCGTCGGCGTTCTTCTCCGCCGCCTTCGCGCCCTCGACCACCGCGGGCATCAGCTTCTCCGTGTAGAGGTCCATGCCCTTGCCCGAGGTGCAGATGAACCCGTCACCGGAGCGACCCGCGTACTTGGCCACCACCGGGCCGCCGGCGGCGATGTACACCGGGACCGGCTGCTCCGGGCGGTCATAGATGCGCGCGTCGACGAGCTTGTAGTACTCGCCGTCGAAGTTCACGTTGTCGCTGGTCCACAGCTCGCGCATCAGCTTGACCGACTCGCGCAGCCGGGCGAAGCGCTCCTTGAACTCCGGCCATTCGCGCCCGGAGACGGCGATCTCGTTCAGCGCCTCGCCGGTCCCGACCCCGAGGATCACGCGGCCGCCGGACAGCAGCGACATCGTCGCGAACGCCTGCGCGATCACCGCCGGGTTGTACCGGAACGTCGGGGTCAGCACGCTCGTGCCGATCTGGACCCGCTTGGTGCGCTCGGCGACCGCCGGCATCCAGGCCAGCGCCCAGGGGGCGTGCCCGCCTTCGTGCCGCCAGGGCAGGAAGTGGTCGGACACCCAGACCGAGTCGAGGCCGACCTCTTCGGCACGCACCGCGTACTCGACCAGGTCCCGCGGTCCGAACTGCTCCGCCGACGCCTTGTAACCGACCTTGAGCGCCACGCTCATCCTCCCGTTTCCCGGCCGAGACGGCGAAGGATTTCACCTGCCTCGGCCACTGTGCCCCCGACGATCTCGGCCACCGTGGGCAGGTCGTGGATCATGCCCACCACCTGTCCCGACGCTAGCACTCCCGCGTCCGTCCGGCCTTCGACCAGCCCCGCCCGCAACAGCATCGGGGTGTTGGCCGCCATGACCAGCTGACTCCAGGTCAGATCATTGCCGTGCTTCATCGCGAAGCCTTCTTTGACCATCGCAACCGGGGACAGTCCGGTGATATTCCGGAAGCGGAGGGCGTTTCTCGCGGCCTGGGCGAGCCCGCGGAGCCGGCCGGTGTGCTCGAGCTTCTCGACGAGGTCGGTGCGCAGCACGCGGTGCGGCAGGCCGTCGACGCGCCGGGTCACGACCGTCCCGGTGAGACCCTGCTCGAGGTAGACGCGCTTGACGTCGTCGGGGACCGTGCTCTCCTTGCTCAGCAGGAACCGGGTGCCCATCGCCACGCCCGCCGCGCCGTAGGACAGCGCCGCGGCGAGCCCGCGTCCGTCGAAGAACCCGCCGGCGGCGACGACCGGGATGTCGACGGCGTCCAGCACGGACGGCAGCAGCAGCGTGGTCGCCACTCCCCCGGTGTGCCCGCCGCCTTCGCCGCCCTGGACGATGACGGCGTCCGCGCCCCAGGCCGCGACCTTCTCGGCGTGGCGGGCGGCGCCGATGGACGGGATGACGACGATCCCGTGGTCACGCAGCTTCGCGATCATCTCCTGACGCGGCGCGAGCGCGAACGACGCCACCTTGACGCCCTCGCGGATCAGCAGGTCGACGCGGTCGCCGGCGTCGGCCGCGTCGGCGCGCAGGTTGACGCCGAACGGTTTGTCCGTGCGCTTCTTGACCTCGTCGATCGCGGCTTCCAGTTCGAGGTAGGTCATGGTGGCCGACGCCAGGATGCCGAGCGCGCCCGCCTCGGCCGTCGCCGAGACGAGCCGCGGGCCGGCGACCCAGCCCATCCCGGTCTGCACGACCGGGTGCTCGACCCCGGCGAGCTCGGTCAGCGCGGTCTTCACGCCGGGACTTCCTTGTCGCGCAGGCTCTTCGGGTCGACGACCTCGCGGATGAGCCGCAGCTCTTCGTCCGTGGGCTCGCGGCTGGTGACCGCGCTGCCGAAGTCGATTTCGAACGTCGTCGCCGCCGCGACCTCGTCCCGGGTGACGCCGGGGTGCAGCGACACCGCCCGCATCGAGTGGTCGGGCGTGGCGAAGTCGAACACGCCGAGGTTGGTGACGACCCGGTGGACGTCGTGGAACTTCTCGGCGGACGGGCCCGCCTTGGCCGCGTTGTCGTAGCCCACGCCCGAAACGACGTCCACGGTGTCCACGAAGACCCGCGACGAGTGCCTCGGCACCCAGTAGCTGGTGCGGTGGTTGACGGTGTTGCCCGGCGCGCCGCGCACGCCGAGCAGCTGCTTCTTCGGTCGCGCGTGGTCGCCGATGGCAGAGATGTTCTGGTTGCCGTACCGGTCGACCTGGTTCGCGCCCATCACGACGTGCCGCCGTCCGTGCGGGACGATCGTGTCGAGCATCTTCCGGAACGGCTGCCAGCCTTCGACGACGCCGTCCGTGGTGACCAGGTACGCCTCGCCGTCGGACATCAGCAGGTCGGGTTCGAACGTCAGCCGCGCGAGCTTCGCGCCGAGCTGCGGGACCAGGCCCATCGGGCTGACGACGATCTCGCCGTCGCCGCGGAACAGCTCGGCCACCGCCACGACGGCGATCTCGGCCCGGGTCGCGCTCATGCCGCCTCCGCCTCGAACTTGTCCACTTCGGACAGATACCGCTCGTCGCCGCCGGAGAGGAACCGGTCCACGAACCCCGGCCACGCGTCCAGGTCCTTCGCGCAGGACGCGTAGTGGCGCTGGAACCGTTCGTCGCGGCCGTAGTCCGGCACCGCGGTGGTGAAGTGCGCGCCGCGCGGCGACTCGACGACGCCGTCGACCGCGCCCCGGTTGAGCAGGAGGGACTGCACCGGCCCGCCCGCCATCAAGTCCGGTGTCTCGACGACTTTTTCGACCGAGACGAACCTCTTCGAAGCGGCCAGGCAGAACAAGTCGTCGAAGTACGGGTCCGGGCCGAGGTACTGGGCGTTGCCGCGGGCGTCGGCGCGGTTGAGGTGCACGAGCGCGACGTCGAGGTGCTGCGCCGGGACGGCGACCAGTTCCTCGCCGTCGGCATACGGCGAGCGCACGGTCCGCAGGTCCGGATTGGCGCGCATCACCTCCGAGCCGAGCCCGGCCCGCATCGGGAGGAACGGAAGCCGTTGCGCCGCCGCGGAAAGCGCGGCGCCGAACATACCCTCGTCGTACTCGGTGACGGCGATCGCGCCGGTCTCGCGGGCGCGGCCGAACCACGGGTCGAACGGGATCGAGTCGAGCGTGACGAACCCGAAGACGACGCGTTTCACCTTGCCGGCCGCGCAGAGCAGGCCGACGTCGGGACCGCCGTAGGAGACCACGGTCAGGTCCTTCACGGGCGTGCGGAGGATCGCGCGGACCAGCGCCATCGGCTTGCGCCGGGAGCCCCAGCCGCCGATGCCGAGCGTCATGCCGTCGCGGAGCTCCGCCGCGACGTCGTCGGCGGTCGTGCGCTTATCGGCCATTCAAGAACTCCTCGCGGGCTTCGTCGGACGCGCCGAGCAGGTTGAGCTCGAAGGTGAAGCCCTGCTCGAACCGGTAGCTGCGGTGCACCTGCTGGGTGTCGATGCCGTTCAGGGCCTCTTTCGCCGCCCGGATCACCCGCGGATCCTTCTTCGCGATGTCGCGGGCGATGGCCAGCGCGGCGTCGTCCAGCTCCGCGCGCGGCACGACCTGGTAGACCGAGCCGTGGGTGTGCAGCTCAGCGGCGGTGATGGTGCGCGCGGTGAAGTAGAGGGTGCGCATGAGGTGCTGCGGGACCAGCCGGGCGAGGTGGGTCGCCGCGCCGAGCGCGCCGCGTTCGACCTCCGGGACGCCGAAGGTGGCGTCGTCGGAGGCGATGACGACGTCGGCGTTGCCGGCCAGCCCGATCCCGCCGCCGAGGCAGAAGCCGTGCACCGCGGCGACGACCGGCACCGCGCAGTCGTAGACGGCGCCGAAAGCCGCGTAGCAGCCCTTGTTCGCGCCGACGAGCGCGTCGTAGCCGGCGCTGCGCTGGATCTCCTTGATGTCGACGCCGGCGTTGAAGCCGCGGCCTTCCGCGCGGAGCACGACGACGTGGACGTCCGGGTCCTTCCCGGCCTTCAGGATGGCCTCGGCCAGGTCGAACCAACCCCGCACGGGCAGCGCGTTGACCGGCGGGAAGTCGACCGTGACGACCTCGACGTGGCCGTCGCGCTTGGTCAGGATGCCCATCAGCTCGCTCCGTAGACGGGTTCGGGCTCGGGCGCGCGCTCGAGCAGGTCCTTCACCACCGGGCCGAGTTCGGCCGGATCCCAGCGTTCGCCCTTGTCGACAGCAGGGCCGTGGCGCCACGCCTGCGCGAGGGACACCTTCCCGCCCTCGACCTCGAAGACGCGGCCGGTGACGTGCGCGGACTCCTCGCTGCCCAGCCAGACGACCAGCGGCGAGACGTTCTCCGGCGCCATCGCGTCGAACCCGTCGTCCGGACGCGCCATCGACGCGAACACCGCCTCGGTCATCCGGGTCCGCGCGGCCGGCGCGATGGCGTTCACGGTCACCCCGTAGCGCGCCAGCTCGGCCGCCGCCACGACGGTCAGCCCGGCGATCCCCGCCTTCGCCGCCGAATAGTTGCCCTGGCCGACGCTGCCCAGCAACCCGGCACCGGAGCTCGTGTTGATGACGCGCGCGCTCGGGGTGCGCCCGGCTTTCGCCTCGGCCCGCCAATGGTCGGCGGCGTGCCGCAGGGGCGCGAAATGTCCCTTCAAGTGGACGCGGACGACCGCGTCCCACTCGTCCTCGCCGAGGTTGACCAGCATCCGGTCGCGGACGAACCCGGCGTTGTTGACCAGCACGTCCAGGCGGCCGAAGGTCTCCAGCGCCGTGGCGATCAGCTGTTCCGCCCCGGCCCAGTCGGCGATGTCGGAGGTGTTCGCGACGGCTTTCCCGCCCAGCGCTTCGATCTCGGCGACGACTTCCGCGGTCGCGTCCCCGTCGACGTCGTTCACCACCACGGGCGCGCCCTCGGCGGCGAAGGCGAGCGCGTGGGCCCGTCCGATGCCGCGGCCGGCGCCGGTCACCACGACCACGCGGTCCTGGCACAACCTGCTCACGAATCCTCCCGTTGGTTGACGTCGGCCGCGGCGAGGAACGCCGGGACCTCACCGCCGCCGTGGACGCGCAGGGTCGCGCCGGAGACGTAGGAAGCCAGGCCCGAGGCCAGGAACGCGGCGCAGGCGCCCACTTCCTCGGGTTCGGCGAGCCGGCCGAGCGGGACGGTCTTGCCGACCGCTTCGATGGCGGCTTCGCTGCCGTAGTGCAGGTGGGCCTGCTCGGTGCGCACCATGCCGACGTCGAGCGCGTTGACCCGCACCCGGGGCGCCCACTCGACGGCGAGGCTGGCGGTGAGGTTGTCGAGCCCGGCCTTCGCGGCACCGTAAGCGGCGGTGCCGGGCGAGGCGCGGGTGCCGCTGACGCTGGAGATCATCACGATGGAGCCGCCGCCGTCCTGGCGCTGCATGACGGCGTTGGCTCGTTGCGAGACCAGGAGCGGGGCGAGCAGGTTGAGCTGGACGATCTTGTCGTGCAGCCGCGGTGAGGCGTCGGCCGCCGGTGCGTAGGGGGCGCCGCCGGCGTTGTTGACGACGACGTCGAGGCGGCCGTGTTTTTCGACGATGCCGTCGATGAGTGCGGTGACCTGGGCTTCGTCACGGACGTCGCACTGGACGAAGTCGGCTTTCGTGGGTGCCTCGTGGCGCGCGCAGACGACGACGTGGGCGCCGTGGGCGAGGAACACGTCGGCGATGCCCTTGCCCACGCCGCGGACGCCGCCGGTCACCAGCACCACGGTGCCCGTCAGGCCGAGATCGGTCTTCACGCGTCCAAAACTAGAACACGTTCCAACTTTGGGCAAGGACGGTGAGGCTGGGATCATGAGCGCGTGAACTCGCTGCGCGGCGACGGCCTCACCGGCTTCCTCCCTCCGCCGATGCCCGACGCGGCCTGGGTGCTCAACGCGATGTACGAGTAAGGGCCGTCGGACACGACTCATCACGAACACCACCAGGCACGCCTGGCAGACAGCGGCGTCCGACCGCTGGTCGCGGGCATCGACCTCGAAGCCGTGACGATCACTTCGGGCGGCGGGCCGGGCCAGGCCGAACACCCGGATCCCGGCTGGCGGCGGCCGCGCTGTGCGGAACGCACCGGCGACCCCGCTGTTCCGGAGGGACTGCTGCTCGGCCACCGAAGTTCCCCTCGGCCAGGAGAGACGGCAGCTGCCCGCTCGACATCATCCCGCCCACCGAGGGAAGCCCGACCAGGCAACGTGGACACGACTGACCGGCGTCCTCGACGAACACGGTCCCGCCGATCCGGCAACCCCGTGCCTGGCCCGCTTCAGCTCGGCGATGCTCGGGTTCCACGCCCCCGAGAAACTCGTCGGACGCGACCGAGGACCGCTCGTGGTGCCTGGGCACCGACTACGACCTGTGGGGCACCAAGGTCGTCGGCCCGCCGGCACTGATCGAGGCGCTGCTGACCGACCCCGAGATCGAAGCGCTCCGGCTGCCCTGAGGAGTCAGTCCCGCTTCGCGGCGTCGTACCTCGTGTTGGCTTCCATGACCTCGGGCATCTGACCCTCGACGTCCTGGATGAGGGCCAGCAGCAGGGCCGCGGTGCGGCGGCCGCGCGGTGTCAGGCTGTACTCGACCTTCGGGGGGATCGTCGGCTGGGCTTCGCGGTGCACGAATCCGTCGCGCTCGAGGGCCTGCAGGGTCTGCGCGAGCATCTTCTCGCTCACTCCGGACACGCGGCGGCGCAGGGCGTTGAACCGGAGCGTGCCGTCGTCGAGCGCGACCATCGCCAGGATCCCCCACCGGCCGGTGACGTGCTCGAGCGTCGCCCGGGACGTGCACGCCTGCGCGAACACGTCGAACACCACCTGCCCGTGCTCGTCCAGCCACTCCGGCGCCTCGCTCATGCCGTCAACGGTACCTCGCCGGTCGCGGAAACCCAGGTGAGGATGCTCACCAAGAGTTTGCACTTTCTCAAAGTTAGTACACTCTGTCGGTAAGCAGTCCAAAGCGAGGAGAAGCAGATGATCGTCGTCACCGGTGCCACGGGCCAGCTCGGCCGCCTGGTCGTGGAAGGCCTGCTGAAGAAGGGCGCTGACGTCGTCGCGGCCGTGCGCGACCCGGAGAAGGCCGCGGAGTTCGCCGCGCGGGGTGTCCAGGTCCGGCGCGCCGACTACGACGAACCCGCGAGCCTCGCCACGGCGTTCGCCGACGCGGACAAGGTGCTGCTGATCTCGAGCAGCACACCCGGGGGACGGCTCGCCCAGCACGAAGCCGTCGTGACGGCCGCCCGCGAGGCCGGGGTCGGCCACCTCGCCTACACGAGCGTCCTGGCCGCCGACACGACGAAGCTGTCGCTCGCGCCGGACCACAAGGCGACCGAGGAGCTCATCCGCGCGTCGGGCGTGCCGTTCACGTTCCTGCGCAACGGCTGGTACACCGAGAACTACGCGCAGACGATCGCCCAGGCGCTCGCCGTCGGGTCGTTCGCCGGTGCGGCGGGCGAAGGGCGGCTGGGCGCGGTCCCGCGGATCGACTTCGCGGAAGCGGCCGTCGAGGTCCTGACCGGCGAAGGCCACGAAGGCCGGGTTTACGAGCTGGCCGCCGACGAGCCGTTCACCTACGCCGACCTCGCCGCCGCCGTCACGGCCGCGTCCGGCACACCGGTCACCTACCAGGACCTGCCGGTCGAGCAGTACCGGAAGGTCCTCGTCGGCGCCGGCCTGCCCGAGCCGGTCGCGGCCATGCTGGCCGACGCCGACCGCGGCATCGCCGACGGCGAGCTGGCCTCGACGTCCGGCGACCTGAGCCGCCTCATCGGCCGCCCGACGACGTCCTTGGCCGAAGCCGTCATCCCGCTCGTCAAGAACTGAGCTGACGGTTCCGCGGACGGCGTCCGCCGGGACTCCCCAGGCTGTGCCGGGTGGAGCCGCTGACCGCGCACGGCACCTGGTCCGGGCGGCCGGCGCCTCGGCCCGGTCCCCGCTGCAGGTCGCGATGGCCGAGCGGTACCTGGTGCTGTGCGCCATCGGCCTCGGCCGGCCGGAGGCGGGACTGGTCGCGTGGCGGCTGCTCACCCGGTCCCGGACCGACCCGGTTCGGGCCGCTGTCGGTGTCCTGGAACGCCGTGCTCGCGCCCGGCCGGCGGACCTCCGGCCGGCCTGACGGGTCACGTGCCGCGGGCGCGCAGGGCCGAGGCGCGCAACGCGGCCTGCATCGCGAAGCGCGCCTCGGGATCGTCCAAGCGCTCCCCGAAAGCCTGCTTCAGCTGACGCACGCGGTACCGGACCGTCTGCGGGTGCACCGACAGGTCCACCGCGATCTTCTCCGAATTGCCGCCGTTCTCCAGCCACGACAGCAAAGTCTCGCCGAGGCGGCGCCGCGTGCGGTCCGGGAACTGCGTCAGCGGGGCCAGTTCCTGCCGGGCCACCTGGTCGGCCAGTGGCGAGTCGCAGAGCAGCCACAGCGTCGTCAGGTGCTCCGCGCACCACGTCACCGGGGCGTCCGGCAACGCGCCGTCGACCACCAGCCGCAACGTCGTCCGCGCCCAGCGCAGGGAATGCGATGACTCCGCCGGGGCGACGGGCGGGCCCACCGCGGCCCGGACGCCGAGGGAAGCGAGGAACCGCGGGTCGACCGGCGCGGGCACCAGCAGGTACGGCCGCGGCGGTTCGAGGTCCGCCAGGACGTCGAGGTCCCAGCACGGCGCGACCGCGGACTCCAGCACCACCGCCGCCACCTCGCCGGGCACCGGCCAGCCGGCGGCCACCGCCAGTTCGGCGAGGACGGCGTCCGTCACCGCCACCGGGCCGGTCACCAGCCGCAGCAGGCGACGGCGCAGGCCCGCCCGCGTCCCGTCGAGCTCCGCCTGCGCCTCGCGGTGCCCGCGGATCGACATCCGCGCCAGCTCGTCCGCGTAGCCGAACAGCATCTCAGCGAGGCGCGCCATCACCGCCGACGACAGCCGGTGGCGGCGGCCCAGCCGCATGATCCAGCGCCAGCCCGCGCGCGTGCCGACGCGGTACGCCACCTGGAGGTCGTCGAGCGTCCGGCCCTCGTACGCCTCGCCCGCGCCGAGGCGGCGGCACGTCTCGTACAGCCG
Organism: Amycolatopsis sp. NPDC114505; assembly: GCF_055633615.1. NCBI lineage: Bacteria > Bacillati > Actinomycetota > Actinomycetes > Pseudonocardiales > Pseudonocardiaceae > Amycolatopsis > Amycolatopsis sp. NPDC114505. The sequence goes on along the minus strand of NZ_JBVKDV010000002.1, from coordinate 2,223,173 downwards.
ATCCCTTGGCGCGAGCGGATCCTCGACCAGATCGACGAAGAGCGCCACCGCGCACTCGACGCCGTGGCGGGTGACGCGGCCGTGCCGGGCGTACACCGGGACCTCGCGCCACACCTCCCGGACGATCCAGTCCACCAGCGCCGGCAGGGCCGGGCGCATCAGGGCGGCCAGTTCCGTGCGCCCGAACACCTCTCCCGTCACCGGGACTTGCTGCCGAGCTTGGTCGCCGGACACCAGGTTCCCTCCCGGGGCGGGTGAGCTTTACCCGACGGTAAAGCAGCGGGACCGTACAGTACACCTCCATGAGCCGGCCGCGTTCCCCTGATCGATCCAGCACCCGCCGGAGCCCGGCCGCCCGGCCCACCGACGACGAACTGCTCGACGCCGCCCGCGCGGTGTTCGCCGAACGCGGGTACGCCCAGGCCACCATGGGCCTGATCGCCGAGCGCGCGGACTCCACCAAACCGACGCTCTACGCGCATTTCGGCGACAAAGCGGCCCTTTTCCGCGCCACCGTGACGCGGGAGGTCGCGGCGGTGCGCACCTGGGTGCTCACCGCTTACGAAACGGCGGACACCAGCCCCCTCGAAGAACGCGTCCGGCTCGCCGTGATGGCCATGTTCAGCTACGCGAGCGCCCACCCGGCCGGCTTCCGGATGCTGTTCGACTCCGCCGTCGACGAGATGTCCAACGAGCGCCGCGCCTTGGCCGACACCGTCACCACGCACGTCGTCGACCGGATCCGCGAGCACCTGCTCGCCCACGGCCGCACGCCGGGCCCCGGCGCCGACCTGCTCGCAGCGATGATGGTGGGCCTGGTCGGCCGCGCCGCGATGCACGTCTCCCACTCCCCCGGCGTCGACCCGATCGCGGCCGGCGAGCTGGCCACCGGGTTCGTCATGGCCGCCCTGCGCGGTCTCGACCCCGCCCTGCTGGACCACGTCGACGCCGGGCAGTGCGCCACCTGAGCGTCCACATCGGACCGATTGTCACCGGCGAAACAACAATTCCCGCCTGATCGGCCACCCTCTTGCCTTTGCCCGCATTTCGAGAAAGCGTTTGCGGACATTCCGTTTCCCAGCAGAGGTGGGATCAGCCATGAATCGCCTGCTTTCTTCCGCCGTCACGATCAGCCTCGCCGCCGCCGGGCTCGCCGTCGCCACGGCGCCGGTCGCGTCGGCCGCGCCGTGCACCGACGTCGACGTGCCGGTCGCCCGCGGCACGTTCGAGCCGGGCACGTTGGGCCTCATCGTCGGCGACCCCGTCTACCAGGCCGTGCAGAACGCCCTGCGGCCTCGGACGCTCAGCGGCTACCGCGTCGACTACCCGGCCGACCTGGGTGAGCCCGCGTCGGTCCAGAAAGGCAACACCGACCTGGTCAACCACGTCAAAACGCAGGCCGCGGCCTGTCCTCAGCAGCGGTTCGTGCTGGTCGGCTACTCCCAGGGCGCCAACGTCGTGGACAACTCGATCGGCGTCAGCAGCGACGGCGCGGTTGTCGGTGGCCCGATCGTCGCGACCATCCCGGCGGAGCTGGCCCCGCGGGTCGCGGCGGTGCTGCTATTCGGCAACCCGATCCGCGCGCTCGGCCGGCAGGTGACCGGCACTTACCAGAGCCGCACCAAGGACTACTGCGCCGACGGCGACCCGGTCTGCCAGCCGGGCGGCGCGAACTTCCTGGCCCACTTGAGCTATGGCGGCGACGCCTCCGACGCCGCCGCCTTCGCCGCGAGCAAAGTCTGACACTCAGCAGTTGGACGGGGCCTGCTCACCATTGAAGCGCTTGACGATCCACTGGTGGGCGTCCCCGTTCCCGGCCAGGATTCCGGTGGCGTGGTCGGAAATGTAGGTCTGCCACTGTTCCCGGACCCCGGCCGCGCAATACGTCCGGTGCAGGGTTTCCGCCTGCGGGGTGTTGACGATCTCGTCGGTGCTCGCGTGGTACTGGAACACCGGCACCCGCGGCGGGTTCGCGCCCAGCTTGTTCTGCGCCAGCCGCGCCTGCCACTGCGGCGTGCCCAGCGGGTTCGTCGTCGTGTAGTCGCTGATCTTCTTGAACGAATAGTTCAGCAGCAGTTCCGCGACGCACGCGTTCTTCTTGGCGTCGCCCAGTTGCTGCCGTCCGGTGTCGTTGAGGAACGAGTCGAGCTTCAGGTCCGGGTACGCGGCGTCGAGGCCGACCGCGGCGAACGCGAGGAACCCGAAGCCGATGTAGCCGTCGAGTCCCTTGGCGACCTCGGTCAGGTCGGCCGGCACCCCGCCCGCGACGACGCCCACCACGTTCAGCTCCGGCGCGTAGGTGGGCTGCTTCTCCCCCGCCCACATCGATCCGCCGCCGCCTTGGGAGTACCCCTGGAAGATCACCTTCGCCGATTTCGCCAGGCGAGCCGACGGCAGGTTCTGCGCCGCCCGCACCGAGTCGATGACGGCCGGTCCCATGGACTGCCCGGTGATGTACGTCGGCACGGTCGTCGGCGAGTAGCCCTCGTAGTCGGTCACCGCGACCGCGTAGCCGCTGGACAGCGAGTCGTTGATGGCGGGCTGGTCGTAGAGCGTGCCCCGCTCCATCGCCTTGGACGCCGTGCACTTGAACGCCGGGCCCTGCGTCCCGACGGCGTAGCCCACGATCGGCGCGGTGGCCGGGTCCTTGCCCTTCGGCACCAGGATCGTCCCGGTCACCGCGTCCGGCCGGCCCTGGGCGTTGGTCGAGAGGTACATGACCTGCCAGGCGTCGGCGTTGGCGGCGTTCAGCAGCGGCACCGACGGGCGCCAGCGCAGGACGTCACCGGGCTTCCCGGCCGGCAGCGGCGACGGCGGCGTGTAGAACGAGTCGTCGAACGGGCCGGGCAGGATCGGCGCGGCGCCGGCGGGCGGGCTCGCGGCCACGACGCCGAGCGCCGCGAGCGAGATGCCCAGGAGCGCGGACACCAGACGTCGCAAAGGGACGGACTTCACCACAACCTCCATCGGGGAAAGGGGAAAGCTCAGGCCGGGAGGCCGAGCGCGCCGGCCAGGACCGGCCACGAGTTGTGCAGGGCCCGCTGCCAGTACGGCCAGCTGTGCGTGCCCGGGCCGTAGTAGTCGACGGTCGCCGGGATGCCGGCCTGCTGCAGCTTGTCGGTGAAGCTCCGGGACGAGATCAGCGCCGACGGTTCCAGCACGTCGGACTGCCCGGGCGGGTCGAGCGGCCCGGTCTGCCCGTTGCCGCAGGAGATGTAGAGCGCCGTGCCGCGCAGGTCCTGGACGTGGTCGTACGGGTTGTGCGAGGACCAGATCGGCTGCATCCCGAACGAGTCGCCCCAGAGGTTGAGGTAGTTGAAGATCCCGGCGCGGGCCAGGATGCCGATGATCCAGACCGGGATCCCGGGGTAGAGCGTGTTCGGCACGCCGCTGTAGGACGCGGCCGCGGCGAACATCCCCTTGTGCTGGAAGGCGTACGCGAGCGCGCCGTAGCCGCCGATCGAGAGCCCGGCGATCGCCCGTCGCGTGCCGCCGTGGTAGCCGCGTTCGACGATCTGGCGCACTTCCGCGGTGTGGAACGTGTCCCAGTCGGGCTTGCTCGACAACCCGAAGTTCCACCACTTCGTGTACATCCCGGCCGGCCCGTCCGTCGGCATCACGACGAGCGCGTCCTTGGTCGCGGTGAAGGCTTTCACATCGGTGAACTGGTCCCACGACTGGTAGTCGACGGGCTCGCAGCAGCCGTGCAGCAGGAACAGCACCGGCCACGTCCGCGTGGGCTGGGCGGCCCAGCCGGTCGGCACGATCAGCCGGACCATCCCGGTGGTGCCGAGCGCCGGGGAGTCGATCTTCAGGTCCACGGTCCGGGCGTCGAGCCAGGTCTCCTGGACGACCTTCGCGCCGTCGTCGGCCACGGCGGGGCTCGCCTGGGCGGCGGTGACGCCACTGGCGAGCAGGACCACGACGGCCAGCATCAGCAGGGTGGCTCTCATCGAAGTCTCCTTCACAGGGGGATGTTTCCGTGTTTCCTGGCCGGCAGGGTCTGCCGTTTGGTCCGCAGCGTGCGCAGGGCGCGCGCGACCTGCAGCCGGGTCTGCGACGGCGTCACGACCTGGTCGACGTAGCCGCGTTCGGCGGCCAGGTACGGGCCGGTGTGGCGCTTGCGGTACTCCTCGGTGAGCCGTCTTCGCGCCGCGGCCCGGCGTTCCGGCGGGAGCTCCGCCAGCTCGCGCCGGTAGAGCACCTGCACCGCGCCCTCCGCGCCCATCACCGCGATCTCCGCGGTCGGCCAGGCCAGGGACACGTCGGCGCCGAGGTGCTTGGAGCCCATCACCGCGTAGCCACCGCCGTAGGCCTTGCGGACGACCACCGTCACCTTCGGCACGGTGGCTTCGGAGTAGGCGTAGATCAGCTTGGCGCCGCGGCGGATGATGCCGCCGCGCTCCTGGTCGCTGCCCGGCAGGTAGCCGGGGACGTCGGCCAGGGTCAGCAGCGGGATCGAGAAGGCGTCGCAGAAGCGCACGAACCGCGCGGCCTTCTCCGAAGCGTCGATGTCGAGGACGCCGGCCTGGTGCCGCGGCTGGTTCGCCACGATGCCGACCGTGCGGCCCTGGACCCGGCCGAACGCGCAGATCATGTTGGCCGCGAAGGCGCTGTGCACCTCGGTGTACTCGCCGTCGTCGACCAGCGCGGCGATCAGCTCGGCCATGTCGTAGGTCTGGTTCGGCGAGTCGGGCACCAGCCGGTCGAGCTCCAGATCGGCCGGGGTGACGACGGGGCTGGTGTCGTCGGCGTACTCCGGGGTTGGGTCGAGGTTGTTCGAGGGCAGGTAGGCGAGCAGCGTCTGCACCCACTCGATGGCGTCCTGTTCGTCGGCGGCCCGGTGGTGGGCGTTGCCGGCGACCTCGCTCTGCACGGCCGCGCCGCCCAGTTCCTGCGCGGTGACCCGCTCGCCCGTGACGGCGTGCACGACGTCCGGCCCGGTGACGAACATGTGCGAGGTCTCGTCGACCATCACGGTGAAGTCGGTGATGGCCGGCGCGTAGACGGCCCCGCCGGCGCACGGGCCCATGATCATCGAGATCTGCGGGATGACCCCGGACGCGTGCGCGTTGCGCCGGCCCAGCTCGGCGTAGTAGGCCAGCGAGACGACGCCTTCCTGGATGCACGCGCCGCCGGAGTCGTTGATCCCGACGACCGGGCAGCCCAGCGCCATGGCCAGGTCCATCACCTTGAGGACCTTCTCGCCGGAGACCTCGCCCATGCTGCCGCCGAAGACGGTGAAGTCCTGCGAGAAGACGCAGATCTGCCGCCCGTCGACGGTCCCGTGCCCGGTGACGACGCCGTCGCCGTAGGGCCGGTTGGCGTCCATCCCGAACTCGCCGCACCGGTGCCGCGCGAACTGGTCGAGCTCCACGAAGGAGCCGGGGTCGAGCAGCAGCGCGATCCGCTCCCGGGCGGTGAGCTTGCCCTTGGCGTGCTGCCGGTCGACGGCCCGCTTCTCGGCGATCCGGACGGCTTCGTCCTGGCGCGCCTCGAGATCGGCGATCCGGAACGCCGTCGTCGGCGTGAGCTCGTCCATCACCGCACCCCCACTCCGAGCCGGGCGGCCAGTGCCGCGCCGAGCGCCGCCACGTGCGGCGGGTCGATCATCGAGACGTGGTCGCCCGGGACCCGGGCCACCTCCAGCTCGGGGCAGAACTCGTCCCAGCCCAGGGTGTCGTCCGTGCGCAGGTAGCGCGGGTCCAAAGTGGTCGTCAACGGGTGCGGGTCCTGCGCGCGCAGCAACAACACTCGCCCGTCGTACTGTTCCGGCTTGTACCTTTCGGCCACCCGGGCGTCCACATAGGACTCGTATTGGTGGCGCAGGACGCCGGCGCCGAGGTCCGGGACCTTCTCGGTCAGCCGGTCTAGGACCCAGCGGATCTGGGCGTCCTCGTCCAGCCGGGCCAGGTCCTCGCGCGGGATCGCGAACGGGACGCCGTAGGTCCGCGACACGTGCTCGGCGAACCGGTCGAAGCGGTCCAGCAGCAGGTCCGCCGGCTTGCCCGCCGCCGGCAGCGGCAGGATCGTGTCGATCAGGACCACGAGGTCGACCGGGCCGTCCAGCCGCCGGGCCGTCTCGTACGCCAGGCAGCCGCCGAACGACCAGCCGCCCAGCCGGTACGGGCCCTGCGGCTGGATCTCCCGGATCAGCTCGACGTAGCACGTGGCCTTGGCCTCGACCGTGTCCTCGTCGTCGATCCGCTCGAGCCCGTACACCGGGTGTCCCTCCGGCAGCAGCCGGACCAGCTCGCGGTACACGCTCGTCGGGCCGCCGGCCGGGTGGAACAGGAACACCGGCTCGCCGACGCCGTCGCGCAGCAGCCGCACCGGGCCGCCGCCGTGTCCTTCCAGCTCCGCGCGCAGCAGGTCGGCCATCGCCGCGACCGTCGGCGTCGCGAACAGCCGGTCCACCGCGGGCACCGCGCCCAGCTGCTCCGCGAACACCGCCCGCAGCCGCCGGGCGCGTTCGGGATCGCCGCCGGCGGCGAAGAAGTCGTCGTGCACACCCGGTTCCGGGCCGCCCAGCTCGGCTCGCCAGTGGCGGGCGACCCACCGCTCGGCGGGGTCACGCGGCCCGGCGGTGACCGGTTCGGCCTTCGCCGGTCCGAAGCCGGCCTGCTCGGCGAGGTGGCCGGCCAGCTCGGCCAGGCTGGCGCCGCGCAGGAGCAACGGGATCGGCAGCGGCAGGCCGAAGTCGCGTTCCACCGCGCCCCGGGCGCGCATCGCCGACAGCGAGTCGAGGCCGAGCCGGGTGAGCGGCACGTCCCGTTCGACTTCGGCGTAGCCCAGCAGTCCCGCGACGAGCCCGGCCAGGTGGTCGGCGATCGCTTTTCGCGCTTTGTCGGCCGGTCCGGCTCGCAGTGCTGCCATACCGTCCCAAGTGGACGGTCCGGTCCGCGGCGCGAACAGCCCGAAGAACGGCCGGTCCGCCAGGCGCGGGAACAGCTCCAGCACCGTTTCGGCGTTGACGCGGGCGACGCCGGTCGCCGCCCGGTCGCGGGCGAGGAGGACGTCCAGCGCCGACAGCGCTTCCTCGGTGCCGAGCGGCTCGAGCACCGGGTTGCGCGAACCGGCCGCGGCGCCGACCTCGCCCCAGGCGCCCCACCCGATCGTCGCGGCCGGGAGGCCCTGGGCCCGGCGCCACGCGACCAGGGCGTCGGCCCACGCGTTCGCCGTGGCGTACGCGGCCTGCCCGGGCGAGCCGAACAGCGCGGCCGCCGACGAGTACACGAGCCACCAGTCGAGATCGTGGCCGGCGGTCGCCTCGTGCAGCCGCCACGCACCCAGCGCCTTCGGCCGCCAGACGGCGTCGAGCGCGCCCGCGTCCAGGCTGATCGCGGCACCGTCGGCCAGGACGCCGGCGGCGTGCAGCACCCCGCGCAGCGGCACCCCGCCGTCGACAGCCGCCGCGACCAGTGCCTCGGCCGTGCCGGGCGCGGCGATGTCGCCGGCCACGACGCGGACGTCGATCCCCAGGTCCGGCGCGGGAGCGGCGCGGCGGCTGTTCAGCACCACCCGCGTCGCGCCGCGCTCGGCCAGCCACCTCGCCGCGACCAGGCCGAGGCCGCCGAGTCCGCCGGTGATGACGTAGGCGCCGTCGCGGACCGGCTCGCGCACCGCGTCACCGGGCTCCGGACGGCCCAGCCGCCGCACGTGCCGGACGCCTTCGCGCCAGGCGACCTCATCGTCCGGCCCGTCCGCGCGGACCTCCTCGCGCAGCTGGCCGGCCCACAGCCGGGCCGGGTCCGGTCCGGCGTCGAAGTCGAGCACGCTCACCCGGAGTTCGGGGGCTTCGAAGGCGAGCACGCGGACGAGCCCGCGCACCGCGGCCAGGTCGGGGTCGCCGCGTTCGCCGGGCTCGACGCTCTGCGCTCCGGTCGTGACCAGCCACAACCTGGGCGGCGCGGGCAGTTCGGCCAGTTCGGCGACGACCTCGGACAGCGTCGCGACCAGTCGTGCGGCCCGCCCGGGATCCGGGGTGGCCTCGCCGCCGAGCAGGACGACGACCGCGGTCGCGTCGCCGTCGCTCAGCTGTTTCGAGAACGCGGCCCGGTCGCCGCGAGGGGCGGTGACGAGGGCGTCGTCCTCTTCGGACAGCACGATCCAGCGGCCGTCCCGTTCCCCGGCGGGCAGGTCGGCGGGCTGCCAGGCCGCCTCGTACAGCAGGCGGTCCAGGGCCGCGTCGCGGAACCGGCGGCAGTAGACGTCGCGGAACTCCACCAGGACGACGTCGTCGGCGTCGACGAGCTGGACGCTGCCGAGCAGGCCGTCGCCGGACGGGTCCTTCGACGTGAGGACGGCATCCACGCGGACGCCGTCACGGGGTTCGCCGGCGAGCACCACCTCACCGATCGTGAGCGGGAGGTAGAGGGCGTCCGCGTCCCCGACGGCCGCGGCGAGCGCGTGCAGGCAGGCGTCGGCGAGGGCGGGGTGCAGCAGGTAGGCGGGGTGATCGGCGTCGGGCGGCGCGATCGACGCCGACGCCTTTCCAGCGGCGGCGGTGACGCGGCGCAGGCCGCGGAAGGCCGGACCGTAGTCCTGGCCCAGCTCGCTCAGGACGCGGTACAGGTCCAGGGGCTCGCCGCCGACCTCGCCGACCTCGCCGAACGGCGCGGACGGCGTGCCGCCCGTGTCGATCCGGGCCGTGGCGTGCCGGACCCACTCACCTTGCGCGGACTTCGCGTGGACGCTGAACTCGGTGCCGGTGACGCTGGACGTGACCTCGGTGTGCTCGTCGAGCGTCAGGACTTCCCGCAGTTCGAGGTCGCGGATCCGCCCGGTGCGCGCGGCGGCGAGCGCCAGTTCGAGGAAGCCGGTGGCGGGGAACACCGGCGTCCCGCGCACGGTGTGGTCGGCGAGCCACGGGAGCGGCTCGACACCGACGTCGCCACGCCACAGGTGGCCGCCGGGGTGGTCGATGTGGACGCCGAGCAGCGGGTGGCCGCCCGGGGCCTGGGTGCGGCGCTTCGGCCAGAACCGCCGGTGCCGCCAGACCGGGCCCGGCAGGTCGACCGGCGCCGTCCGCGGCCGGGCGGCCAGCGCGCCGGGGCGGCCGCGGACGTGCAGCCGGGCGAGGCTGGTGAGGAACGCGGTCCGTTCGTCGATCCGGCGGCTCGCGGAGGGCAGGCCCGGTTCACCGGTGGTCTGTTCGACGGCGGCGAGGGCGACCGGGTGCGGGGAAACTTCGACGAACACGGTGTGCCCGTCTTCGGCCGCGGCGGCGAGGGCCTGACTGAACCGCACCGGACGGCGCAGGTTCGCCGCCCAGTACTCGACGTCGAAGGCGGGAGTCTCGTTCGGATCGTCGAGAACTGTGGTGTAGCAACGGATTTCCGGGCTCTTCGGCCGAACGTCCAGCTCGGCGCGGAACCGGTCGAGCACGGCGTCGACGGCGGCGGAGTGCCCGGCCCCGCCGACCGGGAGCCGCCGGGCGAGCCTGCCGAGGCTTTCGGCGTGTTCGACGAGGGCGTCGACCTGGCCCGCGGCCCCGCTGACGGTGCACTGGCTGGGCGAGGCGTACACGGCGACAGTGACTTCGGGGAACTTCGCCAGTTCGGCGGGCGTCAGTTCGACGACCGCCATGGCGCCTTCACCACTCTGGTCGAGTTCGGCGAGCAGCCGGGCCCGGGTGTTCATGACACGCAGGCCATCGCGGACGTCCAAGGCCCCGGCGACGACGGCCGCGGCGACCTCGCCCATGGAGTGTCCGAGGACCGCGACGGGCGTGACACCGTGAGCGCGCCAGAGTCCGGCGAGGGCGAGCTGCATGCCGAAGAGGGCGAGCTGGGTGGTGGCGAGGTCGCCGGATTCGCGCTCGAGGAGGTCTCGGAGGGAGGCGCCGGTTTCGGTGCGGAAGGCGGGATCGAGCGCCTCGACCTCGGCGCGGAAGGCGGGTTCGGAGCCCAGGAACCGGCGGCCCATGCCGGGCCATTGGGAGCCGTAGCCGGAGAAGACGAAGACCACTCCCGGGTCCGCCGTCGACGCGACCTGCCCGCCGCCCCCGCTCCCCGCACCGGCGACGCCCCGCCCGGCAGCCGGGCCGCGCGCCACCCCACGACCGGCGGCCGGGCCGCGCGCCACCCCACGATCGCCGGCAAGCGGCTCACCGATCCCGCCGACCGCAGGCCCGCGAGGGTCGCCTGTGATGCCGCGGCCCGCGGCCAGCTCCCGCAACCCCGCCACCACCTCGCCGCGGCTCTCCCCCACCGCCGCGCCGCGGACCGGCAGGTGCTCGCGCCTGTGGGCCAGGGTCGAGGCCACCGCTTCCAGCGGCACCTCCGACGTCTCGACCCAGTCCGCCAGCTCACCCGCCCGCGCCCGCAGCACCTCCGCCGACCGGGCCGACAGCGCGAACACCGACGGCTCCTCGATCCCCGGCGTCTTCACCGGGAACGACGCCGCCGGCCACTCCTCGAGCACCACGTGTGCGTTCGTCCCGCCGAAGCCGAACGCCGACACCCCGGCCCGCGCCGTCCCCGAGTAGCGCGGCCACTCCGTGCCCGACGTCACCACCCGCAGCCCGGTGAAGTCGATGTGCGGGTTCGGCTCCCGGAAGTGCAGGCTCGGCGGCAGCCGCCGGTGCGTCATCGCCAGCACCACTTTCAACAGCCCCGCGATGCCGGCCGCCCCTTCGAGGTGGCCCAGGTTGCTCTTCACCGACCCCAGCAGCAGCGGGCGATCGCCCTCGCGCCCGAGCACCGTCGCCAGTGCGCCGGCCTCCAGCGGATCCCCCAGCGGCGTGCCCGTCCCGTGCGCCTCGACGTAGTCCACACTGGACGGATCGACCCCCGAAGACGCGTATGCCGAGCGCAGCAGGTCGGCCTGCGCCAGCGGATTGGGGGCCGTCATGCCGTTGGACCGGCCGTCGGAGTTGACCGCGCTGCCACGCAGCACCGCCAGCACCCGGTCGCCCGCCCGGCGGGCCGCCCGCAGCGGCTTCAGCACGACCACCCCGCACCCCTCGCCGCGCGCGATGCCGTCGGCGCCCGCGTCGAACGGCTTGCAGTGCCCGTCCGCGGCCAGCACCCCGGCGCGGTGGAAGCCCGCGGTGATGCCGGGCGAGAGCAGGACGTTCACCCCGGCGGCCAGCGCGAGCTCGCTCTCGCCGCGGCGCAGGCTCTGCATCGCCTGGTGCACCGCGACCAGCGACGACGAACACGCCGTGTCGAGCGTCAGGCTCGGCCCGCGCAGGTCGAGCAGGTACGACAGCCGGTTGGCGGCGATGCTCGCCGCCGCGCCCGTGCCCGACCAGACGTCGACCCCGCCGACGTCGGTCATCGTCAGAGAGCCGTATTCGGTCGCCGACAGCCCGACGAACACGCCGGTCCGGCTGCCGCGCAGCCCGGACGGCGGGATCCCGGCGTGCTCCAGCGCCGCCCACGCCACCTCCAGGAGGATCCGCTGCTGCGGGTCCATCGCTTCGGCCTCGCGCGGGGTGATGCCGAAGAACTCCGCGTCGAACCCGGCGACGTCGTCGAGGAACCCGCCCCGCAATGGCAGTCCCGCGAGATCCGCGGCCGGCGCGAACGTCTCCCAGCGCCCTTCGGGGACGTCGCCGATGCCGTCACCGCCAGCGTCGAGGAAGCGCCAGAACGCCTCCGGCGAGTCGATGCCGCCGGGCAGCCGGCAGCCGAGGCCGACGATCGCGATCGGCTCCTCGACAGCGCTCTCGAGCGGCAAGACGACCGAAGTGTCCCCTGTGGACAGATAGCAGGACAGCGCGGCGACTGTCGGGTACTGCCAGACGAGGGTCGCGTCCAGCGGACGGCCCACGAACTGCCCGAGATCGGCCGCCAGCGCCGTCGCGTCCCGAGAGGACAGTCCCGTCTCGTTCAACGGCCGGTCTGGGTCCACCGGGCCGAGCCGGGCGAGGAGCCAGGCGCGCACCGCGTCCGTCGTCGTCATGCGAGCCGCCGCGCGGCCAGCGAACCGTCCAGGTAGGACACCCGGCAGTGCGCCCGGCTGATCTTGCCGCTGGACGTCCGGGGCACCTCCCCGGGTGCCAGTACCACGACGTCCTGCAGGCGCAGGCCGTGCCCGGCCGAAACGGCCGCCCGCAGCGCGGCCGTCACCTCGGTGACGTCGGCCTCGGAGTTCTTGGCCCGTTCCAGCGCGACGACCGCGGCTTCCCCGTCGCCGGTGGCGATCGCGAAGACCGCCGCCGAGTGCGGCCGGACGCCCGGATGGTCCTCCACGGTCTGCTCGATGTCCTGCGGGTAGTGGTTGCGGCCGTCGACGACGACCAGGTCCTTCAGCCGGCCGGTGACGTACAGCTCGCCGTCGAAGACGACGCCGAGGTCCCCGGTCGCCAGCCAGCCGTCGCCGGTGTCCGGGTCGAGCGGCGGCAGGCCGAAGGTGGCGGTCGAGTCGCGGCCCCAGTAGCCGCGGCCGACGTTCGGGCCGCTGACCCGGATCTCGCCGACCTCGCCGGCGTCGAGGGGTTCGCCGGTGCCGGGGTCGGCGATCCGCACCCGCTGCCCCGCCGGGCGGCCGCACGAAACGAGGGTCGACCCGGACGCGGCCGGCTCCGCGAACCCGGCGGCGAGCCGGTCCCGGTCGAACGTGACCTGGCGAGCCGGTTTTCCGGCGTCCGACACGGAAACGAGCACGGTGGCCTCGGCCAGCCCGTAGGACGACCGGTGGACCTCCGGCCGCAGCCCGCACTCGGCGAAGGCGTCCTGGAACTTCGCGATCGTGGCCGGCAGCACCGGCTCGCTGCCGTTGATCAGCGAGACGACCCGGCTCAGTTCCAGGTAGCTCTTCTCGGCTTCGGAAACGCGGGAAGCGCAATAGGCATAAGCGAAGTTGGGCGCCGCACTGATCGCGCCGGGACTGGCCGAGAGCGCACGCAGCCACCGGGACGGCCGCTCGAGGAACGCCAGCGGGTCCATCAGCACCGACGCCATGCCACCGACCATCGGCGCGCCGATCCCGAGGATCAGGCCCATGTCGTGGAAGAGCGGAAGCCAGCTGACCGCCGAGGTGGCGCGGCTCTCGACGCCGTAGGCGGTGCACGCCTGGCGGGCGTTGGCGAGGACGTTCCGGTGGGTCAGCACGACCCCGGCGGGCGAGCGGGTGGAGCCCGACGTGTACTGCAGGTACGCGATGGCCTCGGGATCCGGCGCGGGCCATTCCCGCGGATCGGCCGGGGTCAGCGCGTCGACGGCGATCACGGCGGGCCGGGAGTCCGCGAGGAAATCGCGCACCGCGCCGAGGTCTTCGGTCGTGGTGAGCACGACCCGCGGGGCGCAGTCGGCGAGCGTCGCGGTCAGCCGGCCCGCGTGCCCGGGCAGGCCGGGGGCGAACAGCGGCACGGCGACCAGTCCCGCCCGGATCGCGCCGAGGAACGCGACGACGTACTCGGCGGACTGCCCGGCGAGCACCGCCACCCGGTCTCCCGGGACCGCGAGCCCGCTCAGCCGCGCGGCGACGGCGCTGACCCGGTCGTCGAGCTGGCGCCAGGTGAGCGTGACCGCCCGGCCGTCCGCGCTGCCGCGGTGGTCCAGGTGGGTCAGCGCGACCTCGTCGCCGAGCACCCGCGCCCACCGGCCCAGCAGGGTCGCCAGTGAGGCGCGGTCGGCGGCGGTTTCCCCGGTGACGGGAACCGGCTGGGAAATGGTTTCCATGGCTCCTCGCAGATAGCGTTTGCCGGCGCAGTGAATAGCTGCTCCCGGTCGGTTGTCAATCAAGGGAATTCCGATGCTCACCGGCACACGGATTACGGCACCGCGCGTTTGTCACGCGGCGACGAGGTCACCGCGGACGGACTCCTCAACACGCGCACGGCCAGCAGCGCGCCGGTGAGCGTCAGCCCGGCCGCGGCGAGGAGCCCGGCGGTGTAGCCCGCGGCCAGCGCCGGCCCCGGCGTCGCGCCCGCGTCGAGCCGCACCGCCCGGACCATCGTCAGCACCGCGCCGATCAGCGCGACACCGAGCGCGCTCGACAGCTCGCGCGACGCCGTGAGCAGCCCGGATGCCAAGCCGGATCGCCGTTCGGCCACGACTTCCAGCGCGTGCGAAGTCAACGGCGTCGTGAACGCCGAACCGGCCCCGATCAGCACCAGCCCCGGCACCCGCGGGGCGATCGCCGGGACGTGGTTCACCATGGCGAGGGCGAGCAGTCCGCCGGCGACCACGGCGAGCCCGGCCGCGACCGTCCGGTGTGGACCGACCCGCGCCACCGTCCACGGGACCAGCGGCGTCGCGGCCACCACCGCGACCGCGACCAGCGCCAGCGGCAACCCCGCCGCGACCGGGTCGAGGCCGAGGAACTCCTGGTGCAGCAAGGGGGTGAAGAAGACGATGCCCGAGATCCCGAGGCCCCACAGCACTTGCACGGCGAGCGAGCCCGCGAACACCCGGTTGCCGGTCAGGTCCGCCGGCACCAGCCGATCGCGCGCGCGACGTTCCCGGAGCACGAAGGCCACGCCGAGCGCGGTGCCCGCGACGAGCAGGACGATCCCGGTCCGCGCGTCCTCGCCCAGTTCGACGAGCGCCGCGGTGAGCAGGACCAGGCTCGCCGTCACGACCGCCATCGCCCCGACGGCCGGGCGCGGCCCGGGCGGTTCGCGGCCGGCCGGCACCGTCCCCGGCAGCAGGGCGAGCATCGCTGCCACGAACGGCAGGTTGACGAAGAAGATCCAGGCCCAGCCGAGGTATTCGCTCAGCAGCCCGCCGAGCGCCGGACCCAGCGCGAGCGCGGCGGCCAGGCACGCGGTCCACACGGCGGCGGCGAGCGTCCGGCCCCGCGCGTCGAGGTTCGAGCGCAGCAGGCTCAGCAGGCCGGGCACCAGGAACGCGGCGGCCGCGCCCTGCAGCACGCGGGCGGCGACGAGCAGCCCGACCGAGCCGGCCAGCCCACCGGCGGCCGCGCCGATCCCGAACGCGAGCAGCCCGGCCAGCAGTGCCGGGCGACGGCCCCAGCGGTCGATCAGCGTGCCCGCCACCAGGAGCAGGCCGGCGAACGGGAGCATGTAGCCGAGGGCGACCCATGACAGCGTCCCGAGATCCAGCCCGAGGTCGCGGGCGATCGAGGGCGCGCCGGCCGCGACGATGGTGTTGTCGAGGGTCGTGACGAACGCGCCGAGCGCGATCAGCACCAGGGTCCGCCGGGTCATCGCGCGCTCCCGGCCAGTTCGCGGGCGGCCGGAACGCGCGAGCGCCGCGGGAACCACCAGTTGGCTTCGCCGAGCCACGCCATCACCGCCGGGACCAGCACGCACCGGACGACGACCGCGTCGAGGAGCACCGCGGCGGTCAGCCCCACCCCGGCCTCGCGCACGACGCGGGCGTCCACGAAGGCGAACGCCACGAACACCAGCGCCATGATCAGCGCGGCCGCGGTGATGGTCCGGCCGGTCGCCGCGATGCCGTCGACGACCGCGGCCCGCGTGTCACCGCGGCGGCGCCACGCCTCCTGGATGCGCGCGATGAGGAAGACCTCGTAGTCCATCGACAGGCCGAACAGCCCGGCGAAGAGGAACACCGGCAGGTACGGCTCGATCGGGCCGCCGAAGGCGAACACGACCACGCCCGTCGTCGCGGCCGCGGTCAGCAGGTTCATCACCGCCGCCGTCAGCGGGATCGCCACGCTGCGGAACACCCAGGCGAGCAGCAGCACCGAGATGCCGACGACGCTGAAGAGGAACAGCGGGAGCCGCGCGGTGATGGCCGCGGAGAAGTCGGCCCGGGCCGCGACGAGCCCGCCGACGTGCGTGTCCGGGCCGGCGATCGTCGTGGCCATCGCGCGGGTCCAGGCCAGCAGCTCGCCGGTGGCCGGGTCGCCGGGCGCGGTGCGCGGGGTGACCGTGAGCAGCCAGCCGCCGGGCAGCGTCGCGGGCGGGCCGACGTCGGCGTGGGCGAGCAGTGCCTCGCGCAGCGTGCCCTGTGCCGCGTCGCCCGGGCCCGCCACCAGCAGCGGAGCGTCGGCACCCGGGCCGAAGCCGTCGTGCGAGAGCTCGGCGGCGGTCCGCGTGATGCTGCCGGGCGGGTCGAGGGCGGCGTCCGGGACGCCGAGGCGCAGGCCGGTCATCGGCAGCGCGAGCACGGCCACGACCAGCAGCGCGGCGAGCGTGTACGGGCCCGGCCGGCCGGTCACCGACCGCGCGAGCCGGGCCCAGCGGCGGCCGCTCCCCTCCGCCGGGATCCGCATCCGCGCGGCGACCGGCCGCAGCAACGCGGGCAGCAGGGTGAGCGCCGCCAAGGCGGTGAGCAGCACGGAAACCGCCGCGGCGACGGCGATCCCGTCGAGGAACGCCAAGCCGACGGTCAGCATCCCGGCCAGCGAGACGCAGACGGTGATCCCGGCGAAGACCACGCTGCGGCCCGACGTCGCCGCCGCGACGGCCAGCGCCCGCGCGGGTTCCGCGCCTTCGCGGCGGCCCTGCCGGAAGCGGGTGAGCACGAACAGCGCGTAGTCGACGCCGACCCCGAGGCCCAGCAGTGCGGCGATCTCCGTGCTGATCTTCGGGACGGTCATGACGTGCGACAGCAGCGTGACCACGGCCAATGCGCAGCCGACGGACACCGACGCGGTGAGGACCGGGAGCAGGACGCACGCCGCCGAACGGAACGTCACCAGCAGCACGAGGGCCGCGGCGAGCAGGCCGAACGCGGCGTTGCCCAGGTCCGGCGCGGCCGCCGTCATCGCGGCGAGCTCCCCCGACGCCCCGGCGGTGAGGTCGCCGGCGTCCCGGACGACGTCGGCGAAGGCGTCCGCCGTGCCCTGGCCGAGGTCGGCGGCGGGCGCGTCGAACCGGACGGGCAGGACCGCCGTCCGCCGGTCGTCCGACACCTCGCCCGGCAGCGGGCCGACGGCCACGACGTGCGGTAACGCCGCCAGCCGGGCGGCGAAGGCGTCGAGCCGGGCGCGGCCGGTGCCGGTGTCGACGGGGCCGTCCGGCACGCGGACGACGACGCGTTCCGCGGTGCCGGTGCCGTGCAGCAGCCGGGCGGCGGCGGTGCTGTCCGCGGCCGGCAGGTCGACCGTGTCGCGGAAGTCCGCGCCGATGTGCACGACGGCCGCGACGAGCCCCGCCAGCGCGGCCAGCCACACCGCGACCACCACGCCGGACCAGCGGAAAGACCACGAAACGACGGCCGTCATCCCGCTCTCCTTCCGCAACCGATTGTTGATCACGCTAACAACGGAATGGTCCGCGAAGATACGGGCCGGGAACACAAATCCCATTTCGGAAACCCTTGCGGCCGTGAGTGTTCTCCCCGCTTGTCGACCGTGTGACAAAGACGTGTGCGACCCTTGGTCCCGGCATGACAGAACCGGGTCCGGACGCAGGCCCGGCGGTTGCCAATCTCGTTTTCGTGTGCGTTCATGACCTTCGCGACGATGCGGAAAAAGGGGTGGCCATGACCCGGACGATCACCGTCCCGCACCCCCGCGGCACCGGCCGGGCCCACCAGCTCTGGGGCTCGCTGCCCACCGAGCTCGCGCGGCGGTTCCGGCCGCACGCGGACCCGCTCGCCCGGCGGATCCTCGAAGAGATCCAGCGGGCCGTGCCCGAGTACGCCAAGCCCCTGGAGGGCGAGTTCGGGAAGATGATCGTGCTGGCGATCGAGCAGGCGGTGCTCAGCTGCATCGACAGCATCGACGCGGCACCGTCCACAGAGGACAACTGGCCGAAGTTGTTCCGGGAGGTCGGAAAGCGCGTTCACCACGACGGTGGCAGCCTGAACTCACTCCAGGCCGCCTACCGCGCTGGCGGGCGCGCGGCGTGGCGGTACGTGGCGGAGCTGGGCCAGGCCCACCGCTTCCCGGCGGCCGTGCTGTGCGTCGGCGCGGAGGCGATCTTCGCTTATGTGGAAGAGATTTCGTCCCACTCGGTCGAGGGGTACACGCTGGCGCAGGCGATGGCGACCGGCACGCTCGAACGCCGTCGCCGCCGGCTGCTCGAGCTCCTCCTGGCCAGCCCGCCGTCGTCCCCGGCGACGATCGCGACGATGGCGAAGGCCGCGAAGTGGACCATGCCGGAGTGGGTCACGGTCGTCGCGCTCGACCCGCGCAGCGAGCAGCACCTGACGCCCGCCCCGCAGGTCGCCGACGACGTCCTGCTCGACCTCGAAGGCACCGAGCCCTGCCTGCTGACCCCGAACCCGGACCGCGACCTGCGGGGCCTCGAAGGCCGGCTGCCGGGCTGGCGCGCGGCCGTCGGCCCCCGGGTCCGGCCGGCCGACGCGGCGACGTCGGCACTGTGGGCGCGGCGAACGTTGGATCTCGTCCGCCGCGGCCTGCTCGGGGACCAGGCGGTGACGCACACGGCCGACCACCTGGCGACGCACTGGCTGCTGCTGGACCGGTTCCTGCTCGACCAGCTGTCGGCGAAGACCCTGGCGCCGTTCGCGGGCCTGACGGTGAAGCAGCAGGTCCGTCTCGCGGAGACGTTGCTGAGCTGGCTGGAGCACAACGGGAACACGCCGGACATCGCGCAGGCGCTGGGCGTCCACCCGCAGACGGTCCGCTACCGCGTCAGCCAGCTGAGCGGCCTCTTCGGCGACCGGCTGAGCGATCCGGCGCAGCGGCTGGAGATCCAGATGGCCCTGCGGGCGCACCAACTGCTGGGCACGCCGCCGCCGGGCGAGCACTGACCCTTGACCGTGCGGTGCGTCCTCCCGCATGCTGTTAGCGCTAACAGCGTTGGCGGAGGGGCCTGTCGATGACGCACACCGAACTCACCCGCGAGTTCTTCGGCCGCGTCGGCGACACCGACGTCCACCGCTACACGCTGTCCCGGCCCGGCGGGCTCACGGTCCGCGTGCTCGACTACGGCGGCGTCATCCAGTCGGTCGAGACCCCGGACGGCACCGACGTCGTCCTGGGCTACCCGGACCTCGAGGGGTACGTGGCGAACAACCGGCCGGGCGCGGCCCGGGTGTTCCTGGGCGCGCTGATCGGCCGCTTCGCCAACCGCATCGCGGGCGGCACGTTCGCCCTCGACGGCATCCTGCATCGCGTGCCGGTGAACGACGGGAAGAACAGCCTGCACGGCGGCCCGTCCGGGTTCGACACGAGGGTGTGGTCGGCAACCCCGCTCCCGGACGGAGTCCGGCTGACGCTGGTAAGCCCGAACGGCGACCAGGGCTACCCCGGCCGGCTCACGACGGAGGTGACGTACCGCCTCGACGCGCGGCTGCACCTGACGTACCACGCGACGACGGACGCACCGACGGTGGTCAACCTGACGAACCACACGTACTGGAACCTGGCGGGCGCCGGGCCGGTGTACGACCACACGCTGTCGATCGCGGCGCAGTCGTACTGCCCGACGGACGAGAACCTGATCCCGGCCGGCGGCCCGGTGCCGGTCATCGGGACCCCGTTCGACTTCCGCAGGTCGTCGGCGATCGGCGCCCGGATCGGCGATCCCGACCCGCAGCTGGTGATCGGGGGTGGTTACGACCACAACTGGGTCCTCGACGAGGGGGCGCCGTTCGCCGCGCGGGCTTGGGAGCCGACGTCCGGCCGGTTGCTGACGATGTGGACTACTGAGCCGGGTCTGCAGTTTTATTCGGGTAACTACCTCGGTACTCCCGGCGCGGGGTTCGCGCTGGAGGCTCAGCACTTTCCGGATTCGCCGAACCGGCCGGACTTCCCGAGCACGGTGCTCCGGCCGGGCGAGGTTTATCACCAGGAGACGGTCTTCGAGCTGGGAACGACGGATCGGCCGCCGGTGGGGTGAGCGAGGTTCGCCGCGCCCGGTCGGCCGGTGGTGTGAGCAATGCTCGCCGCACCGGTTGTGTGGGCGACCCCGCGCCCGGCCGGCTGCGCGAGCGACTTTCGCCGCGCCGGGCGACGTGGCGAACGCGACTTTCGCCGCGGCGGCCGGCCGGGTGAGCACTGCTCGCCGCGCCGAGTGCCGCGACGAACCTGCGCCGCCCAACCGGTGGTGTGAGCAACGCCCGCAGCGCCGGGTGGTGTGGCTGACCTGCGGCCGGTCGGCTGCGCGAGCGGCTTTCGCCACGTGGTGGCGTGAGTGACACTCGGGCGCCTGGTGCTGGTTGCGTCGTTACCCTCGCCCCTCATGGGAGATCTTTCCGCTGACCTCGCGCCCACCGGGGTGCTGCGTGCCGCCGTCAATCTTGGGAATCCGGTGCTTGCCCACGGGACTCCGGATGCGCCCGGGGGTGTCACCGTCGACCTTGCGCGTGAGGTTGCCGCGCGGCTGGGTGTGCCCGTCGAGTTTGTCTGCTTTGATGCCGCACGGAAGTCCTTCGAGGCGCTGACCTCGGGTGCCGCCGATCTCTGTTTTCTGGCGATCGAGCCGGCGCGGGCGGCCTCGGTGGCCTTCACCGCTCCCTATGTCGTCATCGAAGGTGTGTACGTCGTTCCGGACGATTCGCGCTTCCGCTCACCTGCGGACGTCGATCGGCCGGGCGTTCGGATCGGGGTGAAGGAAGGGTCGGCCTACGACCTCTTCCTGACGCGGACCCTCGCGCACGCGACGATCGTGCGTGGCTCGGACGGGGTCGTCGCCTTCGAAGAGCAGGGCCTGGACGTCGCTGCCGGGATTCGGCAGCCGATGACCGCCTATGTCTCCGCGCATCCCGGCATGCGGGTCGTTCCGGAACGGTTCATGCAGATCCAGCAGGCCGTCGGGACCACGCCGGCGCGGCAGCCTTCGACCGTCGCCTTCCTGCGTGAGCTGGTCGAAGAGCTCAAGGCGAACGGCTTCGTCGCCGACGCGTTGCGCCGCGCCAACCAGCCGGATGCCACCGTCGCGCCGCCCGCGGGGTGAAGTCACGGCGTGGTATCGCTTCTTCCTCGCCGCCGTCATCGGTGCGGCATAGCGTCTTCTCGACGGTCGCAACGAGTGCTACGTTTCCTAGGGTCGAAGTCGATCCGAGGAGCTGCGATGAGGCTTACTCCCAGCGCTCACACCGACTCGTTCTGCCGTGACCGGTTGCCGCCCGGGGAGCAGTGGCCGCGGCTCGTCTTCGACCTCCCCGAGCTGCACTACCCCGACCGGCTCAACGCCGCCACCGCCCTGCTCGACGGCGCCGTCGAGCGCTTCGGCGCCGAGCGGCCCTGCCTGCACTCGCTCGACGAGACCTGGACCTACGGCGACGTGCTCGCGCGCGCCAACCGGATCGCGCGCGTCCTCACCGACGAACTCGGGGTCGCCCCCGGGAACCGCGTGCTGCTGCGCGGCACCAACACGCCGTGGCTGGCGGCCTGCTGGCTGGGCGTCCTCAAAGCCGGCGCGGTCGCCGTCTCCACGATGCCGATGCTGCGCCGCCACGAGCTCGACAAGATCGTCGAGCGGGCCCGGCCGGCCGTCGCCCTGTGCGACGAGCGCCTGCTCGACGAGCTGCCACCCGGGCTGCCCGCCGTCTCCTACGGCACCGACCTCGCCGGACGCTGCGCGCGGCACCCGGCGACCTTCGACGACGTGCCGACCGCCGCCGACGACGTCGCCCTGCTCGCCTTCACCTCGGGCACCACCGGGACCCCCAAGGCGACGATTCACTTCCATCGCGACCTGCTCGCCATCGCCGACACGTTCTCCCGGCACGTCCTGCGGCCCACCGCGGACGACCTCTTCTGCGGCACCCCTCCCCTCGCGTTCACCTTCGGCCTCGGTGGCCTCCTCGTCTTCCCGCTGCACGCCGGCGCGTCCGTGCTCCTCCTGGAGCGCGCCACACCCCGGGAGCTGGCCTCGATCGTCGCCGAGCGGTCGGTGACCGTGCTGTTCACGGCGCCGACCGCCTACCGCGCGATCCTCGGCTCCGGCGACGGCCCTCTCCTCAAAGGCGTGCGCCGAGCCGTCTCCGCCGGCGAGGCGTTGCCCGCCACCGTCGCCGAGCGGTACCGCGACCTCGTCGGCCGCCCGCTCATCGACGGCATCGGCAGCACGGAGATGCTGCACGTGTTCATCTCCGCGGCCGACGACGCCGCCCGCCCGGGCACGACCGGCACCGTCGTCCCCGGGTTCCGCGCCGCCGTCCTGGACATCGACGGCTCGCCCGTGCCCGACGGCACCCCCGGGCTGCTCGCCGTTCAGGGCCCCACCGGCTGCCGCTACCTCGAGGACCCGCGACAGGCCGACTACGTCCGCGACGGCTGGAACATCACCGGCGACACCTACCTCCGGGAACCCGACGGCTACTTCCGGTTCGTGGCGCGCAGCGACGACATGATCGTCTCCTCCGGTTACAACATCGCCGCTCCCGAGGTCGAAGAGGTGCTGCTGAGCCACCCGGACGTCGACGAGTGCGCGGTCGTCGGCACGCCCGATCCGGACCGGGGCGCCGTCGTGACCGCCTTCGTCGTGCCGCGACAAGGCGTCACCGCGGGTCCGGACCTCGTGCACGCCCTGCAGGAGCACGCCAAAGCCGTTGCGGCGCCGTACAAGTACCCGCGCCGGGTGCGGTTCATCGACGCGCTGCCGCGCAACGCGAGCGGGAAGCTGCAGCGCTTCCTGCTGCGCGAGCGGTGACGGGGGTGACGGGCCCGCTGCCGAGGTGGGGTGGCGGTGGGCCCGTCACGTCTGGGGAGTGCCGTGGACATGCCTCCATCCTAGCCGCGGATTCGAACACCTGTTCCCCTCCCTTTGGGTGAAATCCGGCTACGAAACGTCACCGCGATCCCGATGTTTCGCGCCGCGACAACACTTCCGGGTGATGCAAAGTCCTCAATGGACACTCGCGGACCACGGCAAACGCGCCGGAACCCCCGTCCGGAGCCCCGTCACGCGCCCCCTCGGCGTCGCCGAACCGGGTGTGCGAATCGCCCGCCGTCGGCGATAGAACTCCTGACACCGCACTGACCTGCGCCGGAGGAGGATCACCCCGACGCGCCGCCGAGGCGGTGGCCGGCCCGGAAACCCGGTCCCATAAAGTCTTCGCGCAGCCATCCGGAGGTGAACGCCCGCGTGCCCGAGGTCGACTACTACGAGGTGCTCGGCGTCCGCCGAACCGCCACGGCGGCCGACGTCAAGACGGCCTACCGCCGGCTGGCGAAGACCATGCACCCCGACGGCGGCGGGACCGTCGGCACGTTCCGGCTGCTCCGCGAGGCCTACGACGTCCTGAGCGATCCCGTCGCCCGGGCGCGCTACGACTCCGGCGGCGCGACCGTGGTGGCCGTGCCGGTCCGGCCGCGGGCCCGGCGGCGCTTCGGGGACGAGCCCGGGTTCGTCCCCGACCTGCCCGACCTGGACGCCGAAGACCTGAGCTGGTGGCACTTCGCCGGCGAGGACACGCGGATGCGTCACGGCCGCCGTCGCGGGCCCGGGCACACGCCGGTGGTCGCCGCGGTCGGCGGGATGGTGCTCGTGCTGCTGCCGCTGGTCAGCGGGGTGGGGTTCAGCACGCCGGTGCTCATCGTCTGGCTGCTGCTGACCGCCGGCACCGCGCTGCTGGTCCAGCGCCTGGCCCGCGGGTACCTGCGGGCGAACAAGGCGCGCGACGCGTACGCGGAGGAGTTCGGCGGGCGCACCGTGTTCGGGTCGCCCGGCACCGAGCGCGACGAGCTGGCCGAGCGGCTCACCGCCGACCTGCTCGAGACCTACCTGACGCGGCTGCCCGGCGCGCGGATCTTCCACGGGCTCGCGTGGCCGGGCTCGGTGTTCGCCGACGTCGACCACGCGGTGCTGTGCGGGAAGCGCCTGGTGCTGATCGAGTCGAAGCTGTGGCTGCCCGGCCACTACGAGACGGCCGACGACGGCAGGCTGCTGCGCAACGGCCGCCCGTTCCGCGGCGGCGGCAGCCGGCTGGCCGAGAGCCTCGCCGCCTACCGCGACCTGCTGCCGGGCGTGGCGCTGCGCGGCGCGATGATCGTGTACCCGAGCCGCAGCGGCGACCTGACCACGGCCGACCCGGGCGACCTGCCCGCGGCGCCGATGACGCCGGAGGAGTTCCTGCACGAGATCGGCGAGTGGCTCGCCGCCGACCCGTCCACAGTGGACCACCAGGCGCTGCGGACGATGCGTGACCAGGTGGTCGGCGGGGGCGGCCGGGCGGCGTGACCTCCGGCGTTCGTCGGAGCTGAGTGGGCCGGGCGGGGTTGTCCGAGGTGACCGGGCCCCGTTCACCGGGCACGGAGCCGGCAGGACCGCAAGGCGCGGTGCCCCTTGCCAGGCCGGGGCGGGCGCTGCCGGCCGCCGTGTCAGGCTGAACCTGTGACCCCCGCTGCCACCCTGGGGACCGTGCTGCTGGCCTACCTTCCCGCGGCCGTCTCCCCCGGGCCCAACTTCGTGCTCATCGCGCACACCGCCGCGGCCGGGAGCCGGCGGGCCGCGGTGGCCGTCGCGGTCGGGGTCGTCGCCGCCGGTGGGGTGCTGGCCGCCGT
This sequence comes from Amycolatopsis sp. NPDC114505, assembly GCF_055633615.1. Taxonomy (NCBI): domain Bacteria; kingdom Bacillati; phylum Actinomycetota; class Actinomycetes; order Pseudonocardiales; family Pseudonocardiaceae; genus Amycolatopsis; species Amycolatopsis sp. NPDC114505. Next base: position 2,198,867 of record NZ_JBVKDV010000002.1, on the reverse strand, counting down.
TGCCGTCTTCGGGCTGGGCAGTCTGCTGGCTCGGGCGCCCTGGCTGGCCGCCGGCCTGCGCGTCGTCTGCGGTGGCTATCTCGCCTGGCTCGGCGTGCGGCTGTGGCTGCGGGCCCGCCGACCGGAAGCCGCGGAGGAGACGGCGAACCACGAACCCGTCACGCAAAATCCGAACCACTTCCGCCGCGGCGTGGTCAGCAACCTGACCAACCCGAAAGCCGCCGCGTTCTTCGGCAGTGTTCTCACGGCCACACTCCCGCCGACCGAACCCACCGCCGTCAAAGCCGCGGCCGTCGCGCTCATCCTCCTCGTCTCGACGGCCTGGCACCTCAGCGTCGCCCTGCTGTTCTCCGCCCCCGCCACCCGGCGCTGGTACGCGTACGCCAAACCCACCCTCGACCGCGTCGTCGGCACCATCCTCGTGGCCCTCGGCGTCACCCTCGCCGCAACGCCGTGAGGGCCTCCCCGCCGAAGCGAGAAGGCCCTCACTAACTAAAACCCAACTACCGGGTCCCGCCCGAAGCGCGCTGCTTCTGCGCGTGCGCGGAACGGGTGCAGACCTCGCCGACGTCGACCGTCTGGCCGCGGTCGGCGTACACGTCCGCCACGCCCACGAGCTGGCCCTTCGGCGACGTGCAGGTCAGCTGGTAGGCCTCCTTCGGCCCGTACGTCGGCGGGATCGGCGACGCGAACGACACGTCTCCCGTCCAGTCGTCGACCGTGGCCGGGTCGGCCTGGTCGTAGTTGACCACCACGGCGCGGTAGTCGCCGGCCGGCGGGTCGAACAGCACGGCGTGCTCGGACGTCGTGCCGCCGTTCGCCGACGAGCTGACCTGGTTGCCCGCCGCGTCGTAGATGAACAGGTCCCAGTCGGTGGCCGTGCTGGCCCAGTTGATGTTCACGCTGAACTTCCCGTTGTCGACCTGGGGCAGGCCGTTGACGTGGAAGGTGAACGAGTCACCCGCCGGGTCGACCGGGTAGTTCTGGTTGATCGGCGGCACGCCGGCCGGGTTGGTCACCGCTTGACCCTGCTGCGCCGGGCCCTGCGGGTCGCGCCCGTAGCGGCCCGCCACGTACGGCCGGGTCGACGGGTTGACCGACCAGGCGAACCGTCCGCCGGTGGTCGTGAACTTCGAGTCGAGGTTGTCGGTGACGTAGATCGGCGGCTTGGTGGAGCCGTCGGGCTGGATCACCGGCGACGTCGGCGTCTGGAACGTCTTGTGCAGCTTGAGCTGGTAGCCCTTCGGCGCCGAACCGATCAGCGTCGAGTGCTGCGCCGGGTCGGCCGCACTGCCCAGCTGGTCGAGCAGCGCCTGCCGGTTGCCGCCCTTGCCCGCCCCGGACGACGGCGCGAGGCCCTCGTACTCGGCGACGACGCTGTCGGCGTACGGGCCGTGGAAGCCGTTGCCGCCGACCTCGATGGTGAAGCCCCAGCCACCGGTGGCCCAGTACGACCAGTCTTCGGTGCTGCCGGTGGTGTCGTACAGCGCCCAGCTCGGCTGGCTGATGTAGCCGTTGCGCGACGCCATCTTGTCGCCGAGGGCCTTGTAGGCCGGCTCCTCCAGCGGCGGCCGGACGTCGGCCACGCCCGGCGGGCGCAGCACCAGCGCGGCGACGGTGTGCATCGTCATCAGGTTGGTCACCTGGCGCGAGGACACGATCGAGCGGACGTTGCGCACCTCGGGCTCGCTGAACGGCGCGGACCCGCGGAACGTGTCGCCGCTCCAGGCGATCTCGGCACCGGCGCCGCCCCAGAAGCCCGCGTAGTTGCGGTTCGGGTCGGTGCCGCGCAGGCGGCCGCCGGGGTTGGCCTTGCAGACGCCGGTGGCGTACTGCGGCGGCGAGTCGTTGACGTTGCAGTTCTTGCGCTTCATCTCGTAGTCGAACCGGGTGAAGTCGCCCTTGGGCTCGGCCTCGCGCGAGATCTCGAAGCCGTCCGGGTTGATGACCGGCACGACGATGTTGCGGGTCTTGCCGACGAGGCTGCGGATCGAGGCGTCGTGCGCGTAGCCGTTGATCAGCTCGTACGCCCACTCCATGACGTGCTCGGCGGCCGGCCACTCCCGGGCGTGGTGCACGCCCATCGTGAAGTTCACCGGCTTGCCGTCGGTGATGTTCTTGACGTCGGTGGCGATCTCGACGCCGACGACGTCGCGGCCTTCCCAGGTCGACTCGGGCATGGTGAACGCCGAGACGAGGCCGGGGTTCTTGCGGGCCAGCTCCTTCAGCTCGTAGTTGTAGTCGTAGAGGTGCCGGTAGCTGGTGCGCCCGGACGGCAGCGCCGAAGCGGCGGTCTTCGCGGCGTACTGGCGGTCGGTCTTCGCGTCCTGGACCGACTTGGCCGAGAGGTCGGCTTCGATCACCTTGGACTTGAAGCCGCTGTTCTTCAGCAGCTGGCGGTCGGCGTCGTCGGCGAGGACGACCTCGATCCCGGTCGCGTCACCCTTCTCGGTGACGTCGAGGCCGAGACCGGTCAGCTTGTTCTTGTCGGCGCGCGTCGGCGTCTCGACCCGGACCAGCTCCGCCTTCTGCGCGGTGGTCGGCGTGCCCTGCGGGGTCAGCGCGAGGAAGTCGACGCCGAGCTGGGCCCGGTCGGCCGAACCGCCGTAGCGGCAGCCCTGGACGACGAGCTCCTGGCCCTTCTTCACGAAGCTTTCGGCGAGCTCGTGGGTGCGCAACGCCGTGGAGGCGGCGACCACCGCACCCGTCGCCTTGTCGAACACGGCGACGTCCCAGTCGCCTTCGGCGCCCGAGGTCGGCTTCAGCCGGGCCTGGACGAGTCCGTCCACAGTGGACGTCAGCTCGCGGCGATCGGTGCCCGAGGTGCCCTTGGGCAGCACTTTCGCGAAGCACGAGCGTGGTACCGACTTGTCGGCACGCAGGATGTTCTGGGCCGCGCCGGCGGTACCGGCCGGTAACGTGACGAACGCCGCCGCCAGCGCCACGACCGAAGCCGCCAGCACCAGTCTTCTTGGTGAATTCCCCACAGGCAAAGACCTCCTTGAGCGAGGCCGGCACAGCACGGACGTACCGGTAGCGAGTGACCGTAATGGACGAAAACCGGCTACGGTAACCGCCGTAAGTCGTACAGCCTTGACCCCGTTTTCACACCAAGGTTCGCCCGAAAGAACCTTCACCGGGAGTTCAACCACCGGTCGGCTACTGTCGGTTCATGGTCACGGTCCCTGCGCGACGGACATCGCTCGCGGTCTCGCTCGGCGGGGTCGCCGCCCTCGTGATCGGTGCCGCGCTGGTCCTGCTGCTCCAGGTCATCCCGCCGACCGACCGGATCAGCGCGACCCGCCGCACGATCAGCGAATACGGCCTCTCGGACCACAAGTGGGTGTTCGACCTCGCGGTGATCCTGGTGGCGCTCGGTTCGGCGGCCGGGCTCGCGGTCCTGCACAGCCAGCGGCGGCTGCCCGTGCCCGCGGCCGTCCTGGGTACATTGTGGACGGTCGGACTGCTGGTCATCGTGGCTTTCCCGAAGCCGGACTGGGCCACGGTCGCGCGCTCGGACTTCGGCGGCACGCTGCACCGGATCGCGAGCGTCGTGGCTTTCGTGGCCCTCCCGCTGGCGGTGCTGGTCGCCGCGCGCACGGCGTTCCCGGGCTCCCCCGGCCGCCGGTGGCTGGCCCGCGTGCTCGCGATCGCGTCGCTGGGCTGGTTCGCGGTGATCCTGTGGGCCGTGGTGGTGGCCGCGGTCGACGGCGGCCGCTGGTGGACCATCATCCCGCTCGGCCTCGTCGAACGCGGGATGGCGCTGACCGAGCTGATCGCGCTGGGCGTCCTGCTCGCTCCGGCGCGTCCTCAGGAGCGGTAGAGCTCGGTCAGCAGGGCGGCGGCCAGGTGCGTCGCCGGGTGCGCGTCGCGGACGCGCCAGATCAGCCGGACCGGGATGCGGCCGGCGTCGCGCAGCGGCCGGTAGCGGATGCCGTCGCGCCGGTACTGCGCCGCGGTCGCTTCGGGCGTGACGCCGACGCAGCGCCCGGTCGCGATCGCCGCCAGCCAGTCGTCGATGTCGTGGGTGTACTCCACCGCCGGCCGGGCGTCCTCGGGCCACAGGTCCGGCGTGGTCGTGCCGGTGCGCCGGTCGACGACGAGCGTGCGGCCGCTCAGCTCGGCGAACGGGATCACGCGGCGCCGGGCCCACGGGTCGTCCGAAGCGAGCGCGACGCACCGGCCTTCGTGGCCGACGACCGTGTGGGCGTAGCGGCGGGTGTCGACGGCGGTGCGGACGACGGCCAGGTCGCAGCGCCCCTCGGCCAGGCCGCCGGTCGCCGTGTTGGTCCGCACCAGCTGCAGCTCGACGTCCGGGTACCGGTCCTGCCAGCGCCGCTGGAACTCCGCGGTGTGCCGGCCCACCGCCGACCACGCGTGCCCCAGCCGCAGCCGGGTGTGGCCGGTCGTGACCTCGTGGACCAGCGTTTCGGCGTCGGCCAGCAGGACCCGCGCCCGGGCGAGGACCGTGACCCCGGCCGTGGTGGGTTCGACGGTCCGGCTCGTGCGGTGCAGCAGCCGCACGCCCAGGACCCGCTCGAGCGCGAGCAGGGTCCGCGACACCGTCGCCTGGGAGACGCCGAGCTCGAGCGCGGCGTCGGTGAAGCTCCCGGCGTCCACCACCGCGACGAAGTGCCGCAGGTGGCGCAGCTCCAGCGAGGCATCCATGCGTTCAGCGTATAGCCGGCGTGTCGGATGCATTTTGCGTATGCCCCGCCGGCCTCGATAGTCGGGGCATGACGAGCGAAGGACGCCTGCGCGGGGCGGTACTGATGACGGGCAGCGGGCTGTCCAACCAGGTCGGGGCGTCGGTCGCGGCACTGGCCTTCCCGCAACTCGGGCCGGTCGGTGTCGTGGCCGTCCGCCAGTGGGTCGCGGCCGTGGTACTGCTGGCGACCGCACGACCGCGGCTGCGCGGGTTCACCGCCGCCCAGTGGCGGCTCGTCCTGGCCCTCGCGCTGGTGTTCGGGACGATGAACCTCTCGCTGTACAGCGCGGTCGACCGCGTCGGCCTCGGCCTGGCCGTCACCCTCGAGTTCCTGGGCCCGCTGGCCGTCGCCCTCGCCGGGTCACGGCGGCGGGGTGACCTGCTGTGCGCGCTGGTCGCGGCAGGGGCCGTCGTGGTCCTGGTTCGGCCGCGGCCCAGCACGGACTACCTCGGCATCGGCCTGGCGCTGCTCGCCGCCGCGTGCTGGGCGGCCTACATCCTGCTCAACCGCGAGGTCGGCGCCCGCATCCCCGGTATCGCGGGCTCGGCGGCGGCCGCGGGCGTGTCCGGGCTGGCCTACGTGCCGGTCGGCGTCTGGGCGATGATCGCGCACCGGCCCGAGCTCGGGGCGATCCTGGCCGCGGTGACCGCCGGCGTCCTGTCGTCGGCCGTCCCGATGCTGGCGGACCTGCTGACGCTGCGCAGCGTCCCGGCGCCGGTGTTCGGCACGGTGATGAGCGTGAACCCGGTCCTGGCGGCACTGGTCGGCTGGGTGGTCCTCGACCAGCGCCTCGACACGCTCGCGTGGGCGGCGATCGGCGTGATCGTCGCGGTCAACGTGTTCGCGGTGGTCAGACCTGCAGCGCCGGTTCCGTCGTCTCCGTCAGCCGAGGGTCCGGCTTCTCCCCCGACATCGCCAGGAAGCCCCGGGCCACCCACAGCAGCAGCGGCCAGTTCTTCGGCTTCTTCTTGTCCACCCCGCCGATCAGCTGCTTGAGCATCGAGAGCGTGTCGAAGTAGATGCGCTCGCACACGAGCTTTTCGTCGGCGTCGAACACGAAGTAGGCGGTCATGCGGACGCGGAAGCGGGACCCGGTCGCCGGGATGGCGCCGAACGGGCCGAGGTGCGTGCCCAGCAGCCAGAACTCGACGACGACCGCGTCGGCGCTGTGCCGCAGCGCGATCAGCTCGTGGTGCTGGTCGGGGAACGCGGTGCGGGTGTCCTGGTAGTAGCCGCGGACGGCGCCGTCGCCGTCGTGCACGGTCATCGTCGCGATGACCTCGTAGTGCGGGTGCGGGAACGTCGAGAGCGTGGCGTCCCAGTCCTGGGCCACCTCGTCGTGGAAGTGATCGAGCACTAGCTTCTGCCGGGCCGCGAGGACGTCGGGTGCGGGGATGTCGAACTCGGTCATCGGCGCTCCTTAAATCTACGACGTAGGTAATTCACGATAACCTACACTGTAGGCACGCCGAAGGAAGGGGACGTCGTGCTCGAAGGAACCCTCGCCCACGCCAAGCCGGTGATCAGGTGGGGGCTCGGCCACGCGCTCCCCCGGACCGTCCTGCGCCGCGAAGCCCGGCGCGGCGACCTCCAGGGACGCATGGTCGTCGCCGCGGCCGACGGGCACGACCTGACCGGGCTGTTCGAGGAGATCCGCGCCGCCGGCCCGCTCGCCCGCACCCGGTTCGGCTGGATGACCACCACGCACGCCGCGGTCCGGGAAGTGCTGTCCAGCGAGGACTTCCGCGTCGGCATCATCGGCTCCGACGGCTCGCCGCTCGGCCGGCTGGTCGAGTGGTCGGCCGCCGGGCACCTGCACCCGGTGCGGCCGCCGTCGCTGCTCGCCGTCAACCCGCCCGAGCACACCCGCTACCGCAAGCTGGTCACCGGCGTGTTCACCGTGCGCGCCGTCGAGCAGCTGCGCGGGCGCGTCCAGGAGATCGCCGACGGCCTGCTCGACGCGCTCGACCCCGGCCACCCGCTCGACCTCGTCGAGGCCTACTGCGGCCTGCTGCCGGTGACGGTCATCAGCGAGATCCTCGGCGTGCCGCCCGCCGACCTGGACAAGGTGCTGTCGCTGGGCGCGGCCGCCGCGCCCAGCCTCGACCTCGGCCTGGGCTGGCGCACGTTCCGCGACGTCGAGACCGCGCTGGGCGAGTTCGACGCCTGGCTCGGCGAGCACCTCGACCACCTGCGCCGGCACCCCGGCAAGGACCTGTTCAGCAAGCTCGTCGCCGCCCGCGACGACGGCGTCGGCCTCACCGAGACGGAGCTGAAATCGACGGCGGGCCTGGTGCTGGCGGCCGGTTTCGAGACGACCGTCAACCTGCTCGGCAGCGGGATCGCCCTGCTCGCGAACGACCCCGGGCAGCTCGCCGTGCTGCGCGAGCGGCCCGAGCTGTGGGGCAACGCCGTCGAGGAGGTCCTGCGGTACGACCCGCCGGTCCTGCTGACCGGCCGACTCGCGACGCGCGCGACCGAGATCGCCGGGGTTCCCCTGCCGCGCGGGGCGCTGGTGACCACCGTGCTGGCCGGCGCGAACCGCGACCCCTCGGTGTTCGCCGAGCCGGGCACGTTCGATGTCACCCGGGACGGCGCGCGCGACCACGTGGCGTTCGGCGCCGGGCGCCACCACTGCCTGGGTGCGTCGCTGGCGCGCATGGAGGGCGAAATCGGGCTGCGCACGATCTTCGACCGGTTCCCCGGCCTGCGCGTGCTGCCCGGCGGCCGTCGCCGGCGGACGCGGATCCTGCGCGGCTACGAAACCCTGCCCGCGGTGCTGGCCCCGTGACGACCCGGCGGGGCCGTCCCCCCAGGGACGCGGACGTCCTGTCGCGCGCGCGGATCCTGAAGGAGGCCCTCGCGCTGGTCGACGAAGAAGGCCTGGACGCGGTGAGCATGCGCAAGCTCGGGCGCCGGCTCGGCGTCGACCCGATGAGCCTGTACAACCACGTCGACGGCAAGGACGCCCTGCTGGACGGGGTCGCCGAGGTGCTGCTGGCCGCGATCCCCGCGCCCGCGGCGGATTTGGGCCAGCGGGAGACGATGTCCGCGCTGGCGCACGGGTTCCGCGCCGCGATGCTCGGCCACCCGCGCGCGGCGCCGCTCGTGCTCACCCGCCGGCTCGCGTCGATGACGGCGCTCGCCCCGGTGGAGGCCGTGCTCGGCCCGCTGCTCGCGGCGGGCTACCCGCCGGAGCGCGCGGTGCACGGGCTGCGGGCGGTACTGGCGTTCCTCATCGGCACGCTGATGCGCGAGGTCGACGCGGCGCCGACGTTCAGCGGTACCGGCGACCCGGAGCGGCTCGCGGACCTGACCGGGTCGGGGCTGCCCGCGGTCGTCGCGGCGGCGCCGTACCTCGCGGTGTGCGACCACGAAGCGGAGTTCGAGTTCGGGCTGGGGATCCTGCTCGACGCGCTGGCACCGTGACTCAGCGGATGCGTTCGTGCAGGGCGGCCATGCGGGCGTCGAGGTCCGCCGCCGTCCGGGCCGCGGCGGCGAGTTCGCCCGCGAAGTCGTCCGGGACGCTGTCGGCGTACTTGTAGGACAGCTTGTGCTCGACCGCGGCCCAGAAGTCCATCGCGATGGTGCGCAGCTGGACCTCGACCTTGACCTTCTCGACGCGGTCGGACAGGAACACCGGGATCCGGACGATCAGGTGCAGGCTGCGGTAGCCGTTGGCCTTCGGCCGGGCGATGTAGTCCTTGGTGCGCAACAGTTCGACGTCGTCCTGCGCGGTGAGCATCCGGGCGACCTGGTGGACGTCGGAGACGAACGGGCACACCACGCGGATGCCGGCGATGTCGTCGAGGACGTGCGCGGCGGCGATCCAGTCGTCACCGAGGCCGCGGCGGTGGACCTTCTCCTTGATGGCCTCCGGCCGCTTCACCCGGCTCGTGATGTGCTCGATCGGGTCGTGGCGGTGGACGAAGTCGAACTCCTCGCTGAGGATCCGCAGTTTCGTCATCAGCTCTTCGATGGCGAACTTGTACATCAGCAGGAATCGCGGGAGCTGCCCGGCGACGGCGAGCTCGTCGGCCGCCTCCCGCAGGTCCTCGGCCGCCGGATCGGTGGTCACTGAAGCCTCGTGCTGTCGTCGGTCGGTTTGCGCGCACCAGGTTACTGCGCTCCACCCGATCAACGAGCACCGGCGGGCCGGAGTTCCCGCCGGTCACCGGATCGGGTCACGGGAAGCCGTAGAGCCGGCGCGCGTTGGCGCCCAGGACGGCCTCGCGCGTCGCGAGGTCGGGGACCCAGTCGGCGAGCAGGTCGACGAGGTCGCCGTCGTTCGGCATCGGGCCGTGGCAGCCGACGTGCGGCCAGTCGGAGCCGTAGACGCACCGGTCGGGCGCCGCGGCGACGAGCTCCCTGGCGAGCGGGACGATCTCGGCGTACGGCGGGTCGGCGAGCCGGTTGGCACCCGACAGCTTGACCCAGGCGCCGTCGGCGACGAGGTCGCGGACCAGCCGGTTGTCGGTATCGGGCATGCCCAGGTGGTCAAGCACGTACGGGACGCGGAGCTTGGCCAGCCTGGCCGGATCCAGGCTCCTGGTGAACAGCTGCAGGTGCCAGCCGTGTTCCGCGCAGATCGCTTCGAGCCGGTCCAGCGCGCCGAAACCGACGCCGCCGCCGGTCAGGGTGTTGATCCGCAGCCCGGTGACGCCGGCGTCGTGGAGTTCGGCCAGTTCGCGGTCTGTGATGTGCGGGTCGACGACCGCGACGCCCTTGAGCCGGCCGGGGTGGGCGCGGAGGGCGTCGAGGAGCAGGGTGTTGTCGGTGCCGTGCACGCTGACCTGCACGAGGACGCCGTAGGTCATGCGCGTGGCGTCGAGCATGGCCGTGTAGGCGGCGGCCGTGGCGGGCGGCGGGGTGAAGCTGCGGTTTTCGACGAAGCCGCGGTCGCCGACGACGTGCGCGTGCGTGTCGACGGACCCGGGCGGCACGTCGACCCGGACGGGGGCGCGGGGCCGCGGGTCCGGGCCGGGGCAGTCGGCGGGTTCCACCGGGTCAGTGTGACACCGCCGGCGGAGGGTGTGCACCGGCCCGCCGCCGGTGCACACCCTCCTGGTCTCACTTGCCTTCGGTGGCGGATTCGGTGGCGGACTCGGTGGCGGTTTCGGTGCTGGTCTCAGCGCCGGTCGCGGTGCCCGCGCTCGCCGCTGCCGCGTCGGCGACGCACTTCTCCGCTACCGCGGCGGCTGCCTGCTCCGCCTCCTTGTCGGCGTTCTTGTTCTTGCCCTTGGCTTTCTGCTGGCCGTTGCCCTTCTGGTCGGCGGCCATGCCCTGCTGGTCCGCGGCCGCGCCGGAGGCGGCGGTCGCCTGGGTGACGCAGTCGAGGATGGCCGCACAGTCCTGTTCGGAGACCGCGTTCTGCGCCGCGGCTTCGTCCTGGGCCGCGGCTTCGTTCTGGGCTGCCATGCCCTGCTGGTCGGCCATGCCGTTCTCGTTGGCCATGCCGTTCTCGTTGGCCATGCCGTTGCCGTTGGCCATGCCGTTCTGGGCGGCCATACCGTTTTCGTTGGCCATACCGTTCTGCTTGGCCGCGCTGTTCTGCTTGGCCGCGCTGTCCTGCTTGGCCATACCGTTGCCGTTGGCCATGCCGTTCTGCTTGGCCATACCGTTCTGGTCGGCCATGCCGTTCTCGGCTGCCATGCCGTTGGCGTCGGCGGCTCCGGCGGCCTGGGCCACGCACTGCTCGACCACGTCGCAGGCCTGAGCGGCCGCGTCGGCCTGCGCGGCCGCGTCTCCGGCCATCGCGTTCTCGTCGGCCGCGCCGTTCTTCGCGGCCTTGCCCTTCTGGTCGGCGCTCTTCTGCTTGGCCTTGCCGTTGCCGGCCGCGCCCTGGTCGGCGGCTTCCTGCTGGGCGGCCATGCCGTTCTCGTCGGCTGCGCCCTGCTGGGCGGCCATGCCGTTCTCGTCGGCCGCGTCCTGCTGGGCGGCCTTGCCGTTCTTGGCCTTGCCCGCTCCCTTGGCCATGCCGTTCTCGTCGGCCTGGGCGCCTTCCTTCTCGGCCGCCCCGGCGATCGCCGCGCACTGGGTCGCGACCGCGTTCGCCGCCACCGCTCCCCCGCAGCCGGCCGCCGCGCGGCGCTGCTGGATCTGGTCGACCACCGCCTGGCGGTTGGCGATCCGGGCCGCCGACTGGGCGTCCGGGGCCGCCTGCTGGCCCGCGATGAACGTGAGGTTGTTCTGCAGTGCGGTGTCCAGTCCGCCGCAGCTCTCGGTCGCCGCGTTGCTGGCCGGGCTGCTGAGGGCGATCGCCGTCGCCGTCGCCCCCGCCACTCCCAGCAGCGCCGCCAGCCCGATCGTGGCCTGCTTGCGGTGTCGTCCGGTACTGCGTCCGTGGGGCATCAGCCCCTCCTCTCGGGTCGCCACCTCACCCAGGCACACGGGGCGCCGTCGTGAATGGTTCACCGATCACCGAAACGGATTTACCGGAACGTCTACTGTGGACACACGATCGGGCGTCGACCAGCTCCTCGAGCCAAAATATCTCAGCCGAGGTCGGCCAGCTGCGGCACGGCCGGCGCCATGCCCTCGATCCACTTGGCGGGCGACCCCGTCGTCGGCGTGATGATCGCCGTGTGCACGCCGAGCTTCGCGTAGTCCGCCATGGACCGGACGAAGTCGTCGCGGTTCGCCGGCGACGGGCGCGGGTTGTTGGCCAGGACCGTCTTGCGGATCTCGTCGTAGTCGCGGCCGACGTCGTCGCAGTGGCCGCGCAGCACGTCCAGCTTGTGGGCGACGTCCTCGGGCGAGGAGGCGAAGAGGTTGCACGCGTCGCCGTACTGCGCGACGAGCCGCAGCGTCTTGCGCTCTCCACCGCCGCCGATGAGCACCCGCGGGCGGTTGATCGGCTGGGGCGAGCAGAGCGTCTCGGCGAGCTGGTAGTGCTTGCCTTCGAACGGGCCGTTGTTCTCCGGGTCCCACATCTGCCCGCAGATGCGCAGCGTCTCCTCCAGCCGTTCGAACCGCTCGGCGATCGGCGGGAACGGCACGCCCATCCCCCGGTGCTCGCGCTCGAACCAGGCGGCACCGGCGCCCAGCACGGCCCGGCCGCCCGAGAGGACGTCGAGGGTGGTGACGATCTTCGCGAGCAGGCCGGGGTGCCGGTAGGTCACGCCGGTGACGAGCAGGCCGAGGTCGATCCGGGAGGTGTGCGCGGCGAGGAAGCCGAGGGTGGTGTAGCCCTCCAGCATGTTCGACTCGGTGGGCAGGCCCGTCGGCTCGATCTGGAAGTAGTGGTCCATGAAGGAGAGCCAGGTCGCCCCGGCCTCCTCCGCCGCGCTGCCCACCCGGGCGAGCTCACCGGCGATGGCGGTGGGCCCGCCGTCGATGTCGAAGATGGGAAGGTGGAAACCGAGCTCCATGAAACGTTCTCCTGACGTGCGGTCGGCGTGGCCCTCACGTTAGGACCTGGAGCGCGCTCCAGGGCAAGCCCCGGCTTCAGCTCGGCCGCGCCACCAGGTCCGTGGCGATGCGGTGCTCCACCGGTGCCGGGACCGGCTGGACCTCGGGCGCGAGCCCGCCCGCGGCCACCGCCGCCAGGCTGCGGACCTGCAGCGTCAGGCCCAGATCCATCGCCTGGATCGAGTTGCCGTTCGCGGCGGTCAGGTTGAGCATCCGACCCTGGTCGAGGACGACGATCTCGCGGCCGTCGGCCAGCACGTGCCCGACCCGGCGGCCCGGCGCGCCGTACTCGGCCGTGCGGACCGTCGCCGCCCGCAGCGCGGCCGCGTCGATCTCCCACGCGAAGTGCCCGACGCCGGCGAGGAGCGCTCCGTCGGGCAGGGCCGCCAGCTCCGCCTCGCCGACGACGCCGGGCGCGCCGGTCGCGGTGAAGACCGCCTGCGCGTCCGACACGACCTCGACCGATGAGCCGACGCGGTGACCGTCCAAAATGGCCTGGAGTGCGCGCATCGGGTCGGTGTCGCACACCGCGACCCGCGCGCCGAGCCGCGCCAGGGTGTCCGCGACGCCCTTGCCGCACGGCCCGTAGCCGAGCACCGCCGCGCGCATTCCCGGCACCATCAGGTTGGTGGCGTTGAGGAATCCCTGCACGACGCTCTGGCCGACGCCGAACTCGTTCTCCACCAGCAGCTTCAGCCGCGAGTCGTTGATCACGACGACCGGGTGGCCGACGCGCGCCTCCCGCAGCCGCAGGCCGCCGGTGGTCGTCTCCTCGGTGCCGCCGAGGTACCCGGCGGGCGCGCCGGATTCCAGCAGTGACAGCGTGAGGTCGGCGCCGTTGTCGAGGGTGAGGTCCGGCTCGCACTCGAGGACCTTCGCGACGTTCCGGGCGTGGTCGGCGTCATCGTCGGCGCGGCGCGTGTGCACCCGCACGCCGAGCGGCCGCAGCGCGTCGGCGACGTCGTCGTGGGTGGTGCCGGGCGAGCCGGTCAGCGTGACTTCGACGCCGGCCCCGGCGAGCAGGGTGACGAGGGCCGCCGTCTTGGGCTCGACGTGCAGGCACATCGCGAGGCGCCGCCCGGCGAGCACCGCGGCGGCCTCCTCGACGGCGGCCGCGGTCAGCGGCATGTGCTTGAGCGCCCAGTTCGTACCGGCGTGCGGGGATGAAGACATGACTGTCCTTGCGGTTGAAGAGAAAGGGACCCGGAGCGGGGCCCGTCAACCGTAGAAGTCGCAGCGGTAGGAGTGGTCGCCGAAGATCGGCGCCACGAGTTCCCGACCGCTCATGCCTCCAAGCTACCGCATGTCAAGCGCGGTAGCTCGGGCCGTTCGTGGTCATGACCCCAGTGTGGCGGCCAGGAAGTCCGCCACGGCGGCCGGCTCGCCCGCGCCGGTCGTCACCGGGACCGCTGACGCGCGCAGGTGGTCCGCGAACTCCGACGACTTGCGGCCGCCCGCGATCAAGAACGGTGGTGCGCCCGCGCCGGCGTATGCCAACGGGCTCGCCTCGCGCAGCGTTGCCGGGTTGCGGCCCAGGGCCAGCAGGATCGAGGCACGGGTGAGCGGGTCCTGTCCCGTGAAGGCGAACTCGGCCGGCGCGTCCAGCGCCGCCACCGCGCGGACCGCGCTGTCCGGATCCCGGGCCACGCCCAGCAGCGACGCCAGCGTGCCGCCCGTTCCCGTGCCCACCGCCGTGATCCGTGCCGGGTCGACGTTCAGGGCCGTCGCGTTGGTCTTGAGGAACCGGACCGCGCACCTCGCGTCCGTCAGCGGTGCCGGCCAGCGCGCCGCGGGTGCCAGGCGGTAGTCGATCGACGCGACCGCGAACCCCCGCGCCGTCAGGGCGTCGCGCAGGGGGACGAGCCGGGACCCGGCGAGCAGCGCGCCCGGGCCGGACGGCTTGCGGTTGCCGAAGACGAGCCCGCCGCCGTGCAGGACCAGCGCCACCGGGGCGGCCCTGGCGTCCGGGCGCGGGCGGGCGATGTCCATGACCAGCGGGATCCCGTCCGGACGGCAGTACTCGACCGTGCTGCCGTCGAGCAGCGTCGACGTCGTCTTGCCGGTGACGTTGTCGCCCGCCGCGACCGTTCCCGCCGCGCCGGTCGCGAGCACCAGCAGCAGCACCGGGAACAGCACGATCCACGCCGACACGCGCCGCGCCGTCGACGGCCGGGGGTGCGCCCGCCGCCGCCTCGCGATCAGGAAGCCGAAGACCGCGACGACCTGCAGTGCGGCGGCGGCGTAGTCGGTGAAGCCGACGACGGTGTCCGCCGGCTGCCAGGGGTCCAACCGCGTCAGCAGCCCGAGCGGCCGGCTCGCCACCCACAACGCGAGACTCGCGGCCGCGACGAGCGCGCCGGCCCGGGTGGTCTTGCGGGTCGGCCACCCGAGGACCGCGACGAAAGCGACGAGCTCGACGGCGGCGAACAGGCCGAACAGCATCGCGTAGAACTGCCAGACCCGCCAGAGCGCGGCGAGCGAGGCAGCCGGGATCAGGGCCCCGCCGAGTGCGGCGAAAGCGGCCGTGACCAGCACCGGACCGCGTCGCAGCGGGGGTGGCGCGGGGTAGCGCGCGGTCGTCGACGGGTGGCGTGTGCCGTAGTACCCGTCGACGACCTCCATGGCGCCAGTGTCACCCTGGTCGCGCGCGAGCGCACCCTACTTGCGCGAGGCCGTGTAGTTCCGGAACAGCAGGTAGGTGTCCAGGATGTCGGACGACGCGCTCTCGACCGAGCGGTAGATCCCCCACTTCGGGCGCACGTAGTCACCCTGGTCGGGGATGTTCACGCTCGACATGCTGCCCTGCGCGGCGACCGGCGCGCCGGTCCCGGTGCCGTTGCGGATGACGCAGGACGCCTTGCCCTTCGAGCCCGGCGTGAACGTCCATTCGATGGTGATCCACTTGTTCCGCAGCGGCGAGAGATCGGTGGCCGCGATGCTGGGCGACCCCGAGTTGGCGTACGCGCGGGCGTTGAGCATCTCCTTGCTGCCGCTGCGAGTCAGGTCGAGCGTCACCCACGGGCCGCCGTTGGTGGACGGGGTCTTGGTCTGGAAGATGTGGGTGAACTTGCTGGTCCCGTGCAGGGTGCCCGGGATGTACATCTCGTAGGAGAGCGTCCAGGTCTCGCCGTCGTGCATCTTCAGCGTGGTGCCGCTCTGGACCATGCCCTTGGACTCGGTGCGCTGGCGGTCGCCGCCGCCGGTGGTGTCGCGGTCGTCCTTCCAGATGTTGAAGCGGTAGTGGTCGCCCTCGACCACGACGTACTTGCGGTCGGGGTGGTGGTTGCCGCGGTCGGCCTCGATGCCCTCGTAGGCCTTGAGGCCGTCGGTGGCGGGGTCGGGGTGCCACAGCGGGGCCGCCTGGGCGGGCAGCGCCGTGCACAGCATGATCGGGACGACCAGGGCGAGGGCCATCCTGCGGGGGAATTCCGGCATCGTCGGTGTGTCCTTCCTGACGAGCGTTCGGCAGGGGTGCACATCGGTCGGCGGACGGACCCGGCAAACCGGGCTGGACATCCGATGTCTAGCACTCCGAAGTTAGCGCTTTCCGGCACCGATTGGCAAGGTGTCTCCACACTTGGTCGACGATTCATCTGATGGCTAAGCCTCCTGGACCGATGGTGGCGTTCCTGGCTCAGGCGTAGCAGGCCGCCAGGGCACCGAACGCCGCCTTCGGCTCCCACGGGACGCCGTCGTACGTCTCCCCCGTCCCGTCCTCCAGCACCTTCACCACGCCCCAGCTCGCCATGTCCAGGTCCGCCCGCGGATCGGCCCGGTGGACCAGCCCGTAACACACGAACGTGCAGGCGAAAGCCGCGTCGACGCCCTCCGTCGTGAAGATCTCCAGCAGCTCGCGGAAGTACCGGGCCTGCTCCTCCTCGTCGCGGACGTACTCCCCCTTCAGCCGGACCGGGACCGTGTCCTCGTACTCCAGGATTTCGCCGCAGCGGGCGCCGAGGTCGGCCGCACCGCGGTACGGGGTCACGCCGAACTCCGTGATCGCCACCGGCTTGCCCGCCGCCACCAGCGTGCGGATGCCCTCCCGGTACACGTGCGCGACCTCCTTCGAGCGGTGCGCGTCCACCGAAACGATGTCGAACGGCGCCCAGTCGACGCCTTCCAGCGGTACCGCCGCGTACGTGACGCGGCCGCCGAAGCGAGCCCGGACGGCCGACACCGCGCGGGCCAGGAAGTCGTTGACGCGCGGCGGAAGCCCGGTGATGAGCTCCCGCGACGCCAGCAGGCCGGCCACGCGTTCTTCGATGCCGCCGCCCGGCAGGAAGCCGTGGTTGAACAGGCTCAGCTCGGCGCCGGTGACGAAGACGATCTCGGCACCCGCCACCCGGAGCCGTTCCGCCCGCGTGGCGCCGTCGGTCAGCAGCGCGAGGATCTCGTCCTGGGTGCGGTCCCAGGGGAACGGCGAGAACCACACCTCCAGCCCCAGCGCGGCCGCTTCGCGAGCGGCGTGCTCGAGCCGGTCCAGGTCGGTGCCGATCAGCCGGACCGCCGTGCAGTGCAGGTCGTCGCGGATGATCGTCAGCTCGCGGCGGACCAGGTCCGGGTCGAACGGGCGGTTGAACCGGCCGTCGCGCTCCAAGCCGGTGTCGTAGCCGATGCCCTTGGCTCGCACTTGTCCTCCAGACTTTAGGGTACGGTCCGTACCGTACCCTAAAGTAGTACACTGCGGTCCATGGCCGAGAAGACCCGCCGTCGCGGTGCCGAGCTGGAAGAGGCGATCCTGCGCGCCGCCGCGGACGAGCTCGCCGAGGCCGGCTACCCCGGCCTGACCATGGAACGGGTCGCGCTGCGGGCCGGCACCAACAAGAACGCGATCTACCGGCGCTGGCCGAACCGCGCCGCGCTCGGCGTCGCCGCCTACCGCCACGTCGCCGAGGACACCCTCAAGCCACCCGACACCGGCGGACTCCGCGAGGACGCGCTGACCCTGCTGCGTGCGATCAACTGCGGCCAGACCTCCCCCGCCGCCCGGATCCTGCGCGGTCTCCTGACCGGCGTCGGCGACGAACCGGAACTCCGGGAACAGCTGTACGAACAGGCCGCCGAGGGCGGCGCGAAGGCGTGGCTCGAGATCGTCGAGAGGGCCGTCGCGCGCGGCGAAGCCCGTCCCGGAGCCCGGCAGCCACGCGTCGCCACCGTGGCACTCGTGCTGCTGCGCAACGAGTTCCTCACCCGCGGACTGGCCACAGTGGACGACGACGTGCTCGTCGAGATCGTCGACGAGGTCTACCTGCCGCTGGTGGGCGCGTAGATCGTCAGACGCAGCTCGGGGTCCTCGACCGCCTGGAAGGTCGCGTAGTCGAACTCCTGCGGCCCCGGTAGGAACACCCGCTTCCGGCCGGGTCCACTGTGGACGACGTCGTGGCGGTTCCACCACGCCGCGAACTCCGGGCAGCCGGCACGCAGCCGCTCCGCCAGCTCGGTGAAGGCGGGATCGCCGGCCCACAGGTCGTGCGCGGCGCGGAACTGCGCCACCACGTGCTCGCCCTGCGCGGCCCAGCCGGCGCCGAACAGGCGCCGCGCCCGCTCGTCGAGCAGCAGGAAGACCAGGATGTTCCGGTCGGCTTCGGGCACCGCGCCGAAATCGGTGACCAGGTCGGCCGCGGCGCGGTTCCACGCGAGCACGTCCCAGCGGCGGCCGGTGACGTACGCCGGCTCGGTCAGGCCCTCGACGAGCCGGCGCGTGGCTTCGGGCACCTTCTCGCGGGTGAACGCGGTCCGGGCCGGGTTCCGGGCCAGCGCCCGCAGGTGGGCGCGTTCGGCGTCGTCGAGCCGCAGGGCGCCCGCGAGCGCCTCGATCGTCGACGAGGACGGGCTGACCGTGCGGCCCTGCTCGAGCCGGACGTACCAGTCGACCCCGATGCCGGCCAGCTCGGCGACCTCTTCGCGGCGCAGCCCGGGTGTCCGGCGGCGGCGCCCGTCGGGCAGCCCGAGCGCCGCCGGGCTCAGCCGCTCCCGCCGGGACCGCAGGAACTCCCCCAGCCCGGCCCGGTTCGCCTCCGGCACGACGACCTCCATGGCATTCAATAGTCCTAGGATGATACCAGGCCTGGATGAACGCTCCAGGTTCTTCGAAGATCGGGACATGAGAGCCGCGATCCTTGAAGAGTTCGGCAAACCCCTGTCGGTGCGCGAGATCCCCGCGCCGGTGCTCGGGACCGGCGAAGTGCTGGTCGACGTCGTCGCGGCCGGAGTGCTGCCCTACGCGGCGGAGGTGTTCCGCGGCGAGCGGAACTACCTGCTGACGCTGCCGGTCGTGCCCGGCGCGGGCGCGGTCGGCCGGGTCCGCGCGACCGGCCCGGACGCGACCCGGCTGGTCCCCGGTGACTGGGTGCTGTGCGACCCGGCGATCCGCTCCCGCGACGACGCACTCACCCCCGACATCACGCTCCAGGGCCTGAGTGCCCGCGGCGACGGCGGCCTGTTCCTGCAGCGCCACTACGGCCACGGCTCGTACGCCGAGCAGGTGCTGGTCCCGACCGAGAACGCGATCCCGCTCGGCCCGATCGACCCCGCCGAAGCCGGCCGCTGGACCGCGCTCAGCCTCTGCCTCGTCCCGTACGGCGGCCTGCTCGCCGCGGACCTGCGCCCGGGTGAGACCGTGCTGGTCAGCGGCGCCACCGGGAACTTCGGGAGCGCGGGAGTGGCGGTCGCGCTCGCCATGGGCGCGGCCCGTGTCGTGGCTCCGGGCCGGAACGAAGCGGCGCTGGCGGATCTTGAACGCCGGTTCGGCGCTCGTGTCCGGACCGTGCGGCTCACCGGCGACGACGACACGGCCCGCCTCCGCCAAACGGGCCCGATCGACGTCGTCCTGGACCTGCTGCCGCCGTCGGCCAGCACCGCGCCCGTGCGAGCCGCGGCGATGGCGGTCCGCGAGCGGGGCCGGGTCGTGCTGATGGGCGGCGTCGGCATGCTCGGCGGCGACGACCTCGCGCTGCCCTACCCGTGGCTGATGCGCAACGGCATCACGCTGCGCGGGCAGTGGCTGGCCCCGCGGACGGCGAACGCGAGCCTGATCGCCCTGGCCCGCGCCGGGTTGCTGGACCTCGGCCAGTTCGCCGTGACGGAGTTCGGTCTCGACGAGATCGGCGCCGCCCTCGACCACGCGGCGAGCGGCCGGACGCGGTTCGCCCTCACGGTGGTCCGTCCTTGAGTAGCTTCGAAGGATGACCCGACTCGCCCGCCACGACAAGATCGCGGCCGCGCTGGCCTCGGCGCCGGACAGCCTCCTCGCCGGCGCGCGCCCGCTCGGCACCGGGATCGGCGGCTCGACGTGGCTGCTGACCGTGGCGGGCGAGCCCGTCTTCGTGAAGCGGGTCGCCCTCACCGACGTGGAGGTGCGGCACGAAGGGTCGACGGCCGACCTCTACGGGCTGCCGCCGTGGTCGCACTACGGGGTCGGGTCCGCGGGCGGCGGGGCCTGGCGTGAGCTGGAAGCGCACCTCGCGACGACCGGCTGGGTGCGCACCGGGCAGTGCGAAAACTTCCCGCTCCTGCACCACTGGCGCGTCCTGCCCGGGGTTGCGCGCCCCGGCACGGACATCGAGCGGGACGTCGCGTTCTGGCACGGCGACGCGGGGGTGCGGCGACGGCTCGAAGCGCTCGCCGGCGCCACCACCGACCTCGTGCTGTTCCTCGAGTACCTGCCCCAGGACCTCGCGCAGTGGCTCGACGGCAACCCGGACGGCCTGGCCCTGGCCCACCGCGACCTGCGCGGCATCACCGAGTTCCTGGCCGGGAAGGGTGTTCAGCACTTCGACGCGCACTTCGCGAACATCCTCACCGACGGGGAACGGCTCTACCTGACGGACTTCGGGCTCACGGTGATGCCGGAGTTCGCGCTTTCCGAGGCCGAAGCGGAGTTCCTCGCCGAGCACTCCGCGCACGATCGGGCCTACGTGCTGACCCGCCTGCTGAACTGGGCCGTCCGGCACCAGCTCGACGACACCGATCTGCGCGGCTATGCCCCGCTGGCCGAGGTCGTCAACGACTTCTACTTCGCGCTCCACACCGCAGACCGGCGGACGCCGTACCCCAAGGACGAAATCGCTCAGCAGTTGGAGCGCGCCGGCTTGCCCGCGAACCGGTCGCGCAGGTAGTTCACGACGTCGCCGGCGGACACCGCCAGCGTCGTCACGTGCTCGCCGAGGTACGTACCCCACGTGACGTCCACCCCGGCCGCGCAGTACTCGCGGCGCAGTGTCCGGGCCTGGGACAGCGGGATGATCTCGTCGAGGCTGCCGTGGAACAGGAAGACCGGCGCCTCCGGCGGGCGGGTGCCCAGCTCGTTCTCGGCCAGCCGGGCCTGCCACTTCGGCGTCGTCAGCGGGTTCGAGGTCGTGTAGTCGGCGATGTGCCCGAAGGCGTAGCCGAACACGGCGTCGACGCACGCGTCCTGCTGCGTCGCGTACAGCGTGCGCCCGCGCTCGTTGAGGTACGCGGGCAGGTCCAGCTCGGGGTACGCCGCGTCCAGGCCCAGCGCCGACAGCAGGAGGAACCCGAAGCCGACGCTGCCCTCGAGGCCCTGGGCCACGACGTTCAGGTCCGCGGGCGTCCCGCCGGCCGTGATGCCGGCGACCTTCAGCTCCGGCGCGTACGACGGCGCCAGCTCGCCCGCCCACGCCGCTCCCCCGCCGCCTTGCGAGTAGCCGGAGAACGCGACCGGTCCCCCGGCGGCCAGGCCCGCGGCCGGGAGCCGGGTCGCCGCGCGGGCCGCGTCGATCACCGTGTGGCCCTCGGACCGGCCGACGATGTAGGTGTGCAGGCCGGGGGTCCCGAGACCTTCGTAGTCGGTGATCGCCACCGCCCAGCCGCGGCTCAGCATCGCGTCGACGAACAGCGGCTTCTCGTAGTCGGGCTGGAACTTCGACGGCGCGCAGCGGTCGCCGATGCCGCGGGTGCCGCTGGCCACCGACACGATCGGGCGCGGACCCGCGCCGGTCCACGGTTTCGACGGCACCAGGACGCGGCCCGACACCGCGATCGGCGTGTCCGTCGCGGACCTCGACCGGTACAGCACCAGATACCCCTGCGTGCCGGCGGAGTCCGGCAGTGGCCGCCACCAGACGACGTCACCGTCGGCGCCCGGCGGCAGCGGGCTCGGCGGCGTGTAGAAGGCGTCGCCGTCCGGGCCGCGGGGTGGTTCCGCGGCGTTCGCCGGGCCGGCCATGGTGGACACCAGGAGAACGGCCAGCAGGACCGTCCACAAGCGACGCATGAGAACTCCTCGTTGAGTCCGGCTTCGGTCAGAAGACGCGGTCGACGTCTTCGGCGATCAGGTGGTCCAGCGCCCGCTCGGCGACGGCGGCGATGGTCATCGACGGGTTGCAGGCGGCGGTCGTCCCGGGCATCAGGGCGCCGTCGAGGACGTAGAGGCCGCGGTGGCCGAGCACGCGGCCCTCGAGGTCGCAGACCGCGCCCATCGCGGCGCCGCCGAGCGGGTGCCAGGTGCTGGGCGCGACGGCGGTCGTGTCGAGCAGCACGCCGAGCGGGCCGGCGATGCGGGAGATGCGTTCGTGGATGCGAGCGCTGAGTTTCGCGTCGGCGTTCGAGGGCCAGTGCAGGACGGCGTCGTCCTTCGCGGCGTCGTAGACGAACCGGCCGCGGCCCGCGCTGATGCCGTACCCGACCAGCATCGTGGTCCGCAGGTCCGGCAGCGGCGGCAGCGACGCCTGGATGACGGTGTTGGCCGTCGCCGGGTCGTCCCACTCCTTGCTGCCGTAGACGACCGGGCCGCCCTGCGGCGCACCGAAGTCGTCGGCGAGGTTCGTCCAGGTGTAGATGCGGTCGCCGTTGCTGCCCCAGCCGGCGCCGAGGGCGTCGGGCAGGTCGGGGATGTCGCCCTTCGCGCCCGCGCGCATCAGCAGCCGCGTCGTGTTCGCCGTGCCGGCGGCCATGACGAGCGCCTTCGCCGTGAGGACCTTCTTCTCCTGCACGGTCCCGGACGTGTCGATGCGGTCGACGCGGATCTCCCAGCGGCCGTCGGGCGCGAGCGCGACGTCGGTGACGTGGTGCAGGGTCGCGACGGCGCAGCGGCCGGTGGCCTCGGCGGCGGCGAGGTAGGTGACGTCGACCGAGTGCTTGCCGCCGTTGTTCACCCCGAGCGCGCAGTCTCCGTTGGTGTAGGACGGTTTCATCTCGCCGGCCAGCTCGCGCCGGGCGAAGTCCCAGTCGATCGGCATCGGGATCTTCTCGACGGCGTAGCCCGCGTTCCGCGCGTTGCGGGCGAAGACCCGGGACGCCTTGTAGGTCTTGCTTTCGACGATGGCGTCCGGCGCGGTGGCGATGCCGAGCATGGCGGCGACGCGCGGGTAGTACTCGGCGTCCAGCCGCGCGTAGTCGAGCTGCTCGGGGAAGCAGGCGTGGAACAGCTCGGCCGTCGGCTGCAGCGTCATGCCCTGGTAGACCAGCGAACCGCCGCCGACGCCCGCCGCGCACATCATGCTCATGCCCTCGCCGGTGACCTGTTCGAGCAGCCCGGTGTAGCGCTCGAACGGCGGCAGCGACGGCAGGCCGGGCAGGGCCGGCGCGGAGCCGAGCCAGAAGATTCGCTTGTCGGGCGCCGACGTCGGGTGCGGGAACGTTTCGGCGTCGGGCCCGGTCGGCCAGCGGCGGCCGCGTTCGAGCACCAGCACCGGGACGCCGGCCTGGGCGAGCCGCAGCGCCGTGACCCCGCCGCCGAACCCGGAGCCGATGATCACGACCCGGTGCTCCTCCCGCGTGCTCGGGACCCGGCCCGCACCGAGCGCGGCGGCACCGGCGACGGCGGCCGCGCCCCGCAGGACGGTTCGGCGGTTCAGGGAGGGCATGGAGAGCTCCTTCGACGGCGTTGGTGACTTTCGGTGACAGTACGAACCCGAACCGAGAGATGGAACGGATTGCCGGTCTCACTACTCGCGAGTAATGTCCTCGGCCATGCGCGCTGTGCGACCGTCCGCGGCCGGGCCCCGGCGCGTCGACGCCCGCCGCAACCGCGAGGCGATCCTGCGCGCGGCCGACGAAGCCTTCAGCGAAGACGCCGACGTGGCGCTGGACGAGGTGGCCCGCCGCGCCGGCCTCGGCCGGGCGACGGTCTACCGGCACTTCCCCGACCGCACCGCGCTGGCGCTCGCCGTCGCGGCCCACCACCTGGCGGCGTTGAAGCTTCAGGTGCGGAGCCGGGAGTCCTTTCGCGAGCTGCTGCGGGCGGTGCTTGCCATGCAGGCCCGGCGGCGCCCGCTCGTCCGGCTGTTCCGCGAGCTGCCGGAGCGCAGCCAGCGCCAGTACGCCCACGCCCTGGTTTCGCTGCTGCGCCCGGCTTTCGAGCGGGCACAACGGGAAGGCAGCGTGCGCGCGGACCTGGAGCCGGCGGATCTGGCGCTGCTGTTCGAAATGCACGAGGCGGCGCTGCGGTCGGGACTGGCACCACGGGAACCGGCGGAGCGCATGGTGCGGGTGTTCCTCGACGGCCTCGCTTGCTCCGAACGTGTGAATACGCTTCCCCGGCGCGAAGATCCGCAGGTCGGACGACAGAAGTCCGATTGACCGCCGGAAAGCCTGGGTACTTCTGCGACACGGTACCGGCACCCCGGATCCCAGGTCCTCCCGCGCCGCACCGCACCCTCCGCCCGTGCCCGCTCGCGGCCACGGCACCGTCCGCACCTCGCCCGTTCACCGGAGAACGCCATGACCAACGACTCAGGAGCTTGGCACGCCAAACTGCAGCGCGAACAGGAAGCCATCGAGCGGAAGCGGGCGCGGCAGGCCTCGCGAACGCCGGCCGGGACGTCCGCCGCGCCCCGCTGACCCGACCGTCCACAAAGGATGCCGCGGGGCCACCTCATGGCTCCGCGGCATTCGTCATTCCGGCCGCACGAGCAACGCCTCCGCGCCCTTGCGGAACGCCGCCACGAGCCGGTTGCGCTCGCCCGCGCGCGTCGCCACCGCCACCTGGCTCGGCTCGACGCCGGTCAGCGGCACGATCGTCAGGTCCGGGCGGAAGCCGGTGGTGTTCCCCGGCGCCGCCGGGATGATCGCCACCGCCTGCCCGCTCGCCACGAGCTCGATCTTGTCCTCGATCGCGTCGATGAGCGGGCCACCGGGGGCCGGGCGGCCGTCCGGACGCGGGTCAACGCGCCAGAACGCGTCCCACTCCGGGTCGAGGGCACGCGGCAACGGCTCGTCGGCGATGTCGTCGAGCGTGACGGACTCCTTGCCCGCCAGGCGATGGTCGCTCGGCAGCAGGAGCACGCGGGGCTCGTCGTAGAGGACCGTCACGTGCAGCCCCGCCGCGCGCAACGGCAGCCGGACGACCGCCACGTCGACGCGGTGCTCCAGCAGCGCCGCGCGGGCGTCGTCCCAGGCGAGGTGCTGGGTGCGCACCTCGGCGTCGGGGTGGCGCCGGCGCAGGTCGCGCACGGCCGGCGTGACGATCAGGTTCCCGGTGTAGCCGACGGTGATCCGGCTGGGCCGGGCGACCGCCCGCGCGTGGGCCACCGCGTGCGCCGCGGCCCGCAGCAGGTCCGCGGCGAGCGGGAGGAACGCCTCGCCGGCTTCGGTGAGCCGCGTGCCCTGCGGGGTGCGATCGAGCAGGCGCGCGCCGACCTGCTGTTCCAGCCGCACGATCTGGCGGCTCAGCGACGACTGCGTGAGGTGCAGCTCGGCGGCGGCGCGGCCGAAGTGGCGGTGCTCCGCGACGACGACGAAGCCGCGCACCAGGTGCAGATCGAGGTCGGACACGCCGTCAGTCTAACGCTCTGAACTGCTGTGATGCACAAACCGCGTCACGCTGCGCGAAACAGTCATTGGACCCCGCGCCCCCGGCGGCGCCACGGTGGAAGGACCACACCGTCTGAGAAGGAGTTCCATGACGACCTTGGGGCCCGTCGGCGTCTACCTGCCGATTTCGTTCACCCGCACGCCGCCCGCCGAGAGCCAGCGCGAGGCCGTGCGACGGCTGGAGCACGCCGGGTACCGGACCGCCTGGACCAACGAGGTCGTCGGCGGCAAGGACGCCCTCGTCCAGTTGGCCGTGCTGCTGGCCGCGACGGAACACCTGACGTTCGGCACCGGCATCGCGAACATCTGGGCCCGCGAACCGCAGACCCTGCACGCCGGCGCGGCGTTCCTGGCCGACGCGTACCCCGACCGGCTGGTGCTCGGCGTGGGCGTCGGCTACCCGCAGCAGGCCGAGGCCACCGGCCGGGACTTCGGCAGTCCGCTGGCCACGATGCGCGACTACGTCGGGCGGATGGACGCGGAGACCTGGCCGCCGGCGCTCGGGGCGAAGTACCCGCGGCTCCTCGGCGCGAACGGCCCGAAGATGCTCGCCCTCGCGGGGGAGATCGCGGACGGCGCGCTGCCGGCCAACCTTCCCCCGGCGTTCACCGCCGAGGCCCGCTCGGTGCTCGGCCCGGACAAGCTGCTCGTCGTCGGCCTGGCGGTGGTCCCCGACGCCGACGCCGATCGCGCGAAGGCGGCGGCGATCGAGAAGATCTCGGGTACGCTGAACCTCCCGCCGTTCTCGAAAGCCTTACGCCGCTTGGGTTTCGCGCTGGACGACGTGGCCGGGATCGCCGACGCCGTCGTGGCCCACGGCGGGCACGACGCCATCGCGGCCAAGGTGCGCGAACACCTCGCCGCGGGCGCGGACCACGTCCTGCTCATGCCCCCGACGACGGACGACTTCACCGCCGACGTCGCCGTACTGGAACGGCTCGCACCGGCGTTCGACGGCCTCGGCTGACCGGCGCCGGCCGCCGGCCGGAGTCTTGACCGGCGGGCACGCGGACTTTACAGTCAGCGTGCCCCGCTTGATGTTAACGCTAACATCACCTTGGTCCCCGACGCGCCCCGAAGGATCGACAACGATGAAGTTGTTCTCCCCGCGCCGTTTCGGCGTCGTGCTGGCCGTCGTGGCCGCACTCGTCCCCCTCGGCACCGCCGGTGCCGGTGCCGCTCCCCCGGCCAGTACCCCGTCGTCCGTACGAGATGCCGCGAGCACGCTGTCGGTGCCCGGCATCGACGACGTCCGCGGCAACCTGACCCTGCCGACGAGCGGCGCGGGCGGCACGAGCGTCGCCTGGACGTCGTCCGCGCCCGCCGTCATCACTCCGACCGGCGAGGTAACCCGGCCGCCGACCGGCGCCCAGCCCGCGAAAGTCGTCCTGACCGCGAAGGTCAGCCTCGGCCGCGAGAGCACCACGCGACGGTTCACCGCCACCGTCGTCCCGAAGCCGGCCCAGGAACCCTTGGCGGGCTACAGCTTCTTCTACTTCACCGGCGAAGGCACCTCCGACGGCGAGCAGATCTACTCGGCGCTGAGCAAGGGCAACGACCCGCTGAACTGGACCGAGCTGAACAACGGGCGGCCGGTGCTCAAGTCGAGCCTCGGCGAACTGGGCGTGCGCGACCCGTTCATCCTGCGCTCGCCCGACGGCGACAAGTTCTACCTGCTCGCCACCGACCTGCGGATCTACGCCGGCCGCGGCTGGGACGCCGCCCAGCGCTCCGGCAGCCGGTCGATCATGGTCTGGGAGTCGACCGACCTGGCGCACTGGTCGCGCCAGCGCAGCGTCGAGGTGTCGCCGCCGACCGCGGGCAACACGTGGGCGCCGGAAGCCTCCTGGGACGCCCGGCGCGGGACCTACGTCGTGTACTGGGCCTCGAAGCTGTACGCGGAGAACGATCCGAACCACACCGGTGACAGCTACAACCGGATGATGTACGCGACCACGCGCGACTTCGTCACCTTCAGCGCGCCGCAGGTGTGGAACGACCCGGGCTACTCGGTGATCGACTCGACGGTCATCAAGGACCAGGACACCTACTACCGCTTCACCAAGGACGAACGCAACAACACGTCGTCGACGCCGTGCAGCAAGTTCATCACCGAGGAGAAGTCCACCGACCTGCTCGCCCCGCACTACGGCTTCGTCGCCGACTGCATCGGCAAGGCGACGGCCACCAGCCCCGGGCTCTCCGCCGGCGAAGGACCGACCGGGTTCAAGTCCAACACCGAGAACAAGTGGTACGTGTTCATCGACGAGTTCGGCGGCCGGGGCTACGTCCCGTTCGAGTCCACCGACCTGAACTCCGGCAAGTGGACGATGTCGGCGGGCGCGCACCTGCCCGCGTCCCCGCGGCACGGCACCGTCCTGCCGGTCACGCAGGCGGAGATGAGCCGGCTGAGCGCTCCCCCGGCGCCGGTGCGGGCCGACGCGAACGGCCTCGTCGCGCACTGGCCGCTCGACGCGAAGTCGGGACAGGTCGCGGCCGACACCACCGGCCACGGTTACGACGGCGCCCTCGCCGGGGACGTTTCCTGGGCCGACGGCTCGCTGGCCTTCGGCGGCACGAACGGGCACGTCCAGCTGCCGAACAACCTGCTGACCGGCGCCGCCGCGGCCACCGTGTCCGCCGACGTCCTGGTCGACCCGGCGCAGCAGACGCCGTACTTCCTGTGGGGCTTCGGCAACACGGCGAAGGACGGGGCCGGCGACGGCTACCTGTTCACCACCGGCGGCACCGCGAGCGGCGGCCTGCGCGGCGCGATCGCGACCGGCAACTGGACGACCGAACAGCAGGTGGCTTCGAGCGGCGGGCTGCCGCGCGGGGTCTGGAAGAACCTGACGCTGACCGTCGGCGACGGCGTGGCGGTGCTGTACCTCGACGGCGTCGAGGTGGGCCGCAACGCGAACGCGACGATCAAGCCGTCGGACCTCGGCGGCGGCGTCACGGCGGCGAACTACCTCGGCCGCTCGATGTACGCGGGCGACAAGTACTTCCGCGGCAAGATGAAGGACGTGCGGCTCTACGACCGGGCCCTCACCGGGCTCCAGGTCGCGACCCTGCCGTCGAACAGCACGACGATCCGGTCGGTGGAGCTGGCCTCGCTCAGGACACCGGCCGTCATCGACTCCGGCGCGTCGACCGTCGTGCTGCCGGTGCAGCCGGGGACCGATCTGCGCCGGCTGGCACCGAAGTTCGGGCTGGCGCCGGGAGCCACGATCAAGCCCGACGCCCGGACGGTGGACCTGAGCCGGCCGCGGCAGTTCACGGTGACCGGTGCCGGCGGTGACCGTCGCGTGTGGACGGTCGAGGCGCACGAAACGCGCAGTCCGGTGCTGCCGGGCTACAACGCCGACCCGAACATCGTCGCGTTCGGGGACACGTACTACCTGTACCCGACGACGGACGGCTTCGACGGCTGGAGCGGCACGAAGTTCTCGGCATGGTCGTCGAAGGACCTGGTGAACTGGACGGACGACGGCGTCATCCTCGACCTCGGCCCGGACGTCAGCTGGGCGGACAAGAACGCCTGGGCGCCGACGATCGCGCAGCGGAACGGCAAATATTACTTCTACTTCTGCGCCGAGGCCAAGATCGGGGTCGCGGTGAGCGACTCGCCGACCGGCCCGTTCGTCGACTCGGGCAAGCCGCTGATCGCGGCGAACCCCGACGGCGGGCAGGCGATCGACCCGGCGGTGTTCGTCGACTCCTCCGGGCAGCCGTACCTGTACTGGGGCAACGGCAACGCGTACGTGGTGCCGCTGAACGAGGACATGGTGTCGTTCGACCCGGCGAAGATCACCCGCCTGACCGGGCTGGACGGCTTCCGGGAAGGCCTGTTCATGGCGGAGCGGAAAGGCACGTACTACCTGAGCTGGTCGATCGACGACACCCGCAGCGAGGACTACCGCGTCGGCTACGCGACGGCGCCGTCGCCGACCGGGCCGTTCACCAACCGCGGCCTGATCCTCGGCAAGGACACCCACCTGGGCATCCTCGGCACCGGCCACAGCTCGATGCTGCAGGTCCCGGGCACGGACGACTGGTACCTGGCCTACCACCGCTTCGGCATCCCGGGCGGCGACGGCACCCACCGCGAGACGACGATCGACAAGCTGACCTTCCGCCGCGACGGCACGATCGTCCCGGTCACGCCGACGCTGGAGAGCGTGCGGCCGGAGCGGGTCCCGCAATGCCGGGGGAAGGTCCGCTACAGCTGAACCCGGTGGTCCCGGGCTTCGCCGTGGAGGTCGCACGGCTGCCCGGGATCCCGCGGGCACAGGACCCACCTCTCCGTCGCGACCACCGAGTACATCCGATACGGCGACGCCCCGGTCACGTCTTCGAGCGTCAGTCCGGAAGCACCGTCGCCGCGGGGATAGCTCACCAAGGCGCGGTCGAGCGCCTCCCCCGACAGCTCCCGCGCCGCGCCCACCGCGTAGACGGCTCGCCCGTGGTACGGCGCGACCGTGGAGTCGAAGACGACCAGGCTGACCCGCGGGCGCTCGGCGAGGTTGCGCGAGTGCCGGGCCTCGGTCTCCGAGACCCACACGAACGTGTGATCATCGGCCGGGGCGAAGTACACCGGGGACGTCCAGGGAGCGCCGTCCTCGTCGGTCGTGCCGAGGGTGAGGTAGGCGTTCGCCGAGATCAGGGCGGCGGCGTGGGCCGCGAGGGCGTCGTCTGTCATCAGGCTCACAATCCTGCCACCCGATCGGCGAGATGGAGATCACGAGCGCGCGCGTTTACCAAGGGTGAGGCGGGGTAACCGACCGCCGTCCAGGATC
This sequence comes from Amycolatopsis sp. NPDC114505, assembly GCF_055633615.1. Lineage (NCBI taxonomy): Bacteria > Bacillati > Actinomycetota > Actinomycetes > Pseudonocardiales > Pseudonocardiaceae > Amycolatopsis > Amycolatopsis sp. NPDC114505. The sequence continues at coordinate 2,169,175 of NZ_JBVKDV010000002.1, read as the reverse complement.
TTCAGCTTCTTCGATGCAGGAGTCGTTTGATGACCAGCGTTCTCGAGAACGCCCACCCCGTCCCCGTTCCGCGCCGCCGACCGGTCGTGCCGGACGCGCTCGCCGAGCTGACCCGGCTCGCCGCGCTGGCGGAGCTCGCCCGGACCTCGTCGCCGTCCCTTATGCACCACGCGATCCTCGCCGGCACCGGCGCCGCGACGGTGGCCGCCGCCGCCGACATCGACATCGCCGAGGCGCACGTCCGGTGGCACGCGTGGGCGGAGACCGCGGTGGGCCTCGACGAGTACCTCCGCGTCCACACCGCCTTCGCCGAAGCCCTCATCGCCCGGCACGAAGCCTTCGAGGACCGACCGTGAAGACCGAAGAGACGACCCTGGCCGACCTGGAGGCGCTCGGCGACGCGGCTTCCCAGCTGCTCGCGGAGATCACCGAGCAGCTGGCCACCGTGGGGTCACGACGCTGAAGCGGGCCACCGCCGCCAGACCGCCACGTGCAGGATCACCGCGAGGCTGAGCGCGTTCAACGTCGTGTGGGTGGTCCACCCCGCGACCATCGGTTCCGGTACCCCGGCCCGGCGCGCGACCAGCGGTAGTCCGGCCGCCAGCGCCGCGGTCAGCAGCACCACCAGCACCAACACCAGACTGCGGCCTGGCAGCGGGGTCAGCCGGATCGCGGGCCACGCCTCGAACAGCATCGCGACCACGAGCACCGACGCGATGGCCGCACCCGAGACCGGCGCGAGCCGATCCGGCGGCGCCACCGCGTACGTGATCCCGGCGCAGGCGACGACCACCGCGTGTGCCGTCGCCAGGCGGACCGCGCGCCGCCTGATGCGGGCGAACGGCCAGCCGCGCAGCGCCACGTACCAGACCATCTGCCAGGCGCCGAGCACGGCGAAGAAGGCACCGTAGTCCTCGCCCGGCACCAGGCCGGTGCGGACGAGACCCAGGTACGCGGCCAGTCCCGCGACCCAGCACACCGCCAGGGCCGCGACACCCGGCCAGCGTGAGCCGCGCCCGCGCAGCGGCCACCCTTCCCCGACCAGGGTCAGCTGCAGCATCAGCGTGAAGATGCCGGCGGCCAGCGGCACCGCCGCCGTCCTGGTGACGGCCAGCCCGAGCAGCGTCAGCGCCGCTCCCCCGGCCACGACGAGCGCCGTGTCGGACAGGCCGGACCAGCCGCCGCTCAGCAGGCTGCCCGGCCAGTCCTCCCACCAGAACGCGATCATCGCGACGATCGGCAGCGCGAACGTCACCGGTGGCCCGAGCACCTCCAGCGAGCGAGCCGGGCCGCCCGCGCCGACCGCGAGCAGCGCGGCCACCGGCAGGACGAACGCCAGCCCGATGAGCGCCCGGCGCGGCTGGTTCCGCCGGGCATCGGCCAAGGCCTCGGGCGTGAGCGCGTCCGGCTTGCAGACCGCCGGGCGATCGTCCACCAGCTGGCTAGAGGACGTCATCGAGGCGGATCGGCAGCCGGTGGTGGCGCTTCCCGGTCGCGTGGTGGACGGCGTTCGCCACGGCCGCCGCGACCCCGACCATCGCGACCTCGCCGAGCCCCTTCACCCCGACCGGGTTGAACAGCAGGTCCGGCTCGTCCACGAACGCGACGTCGATGCGGTGGACGTCGGCGTTGACCATGATCGGGTACTCCTCGAGCGTCGAGTTGAGGAAGCCGCCGAACCGGTCGTCGGCCAGGCTCTCCTCGCGCAGCGCCCCGCCGATGCCCCACACCACGGCGCCGCGCACCTGGCTCGCCGCGGTCACCGGGCTGGCCACCCGGCCGCAGTCGACCACGCTGACCACGCGCGGCACGCGGATCCGGCACGTCGTCGGCTCGACGCGGACCTCGACGAAGTGGGCGACCCAGCTGAACGTGCTGAACTCGGGGAACACCGGTCCGGAGATGGCCAGGTGCCCGGCCTTCGCCTGGTCGAGCGCTTCGGGCGGCTGGCCGGGGCCGAGCGCGCTCGCCTCGACCTCGACCGGGTGTCCGGCGCGCTCGACCGCAGCCGCGACGTCGACCTCGCCCGTGTCGGCGGCGTTCAGGTGCTTGCGCAGCTCCCGCAGTCCGGAGTGGACAGCCGGCAACGCGCTCGCCGTCCCCCACGAACCCGCGGTGAGGTGCTGCGCCGCGAACCGGGTGTCGCCGACCCGCACTTCGACGTCGTGCGGCGGGATGCCGAGATCGCGGGCCACGAGCAGCGCGATCGCCGACCGGATGCCCTGGCCCATTTCGTGGCCGTCGACGCCGACCGTGACGCGGCCGTCGGCCCCGGCGGTCAGGTGCGCGACCGCGGGCACGATGCTGCCCGGGTAGGTGCCCGCGGCGACGCCCCAGCCGACCAGCGAACCGTCGTCGGCCCGCATCGAGCCGGGCTCCGGGTTCCGGTCCGCCCAGCCGAACTCTTCGGCGCCGCGGCGGAGGCACTCCGCGAGGAACCGGGTGGAAAACGGCCGTCCGGTCACCGGGTCGGTCATCGTGTCGTTGGCCAGCCGCAGCGCGACCGGGTCCTGCCCGGTGGCGTACGCCAGCTCGTCGACGGCCGACTCGAAGGCGAACATCGCGGAGCTCTCGAACGGCGCCCGCATGTACCCCGGCGTCTGCACGTCGGTCTGGACCAGGCGGTGCCGGCCGCGGAACGCCGGGAAGCCGTAGAGCCGCGACGTCACCTCGGTGTGCATCGCCGGGAACAGGTCGTGCCGGGACGTCTGCTGGTCGACCTCGTGGACGGCGGCGAGGATCTTGCCGGACGCGTCCGCGCCGAGGCGGACGCGGTGGCGGGTGGCCGGGCGGAAGCTCCCGTTGTGGAACGTCTGGGTGCGCGCCAGCACGAGCTTGACCGGCCGCCCGAGGCGTCGCGCCACCAGGGCCAGCGGGCCGAGGTGCGGCTGCAGCGAGTTCTTCTGGCCGAAGCCGCCGCCGACGTACGGCGAGCGCACCTCGATGTCCGCGGGGTCGATGCCGAGCTGCTGGGCGAGCCCGTGCCGGAGGGCGGCCGCGTTCTGGGTGCCCTCGTGCACGACGAGCGTGCCGCCCCGCCACTCGACGACGGCGCCGTTCAGCTCCATCGGCACGGCGTGCTGCGCCGCGTACTCGTAGGTGCTGTCGATCCGGACCGGGCTCGCGTCGACGGCCGCGTCGGCGTCGCCGACCTTGATGTCGGCCAGGAACGGCAGCGGGATCGCTTCTTCCTGGACGAGGGTGGTCGCGCCCTCGGCGCCGAGGTGGACGGCGAACGGCTCGGTGTCGTACTCGGCGGTGACGAGCTCGGCCGCCTCGGTCACGGCGACCAGGGTCTCCGCGACGACCAGGGCGATCGGCTGGCCGCGGTAGGCGATGTGGTCGTCCAGCAGCGGCTGCAGGCTCTGGAAGGAGAACCCGCCGCCCATGATGAACCCGGCGCCGCGCAGCTCGTCGGCGTCGAAGCGGGTGACGGTGAGCAGGACGCCCGGCACGGCTTCCGCCGCGGCGGTGTCCACACGGGACACCCGGCCGCGGCCGATCCGGGCCACCGCGAGCGTCGCGTAGACGACGCCGTCGGGAACGCGGTCGGTCCCGTAGGCGGCCTGGCCGGTGACCTTTTCGTGGGCGTCCACCCGGCGTGTGTCGGTCATCGGGAGGCCCTTTCCGCGGCGATGCGCACCGCGTCGGCGACGGTGCGGATGCCCAGCTCGACCCGGAATCCGTTGGAGGTGCCGGGCCGCGCGCCGGCGAACGCGACCTCCCCGGCGTGGCGGGCGGCCTCGGGCGTCAGCGGCGCTCCCCGCAGGGTCCGTTCGGCGTCTCCGGCGCGCCACGGGCGGGTGGCGACGCCGCCGAGCGCGATCCGGCAGTCCCCGATCACGCCGTCTTCGACGGTCAGCGCGACCGCGGCCGAGGCGAGCGCGAAGGCGTAGGACTCGCGGTCGCGGATCTTCAGGTAGGTGGAGCCGCGCCCGGCGGGCGTCGCCGGGACGCGGATCCGCAGGATCAGCTCGTCGGGGTCGAGGGTGTGCTCGCACGTCGGGTCGTCGCCCGGCTCGACGTGTAGTTCCGCCAGGGGAACCGTGCGCTCGCCGCGGGGGCCGACGACGTCGACGACCGCGTCGAAGGCGAGCAGCGCGATGGCCCAGTCACCGGGGTAGGTCGCGATGCACGCGTCGCTCGCGCCGAGCAGCGCGTGGGTGCGGTCGTGGCCCTCGAGCGCGGCGCAGCCGGAGCCGGGCTCGCGCTTGTTGCACGGGAACTCCGGGCCGCCGCGGAAGTAGCCGCACCGGGTGCGCTGCAACAGGTTCCCGCCGACGCTGGCCATGTTCCGCAGCTGCTGGGACGCGGCCCGCCAGAGCGATTCGGACAGGGCCGGGTACTCGTCGCGGACTACCGGGTGGTCGGCGACGTCGGCCATCCGGGCCCCGGCACCGAAGACCAGCTCGTCCGCGCGGGTCTCGATGGTGGTCAGCTCGGGCAGCCGATGCACGTCGACGACGACGGGCGGGGTCTCGATGCCGAGCTTCATGAGGTCGTAGAGCGTCGTGCCGCCGGCGAGCACCTTGGTGCCGGGCGCGGCGTCGCGGAGGGCGTCGACGGCGTCGGCGACGCTGCCGGGCGCGACGTAGGCGAAGGGACGCATCAGCCCTCCTTGGTTGCTTCGGCGGCTTGCCGGACCGCGGCGACGATGCCGACGTAGGCCCCGCAGCGGCAGAGGTTGCCGCTCAGGTACTCGCGGATCTGGTCGTCGTCGGCCGTGTGGCCTTCGGCGATGCAGGCGAGGCCGGACATGATCTGGCCGGGCGTGCAGTAGCCGCACTGCAGCGCGTCGTGGTCGACGAAGGCCTGCTGGAGGGGGTGCAGCGCGCCGCCGGGGCCGGCGACGCCTTCGATCGTGGTGACGTTCTGCCCGGCGGCCTGCACGGCGGGGGTCAGGCAGGAGACCACGCGCCGCCCGTCGAGGTGCACGGTGCAGGCGCCGCAGTGGCCCTGGTCGCAGCCCTTCTTGGTGCCGGTCAGGCCGAGCCGTTCCCGCAGCACGTCGAGCAGCGACTCCCGCGGGTCGAGCTCGAGCCGGACGGCCTCGCCGTTCACGGTCGCTTCGACGGTGGTTTCTGGAGTGGACACCCGGCGACGCTAGCCCCGCGCGGGGCGGGAGCGCTTTCCCGTGGTTGCTGCCGGGCGGTCGTTTATTGCTGGTGCCGCACGGTGGCCCGGTATCCGGAAGGCGAGAGTCCGATTTGGGCCCGGAACGCCGAAGCGAACCGCGACGGCGTCGCGAATCCGCACGTCTGCGCGATTTCCGTGACGGAGAGCTCGCCGCGTTCCAGGTGCCGGCAGGCCCGTTCGACCCGCACGCGGGTCAGGAACCGGTACGGCGTCTGGCCGGTCGCCGTCTTGAAGACGCGCAGGAAGTGAAACGGGCTCAGCTCCGCCGCGGCGGCCATGTCCCCCAGGCTCAGCGGAAGGTGGTGGTTCTCCCGGATGAACTGCACCGCCCGCCGCGTCCGCAGCTCGTCGCGTCCGAGTTCACGCGGTGTGGGCGCTTCGCCGTGGCGGGTCAGCAGGTGGACGGCGAGGAAGGTGGCGGCCGACTCGGCGTAGAGCTCGTCGGCCCCGGCGAGGGCGGCGGCTTTGAGCCCTTCCATGACGGAGGCGAGAACGGGGTCCTCGACGGCGAGCGTGTCCGGCCGCCCGAGCCGGGTGGCGTCCCGACCCCAGAGCTCGAGGGCGGTGCGGTCGATCAGCGCCCCGGGAAGGTGCACATGCGTCGTTTGCAGCCGATCCGTTCCGCACCAGCGGATCCGCGTCGCATGCCCGGGCGCGGTCATCCCGATCGAGCCGGGCCGGTAGTCCGCCCGCCGCCAGCGCGAGCCGTGCAACGACTCGATCGTGGTGGTCCCCTGAGTGACCAGCACGATCGTCTGGTCACCGACGGGCGGCAGGTCGAGCTCGGCTTCCTCGGCGTTGTCCAGCAGCCGCACGAGCACACCGGACCAGCCGTTGTCCCGGCGGCTGCACAGCCGCACCCGGGCAGCGGCCCCGGGATCGAAGGTCAACGCCTCGGACACACGACTCCACGGTGGGGCTCCGGCCGAATACCGACGTGTCGACACTAACAGCCCGGGTCCATGGAGGTTCGAATTTGAACTATGGTGGGAAACATGGGCGGGTTGAGTGCGGAGCAGCAGCGAGCATGGACCGCGTTGCGCACGACGTACGCCCTGCTGCACCAGCGCATGGACCACCACCTCAAGCGCGAGTCGGGGTTGTCGCACCTGCAGTACGAGATCCTGACCCGGTTGGCGTCGGCCCCGGAGCGGGAGCTGCGGATGGCTTCGCTGGCGTGCGCGGTCGGTGGGTCCAAGAGCGGGTTGACCTATCAGGTCGGGCAGCTGGAGCGGGCCGGGTTGGTTCAGCGGCGGACCTGCCCTGGTGATGTGCGGGCGGTTTACGCGGTGCTGACGGAGGAGGGCGTCTCCCGGGTCACGTCGGCAGGGCCGGGGTATGTCGGGTTGGTTCGTGAGCTGCTGGTGGATGTCTTGACTCCGGAGCAGTTGCGGGTGCTGGCCGACGGGCTGGGTGAAGCGAACCGCCGGATGCGGGATTCCGGGGTATCCGAACAACTCGCATCTCCGGAAACAGAGCCCCCGCACTCCTGGGAGTGACAGGACCAGGCACAACCCCCCGACCCGACCTACAGTCGAAAGCATGACCACCGAGCCGAACCTCCTGGGCGACCACCTCCGCGCCCGCCGGGAGCTGCTCACCCCCGCGCAGGCCGGCCTCACCGTCGCCGGCGTGCGGCGGGTTCCCGGGCTGCGGCGGGAAGAAGTCGCCATGCTGGCCGGCATCAGTGCCGACTACTACCTCCGTCTCGAACAAGGCCGCGACCGCAACCCGTCCAGGTCGGTCCTCGAATCCCTGGCCCGCGTACTGCAGCTCGACGACGACACCACGGCCTACCTCATCAGCCTCGCCGAGGCGAAACCCCGGCGCCCGCGGCGGCGGAAGGAGACCGTCCCGCCGAGCATCGTCAAGTTCCTCGCGGCGCTCTCACTTCCCGCGTTCGTCGAAGGCCGGTACCTCGACGTGCTGGCCGCCAACCCGCTCGCCGCGGCGGTCTCGCCTCGACTTGTCGTGGGCGCCAACCGGCTGCGGGATGTCTTCCTCGATCCCGCCGAACAGGCGCTCTTCCCCGACTGGGAGCTCGCCACACGAGGACTCGTCGCCGGTTTCCGGCAGTCCGTCGGCACCGAAACCCATGACCCGCGGTTCATCGAGCTCGTCGGCGAGCTTTCCCTGGCCAGTCCCCGGTTTCGCGAACTGTGGGCACGCCACGACGTCGCGAACCGGCGGGGTGCGACCGTGCGGTTCGACCACCCCGTCGTCGGCGAACTGGTGCTGAACCGGGAAAAGCTGCTCGTCAGCGAGGCCCCGGGACTCGTGCTCGCCGTCTACCACCCCGATCCCGGCACCGACGCCGCCGACAAGCTGGCCCTCCTCGGCTCCGCGAGCCTGCCCGCCGCCACCACCCGTACGACCACCGAACAGGACCACCACGCATGAGCAAGCTCGCACTCGTCACCGGCGCCACCTCCGGGATCGGCCGGGCGTTCGCCGACCGTCTGGCCGCCGATGGTCACGACCTCGTGCTCGTCGGACGGCGGCAGGAACGCCTCGACGAGTTCGCCGCCGCCCACCCCGAGGTCAAGGTCCGTGCCGTCGCCGCCGATCTCTCCACTGACGACGGCATCGACGCCGTCGCGGAGATCGCCGCCACCGAGCCGCTCGACCTGCTCGTCAACAATGCCGGTGTCGCGCACTACATGCCGCTGGCCGACCTGCCCGCCGACAAGGCCCGCGAACTGGTCAAGGTCAAGGTGCTCGCCCCCACGATGCTCGCGCGCGCCGCCGTCGCGGGCATGCAGGAACGCGGCCGGGGCGCCATCGTCAACGTCGCGGGCATGATCGCCTTCAGCGGCCCGGCGCCCCACTCGCAGATGCCGCGGCGCGCCGTCTACGCCGGCTCCCTGGCCCACCTGGTCACGCTGTCGCAGACGCTGAGCGCCGAGCTCGAAGGCACCGGTGTCCAGGTCCAGGTGGTGTGCCCCGGCGTCGTCGCGACGGAGTTCCACGAGCGCCAAGGCCTGGACCTGAGCGCGATCCCGCGGATGAGTGCGGCCGACGTCGTGTCCGCCTCGCTGCGCGGCCTGGAGCTCGGCGAGGTCGTCTGCGCCCCCGGTGTCGAGGACACGGGCCTCCTCGACGCCGTGTTCCGGGCCGACCTCGCCGCTTTCGCGGGCCAGCGCACGGAACTCGCCGGCCGCTACCGGGACGCTCAGATCTCGTAGGTGACCATCGCGAGCCCGACGTTGACGCTCTTGACCCGGATCTCCAGCAGCGACAACGTGTTCGCGGGCCAGCTCACCCGTCCCGTGGCTCCCTTGCCGCAGCCGAGGGACTCCCACGGGCGGGGCTGGCGGACGCTGCCCATCCGGCCGTCCACGCAGCCGCGCTGCTGCGTGCCCGCCTCCACGAACCACGTGACCTCGATGTACCCGCGCCACTGCGGCGGGCTGGTGAAGCTGCACGGTTTGGACACCGCGCCCCACTTCCCGGGGAAGCCCACCGCGTTGCCGCGGCAGAAGACGTCCGAACGGGTCGACGCGGCGGCCGGGACCGACAGCGACACCAGGGTGAGCAGGGCGACGACCAGAACTCCCCAAGATCGTTTCATCGTTCGAGGCTAGCGCCGCCGCGCGCTTTTCCCTGTCACTCGAACGGTTAGGGAACCACCAGCACCGGCCAGTGACCCGCCCGGATGAGTTTCGTCGCGACCGAACCCGCGAAGCGGTGGCCCGCCTTCTGGGACGCGCCGACCACGACGGTGTCGGCCTGGCAGCGGTCGGCCGTGTCGCGCAAGGCCGTGTACGGGTCGCCGAACGTCTTGACCAGCGTCACCGCCACGCGGAGTTCCTCGGCCGCGTCACGCATCTGGTCACGCAGTTCGGCGTAGAGATGCGTCGCCGTGTCGTGTTCCAGCACCGTGGCCACCGCCGGGCGGAGCGGGGCCAGCGGTGCCGGGCAGGCCACGAAGACGACGATGAGCCGGCTGCCCTGGCGGCGTGCCATGCCGAACGCGAACGCCGCCGCCCGCATGGCCGTGTCCGTGCCGTCGATGCCGGCCAGGATGGCGCGCGCCGGGACTTCGCGGCGCGGGCCGAACCGCTCCACAGTGGACTCGAAGGCTCCGGGCCCGCCCATCGTCGTCTCCCCTAGCGCGCTACTGCGCCGGAAACCGGCTCATCGGTCTTCTCCGCCACGTCGATGGTGGTGCGCAACGTGATCGGCTTCAGGAACAGGGCCGCGATCACCCCGACGACGGCCACCGCCGCGGAGATCAGGAAGATGTGCGCGGTCGCGTCGCCGTAGACGGTGTGCACCACCGCCTGCACCTGCGGCGGCAGCGCCTTGAGGTTCAGCGCGCTGACCCCGCCGGTCGACGCCTGCCCCGCCGGCACGTGCAGCGCCGCGGCGAGGTCGGCGGAGACGCGGTTCGCCAGCACCGCCCCGAGTACCGAGACGCCGATCGTGCCGCCGAGCGACCGGAAGAACGTCACCGACGCGCTCGCCGCGCCGAGGTCGCGCAGCGGGACGTCGTTCTGCACGGCCAGCACGAGGTTCTGCATCGTCATGCCAACGCCGATGCCGACGACCGCCATCGCGATGCCGACGATCCACAGTGGCGTCGCGTGGTCGACCGTGCCCAGCCCGAGGAAGCCGAGCACGAGGATCACCGCGCCGGAGACGATGTACGGCTTGATCTTCCCGGTGCGGCTGATCAGCCGTCCGGAGACCGTCGAGGACACGAGCACGCCCGCCATCAGCGGCATGGTCAGCAGGCCGGCTTCGGTGGGCGTGTACCCGCGGCCGATCTGGAAGTACTGGCCGAGGAACACCGCGCCGCCGAACATCGCCATGCCCACCGCGAGGCTCGCGACGATCGCCAGCGCGGGTGTCCGCTGGACGACGATGTGCAGCGGCACCACGGGTTCACGGACCTTCTTTTCGACCACCACGGCGACCGCGAGCAGCACGATCCCGGCCGCGACCATGACGGCGGTCGGCCACGACAGCCAGTCGAACGTGTTGCCCACGAAGGACACCCAGATGAGCAGGACGCTCACGCCGGCGGCGATGAGGCCGGCACCGAGGTAGTCGACGCGGACGTTCTCGCGGCGGACGGTCTCCAGCTTCAGCGTGCGCTGCAGCACGACGAACGCGAGCACCGCGATCGGCACGCCGACGAAGAAGCACCAGCGCCAGCCGAGCCACGGCACGTCGACGATGAGGCCGCCGAGCAGCGGGCCACCGACCGTCGCGACGGCCATGACGGCGCCGAGGTAGCCGTTGTAGCGGCCGCGTTCCCGCGGCGGGATGATCGCGGCGATCACGACCTGGACCAGCGCCTGCAGGCCGCCGACGCCGATGCCCTGGAACGCCCGCGCGGCGATCAGCTGCCCGGTGTCCTGGCTGAAGCCGCTGATCATCGACCCGGCCACGAAGATCACGATCGCGACCTGGACCAGCGTCTTCTTGTTGAACAGGTCGGCGAGCTTGCCCCAGATCGGGGTGGTGGCCGTGGCGGCCAGCAGGGTGGCCGTGACGACCCAGGTGTACTGCGTCTGGGTGCCGTTCAGCGAGCCGATGATCAGCGGCAGCGACGTCGACACGACGGTCGAGCTGATCATGGCCACGAACAGCGCGAGCAGCAGCCCGGACAGGGACTCGAGCACCTCGCGGTGCCGCATCGACCCGGGCGAGCCGGTTGTTTCGGACTTCATGGGATCCCTTCGCACGTTCCGGACCATCATTGCCCACTGGGCAAACTTGCACAATGGGCAATCTATTCCCCGGTCGCTACGCTGGGTCGCATGGACACCCTCGACACGCTCCGCACCCGCAAGAAGGCGGCGACGCGGCAGTCGTTGCACGAGGCCGCGCTGCACCTGGCGATGGAGCGCGGGCTGGACGGTGTGACGGTCGAGGACATCGCCGACGCGGTGGGCGTGTCCCGCCGGACGTTCTCGAACTACTTCACGAACAAGGAAGACGCGATCCTGCACGCCGACCGCGAGCGGACGGGCATGCTGGTGTCCCTGGTGTCCGGCCGGCCGGCGGAGGAGCAGCCGTGGCAGGCGCTGCGGACGGCCAGCCGCGAGCTGTACCACGGGCGGGAGGTCCCGGATCGGGAGTGGGTGGCGCAGCTGCGGTTGCTGCGGCGGCACCCGTCGCTGCTCGCGCAGCAGGCCGGCGACCAGATCACGTTGGAGCGGGACCTGGCCGCGGTGCTGGTCGCCCGGGGGCACGACCTCGACGAGGCATTGGCGCGTCTGATGACGGCGACGTTCCTCGCGGCCGTGCGGACGGCGAGTGTGCTGTGGCTGGAGGATTCGGCGGAGCGGTCGCTGCCGGATCTGGTGGAGGAGCTGCTGGGCCGGGTCAGCTTCAGCTCGGGCGGAACGCCTTGAGCAGGGCTTCCGCGTAGCTTCCGGTCAGCGGCGGCCGGCTGCTGCAGGTCACGTCCGGGTGAAACACCTCGGCTCGTGCGGGCCGGAACCCGCACGAGCCGAGGCCGGGATCAGGCCAGACCCTGCTGCGCCAGCCAGTCCTTCGCCACGTCCGCGGCCTTCTCGCCTTCGGAGTCGACGCGCTTGTTCAGCTCGCGCATCCCCTCCGTCGTGAGCTTCGCGCTCACCGCGTTGACCGCGGCCGTGAAGTCCGCGCCGCGCTCGTCGAGGACCTTCTTGGTCACCGCCGGGACCACGTTCTCGGTCGGCACCATCGCCAGGTCGTCCTTCAGCGCGACGTACTTCGGGTCACCCGCCAGCGGGCTCACCGAGTCGACCGGGATGACCGTGACCGCGCCGGAGTCGAGCTGCTGCGCCCGCGGCCCGAGCTCCTGGACCGTCTGGAACGTCGCGTTCGTCAGCTTGTAGACGTCCGTGAAGCCCTTGAAGCACGTCAGCCGCTTCTCGCACTCCGGGCCACCGGCCAGGACGACCTTGTCGAGCTTCTTCAGGTCGCCGATGGTCGCGAGGCCCTTCGACTGCGCGAGGTCGGCCTTCACGATGTAGGTGTTCTTGTCTTCGGCCGCGGCGTAGTCCAGCAGCGAGACACCGCTGGGCTCGAGCAGCTTCGCCAGCTGCTCGTGCTCGCCCTTGGCGTCCTTCACCGGGTCCGCGCCGAACCCGGCGGCGATCGCCGAGCCCTGGTACTCCGGGATGAACTGCAGCTCACCGGACTTCAGCGACGGGTAGATCAGCTCCCGCGAGCCCAGGTTCAGCTTGCGCGTCACCGGGTAGCCCTTGGCCTCCAGGGCCTGCGCGTAGATCTCGGCCAGGATCTGGCTGTCGGTGAAGTTGAAGGACGCGACGACGATCGGCGCCCCGCCCTTGCCCGCCGCGGCGGGCTTGTCGTCCCCACCGCCGCACGCCGTCAGGCCCAGAGCGGCCACCGCCACCAGCGCGGCCACTCGGATGTTCCGGGTCCAGCCCACGTCCCACACTCCTCAGTCAAGATCGGACGGTCTCCGACCCTAGCCAGACCCACCGACAGAAACCACATACTGGGATTCACGAAGCGAGGTGCTCACGCAGCGTCGAGCCCGCGTATTCGGTGCGGTACCGGCCCTTGCGCTGCAGGATCGGCACCACGTGGTCGACGAACGCGGTCAGCTCGTAGGGCAGCGTCGATCCCATGATGGTGAACCCGTCGACCGCGCCGGCGTCCTGCCAGGTGAGCACGTGGTCGGCGAGCTGCTCGGGCGTCCCGACGAAGTGGACCTGCCCGGCTCCCCCGGTGATCGCCGCCGCGATCTCGCGCAGCGGGGCGTCCGGACGCTCCCGGGCCGCCGCCGCGAGCTGCTGCAGGCGCGAAGACCCGCCTTCGGCCCGCAGCTCGGCGGGCAGCGGGGCGTCCGGGTCGAACGCGTCCGGGTCGAGACCGGCGGTGTACAGCGCGTTCTGCCAGCGGAACTCCGGGCTGGCCAGCTCCTCGAGCCGCTCCGCCCGGGCCTTCGCCTCGGCCTCGGTGCCGCCGAGGGTCACCATCAGGGCGGGCAGGACGCGCACCCGCCGAGGGTCCCGGCCCGCCGCGACGACCTGGGCATCCAGCTCGGCGCGGAACTTCACCGCCGCCTCCAGCGACGGCGGGCCGGAGAACACCAGCTCCGCGTACCGGGCGGCGAGCCCGATCCCGGCGGCCGACTGTCCCGCCTGGACGAGCACCGGGTGGCCCTGCGGCGACCGCGGGAACGGCAGCACGCCTTCGACGTCGTAGAACTTGCCGTGGAAGCGCGGCGCGTGCAGCTTGGCGCGGTCGGCCCAGACGCCGTTCTCGCGGTCGCCGACGATCGCGTCGTCGTCCCAGCTGTCCCACGCCCGGGTGACGACGTCGACGAACTCGTGCGCGCGCTCGTACCGGTCGGCGTGGTCGGGGTGGGCCTTCTCGCCGAAGTTGGCCGCGGCGAGCGAGGTGATGGTGGTGACGATGTTCCAGCCGGCGCGCCCGCCGCTGAGGTGATCGAGCGTCGCGAACCGGCGGGCGAGCTCCCACGGCTTGTTGTAGGTCGTCGAGCCCGTCCCGATCAGGCCGATCTTCTCGGTGACCGCGGCCAGCGCCGACAGCACCGAGATCGGGTCGAACTGCGTCTGCGGCAGGTGGGTGGCGCGGTACTCGGCGATGGCGATGTTGTCGGCCAGGAAGATCGAGTCCATCAGGCCGCGCTCGGCCGTCTTCGCGATGTTCGCGTAGTACGGCAGCCCGAGCACCCCGCGGACGTCGTCCTCGACGACCCGCCACGCGGACTCGTGGTAGCCGTTCGGCCAGATGAAAGCGTTGAAGTGCAGGGAATCTCCGGTCACAGCGCGGCTCCTTCGATGGTGGCGGCCGCGTCGGCGGCGGTGCGCCCGTGGACGGCGGGGCGGCCGCCGTACGGGTCCTGGTCCGTCCAGAGTGCCGTGGGCGCGGCCGCGCGCACCACGGGGACGACTTCGGCGGCGAAGCGCTCGAGCATGGCGAGCTGCTGCTCGTGCGGGAGCATGGTCGGCAGGCTGAAGGACTGCAGGTCGTGCCCGAACGCCTCGTGCCACCACAGGATCTTCTCGGCGATCTGCTGCGGGCTGCCGACCAGCACCGGCCCGCGCGCGATCGCGTCGTCGATGGTCGGGAACTCCATCGCGTTGCCCGGCGTGTGGTTCCCGGGCTGGTTGAAGAAGGCGACGATCTTCTCGTAGGTCGGGCCGAACGCCTCCCGCGCCTCCTGCGTCGTGTCGGCCAGGTAGAGGAAGCCCGCCCCGGCGCCGACGAAGGCGAACCGCGGGTCGTGGCCGTGCTCGGCGTACTGCTTGCGGTAGTGCTCGATCAGCACGGTGTAGTTGTCGCGCGGCTGGATCGCGTTGGCCGAGAAGAGCGGGTCGCCCCACTTCGCGGCCAGCTCGGCCGAGGTCGCGGTGGTCGCCGAGCCGTGCCAGATCCGCGGCGCGCCGGCGAACGGGCGGGGCAGGCTGGTCACCTCGGCCAGCGGGCCGCGGAACCGGCCCTCCCAGGTGACGTCCTCTTCGCGCCAGAGCCGGCGCAGCAGCTCGTACTTCTCGGCGAGCGCGTCCCACTGGTCGCCGTTCGTGATGCCGAACATCGGCAGCTGGCGCAGCTCGTTGCCCTTGCCGATCACCAGCTCGAGCCGGCCGCGCGAGAGCTGGTCGACGGTGGCGTAGTCCTCGGCCACCCGCAGCGGGTCGTGCACCGACAGGACCGAGACGCCGGTCTGGATCCGGACCCGGCTGGTCGTCGCGGCGATCGCGCCCAGCAGCACGGTGACGCCGCTGCTCAGGAAGTGACCCGCGTGCCGTTCACCGAGCGCGACGGCGTCGAAGCCGAACTCCTCCGCGTACCGCGCCGACGTCAACGCCTGGGAGAAACGCTCGTCGGGGCGGACCAGCCGGCCGGTCACCGGGTTGGTCAGGTGGGGCAGGATGTCCAGAACCTGGAATCTCATGGGGGTGGCTCCGTGCTCGCGCTTGTCCGTTCCTGGTCAAGCCCGATCTTCGCGAAGCTATTCCCGGACGCGCGCGCGTTCCACATGCTGAACGCCTCGCCGTCCCGGCGCGGGGACGGCGAGGCGCCGGGTCAGCTCACGTTCTTCAGGAACAGCGACTTCGCCGTGCTGGTCTTCGACGCGTCCACGCCGTGCCCGCCGGTGTAGTCCCGCTGCTCGTTGTGCGCCCAGTCCGTGATCGGCCGGCCGCCGACGTCCAGGTGGTGGAACGCGGTGCCGTCCCAGCCGAACTGGTAGATCCGGTTGTGGTCCGGGTAGTACGGCGTGTACGCCGCGCCGGCGGTGAGCTGCTTGGTCATGGTGTTGTCGAAGAAGACGTTGCGCGGGCCCGAAGAGCCGGACCACTTGACCGCCTTCTGGCCCGTGGACCAGTAGATCGGGAACCACGACGAGTCGTCCGGGGCGTCGCCGCCTTCGTCACCGCAGTGGGCGGTGCAGTTGCCCGAACGGTGGGCGAAGGACACCCGGTTGGTGTTCAGCTCGAACAGGTTGTCGCGTTCGTAGCCGCCGTGGATGTTGAAATCCGAGTCGATGTCGTTGCCGATCACGACGTTGCCCGACGCCGACCACTGGAACGTGAAGTGCCGCAGGTCGCGGGTGGTGTTGCCGGCGTAGAGCGAGTCCCAGACGCGGGAGCCGCGGAAGTAGCCGTTGCCGCCCTTGCCCTTGTTCCACGAGCCGTCCATCTCGTTGTTCACGATCTGGAGGTTCTTGGCTTCCTCGGTGACGATCGGGTGCGAGCCGGTCATGATCGCGTGCGTGCCGCGGACCCAGGAGTTCGCGGCCCACTTGAACACGATGCCCTGCATGGCCAGCGACGGCGCGAGGTTGCCGTAGTTGTCCTTCGCCTGCTCCTGGGTGACCCCGGGCGGGGCGTCCTGGGTGAAGGAGAAGTCCTCGAAGCCGACCCCGACGACCGGATCCACGATCGGCGACGCCTTGGACGCGTAGGTCGCGCCGTCGATCGGGGCCGAACCGTCCGAAGTGGAGTCGACCGGCACGTCGTACTCGAGCGGCTTGTCGATGGACACCGTGTGGTTCTTGGTGTCGAGGGCGGTGATGGTGAACCACTGCTGGCGCATGTGGAGGTTCTGCAACGGCCAGGTCGTGGGGACGGCGTTCATCGACTGGTAGAACTTCATCGTGTTGGCGGCGCGGATGTTGATGAAACCGCCGACCTTCATGTTCGTGGTCTTGGCGCTGGTGGCCAGGTAGACGGTCCTGTCGCCGGTCCGCGCCGCGAAGCCCTGGTCACCGGGCTTCTCCCGCAGCTTCGCGCCCGCCTTCCAGTGGACGTTGATCGTGCCCTCGAAGATGTCCTTGCGGTTGGCCGGGGCGCTCTTGTACTGACTGGCGTAGCCGGGATCGACGCCGCGCGACTGCACGCGGAACAGGCCGCGGCCCGGCCACAGCCAGCCGCCGGAACCGTCCTCGTAGGTCATCTCGTGCTGGTCCCACTGGTCGCCGTCCGGGGTCACGACGTCGTACTCGGTGTTCTTGTCCGGCTTGAAGAGGAACTTCGTCCTGTCCATGCCGGCGCCGCGCAGGATCAGGTAGTTCGCGTCGACGTGGATCTCGTGGGTGACGTTCAGGGTGCCGGCCGGGAAGGCGATCAGGCTCAGCTTGGTGTAGCTGCCCGAGGGCGAGCACGACGAGTGGATCTTGTCGATGGCCGCCTGGATACCGGCGGTGTCGTCGACGCCGTCGTCCGGCTTGACCTTGTAGGTGGCGGCGAGCTGAGCGGCGGTGATCGTGCAGCTCGCGCTCGGGTTGACCGCGTCGGGGCCGGGCAGGTTCTGGCCGCCGCGGAAGCCGGCCTTGCTCCAGTCGTAGAGGCCGGGCACCGGGGCGGCGCGGTTGCCGGCCGAGGTGTCGAGCGTGGTGAGGGCGCCGGGACCGGGTGCCGCGGCCGACGGGCTCAGGCCGCCGAAACCGGCCGCGGCGCACGCGGCGACGGCCACGATCGCGACGGTTTTCTTGCGTGACAAGGGAACCTCCGAACATGTCGAGCCCGCGGGCTCGCGTGGGAGCACGCCGGGATCGGGCGTGCGTGACTCGTCCGGGAAGGGTGACCCGCGGATGCGGCCGGCCGCCGGCGTGACCCGTCCGGCGGTGTTACGGCCGAGCGGCGGCCGTCGATGCGGGGATGCGCTGTGCGGGGAAGGACTCGGCGCGCGAGGCGATCGCCTGTCTGGTCAAAGGATCCTCCGTAGCTGACTGGTTTTCACCAGGACTGCTTGAAGGCGGCGGTGACCCGACCATACAAGTCGGCCGCCAGTTAGTAAAGTAACCTTCCGAATACCGAGCGTCTCGCATCCAGTGAACCGCACGTGACCTGCGTCACTTACCGGGCGTGATCCCGGAACCCGTTCCCGCACCGGTGAGAACAGCAGATGACACTCTGCGCAGCGAGAGGCGGGCGATGACCCCGGAAGACACCGAAGCCGACGACGACGCGAGCGTGATCGCGCGGTCGCGGCAGGAGCCGAGCCTGTTCGCGGTCATCTTCGACCGCCACGCCCGGCACATCCACCGCTACCTGGTCCGGCGGCTGGGCCCGACCGCGGCGGACGACGTCCTCGCGGACACCTTCCTCATCGCGTTCGGCAAGCGCGCGAAGTTCGACCTCACGCGGCCGGACGCCCGGCCCTGGCTCTACGGCATCGCCACCAACCTCGTCTCGCGCCGGTGGCGGGCCGAAGTGCGGGAGCTGAAGCTCCGCCTGGCCGTCGGGCCGCCCGCCGTGGACGACGGCCACGCCGACCGGGTCGCCGACCGGGTCAGTGCCCAGGCGCTGGGCGCGGACCTCGACCGGGCGCTGGCCGCCTTGCGCCCGCGCGAGCGGGACGTCCTGCTGCTCGTCGCCGCGGAAGGGCTGGGCTACCAGGAGGTCGCCGAAGCGCTGGGCATCCCCGTCGGCACCGTGAAATCGCGGCTCAACCGCGCCCGCACCCGCGTCCGCGCCGAGCTCGGCGCCCTCGACCTCGTGAAGGAGACCTTCAGCCATGGATGAGCTCGACCTGATCCGCGACCGCGCGGACACCATCGGCTTCGCGCCGGCGGAGCACCTCACCCCGGCCCGGGAGCGGCTGCTGGCCACGGCCCGCGGCGAACGGCCGCACCGGTCCCGGCGCCTGTTCTGGGCCGCCGGCGCCTCGATCGGCCTGGCCGCGGCGATCACGGCGGTCGTCGCGCTCGCGCCGGCCGATCGGGTGGGCATCGGCGCCGGCGTCGCGCACGCCGACCCGGTCAAGGTGCTGACCGAAGCGGCGAGCAGCGCCCTGAAGGAGCCGGCCAAGCCGCCGCGTCCGGATCAGTTCCTGTACGTGAAGACCGAATACGCCATTCCCCCCGACCGCGAGGTCTGGCTCTCGGTCGACGGCACCCGGGACAGCCTGATCGGCAGCGTCAAGGAAGGTGGCTGCCGCGACGGCAAGGCGCCGATGTACGGCACGAACGACCCCCGCGCGGAAGGGACGCTCGAGGACTGCCTACCCGAGTCGGTCTACCGGACGGACCTGCCGACGACGGCCGACGCGATGCTGGCCTACCTCTACGGAAAGGAGGCCGATCGCGACGGCCGGGCCACCTACATCGGCAAGGCCGTCTACACCCTCGCCTACGAGCAGGTCCTCCAGCCGGCGTCCTACGCGGCGCTGTTCGAGGCGGCGGCGAAGGTGCCGGGCCTGACGGCCCTGGACCACGTCACCGACGGCGCCGGCCGCCCGGGCGTCGGGATCAGGTTTCCGGTGCCCCCGGGCTCCTCGCCGAAGGCGCAGCCGATCGTGCTGGTTTTCGACGCCACGACGTACCAGTTCCTCGGTACCGAGGACAGCGCCGTGATGGTGAAGACCTACGTCGACGAGGTGGGGCAACGCCCCTGAGCTCAGCCCGGGTCCCGGAGGCCATCGTGGAAGGTCGCGAACGCCGACACCGGCTCGCGCGTCGTGCGGTGCTCGCTCAGCCGATGCCCTTCGTCGGCGTACCCCAGCGCCACTCCGCAGACGATCACGTGGTCGTCCGGAATGTCGACGTGCCGGCGCAGGACCGGGTGGTAGTCGATCAGCGACGCCTGCGCGCACGTGTGCAGCCCCGCCCCGCGCGCCGCCAGCATCAGTGCCTGCAGGAACAGGCCCGCGTCGACCAGCGCTCCCTCCAGCGGCAGCCGGCTGACCGTCAGGACCATGCCGACCGGTGCGCCGAAGAAGTCGTAGTTGCGCCGGTGGTGGCCGAGACGGCCGGCCGTGTCGCCGGGCTCGATGCCGAGCGCGTCCCGGTAGAGACCTTCGCCGAAGCGGCGCCGGCGTGAGCGGAACGGCTCCCGCCACTGGTCCGCGCCGGGCTGGTAGGCGAACTCCCCCGCCGAGCGGCGGCCCTCGTCGTGCGCGCACAACAGGTCCGCGCTCAGCGCCCGCTTCGCCGCGCCGGTCAGCACGTGCACCCGCCACGGCTGGCAGTTGGAGTTGCTGGCCGAGCGCGCCGCCAGGTCCAGCAGCCGCTCGAGCTCCGCGCGGGGCACCGGGTCCGGCCGGAACGCCCGGCAGCTGCGCCGCGTCAGCAGCGCCTCCTCGACGGTGCTCACTCGGCCGGCGGCGTGATGTCGTAGGAGATCCGGCCCGCCGGCAGGTAGAAGAGGGCGATCAGGGCGCCGCCCTTGACCTCCGGGTAGTGGTGGCTGCCCGGGCCCGGCGCGGTCCAGCCCGGGCCGCTCCAGCCGCGCGGGCCCATCAGCTTCGCGCCCGCGTCGAGCGGCACCACCAGGTTGAGCTCGCCGTACGGGTGCTGGTGGTACTGCCCGCGGTAGGGCTCGGCGCTGTCCATGTACACGGCGGTGACGCTGAAGTAGCTGAGCACGTCCTGGGGGTCGGCGATCCGGCTGCGCCGGTACTTCGGGCCGTCGACCTCGATGTTCGCCGCCCAGCCGGCCCGGACGCCGTCGGTGATCATGCGCGCGAGGTCGTCGTACAGCGGGCTGCCGGGGCCGTGGTGCTCGTTGAGCCAGTCCTCCAGTTCCCCGCCCGCGGTCCGGTTCTTGACGTCGTCGAGAAAGGGGATGCTGCGGTCGATCAGCTGCTGGGCGGTGGTCATCGTGGGGCTCCTTCCGGGTGGTGCTCCGAAGGTAAGCCGACATTTCGTTACAGTCAAGCAACGTAACTTAACAGCGATTGACCGTAACGTATCCGCTACGCTCGACCCCATGGTGTCCACACCCGACGAAGCCGCCCCGCGGCCCGGCGGCCGTCCCCGCGACGCCGCGCTCGACGAGGCGATCATCCTGGCCACCCGGGAACGCCTCGTGCGGGACGGCTATTCGCTCATGACCATCGGCGACATCGCCTCGGACGCGAAGGTCAGCCGCCCGACGCTCTACCGGCGGTGGAGCACGAAGTTCGACCTGGTCGTCGACGCGCTCGACTACGGCTTCCGCAAGCAGCGGGACAGCTACGCCGTCGACCTGGCCGGCCTGGCGCCGCGGGAAGCCTTCGTCGAAGCCGTCCGCCGGCTGGACCCCGCGTACTTCAACCCAGACGCCATGGTCCTCATGGGCAACTTCGCCGGCGAGGCGATCCGGACGCCGGAGCTGCTCGGGATCCTGCGCGAGCACGCCGTCGAACCACGGGTCACGCTGGTCGAGAACGTGCTGACCCGGCTGCAGGAGGCCGGCGCGGTCCGGGGCGACATCGACAAGCACACCATCGCGACGCTGTGCTTCGGCAGCTACTTCGCCGCCTTCTACCGCGGCGAACGCGGGGACGACATTCCCGAATCGGTCGTTTCGGTGCTGTGGCCGACGATCGCAACGGCGTCGCGCAGGCGCAAATAGGGTTTTCGCACAACCATTTCGGCCTCTCATCCGTGCATTAAGAGTGTGAGGACGACTTCGGATCGACGGCGGCGCTTCCGCGCGCGTGCCGTGACGGTCGCGGTGCTGGTGGGGGCCGGTATCGCGTTCGCCAACGCCGCCATCGGCACCCCGGCGGGCCCCGTGCTGGCCGCGGCACTGGGCGGGCACAGCCTGCCCGACACTAGCGCGCTGGGCCGCGACCCGGCACCCGCACCGCCGCCTCCGGCGACGACGTCGACGCCCAAGCCCAGCCCGATCCTCCCGTTCAACGCGAAACTGACCTCGGACGACATTCCGGTCCCCGGCGGCGGCGTGCGCGACGGCGCCTGCAGCGGCTCGCTCGTGGCGCCGCAGTGGGTCGTCACCGCCGGGCACTGCTTCCACGACCTCAAGGACGCGCGCATCGGCGGCCGGCCGCCGTACACGATGACCGTGACGATCGGGCGGCTCAAGGACACCGACCCCGGCGGCCACACGGCGGTGGTCGTCGACGTCCGCCAGTCGCCGGTCAACGACCTGGCCGTCGCGAAGCTCAGCGCGCCGGTGGACGACATCACCCCGGTGGAGCTGGCCTCGAAGCGCCCCACGGTCGGCGAGGAGCTGCAGTTCGCGGGCTGGGGCTCGCACTCGGCGACCGTGCTCGGCCCGTCCGACCACCTCAAGCGCGGCCACTTCCGGATCTCGGGCATCGCGCAGTCCACGCTGGAGGCGTTGCCGATCGGCACGCGCACCGTGGACAACGGCCCCTGCCCGGAGGACTCGGGCGGCCCGTTCTTCGTCTCGGACGACGGCGACCGCACCGGACGCCTGGTGGCCATCGTGAACACCGGGCCGCCGTGCCCCCAGCCGGGCGCGGAGACGATCGCCCGGGTCGACGTGGTCGCCGGCTGGATCCGCGAGCAGACCGGCTGAGGTCAGCCCGCGAGCGGGATCTCGGCCCAGACGGTCTTGCCGCCGTCGCGGCGGTGGAAGTGCCCGCGCCGGCCGGAACAGGCGGCGACCAGGGTCAGCCCGGTGCCCGCCGGGGCCGTGTCGGGCACGACCGGGTCGAACCACGCCGACCCGCCGGCGTCCTCCACCCCGATCCAGACGGCGGCGTCCGCGCAGATCAGCAGGGCTCGCAGCGGCCCGGCGGCGTGCCGGACGGCGTTCGTGGCGAGCTCGCCGGTGATCAGCACGACGTCCTCCGCGACGTCGTCCGGCACGTCGCCCGCGGTCAGCTGCTCGCGCGCCCACGACCGCACCAGCCTGACCTGCGCCGGATCCGCCTCGAACTCGAAACTTTCCTGCGTCATGTCTTCGGCACCTCCCCCAGAAAGGTTTCCCCCGGATCGGGGATGACCAGGCCGAGGCGCTTCTACACGTCAATTAGCACGAACGGACGCATCCGCTCGTCGCCCGTCGGCCATTGACCGGGCGATTCCTGCCGTTCACCGCAGGCGGGGGCGCCGGGCTGTTACAAATCGCGGCCGGTGCGCGACACCACCGTGGAGCATCACAGGGAGAGCGGGGGTCGATGACGGGCGAACGACAGGTGCGGCTGCAGCTGGGCACCCGCGCGGTCTCGGTCCCCGCCGGGCACGGCCGCGAAGTACTGGAATACGCCGGGGTGACCGTTTTGCGCGTCGAGGACGGCGAACCGGTCGAGCAGGCGTGGGTCCCGGTCGGGACCTGCCCGAGCTTCGCCGACGACGAGGCGCTGATCGCCGCCTGGCACGCGGCCGTGCAGTGGACCCGGACGACCCCCACCGGGGCGTGAGCTGAACCACAGCTGTCACAGGGATCGACCGCGCGGTGTCTTGATGCCGAACCCGGCATCGAAGGAGACACCATGACCGAGCCCACCGAGGTCGTCGTGATCGGCGGCGGATACGCCGGCGTCATGGCCGCCAACCGCCTGACCCGCCGCGAGGACGTCGCCGTCACCCTGGTCAACCCGCGCCCGCACTTCGTCGAGCGGATCCGCCTGCACCAGCTCGCCGCCGGCTCCGGCGACGCGGTCGTGGCCTACCGCGACGTCCTCGCCGAGCGCGTCCGGCTGGTCGTGGACAGCGTGACGCGGATCGACGCGGCCGCGCGCACCGTGACGCTCGCCGATGGCGGCGCCCTCGGCTACGACTACCTGGTCTACGCCGTGGGCAGCGCCGGCGCGGGCGTGCCCGCGTTCGCCTACCCCGTCACGACTCTCGAGGAGGCGCGGCAGCTGCGGCCGGTCCTCGACGGCGCGGCCGCGGTGACGGTCGTCGGCGCCGGCCCGGCCGGGATCGAGACCGCGGCCGAACTGGCGGAAGCGGGCCGCGCGGTGACGCTGGTCTGCGGCGGCGAGCTCGGGCCGTACCTGCATCCGAGCGGCCGGCGCGTGGTCGCCGGACGGCTGGCGAAGCTGGGCGTGACCGTCCTCGCCGACGCCGTGGTGAGCGAGGTGACCCGCGATGCCGTGCGGCTCGCCGACGGCCGTGAACTGCCCAGCCCGGTGACTGTCTGGACCGCCGGCTTCGGCGTGCCGGACCTGGCCGCGCGCAGCGGGTTGAGCACCGACGACCTGGGCCGCCTGCGCACGGACGAGACGCTGACCAGCGTGGACGACGACCGGATCGTGGCGGCCGGCGACGCGGCGGCGCCGTCGGACCTGCCCTACCGGATGGGTTGCCAGTCGGCGGTCCAGCTCGGCCCGCAGGCCGCCGAGACGGTGCTCAGCCGGCTCGCGGGCCGCCGGCCCGAGCCGGTCGAGGTCGGCTTCGCCGGCCAGTGCCTGAGCCTGGGGCGGCACTCGGGGATCTTCCAGTTCTCCCACCGTGACGACACCGCGATCCGCCTCCACCTGCGGGGGCGGCTCGGCGCGAAGGTGAAGGAATGGGTGTGCCGCAGCACGGTCTGGCAGCTCAAGTACGAAAGCCGCAAGCCCGGCGTCCGCAAGTGGTGGGTCAAGGACGCCCGGCGCCGCGAGCTGCTGGAAGCGCAGCCCGCGGCCGCCTGACCGGCCGGGTGCCGGGGACACCCCCGGCACCCGGTCCCCTACCCGGCCCTGCGCCGGCCCGAGACCACCGCCGGGACGGGTGCTCCGTTGATCACGAACTGCGACCCCGGTTCGATGACGACGTCTCCCTTCGCCGAGCCGGAGATCGTCACGTTGGTCAGCGTCGCGCTGCCGCGGGCACCGCTCATCGCGAGGATGCCGGCCCCGTTCCTGGACTGGTCGATCTTGACGTTCGTGACCGCCGCCGTCACCACTCCTCCCCCGGTCTTGAACTGGATGCCGTCGTAGGTCGAGTCGTGGATCTCGGTGTCCCGCAGCGTCACGCCCGGGATGTCCTTGCCCTGTGCGAAGAACGTGATCGCGCCGAACTGCTGCTGCTCGCCCCAGAACACGCCGCCGCAGCGGTAGAGGGCGTTGTTGGCGATCGTCGTCTGCCCGGAGAACGGCAGCGGGTCGTGGTCGGTCGCCAGCATGATGCCCGGGTAGTTCATCGTGTCGTAGACGAGGTTGTTCTCGATCCGGTTGCCGTACCCGCCGTAGACCGCGATCCCGTTGGCGCGCCAGGGAAGCTGGATCGTGTTGTTGGTGAACACGTTGTCGTGCCCGATGTCGACGGACGGGTCCTTCACGTACTGGTTGGCCCACACCGCGAGCGAGTCGTCCCCGGTGGTGCGGAAGGACGAGTTGAACACCCGCGAGTTGCGCGTGCCGTTGGTGAAGTTGATGCCGTCGGCGTAGGTGTCGCGGATCCGCATCCCGCTGAAGTCCAGGCCGTCGGCCGGGCCCCACAGCTCGGGCTTGTTGCTGTAGTCGCGGCCGACCCACACGCCGACGTTGGCGTGCTCGATCCAGACGTTCGCGATCTTGGTGCCGGTGCCGAACCGGCCGTTGAGCCCGACGCCGCCCTCGGCGTTCCCGTCCCCGCCGCGGATCCGGCCGGAGCCGAAGATCGCGATGTCGGAGAGCTGGACGTTCTTGTCGATGTCGAACCCGAAGTTGCCCTCGTGCGGGTGGTTGATGGTGCCCGCGTCCTGCGGCTGGATCAGCGAGTACAGCTGCGAGCGCCACATGCCGGCACCGCGGATCGTCACGTTGGAGATGCCGATCTGGTTGTACTGGCCGCCGCCGTTGGGCACGGTCGGGTCGTCGGTGAGGATCTTCGCCTCCTGCCGCCACTGTCCTTCCGGGATCCAGACGCAGGCGATCTTGCCGTTCTGGTCGTCGGTGACCGCGCGCTGGATCGCCGGCGCGTCGTCGACGCCGTCGTTCGGCACGGCGCCGTACTCGGTGATCGACGTGCATTCGGCCGGCTTCGGCAGCGCGGGCGCCACCTGCTCCAGGTCGACCAGGTCGATGACGTAGTACGCCGCGTTGTCGCCGTTGTCCCGCTGCAGCTTGAACTTCGTGCCCGGCGGGTAGGACTGCGCCAGCAGCGCGTGCGACTCGTCGAACAGCCGCCGCGCGTCGCCGCCGGGCCGGTTCGTCAGCCCTTCGGGGTCGTCGGTGGTGCCGTAGAGCCAGCTGTGCGTCGAGGACAGCGTCAGCTTCTGCGCGAAGGTGCCGTTGACGTACAGGCTGAGCGTGTAGTCCTGCCCGCCGCCCGCGGCCGCGTCGGGGACGGAGTTGCGGACCACGATCGAGTTGGCCTGGTTCGTCGACGTGACCTCCACGTACTGGCCCTGGCTCGCCAGCCGGACGGACTGGCGGCCGGACGACTCGGTCGCGAAGTTCGTGTGGCCGAACGTCCGCAGCGGGTCGGTCTGGAGCAGTTGTCCTTGGTACTGCGCGGATTCCGCTTCGTACTCGGTGTACGGCACGGCCGCGCCGCGGCCCACCACGATCGCCCGTGAGAGGTCGTTGTTGGACTCGTTGGTCTCCGCGACGGTGTTCGCCGAGTCGGCCGTCGCGGTGAGGGTCGCGCCGCCGGTGGTGGCGGTCCACGTGCCGGAGATCGCGACGTTCGCCGTCGCGCCGGCCGCGATCGCGGCGGTGGCACCGGTCAGCGTGGTGGCGCCGGCGGTCAGCCGGGTCACCGAGGTGCCCGCGGCGCTCGTGCCGCGGTTGTGCACCGCGACGGTGAACGAGACCGCCGTGCCGGCCGCCGGGTTCGGCGGGTTCGACGTGATGCCGGTGACCTCGAGGTCCGGGCCCGGCGCCTGCGCGATCACGAGCTGCGTCGGCGAGGTGAACGTGTTGTTGGTGTCGTCCTGCTCGACGATCGTGCCGGCCGGGTCGACCGTGGCGGACACGCTGTAGGTGCCCTGCGGCCGGGTGCCCGCGTTGACCGTCACCGTCGTGGACGCGCCCGCCGCGAGGGAACCGACGGCCGCGTTACCGACGACGGTGCCACCCAGGCTGACGTTGACGGTCGTGGCCGCCGCGGTCGCGGTGCCCGCGTTCTTGACGGTCGCGGAGACCGCGAGCTGGCTGGTCTCCGTCGGGTTGGCCGGGGTCCAGGTCGTGCCGGTGACGACCAGGTCCGGGTTCGGCGCCGGCGTGCCGAGCACCTGGAACTCCGCGACCTGCGCGCCGGGCGCGCCGGAGTTGGCGGAGAACTGCAGCCGGACGTCGGCCGCCCGCCCGCTGACCGGGATGGTCACGGAGTTCTGGTTCGCGGCCGGGTCGAACCGGTAGTCGGCGCGGGCCTTGAGGGAGGTGAACGCCGGGGCGCCCTGGTCACGGCCGAGGACCTCGAAGTTCTGCGTCCGCGTGGCCCAGGCCGAGTCCGGGTTGAGCTTGACGACGACCTGGTCGAGGTCGGCGTTCGCGCCGAGCTTCACGGTCAGCGTGCTCGACTGGCCCGAAGCTTCCCAGTACGTGGCGGTGCTGTTGTCGTTCGCGTTGGCGGCGACGAAGGAGAAGACGCTCGAGGACGCCTCGATCGCCTTGCCCGCGGCGAGGTTCTGGCCGGCCTGGGTGCCCTGGCGCACGACGTGGTTGCTGTCGGCGGACTCGTGCCCGGCGGCGTCCTTGGCCCGCACGAAGTACTCGACGCGCGTGCCGGCGGGCCGCGCTTCGGCGAACGTCGTGCCGGTGACCGTGGTGACGGCCGTTCCGTCGCGGTAGACGGTGTAGCCGGTGACGCCGACGTCGTCGGTCGAGGCCGACCACGTCAGCGCGACCTGGCCGGAGGACGGCTCGGTGAGCGTCAGGTTCGCCGGCGCGGTCGGGGCCTGCGTGTCGCCGGTGTCGGGGCCGTACAGCTCGAACTCCGAGAGCTGCGCGGCGGGCCACTGCGTGTTGGCGGTGACGTTCAGCCGGACGTACCGGGTCGACGCCGTCACCGGGATCGTGACGGTGTTGGCGCCCGGCGCGAAGGCGTACCCGCTCGACGCGACGAGGTCGGTGAACGTGGTGCCGTCGGTGCTGCCGCGCACGGCGAGGGTCTGGGTGCGGGCCTCCCAGCCGGTGGGCAGCTTGAGCACGATCCGCGAGAGGGACTTCGCGGAGCCCAGGTCGGCCTGGATCCACTGCGGGAAGGCGTTGTTCGCGGACTCCCAGTACGTGGCCTGGTTCCCGTCGGCGGCATTGGCGACGGGATAGCCGGGCAGCGCGCTGCTCGCCGACACCGTCCTGGTCAGGGGCACGTCCGCCGCGGCCGCCGCCGCTTCGGGTGAGCCGGGTGAGCCGGGTGGGCCGCTCGCCGCCGAGGCGAGGGAGAGCCCGGCGACGGACAGCCCCACGGCGAGGAATCCGGCGACGAGCCGGGACAGGCGCGTACGAGTCATGGCGTCTTCTCTTCTTCGAGACGGCGGGGGACGGGGAGCCTGAGCCACCCGAGTCTGCAACAAGTGAGCGCCGTCACGCAAGAACCAGACACCGATCAGAAAATTTACGACTCCTTCGCTGTCACTCGGCTGGCCCAACCGGACGAACGAGGGCGAACCGCTCGGCGAAGGCCGCCATCTCCTCGCGTTGGCCGACCGGGTCGGCGGTCGTGGGGCTCACGACGACGCGGGTGACACCCTGCCGCGCGAGCGTCTCGGCGTCCTCTTCGGACATTCCGATCGAGCCCCATCGCGTGTGCTGCAAGGCATCCGGGTCCCGGCCGGCTTCGCTCGCCGCGGCCCGGGCCTGCTCGAACTGACGGCGGCGCTCGTCCGGGGTGAGCAGGCCGCCGGGGAAGAAGCCGTCCCCGCGTCGCCCGGCCCGCCGCGCGGCGGCGGCACTCGACCCCCCGACGTGGATCGGCAGGGCGCCGCCGACGGGCTTAGGGAAGCTGCACACGGCGTCGAGGGGGAAGAACTCCCCCGCGTGGCTGACGCCGTCCGAGCCGCCGGCCCAGAGCAGCCGCAGGACGTCGATCGCCTCGTCGGCCCGGCGGCCGCGGGTGGCGAAGTCGACGCCGGCCGCCGCGGCTTCACCGGGCAGCGCGCCGACGCCGATGGTGAGCAGCCGCAGGCGTCCGCCGGACAGCAGGTCGACCGTCGCCAGCCGCTTGGCGAGCACCACCGGGTGGTGGTAGGGCAGCAGCAGGACGCCGGTGCCGAGCAGGATGCGCCGCGTGCGGGCGGCGACGAACGTCAGGCACTCGAGCGGGTCGCCGTAGGGCAGCGCCGGGTCCAGCTCCATCGGCCCGATCCTGGCGCCGGGATACAGGGCGACGTGCTCCGGCACGTACAGCGATTCGAAGCCGAGGTCTTCGGCCTCCCGCGCGAATCGCGTGAGCGTGGCGGGGTCGACGCCGAAGTGGGGGGTGCTGTAGCTGATTCCGAACTTCACGCGGCACGACGCTAAACACTGACGCGCGCGTCAAGGCAAGGGTCAGCGGAGCGCGAACACCATCCCGATGTCGGCCGCCTGCTGGACCGCGTCCTGCACCGTCTCGACGGCGAACCCGCGCGTGGCGAAGACTTCGCGGACGCGGTCACGGTTTTCGGCCCACCGTTCGACTTCGACGACGGCCTGCCGGACCAGCGGCCAGTGCCGCTCGTCGATCCCCCGCAGCACTTCGAGCTCGGCGCCTTCGACGTCGACCTTGAGCAGGTCGATGCGGTCGATCCCTTCTTCGTCGAGCACCGGCGACAGCGGCCGGACGCGCACGCGGTGCGTCTCGAGGTCGCGCATCACCTTCAGCTGCCGCCCGACCAGCCCGCGCAGGACCGGCGCCGGCACGCGGCGGGCGGCCGGGCCCATGCCGCCCTGGCGGATCATCTCGACGATGCTGGCGGTGACGCGCTTGCGCTCCGCCTCGACGTTGCCCTCGTCCCGCAACGACGACGAGAAGATCGTCGCGCCTGGGAAGTAGCTGAAGTCGAGCTCGTCCTCACCGGCCGCGAGCCCGAAGGGCAGCGCTTTCAGCCGCCCGGCGAAGAAGTCCCGGCTGTTGCTTTCCAGCTTCTCGTAGAGCGGCGGCAACGGCTCGAAGGCGTAGATCCGCACGTCACCGCCGAGCCGTTCGTAGACCGCCGCGGAGAAGACGCCGATGTTGGCCCCGACGTCGAGGACGGTGGCACCGGGTGCGAGCTCGACGCCGTGGGCGAAGTAGCCGCCGACTTCTTCGCGGAGAAAGGACACTTCCCAGGGGTTGACGCTGTGCAGGTCCATGGTCACGCGCAGAGGCATACCAGGCCTGGCGCCGGTGATCCAGCCCCATTGGTAGGTGACCCGGCGACGGCGCGCACCCACGGGCCCGGCCGGGCACCCGGCGTGGTCCTTGACGAACCCCACCGGCCTCCTTAGGTTGTCCAGACATAGGACGTCAGACATCCCATGTCCTACCTCGACGAGGAGGTCGAACCGGTGTCCCCGATTCGCAGGCTCAGCACGATCCTTCTGGCGGCGGCCACGACCGCGCTGTCCTTCGCCCCCGCCGCCACGGCGAACCCGACGCACGGATGCGCGTCGTCCGTGGCCTTCACCTCCGGGACCGAGGGCTACGACACCTTCCGCATCCCCGCGGTGGTCCGGGCCGCCAACGGGGCACTCGTCGCGTTCGCCGAAGGGCGGCGGGACTCGGCCGGGGACTCCGGGGCCATCCAGACCGTGGCGCGCACCTCCCGTGACGGCGGCTGCACCTGGGGGCCGCTGTCGGTGGTGGACAGCAACGGCGACGCCACCGCCGGCAACCCGACGCCGGTCCTCGCGCGCGACGGCGACCTGGTCCTGCTGACCGTCCACAACGGACCGGTCTCGGAGAAGCAGATCATGTCCGGGCAGGCGTCCGCGCTGGACACCCGCCGCGTCTTCGTCCTGCGCAGCCGCGACGACGGCCGCACCTGGTCCCCCGCCCGGGACATCACCGCCGACGCGAAGCTGCCCGGCTGGCGGTGGTACGCCACCGGCCCCGGGCACGCGACGGTCCTGCGGCACGGCCCGCACGCGGGCCGGATCGTCGTGCCCGCCAACCATTCCAGCTCCCCGCCGGCCGGCTCCCCCGACGTCGGCACCGAGGCGAAGTACTACGGCGGCCACGACCTCTACAGCGACGACGACGGCCGCACCTGGCACATCGGCTTCACCGACGACCGCACCGACGGCGTCGTCGCCGCGAACGAGACGACCGCGACCGAGCTGCCCGACGGCACCCTCTACTTCTCCAGCCGCAACCAAGGCTCCGCCGCCGAGCACCGCGTCGACGGCTACAGCGTCGACGGCGGGAAGACGCTGGTCCGGCCGTACCAGGTGCAGCCGTCGCTGTCCGGGACGAAGGTCGAGGGCAGCGTCCTGCAGACGACGATCCCGTGGCTGCTGGTCTACTCGGGCCCGGCCGACCCCGCCACGCGCGCCGTGATGCAGCTGCGGCTGAGCACCGACCGCGGGCACACCTGGCGCGCGGGCCGCACGCTGACCACCGGGCCGGCGGCCTACTCCGACCTCGTGCAGGCCGGCCCGGCCACGCTCGGCGTCCTCTACGAGACGGGCACGGCCGGTCCGTACGAGAAGATCGTGTTCGAGCGGGTGGGTTTGGCTCCGGGACAGCTCGGGAACGCCCCCGCGAGGAGGTGATCGACGTGGCCGATCTGCTCGGACCGCGCGTGCCCGGTCCAGCGCGGCTGCGGGAGCTGCTGGCCGGGGACGACCTCGTCGTCGCGCCGGGAGCCTACGACGCGCTGAGCGCCCGGCTGGTCGAGGCGGCCGGGTTCCCGGCGGTCTACATGACCGGCTTCGGCACGACGGCGTCGCTGCTCGGCCGTCCCGACGTCGGGCTCCTGACGATGACCGAGATGGTCCAGGCGGCGAGCCGCATCCGCTCGGTGGTGGAGGTCCCGGTCATCGCCGACGCGGACACCGGCTACGGCAACGCGCTCAACGTCATCCGCACGGTCCGCGAGTACGAAGCCGCCGGCGTCGCGGCGATCCACCTGGAGGACCAGGTCGCGCCGAAGCGCTGCGGGCACCTCGAAGGCAAGCGCGTGGTCCCGGCACCGACCATGGTCGACCGGGTGCGGGCCGCGGTGGCCGCCCGGTCGGACCCCGACTTCCTGCTGATCGCCCGCACGGACGCCCGTGCGGTCGAAGGCCTCGACGCGGCGATCGACCGGGCCCGCCGCTACCGGGACGCGGGCGCGGACATGCTGTTCGTGGAGGCGCTGCAGTCCGAAGCCGAGATCGAACGGGTGGCCGAGACGTTCCGCGACGTGCCGCTGCTGTTCAACTGGGCGGAGGGCGGGAAGACCCCGCCGGTGGGGCGCGACCGGTTGCGCGAGCTCGGGTTCCGGCTGGTGATCTGCCCGATCTCGACGCTGCTGGCGGCGACCGAGGCGATGCGCGCGGTGCTGGGCCGGATCGCGGCGGATGGGACGCCGGTCGAGGCTGTTCGTGAGTTGCCAGGGTTGACGGACTTCGCGGAGCTGGTCGGCCTGCCGGAGGTCGGGGAGATCGGCGAGCGCTTCGGCGACGGCTGAGGCCGGACCGGGGATGACCACGGGAAACTGTCGTACCCGACCGGTAACGTCCTCCCCGTGGAAGCTCGGGAGCGCATACAGGAACTGGCCGACCGCATCGTGGTCCTCCGCGACGCGTACTACCGGGGTTCGCCGTTGGTGGCGGACGCGGAGTACGACGCGGTCGAAGACGAGCTGCGCGGGCTCATCGCGGCGAACCCGGACCTGACCCCGGACCCGAACCCCCTCGACCAGGTGGGCGCCCCGGCGGTCCTGCACGCCCCGATCCGGCACTCGCGGCCCATGCTCTCCCTGGAGAAAGCCACGAAACCGGAGCAGGTCGAGGCCTTCTTCGACCGCTTCCCCGGCCAGCCGGTCGTCGTCATGCCCAAGCTGGACGGCCTGTCGCTCGCCGTCGTCTACGAGGACGGGCGGCTGCGCCGGGCCGTCACCCGCGGGGACGGGACGACCGGCGACGACGTCACCCCGCTGGTCCGGGCCCTGACCGACGGGATCCCGGACCGGGTCGAGGCGCCGGGGCGGGTCGAGGTGCGGGGCGAGGCCGTCATGCTGCGGTCCACCTTCGCCGCCTACAACGTCGCGCACCCGGACAAGCCGCTGATCAACCCGCGCAACGCCGCCGCCGGCACGCTGCGGGCCAAGGACCCGGCCACCGTCGCCGAACGGCGGCTGCGGTTCTTCGCCTTCGACCTCGACACCGATCCCGACAGCGCCGAGACCGACCTCGGCCGCGCACTGCAGACGCTCGGCTTCACCGCGGCCGACATGCGCCGCTGCGCCGACGCTGCAGCCGCGCAGGCCGTGATCGGCGAGATCGAACAGCAGCGCAACGAACTGGACTACGACCTCGACGGCGCCGTGCTGCGGCTCGCCGACCGCACCGCCTACGCCGCCGCCGGCACCCGGTCGAGCTCGCCGCGCGGGGCGCTCGCCTTCAAGTTCGCCGCCGAGGAGAAGACCACCGTCCTGGCCGATGTCATCTGGGACGTCGGCAAGACCGGCAAGATCGCCCCGGTCGCCTGGCTGGAACCGGTGTTCGTCGGGGGCACCACCGTCACCCGCGCGACGCTGGCCAACCAGGAGGTGATCAAGGCCCGCGGCATCAAGATCGGCGACACCGTCCTGGTGCGCCGCGCCGGGGACGTCATCCCGTTCGTGGCCGGCGTGCTCGACGCGTCGAAGCGCACCGGCGCGGAGCGGGAGATCGTGCCTCCGAGCGCGTGCCCGTCGTGCGGGCAGCCGCTGACCGAGCAGGGCAACAGCCGGGAGCTGTTCTGCACCAACGTCGCCTGTCCCGCCCAGACCGTGCGGCGGCTGATCCACTGGGCGTCACGGGCCGCGGCGGACATCGAGGCCATCGGCGGCGTCTGGATCGAACGGCTGGCCGAGTCCGGCGACCTCGAGCACCCGTCGGACTTCTACGCGCTGACCAAGGAACGGCTGCTGGAGTTCGACCGCATCGGCGAGGTCTCGGCGGCGCGGATGATCGAGTCGATCGACGGGAGCCGGGCGGTCGGGCTGCGCCGGGCGCTGATCGGGCTCGCGATCCCGATGGCGTCCGAAGGCACCGCCGCGCGCCTGTGCCGGGCGGGGTTCGGTTCCCTCGAGGACGTCGTCGAGGCCGGGGTGGAGGGGCTGGTCGCCGTCGAGGACATCGGGCCGAAGGTCGCCGCGTCGCTGATCGAGCACCTCACGCGGCTCCAGCCCGAGCTCGAACGGCTGCGGGAGCGGGGCGTGTCGCTGGACGTGCGCGAGGAGGACCTCCCGCCGGTGGTCGCGGCCGGTGCTCCCCTGGCCGGCAAGACGGTGGTGGTCACCGGCTCGATCAGCGACCCACGCTCGGGCGAAAAGGTCCCGCGGCCGACGTTCCAGAGATTGTGCGAGAAGGCCGGTGCGACCATCGCGTCGTCGGTCTCGGCGAGCACGGACCTGCTCATCACCGGTGCCGACGTCGGGGCCGCCAAACTCACGAAGGCGGAGAAGCACGGCGTGACCGTCGCCGACCAGAGTGAAATCTGGCCGCAGCTGATCGAAGCCGGAATCATCTGACGCGGGGGCTCGTGAGATGCTGCGACCGCGCAGCAGGCCCGAGGGAGAGGCGGAGCGGGTGACCACCTGGACCGATGTGATCAACTTTGTCCGGACGCGGTACGAGGTCCTGGAGGACACCGAAGACTGGCTCCGGTTCCGCCTGGAGGGTCCGGACGGCCGGACGCAACAGGTGACGGTGCACCACGTGGAGGAACTGCACGGCGGCGCGTGGGTCGAGATCTCCTCGCCCGTCGGCTGGGCCGACAAGCTGGACCTGCGGCGCCTGCTCGAGCTGGCCGGGTCGTCGGCCGTCGGCGGCGCCGCGGTGGTCGACGGGGTCGCGCTGCTCAAGCACACCGTGCCGCTGGAGGACCTCAGCATCGAGCACGAGTTCGAGCGCCCGCTCAAGGCAGTCGTCGCGCGGGCCGACTCGCTCGAGCACGAGCTGACCAAGTCGGACGAGTTCTAGCCGCTCACACGTGCATTGCGAGCCACAGCGCCATCCAGGCGAGGCACGCGAACGCGCCGCCGACTCCGAACGCCAGCAGCACCCGCCGCAGTCCCGCGACGATCCCGGCCCGGCCCGACACTTCGGTGATCCCTGCATCAGCCATGCCGGAGTGTTGCCGCGCACCGGGATCGGCAAACATCCGGTTCAGGATTCGCCCATCACCAGTCCCTCGATGGTGTGCTTCTGGGTGATCGGCTCCAGCGTGTCGACGACCGGGCAGCGCAGGTGGGCGCGCACGGATTCCGGGAGTGACGCCCAGAAGTCGTGCGTCACAGCGGTGTCGTGGCGTTCGTCGTTGCCGGCGCCCGGCGCGTCGAGGCCCAGCACGAGCACCGGCCGGGACTTCGCGGAGTGGTTCGCGGTGCCGCGGTGGACGGTCAGCGCGGAGCGGATCGAGATGTCCCCCATCCGCGGGAACTTCCGCGCCGCCAGCGATCGGTAGCGCGGGTAGGCCGAGCGCGGCGGGAACATGCCGTGGTCGAACGCGGCGCCGTCGTCCCAGTGGGTGCCGGGCGCGATCTCGAACGGGCCCATGTCCGGCTCGGTGTCGACGGCGGTCACGTTGACGGCCAGGGAGTTCAGCCTGCGGTGGCGGGCCGTTTCGTCGGGCATCGGGAAGTCGCGGTGCCACGGCTGGTCGACCGCGCCGGCGAGCGGGACGTCGAACCCGATCTCGACGATCCGGTACTCCGGGCCCAGCACGGCCTCGGCGACCGCGGTGATCCACGGGTGCGCGGCCAGGTCGGCGAAGCCGCGCAGCTGTTCGGGGTGGATCTCGACGTAGTAGCGGTTCGGGCCGCGGCCGACGGCGCCGTCCGGCCGGGCGCGAGCCTCGGCGAACGCCGTGTCGATGTCTTCGCCGAGCCGGCGCACCCACTCGCGCGGGAACGCCCGCGGCAGACCGATGATGCCGTCCTCGTGGAGCCGGCCGGTCAGGGACTCGACTTCGGCGGCGGGCAGCGGGGCGATCGGATCCGTGGTCATTTGAGCCTCCGAGGCGTCACGACGGCGTGGCGTCTTCAGTTTGCAACGTGGCATGCCACGTTGCAAGAGGTAGGGTGCCGTCGTGAACCCGAAGTTGCGGGACGTGGCCGAGCACGCCGGGGTGTCGGTGCGGACGGTGTCCAACGTGGTCAACGGCTTCCGCTACGTGGCCCCGGCGACCCGCGAGCGGGTGCAGGCGAGCATCGACGCGCTCGGCTACCGGCCGAACATGGCCGCCCGGACGCTGCGGCAGGGCCGGACCGGGCTGGTGGCCCTGGTCGTCCCGGAGATCGATTCGCCGTACTTCGCCGAGCTCGCCGCGCGGACGGTCCGCATCGCCGGCCGCCGCGGCCTGACCGTCCTCATCGACCAGACGGACGGCGATGCCGAGCGGGAGAAGGAGCTCCTGCACGGCCGGCGCAGCCAGCTCGTCGACGGCGTCCTGTTCAGCCCGTGGGCGGTGGCCCCCGCGGAGCTGGCCGCGCGCACCGACACCGTGCCGCTGGTGCTGCTCGGCGAGCACGACGGCCCGGCCGGGGTCGACCACGTCGCGATCGACAACGTCGCCGCCGCGCGCGAGGCCACCGGGCACCTGCTGGCGACCGGACGCCGCCGCGTCGCCGCGCTGGGCATCCAGCCGGCGTCGCTGAACGCGACCGCCCGCCAGCGTCTCGCCGGGTACCGCGACGCGCTGGCGGACCTGCCCCGGCTGGAGGTCCCGGTCCGGCGCCTGCACCGGGCCGACGGCCACCGCGCGATGCTGGAGCTGCTGGACCGCGCCGAGCCGCCCGACGCCGTCTTCTGCTTCACCGACGAGCTCGCGCTGGGCGCGTTGCGCGCCGCCGCCGACCGCGGCCTGAGCGTGCCGGACGACGTGGCGTTGGTCGGGTTCGACGACATCGAGGACGGCCGGTTCAGCGTCCCGGCCCTGACGACGGTGTCACCGGACAAGGACCGCATCGCCGAGCTCGCCCTGGACCGCCTGGCCGCCGAGCCCGGGCCGCCGCGGTCGATCGTCGCCCCGCACCGGCTCGTCGTGCGCGGGACGAGCTGACCGCTCAGGCGTCCCGGTTCACCACACGCAGGATCAGCCACTGGTCGAACCACGCCCCGGCGGTGGTCACGACCAGCATGACGAGGCCGAGGATCAGGTGCGTGTAGCTGTGCAGCGGCGCCGCGCTGTCGGTCAGCTTCGTCAGTCCGATCTGCAGCCCCAGCCGCAGCGCGAAGAGCACGGCGACGAGGACCAGGGCCTGCTTGCTGCGCCACACCGCGCGCAGGTACTTGCGGCGCCGGGACAGCAGCGTGAACCACAGCGTCAGGTGGACCGCGACCAGCGCGAGCGGCAGGTACACCACCCACGAGTACCGGTCGCTGAACTGCAGGCTGAAGTCGTTGCTCGCCACCAGCAGGCCGACGAGCACGAAGTACCAGCCCGGCAGGCCTTCGATCTTCCCGGACCGCGGCACGGCCTCCACTTCGGCCTCCCGCATCAGAAATCGGTTCATGCTCCGAGCGTGGCGGGATCCGCGGCGGAAGCGATCAACCGGCGGTACGAGAATCTCCCACCGTCTCATACCCAGGTACGAACTCCCGGCGCGAACGCGGCGGACGGGCGCCGGGTGGGGCACGATCGGCGGATGACCTTCGCCGGCCACCCGGGCATCCCGTGGACCGGCCGCCGCGGCCCGCTGGTGGCCGAGGCGGCCGTCCTCGGCGTGCTGGTGGCGCTCGACCTGGTCTTCGCGGCCCAGGCCCTGCCCGGTCAGGGCCAGCTGGTCACCGTCGCCGCCGAGTTCGCGCCGGGCGTCGGGCCGGTCGTGGCGCTGCTGGCCGTACTGCGCCGCCGGTTCCCCGACCGGGTGGCCGCGCTGGCCACCGCCGTCTCCGGGCTTTCGCTGCTGGGCTCGGCGGTCGCGGCCGCGCTCGCGACGACGGGCGCGCGGCTCCCGCCCCAACCCGGCGCGGCCGAAGCCCTCGCGATCGCGCTCGTGGTCGGCGCCTGCTGCCACCGGCTCTCACCCCGGGCGGCCGCCGTCCAGGCCGTGCTCGGCGGCTGCGCGGCCACCCTCGCCCCGATCCTGCGCTACGGCACCGGCTCCCCCGCCGCGCTCTACGCCGCCGGGGCCGCGGTGGTCTGGGGTGGCGCGCTGGCCGGCGGGCTGGTCCTGCGCGACGCCGACGTCCGCCACCGCGTGGACGTCCTGGAACTGCGGTCCGCGGAACGGCTCCGGCTCGCACGCGAGCTGCACGACCTCGTCGCCCACCAGATCACCGGCATCGTCGTGCGCGTCCAGGCCGCGCACCGCGTCGCCGAGCGCACCGGCGGCGACACCGCGACCTTCGCCGAGCTGGAAACCGCGGGCGCGACCGCGCTTTCCGCGATGCGGCGGCTCGTCGGCGCGTTGCGGACCGGCGACGAAGACCTCTTCGTGCCGCCCGCCGACCTCGCCACCGCCGTCGACCGCGCGGTGCCCGACGACGACCGGATCCACCTCGACGTCAGCCCGGACCTCGCGACGCTGGCCGTCGCGCCGGAGGTCGTGACCACCGCGCACCGGCTGCTCACGGAGTCGCTCACCAACATCCGCCGGCACGCCCCCGACGCGGCCGAGGTCCGGGTGCTCGTCCACCACGAACCGCGCGGCGAGCTGCGCGTCGAGGTGGTCAACGACGGCGCCGCCCGGCCCGCCCGCCGGGGCGGCTACGGCCTGCTCGGCATGGCGGAGCGGGTCGCGGCGGTGGGCGGTACGGTGCAGGCCGGACCGGCGGAAGGCCGGCGCTGGCGCGTGCTCGCGCGGCTGCCGCTCGAACCCGGCTGAGGCGAGGGGAGACGGGGTTGCCGACGCGAGTGCTGATCGCCGACGACCAGGCGATGGTCCGCGCAGGGTTCCGGCTGATCCTCGAAGGCGAGCCGGACATCGAGGTCGTCGGCGAGGCCGCCGACGGCGACCAGGCGGTCCGGCTGGCACGCGAACTGCGCCCGGACGTCACGCTGATGGACATCCGGATGCCCGGCGTCGACGGGCTGCGCGCCACGGAACTGCTGGCGGGCGCGGGCGTCCCGGACCCGTTGCACGTCGTGATGGTCACGACGTTCGGGCTCGACGAGAACGTGCACGCGGCCCTGCGCGCCGGCGCCTGCGGGTTCCTGCTCAAGGACGCCGGGCCGAACCTGCTCATCGAAGCCGTGCACGCGGCCGCGCACGGCGAGGCCCTCGTCTCCCCCGCGATCACGACGCGGCTGCTGGCGCACTACGCGCGTCGCGGTCCCCGGACCGCTCCCGAGCCCGAAAACCCGCTCACCCCACGGGAACTCGACGTCGTGAAGGCCGTGGCCCGCGGCGAGACGAACGACGAGATCTGCCGCTCGCTGGTGGTCTCACTGCCGACGGTCAAGACCCACATCGGCGCGGTCAAGCGCAAGCTCGGCGCCCGCAACCGCACCGAGATCGCCATCTGGGCCTGGGAAAGCGGCCTGGCCCGCTGACCTCGGCACGCGGACGACGACCGTGCGCGCGACGACGTCACCGAACCGCTGGCGGCGCCGCGTCACCAGCATCACGACGATGCCGACCAGTCCCCACGCGAAGCCGTCGACCAGCATCAGCAGCTGCCGGACCACGAACACCGACAGCGGCGGGTGCGCACCGTCCAGCGTGACGACCCGCAGGCGCAGCCAGCGCATCGCCGGCGTCTGCCCGCCGTGCCGGTGGGGCCACCACACGGTGACGAACAGCAGGCCCAGGAAGTCCAGCACCAGCATCGTGTACAGGACGACCTTGAGAAACGTCAGCAGCCCCGGGCCGTGCGGGTGGAACAGCCAGACCACGGCGATCGCGAGCAGCAGCATCGGCACGAAGACGAGCAGCTCGTCCAGCAGGAACTGCAGGAGGCGGCGCCCGACGACACCGATTCCCGGACGGGTCATGACCCCATGATCACGGTCCCGGCGTCCCGGCGCGCGCTGAGCCGTCTCATACCCGGGACCGAGCCGCGAGCCCCGATCTAGTCCTCCGGGCTGATCACCGCCCGCCGCGGCCGGGCCAGGCTCGGGCGCACCCACCCGGCGACGGAAGGACCACCCGGTGCGCATTTCCCGGACAGGACTGGCGGCCGCGACGGCCGTCCTCTTCGCGGCGGCGGTGCCCGCCGCGGCCGCGGACCCGCTCACGCCGTACACGACCCAGCAGCTCCAGTGGGGCGACTGCCCCTTCAAACCGGCCACCGGCGACGCGCCCACGCAGTGCGCGCTCGTCACCGTGCCGCGGGACTGGGCCACCCCGGCCGCGGGCGCCGACCTCCAGGTGTCGATCAGCCGCGCCGCCGCGACCGGTGAGCGGCAGGGCGCGCTCCTGCTGAACCCGGGCGGGCCGGGCGGCCAGGGCACGCCGCTGGCCGGCTCGCTCGCCGCGCTGGAACCTTCGGTGCACCAGCTCTACGACTTCGTCGGCATGGACCCGCGCGGCACCGGCCACGCCGGCACCGACGACAAGGGTTTCCAGTGCCAGGTCCCGACCGGCCGCCTGCCGCAGGGAATCCTCGACGCGCGTGACCGGTCGGCGGCGAGCATCGCAGCGCACCAGCAGATCCCGCGGGCCACCGCCGAGGCGTGCCAGAGCGACGCGGTCGCGCCGTACATCACGACGTGGCAGACCGCGCACGACATGGACCTGATCCGCGCGCTGCTGGGCGACGAGAAGCTGAACTACCTCGGCTACTCCTACGGCACCTGGCTCGGCGCCAAGTACGCGTCGCTGTTCCCCGAGCACACCGGCAAGACCGTGCTCGACTCCAGCGTGAACTTCCAAGGCCGGCTGCAGGCCGACTTCGAGGCGTTCCCGGTGATCGACCAGCGCCAGTTCGACGATTTCTACGTGCCGTGGCTGGCGCGGAACCTCGGGGAGCAGCTGGGCGGGACGCCCGCGGAGGTCAAGGCGGAGTGGGAGCGCGTCCGTGCCTACTACGGCACTCACGGCGTCTCGCCCGACACCTTCGACGGCATCTTCGTCGGCAACGGCAGCGAGCTCCAGTGGCTGCTCGGCGCGCTGGTCTTCCTCCAGGGCGCCGCCGCGCTCGACGGGACGTCCGCCACTCCCCCGGCGAAGCTGGCGGACTCGATGGATGCGGTGTCGCGCAAGGCGTTCGGCGTCCCGGCCGCGTCGCTGACGCCGGAGCGGGTGGCCGCCGCGGCGCCGGACTACACCCAGCGCCCCGGCACCCGGTTCGCCGTCGCGTGCGGTGACCAGCCGACGCGCCCGGCGTCCTGGTACGAGCGGCTCAGCGACCGGCAGGGCCCGCGGTACCCGCTGTTCGGCTGGGCCTACGGCCTGGGCGAGACGTGCGGCTTCTGGTCGGACGCACCCCAGCACGAGCTGCCGGACGTCCCCGCGTCGGTGGCGGCGAACATCCTGGTGGTGCAGGGGGAATTCGATCCGCAGACGGGGTACGAGCAGGCGTCCGCGGCGGCGCGTTCGGCCGGCGTCCCGCTGGTGTCGGTGGACGATTCGCCGTTCCACGGCCAGTACGCGCTGGCGGGCAACCCGT
This sequence comes from Amycolatopsis sp. NPDC114505, assembly GCF_055633615.1. NCBI lineage: Bacteria > Bacillati > Actinomycetota > Actinomycetes > Pseudonocardiales > Pseudonocardiaceae > Amycolatopsis > Amycolatopsis sp. NPDC114505. The sequence continues at coordinate 2,128,345 of NZ_JBVKDV010000002.1, read as the reverse complement.
GCGTCGACGGCCTGGTCAACGTGTTCCTGACCAAGAACTCCCGGCCCGGCAGCACGACGTGCCCGGGCGTCCCCCTGATCGGCGAGGACCAGGTGTACCCGATCGCCGGTCCGGTGCGCAGCGCCGCGCCGTCCGTCCCGACGCGACTCTCTTCGGACGGTGCTGTGCGCACGCGGGTCCGGGACGAGGTCAGTGCGATGAACCGCTGACGACGCGTTCGGTCGCCGGGATCGGCTTGCCACGGGGCCCTTCGCGGAACAGGACGCTCAGGTTCGCGCCGGAGCCGGCGACCCAGGCCGGCCGGCGCGGCCGGTCGCTCAGCCCCGCGACCCCGAAGACGTGGGCGCCCCGGGCGGTGACCGTGGTGCCGTCGCCGTAACGGATTTCGGGGTCCGGCGCGTGGTGGTCCTTGACGTGGTCGTCGGGCGCGTACCGGTGGCCGGAGGTGGTGTCGACGACGGCCCGGGACGGGAACTTCCCGGCGTCCCGGCGCGCGCTGAACGGCTCGGCGGATCCGCCCCGCGCGTGGCGGATCCGCCGAGCGACGGCGGTTATCCCGGTTCGCCGGCGCTGTCCGCCGGCTCCGGGTCGCGGGTGAGCAGCTCGACCTCCACGCAGGCCCGCCGGTTCTCGATGCGGAACTTCTCGGTCTCCACGCGCAGCTGGGCTTCCCGCATCGGGTCGCACGAAGAACAGTGCGCCAGCTCGGCTTCGTAGAGCGTGCCGTCGGTCGGCAACGTCACCTGTCGGGCGTCCGTGACCTCCTGGTCGGGCCGCGGCAGCGCGTCGCCGAGATCCTTCATGGTCCGCTCGACGTCGGCGGTCCGGTCCTCGACGGTCCGCCACGGCGTGTCGCCGATCCGCCACTCGATCGACTCCACCCGGGTCGACGCCTTGTACACCTCCATGACCCGCCGGACGTAGTAGGTCACCGCGTGGCACGGGTTCTGGTTCACCAGCGTTCGCCGCGTCGTGCTCTGCGTCTCCGCGTCCTCGAAGCTCGACACCACGACGGAACGTTCCGCCTCGGTCGACTGCGACGCGGTGATCGCGTTCTGGGTGAACTGCGAAGAGGCCGTCGCCGCCGACGCACCGCTGGCCACGGTCGTCTCCGTCGCGACGCCGAACTCGCCCCGCACCTCGGGAGCGCCGAAGAAGCCGGCGAGACCGCCGCCCGCGGACACCGACGTGTCGGCGTGCGTGCGGATGTCCACGAGGCTGTCGGTGTAGGCCGACGCCGACGAGAACCGGCTCGTCTGCGACAGGGCGCTCATGGTCTGCCGGAACGACGAGTGCACCGAAAGCCGCTCTTCGGCGGCACGCACGCGGCGGTAGCGGTCGAACTCGTACAGCTCCACCGTTTCGCCCGGCAACAGGGTGACGGTGTAGAGCAGCGGACCCTGCTGCCGGCCGGTCAGGCTCAGCATGTGCTGGTAGGTCACCCGCAGCTGCAGCACGCCCTGGTCGAAGCGCCCCAGCGTGAACACGCGCCCCTCGTAGAAGTACTGCGCCCGGTCGTACGGCAGCCACGGGACGGGCCGCGGGCCGCGGCACTCGCGCGGGGTCCGTTCCTCACACCCGCCGCCACAGCCGGAACAACCGTCCTTTTCGCCCTGATCGGCCGAAGCCGGCTCCGGGGATTCCTGTGCCTCCACAGACATCGCCACTCCTCCACTGGTCACTGATGTCCGAACTGGTCACCTCATCGGTACGGGGACCCGTAGTTCTGATACATCGCGAAGGGGTCGCTGCCGGGCCCGCCAGAACGGGGCGTGCGAGAACCGCGTTTCCGCGCGGTAGATCCGTTGGTATGTCTCGTAATAGGCTGCGGCAGTGTCCTCGACGAACCGCCGGTAGGCCTCGACGTCACCACCGAGCAGGACCGCCGCGGCCCGCTCCGCCGAGCGCAGGGCGAACGGCACCCCGCCACCCGAGAGCGGATCCACCGCCAGTGCCGCGTCGCCGACCGCGAGCCGGCCGGGTTCCGCGCACGGCCGCAGCAGGTGCCCGCCCACGGCGACCACCGACGGCACGCCGCCAGGAACCGCCCCGGCCAGCCGGCGCACGTACTTCGTCGCGGCCAGTGCCGCGGCCCAGCCCGCCTCGGACACGAGCCCGGCCCGGGCGGCAACAGACGGCTCGGTGAAACAGGCGATGACACGGCGCCGGCCGGGCACCGGGGACGCGTACCACCACCCGATTTCCGCGGACTCCACGAAGGTGTCCCCGAGATCGGCGTCCGGAGGCAGGGCGACGACCCGGGCGACGCAGACCAGCCGGTCCAACCGGTCACGCCGGGCTCCCCCGCGGCACGAAAGCCTTGCCGCGCGCCCGGTCGCGTCCACGATCGACGACGCGTACGCGGGCACGGCCGCCTCGACCCGGAACCCGCCGGGTACGCGCTCGACCCCGGTCGCCGGGTGGCGCAGGACGGTGACACCGGCCGCGACGGCGGCGTCGGCGAGCATCCGGTCGAAGCGGGCCCGGTCGACGTGCCAGCCGGGGCCGTACGGGTCCAACAGGGACGGCCGGACCGTGACTTCGCCGGTCCCCCAAGCACTGGCGGTCTGGTACGACGGCAGGGATCCGAGCGTGTCGCCGGCACCCAGCTCCCGCAGCATCGGCGCGACAGCCGCGGCCAGCGTCTCCCCCAGCCGCGTCCGCGCGTAGTCCGACGGCTCGTACATCGCGACGCTCATCCCGCCGCGCGCGAGCCGCAGTGCCGTGGCGGCGCCGGCCGGCCCGCCGCCGGCCACCACCACGTCGAACCGCATCACAGCACGCGGTCGGTTTCCACGAGGTCGTCTCCTTGCCGCGTGACGAAACCCAGTCCCGCCCACCGCCCGTGCACGAAGTCCTCGAGCTCCTCCGCGCCCCGCATCCACTCCACCGGACGCGAGCCGCGGGGGGCGTCGAAGGGCGTGACCTGGTCCGGGACCTCCGCCCACCAGCTGCGGCACAGGTGGAGGTCGCCCTGCCACGGCACCGACAGACCGGCTGTCACCGCTCCGGGCCCGACGCCGGGTCCCAACCGGAACGAAGGGTGCGGGCCCTGGCGGAGCTCGTCGACGAAGTTGCCGGGGTCCAGCAGGAACTTCCCTGCCTCGATGCCCGGGCCCAGCGCACCGCCGACGCAGTTCTCGAGCGCGGCCCGGTCCAGTCCCTCCGGGGTGATCGCCGCCGCGACCGGCGGGGAGTCCGCGCCCGCGGGCCAGTCGTCGTCGACGTCGCCGGCCGCCCACTTCCGGATCATGCCGCGCTGGGTGGGCGTCAGGAACAGCTCGTCGGATCGTCCGTCGTCGTCGTTCAGCTTCGGCATGTGCCCGGGCCCGGCCGTGGTGACCCGCCGCCGGACGTCGGCCTTCACCTTGGCGGAGGTCACCGGGTGTCGGAAGCGGTGCCGGCCCCGGGCGGCGGAGTTGACCGCGCCGATGTCGTTCGCGGCCTGCAAGATCGGGTAGATGTCGCGCACGTACGAAGGACGGGCGGTCTTCACGGCGTCGTCGGCGAGCGCGTGGACCAAAGCGTCCCACAGCCGCACCACGTTGCCGACGGCCGGCGCGAACGTCGGCGGGCCGACGATCACCCACGCCCGCTCGGCGTCGTACGCGGTTCCCCCGATCCGGACGGTGGCCGACACCGGCCCGTCCGCGACGTCGTCGTACCACTCGTCGACGTCACCGGACTCGTCGAGCGGGTGGTTCGACGGGGAGCCGGACTTCCCCCGGCCCCCCTTCACGAGCAGCCGGCCGTCCGCGTCGGTCGAGATGTCGCCCAGGTGCACCGCGACCGGCTGCCGACCGTCCACAGTGAACGTCCCGTCGAGCCCGGCCTCGGCGGCGGCCCGCCCCGAGACGCTGCGCGCGCCGCTGTCGATGACCAGGTCGTCCCGCGGCAGCCCGGCGTTGCGGTCCCCGCCCCGGTGGCCGATCCGCGGCGACGCGGCCTTGCGGTTGGCGAGCCGCACCGTCCACTCGATTTCGGCGTCCGCCGCGGTCAGCTCCGCGACGCGACCGTCGTCGTGGGAGGCGAACAACCGGAACCGGGCGGCCTGCCGCTTGATCCGGCCGTCAAGATCCCGGTACCGGCCGTCACCGGGAACCCCCGGTTCCCCGCTCTTTTCCGGGCCGAAGAAATAGCCACTCGCACTGTCTCCCACCCGGGCGATACCGATCGCCGGGTGGATCCGGACCGCGACAATCGCCATGGCGGCATCACCTCGAAGAGAATCGTTCACCGGCCGGCCCCGGAAAGCGCCGGACCCGGCCGTATTCGGAAATAGTTCCGGGCCACTCCCGCCGCTAGTCGTCCGGCTCCTCGCCTCGTTACACATTCTTTCGGACGGGCGGGCGAATTCATGCGATCGGAGCAGATGATCGCCGATCAGTGCCCCGCGCCGAAACAGCTGAATCCCACCGCCGCGACCAAGGAGCCGATCCCGTTGCCCCGCAACGACTCCTGGGCTTCGGCGAGGGCGACGGCCGGGGCCAGGCCGGCCACGAGCCGGGTGTGGAACGCGGTCATCAGCGGCATCGTCTCCGCGTCGGGCACCGGCACCACCGAAGCGATGAGCTGCGCCGTGCCGAGGGCCGCGAAAGTCGCGCTGAGCCCGAGGAGCTCGTCGCCGGTGCACACGACCGACCGCCCGCTGTCGCACGAGGCCAGCACCACGGTCCGCGCCGCGCGGTCCAGCCGCTCGAGGTCGTGCACGACCAGGGGCCCGTCGTGGAGCCGCAGGTCGGACAGCAGGGGCTGGTCGACCGCGAGCCGGCCGTGGGCGGCGAGGTGCAGCACGTCGGAGTTCTCGACCGCCTTCAGGACCGCCTCGACGGTCGCCGCCTCACCGACGAGCGGCGTCGTCCGGTGCAGTGCGGCCACGGCGTGCGCCTCTTCGTACGCGCCGGCCAGCCCCGGCCCCGCCGCGACGCTGACCGTGCCCAGCTCCGTGGCGCGGTGCCGGGCCGCCGACCGCCACAACGTCGCCGACGGCGACACCGTCACCGGGCGCCCCGAGCACGAGGGCAGCGCCGACCACGGCACGCTGTGCAGCGCGCCGGTCGGCACCAGGATCAGCCTGCGGTCCCCGAGTTCGGGCAGCGCCCGCAACAGGACGCGGTCGAGCTCGTCGCCCGCGTGGTCCAGCAGGCCGAGCGCGGCCGCCCGGGCCGGCGCGGGATCGGCGCGGCCGGCCAGCCGGCGCAGGGCGAACGTCACCCTGGCGACCAGCCCGGCGACCCGGTCGTTCGCGCCCAGGAACCGCAGCCGCAGCCGGCCGCCGACCAGGGTCAGCGCGTGCAACGAGCCGTTGAGCTGCACGAACTCCACCAGCGCGGCGTCGCCGAGGTCGAGCTCCGACGGCTTGACGGGACGGACCCGGTGGCGGTCCGCGACGCCGGGTGTGAGCCGGGCGCGCTCGCGGATCCGCCGTTCGAGCGCGGCCTGGCGGGCACTCGTCCTCGGCGTCGTCCCGCCCGGGGCGCCGACCTCGCGCAGGGTGGCCCGCAGCTCCGCGAGCAGCGCGACGAGCTCCGGGTCCTCGGGCGGCCGCAGCGGCCGGGTGGCCAGCCGGTTCGCCCGGCCGCGTTCCGCCCATTCGAAGACCTGGCCCGGCCGGCCGGACCGCAGTGCGACGCGCAGGCCCAGCTCGCTCAGCTCCGTCCGGTGCGCGGCCGACCGCGCCCGCAGGTCGGTCGCGCCGAGCGAGGCGGCGTGCTCGTCGAGGATGCCCAGGCCGGCCCGGACCGCGCGGGTGGCGGCGGGGCCGTCACCGTGGTGCCACGCGAGGACCGCCCGGGCGTACCAGGCGCGGGCGCGGAGGGCCGCCGGTCCGCCGCGGGTGGCCGCACCCGCCGCGCGCAGGTGGGCGTCCCCGCGGACGGGGTCGCGGCGGCCGGCCGGGAGCCGGGCGGCGACGAGGTGGGCTTCCAGCGCCGCGGCCGGCCAGCCGGCGGACGTCAGGACCTCGACCATGGTCACGACCCGGTGCGCGGGCACCCGCGGCCGGCCGGCGGAGGCCAGCTGGACCTTGAGCACGACCAGCCGCGCCAGCTCGGCCCACTCGCGCCGGTCCTGCCGGGTGAACTCCCGGTAGGCCCGCCGGGCCTGCTCGAGCGCCGTCGGCCAGTCCTCGCCCAGGTACGCGGCCTGCGCCAGCAGGAGCCGCGCTCCCGGCACCAGCAGCAGGCGGCGCTCGCGTTCGAACGCGAGCACCGCCCGGCGGGCCGCGTCCGCCGCTTCGACCCGGGCGCCGACCGACAGCAGCAGCTCCGCCTGGTCGGAGTACACGGGCCCCAGCTGCCCGCCGAGCTCGCCGATGATGCGCTCCGCGCGGCCGAGGTGGGCCAGCGCCGCGGGCACGTCCCCGCGCAGGGTTTCCAGGAAGCCGAGGTTCTCGGCGATGATGCCGACCGCCAAGCCGCGGCCCAGCTTCCTGGCCAGGCCGTCGGCCTCGCGGAGGTGCTCCTCGGCGGCCGCGAACGCGTGCCGCTCGGTGTCGAAGATGCCGCGGTTCACCAGCGCGCGCTGCAGGTTGAGATCGTCCCCGGCGCGGCGCAGCGACGGGATCGCGACGTCGTACTCGGCCTGCGCCGCGGCGAGGCGGCCGATCTGGTGCAGCAGGTCCGCGCGCTGCGCCCGGGCCCGCGCACGGCCGCCGCCCTCGAGCTGGCCGACCGCGGTGTCGATCTCGCTCAGCGCCGCCTCGGCCCGGCCCCGCTGCACCAGCGCGGCCGCCAGCGGGATCCGGGTCTCGCCCGCCAGGTCCGCGGCCCCGGCCCGGTCGGCCAGGACGATCGACCGCCGCAGGTGCCGGATCGCGCTCCCGACGTCCCCGCACTGCAGGACCGCCCGGCCCCAGGCCCGTTCGGCGATCGAGGCCGCGGCGTCGTCGTGCTCGGCGGTGGCCCGGCGGACCGCGCGTTCGGCGAACGGGGTCGCACGGCCCGCGTCGGCGTCGGCGTGGCGCAGCGCCGCCAGCGCCTGGTCCCGCACGGCCATCGGTTCCATGCCTGAAAGCATGCCCCTCCTTGGCGGTACCCGGAACTGTTTTTCCGATGCTGGAATCAAACGGGCCGCGGGCTGCTCCGTCGGATATGAGCATCCCACGCTGCGGAGAGGGCGGATCATGGCGGAACAGAGTGAACTGATCGTCGACATCAAAAGCCTGGCGACGGTGAGAAACCGACTGAAAGCACTCGGAGTCCGGAAGAATGGCTCGAAACCCGAGGTCGACGATCGGCTCCAGCTCGCGCTGATCAAGGATCTCGAGAACCTGCCGGGTTACGCGGAGGAAGCCCGGCGCGAATACCGGAACGAGATCGAAGTGCTCGAGCGCCGGAACGAGCGTGATTTCACCGACCTGGACGTTCTCCTCTACGACCTCCGGACCTGGTTCGCGGCCACCACCGGCAGCGTCCCGATGCTGGGCAAGAACCGGGACACGTTCATCGGGTACCCGCAGCACAAGAGCTACGGCGACCCGCGGCCGCTGGCGGCACCGCCGCGGCTCGCCGCGGCCGAGAAGGTGCAGGGCGACATCCGCGTCGGCGTCGTCGACACCCCGTTGTACATGCACCCGTTCTTCACGAAGGAGCTCGTCGAAACCGACGTCGAATCCACGCCGGCCGCCGACGGGACCTACGGCGCCTGGCAAGGCCATTCGACCTTCGTGACCGGCGTCGTCCACCAGTTCGCCCCGGACGCGCACATCATCGTCAAGGCCGGGCTCGACGGCGGCACCGGGCGGAACACGGTGTGGGAAACCGCGAAGAAGATCGCCGACTTCCAGGACGAGCGGATCGACGTGCTGAACCTCTCGTTCGGGACGACGACCGCGGACGCGCAGGCGCCGCTCGCCCTGCGGCGCGCGATCGACGCGGTCAAGCGCGGCAACGAAAAGCTCGTGATCGTCGCGGCGGCCGGCAACCGGGGGTACCTGCGGAACCCGCCGCTGGCGATCTGGCCGGCCGCGATGACGGAGGTGGTGGCGGTCGGCGCCACGGACGCTTCGTTCAGCATGGACCGCGACTGGGTCGACGTCACGGCGGACGGCGTCGACGTGCCCGGGCTCTACCTCGAAGGCACTGTCCGGATGTCCCGCGGCCCCGTCGACTTCGCCGGTTACGCGAGCATCAGCGGGACGTCGTTCGCGGCGGCCCGGGTCAGCGGGCTGATCGCGAAGGCACTGGCGAGCGACCCCGATCCCGCCAAGGCGTTGCAGAGCGCCGTCGACGGGAAGCTCGCGACGGTCTACCGGCCGGCCTGAAGGACATCGCGATGCGGGACGATCCCGAGGTGGTCGCGCTCGTGAAGCGGGCGCGGGACGGCGACCAGCGCGCGTGGGACGCGCTGGTCGACCGGTACGCGCCGCTGGTGTGGTCGGTGTGCCGGCGGCACCGGCTGTCCCGGGCGGACGCCGAGGAGGCCGGCGCCAACGTCTGGCTCCGCCTCGTCGAAGGCTTGGGAAACCTCCGCGATCCGGCGGCGCTGCCCGGCTGGCTGGCCACGGTCACCGCCCGGGAGTGCCTGCGCGTCCTGCGCGGCCACGGACAGCAGATCCTCGTCGGCGAGTACGACCGGATTCCCGACGAAAAGACGCCGGAGGCCGACGCGGAACTGCTGAGGCAGGAACGGAACATCGCACTCCGGCAGGCGTTCGCCGGACTGCCCGAACGGTGCCGGCGGTTGCTCGCCCTGCTGTTCGCCGATCCGCCGTCGTCCTACACGGAAGTGTCGGAACGGCTCGACATCCGGATCGGCGGAATCGGTCCCACCCGGAAGCGGTGTCTCGACGCGCTCCGCCACAGCGCGCCCATGGCCCCGTTCGCAGAATCCCCGGAAGCGTGAACGGCATGACGGAGCACGGGCAGAGCGACGAGGACCTGCTGGCCGAGCTGGGCGCGGCACTGCGGGAGGCCGAGGACGTCCCGGGCTGGTTCCTCGACACGGCGAGAGCGGCGTTCGAGTGGCACACGCTCGACGCGGAACTGGCGATGCTGACCCACGACTCCGCGACCACCCCCGAACCCGCGGGCTCCCGCGCGGAGCCGCTGTCCCTGCGCTCGATGACCTTCGCCGGCCGGGAGACGACGATCGGGATCGAAGTCGACCCCGACGCGCTGCACGGCCAGATCGCACCCCCACGGGCCGGCGAGATGGAGATCCGCCCCCGCGAGGGCCGGCCCACGACGGTGCCGGTCGACGACGACGGCTGGTTCGTGGTCTCCCCGAAACCGGCCGGCACGTTCCGGTTCTTCTTCCGGAGCGCCGGCGGGCAGGTCGTCGTCACCGGGTGGACCACCCTCTAGGTCACCGGGCCGCAGATCTCCGTACCCCGGCTCCGTACTTGCCCCGACGTGCGCGGCCCCGGAACGGGTGATCGTGGCCCGCATGACGAAACAGCTTCAGGTGACCGAGCGGCGCAGGCTCACCGCCGTCCGCGCGGCTCGGTTGTTCGATGGTGCGGGGTCGGCGTTGGTCGCCGAGCCGCTGGTGGTGCTCGATGGCGCCACGATCCTCGGTGTCGAGTCCGGCGGGACCGCACCCGACGGGGCCGACGTCGTCGACCTCGGTGGGGCGACGCTGCTGCCCGGGCTGGTCGACACGCACGTCCACCTCGCGTTCGACGCGAGTGTCGACCCGGTCGCCCGGCTCGCCGCTCGTGATGACGCGCAGGCGCTGGCCGCGATGGCCGAAGCCGGGCGGGCGTCGCTGCGGGCCGGGGTCACCACCGTGCGGGACCTCGGGGACCGCGGCTATCTCTCCCTGGCCCTCAAGGGCCGCGTGGACCAGCCGACGCTCGTCGCCGCCGGGCCGCCGATCACCAGTCCCGGCGGGCACTGCCACTTCCTCGGCGGGGTCGCGGACGCGAGCGAGGCCGGGGTGCGGGCGGCGGTGCGCGAGCACGTCGAGCGCGGCACCGACGTCGTCAAGATCATGGCCAGCGGCGGCACGATGACGCCGGGCACGCGCCAGGAGCGCGCGCAGTTCGACCGGGACGTCCTGCGTGCCGCCGTCGACGAGGCGCACCGACACGGGCTGCCCGTCACCGCGCACGCGCACGGCACCTCGGCCATCGCCGACGCCCTCGCCGCCGGCGTGGACGGCATGGAGCACGTGAGCTTCTGGTCCGCCACCGGCGTCGACCACCCCGAGGAGCTCCTGCGCGCGGTCGTGGACCGGGGTGTGGCCGTCGGCGCGACGGTCGGCATGGTGCCGGTCGAAGGTCTCGCTCCGCCCGAGGAGCTCGCCCGGCGCATGCCCGGGGTCGTCGCGAACTACCGGCGGCTCGTCGAGCTCGGCGCGCGGATGGTCGCCGGCACGGACGCCGGGATCGCGCCGGTGAAGCCGCACGGCGTGCTGCCGTGGGCGCCGCTGATGCTGCGCCAGGTCGGCCTGTCGCCGGCCGACACGCTGCGGGCGATCACCTCCGTCGCGGCGGGCGTCTGCGGGCTCGCGCACCGCAAGGGCCGCGTCGCGCCCGGGTTCGACGCCGACCTGCTGGCCGTCGACGGCGATCCGCTGGCCGACCCGCGGGCGCTGCTCCGGGTCCGCGCCGTGTGCGCGCGAGGGACGTGGATCGCATGAAGAAATTCCTGAGGTTCCTGGTCGCCGGCCTGGCGCGGGCCGCGTGGTTCCCCGCCCCGATCTGGCCGGCCGGACCGAAGTTCCGCTGGCCCGGCGAACCACGCTGAAGCGGCCTGGGAGCCGTATCGTTGCCGCTCATGGAGCGGGGCTTCGTCGGCCGGACCGGCGAGCTGGACCTGCTGCGCGCCCGCCTCGAGGAGGCGCGGGCCGGGCGCGGCCGGCTCGTGCTGGTCGTCGGCGAGCCGGGCATCGGCAAGACCAGCCTGGCCCGCGAGCTGACCCGGGACGCCGAGCGGGCGGGCGTCCCGGTCGGCTGGGGACGCGCGAGCGACGACGAGGGCAGCCCGCCCTACTGGGTCTTCCGGCAGCTGGCCCGCTCGCTGGACCGGCCGTTCCCCACCGGGGACACCGGTGGCCCGGCGGAGGCGCGGTTCACCGCGTTCGAGGCCTTCGCCGACAGCCTCCGCGAAGCGGCCGCACCGCACGGCCTGCTCGCGGTGCTCGACGACGTGCAGTGGGCCGACGCGGCGTCGCTCGCCCTGCTCGTCCACCTGGCCCGCGACCTCGACCGGGCGCCCGTGCTGCTCGTGGTGACCTACCGCGACACCGAGGCGACCGGCCGGGCGGCCCTCACCGCGGCCCTGGCGGCGCTGGCCCGCGAGCCGGTCCTGACCCGGATCCGGCTGGCCGGGCTGACCGAGGCCGAGGTCGTCGAGCAGCTCGGCGGCGTCTCCCCCGAGATCGCGACGCTGGTCAGCCGCCGGTCCGGCGGCAACCCGTTCTTCGTGACCGAGCTGGCCCGGCTGGCCGGCACCGCCGGGGACGCCCTGCCGGACGGCGTCGTGGACACCGTCCGGGCGCGGCTGGCCCGGCTGGGCGAGCCGTGCCGGAAGCTCGTCGCGACCGCGGCCGTGCTCGGCCGCGACGTCGACCCGGCCGCCCTCGCCGACGTCACCGGCCGGCCCGCGGCCGACGTCCTCACCGACCTCGACGAGGCCGCGGAAGCCGGCATCGTGACCCCGCACGGCTTCAAGCACGACCTGATCCGGGAGTCCGCGGCGGCCGGGCTGCCGACGGCGGCGCGGCTCACCGCGCACGCCCGGATGGCGGCGTGGCTCGAGCGGCGGGACCCGTCGCGGACGTCGGAGATCGCGCACCACTGGCTGGAGTCGCTGCCGGTCGGCGACGCGGGAAGCGCCGCGCTGTGGGCCGAGCGGGCCGGCGACCAGGCGCTGGCCCAGCTCGCGTGGGAACGGGCGGCCGAGCTCTACCGGCGCGCGCTCGACGCGGCGCCCGCCTCCCCCGCCGACCGCGCGCGGCTGCGCCTCCGGGAAGGGATCGCCCTCCTGCGCGGCGGCGAGATCGAGCGCGGTTCCCGTGTCCTCGAGACCGCCGCCGACGCAGCCAGGGAAGCCGATGACCCGGCCGTGCTGGGCGAGACGGCGTTGGCCATGGAAGGCCTGTCGGACCCGTGGGGCAGCTTCAACGGCGCCAAGATCGCGCGGGAAGCACTCGCCGGGCTCCCGGCCGGCGACGATCCGCTGCGCGCCCGGCTGCTCGCCCTGCAGGCGGGCGAAGCCGGGTTCCTCGGGGGTGCCGAGGCCGAAACTGCGTCCGCCGAGGCGCTGGCGATCGCCGAACGGCTCGGCGACCCGGACGTGCTCCGCTCGGCCTTGCGCGCCCGGCAGATGGTGCGGTCCGGGCCCGAGGGCGTGCACGAACGGCTCGCCCTCGCCCACCGCATGATCGCCCTCGGCGAAGCGGGCGACGACGCCGATGGCGTGCTGTGGGGCCGGTTGTGGCGGTTCGACGCGCTGCTCATGCTCGGCCGGTTCGGAGAGGCGGAGCAAGAGCTGGGCGCGCTGCGGCTGCTCGCCGAACGTCTCCGGCGGCCCCTCGCGCGGTGGCACCACCTGCGCAGCTCCGCCACGCTCGCCATCGCGCGCGGGCAGTTCGACGACGCCGTCGAGGCGCTCCGGCAGAGCTTCGCGCTCGTCGCCGACCGGGCGCACATGTCGCTGCAGGGCGTGCCGATCACCGTGCTGGCCGCCATCGCCGGGCTCACCGGCCGGACCAGCCTGGTGACGCCCGAGATGGAACGGATCTTCGCCGAGAACGCCCCGCCGTTCGTCGGCCTGATGCACGCCGCGTGGCTGCTGCACGCCGGCGAGCGGGACCGGGCGGGCGAGCTCTACCGCCGGGCCTGCGTGCCCGAGCGGACGCCGGTGCCCGCGACGCTGCCCGTGGCCGCCGTCGCCGTCGAGCTGGGCGCGGAGTTCGGGCCGCCGGACGCGGTCGAGCGGGCGGCAGCACTCCTGCGTCCGCACGCCGGGCTGTTCGTAACCGGCGGCGCGGGCTCGGTCCTCGTCGCCGGCTCGGTCCGGCACTTCCTCGGGCTCGCGGCCGCGTCCGCCGGCCGGCTCGAAGAAGCTGTCCGCGAGTTCAAGCTCGCCGCCGCGGCCGACGACGAGGCCGGCACGCCGCCTTACGCCGCGCTGGCCCGCTTCGGGCTGGCCAAGGCGCTGGCGCGGCGCGCGCGGCCGGGAGACGTCGACGAGGCCCTCGCGCTCACCGCGTCCGTGTCGGCCACGGCCGATCGGCTCGGGATGGCTCCCCTCCGCCAGGAGGCCGGTGCGCTGGCGGCCGCGCTGCGCGGGGACACGCCGGGCCCGCTGACCCGCCGTGAACGCGAGGTCGCCACGCACGTGGCCGACGGGCTGACGAACAAGCAGATCGCCGCCCTGCTGCACATCTCCGAGCGGACGGCGGAAAGCCACGTGCAGCACATCCTCACCAAGCTCGGCTTCACCAACCGCGCCCAGGTCGCGACCTGGGTGACGGCCGGCGGGTCACCGCGGCACGAGTGACAGCACGGCGTCGACGACGTCGGGTCCTTCGAGCAGCACCGGGTCGTTGTGGTCGGCGCCCGGGACCTCGACCAGCCGCGCCGACGCCGCCGCGGCCACCTCCCGGCTCTGGGCCGGCGGGACGAGCGAGTCCCGGCCGCCCAGGACCACGACCGCCGGGACGCGCAGGCGGGCGACCTCGTCGCGGACCGGGAACCGGTCGCGCAGCAGCAACCGCACCGGCAGGAACGGGTAGACGTCGGCGCCGACCGACGCGAGATCCGTGAACGGCGACCGCAGGAGCAGCCCGGCGGGCGGGTGCTCGAGGGCGAGTTCGGCGACCACCGCGCAGCCGAGGCTTTCGCCGAAGAAGAGCAGCCGCTCCGGCGGTACGCGCTGCTCCTCGACGAGGAAGCGGTGGGCCGCGCGGACGTCGAGGGCCAGGCCGATTTCGTCGGGAGACCCGGGATTGCCGCCGTAACCCCGGTAGTCGAACAGCAGCACCGCGAGACCCGCCTGCGCGAGCTTCGCGGCCAGTGGCGCCCGGCCTGCGCGGTTGCCGCCGTTGCCACCCGCCACCAGGACGGTCGCCTTGGCCGCCTGAGCGGGCCGGACGAACCACGCGCCCAGCTCCAGCCCGTCGGCGGTGCGGAGCCGGACCTCCTCGGCGCCGGGCAGCACGACACCGGCGGCGGGCACGGGCGAGGTGTCCGGCTGGTAGATCAGGCGCCGCTGGAAGATCCAGACCAGCGCCAGGACCAGGACGACGACCAGCACCAGCCCGAGCAGCACCCGCACGACCACGGTCCTAGTCAAGCGCACCCACCCCGGGAAACAACGACGCGGTTCGGACGTTGTACCGGGCGATGAGCATTCTCCGATTCTGCGTCCTCGGCGACTCCTTGGCGGCCGGCGTCGGCAGCGCACGTGCCGAGGACACGCTCGGGCAGCGCCTCGCCCGGCGGCTGCGCGCGGCGGGCCACACCGTGGACCTGCACGGCTTCGGGGTGCCGAGAGCCCGCTCCGATGATCTGGAACGCCAGGTCGGCGTCGCGCTCCGCACCGGCGTCGACCTGGCGCTGATCGTGATCGGCGCGAACGACCTCGCCCGGTTCGTCCCCCCGGCGGTCGCGGCCGGCCAGGTGCACGACGCCGTGGCCCGGCTGGTCCGCGCCGGCGCGCGGGTCATCGTGGTCCCGGCACCCGACCTGGGGATCGTCTCGTGGGTCCCGGAGGCCTACCGGCAGCTGGTCTCGGCGGCGAGCGGCCAGTACGCGCAGGCCCAGGCCGACGCGGTCATCCGCGCGGGCGGCTCGGTCGCGGCTCCCGGTCCCGAGCTCGGCGCCCGGTTCACCGCGGATCCCACACTGTTCTCGGCGGACCGGTTCCACCCGTCGTCGGCCGGGTACGGGGTGATCGCGGACGCGCTGGCGCCCCACGTGCTGGCCGTGGCGGCCGATCTCGCCGCGTAACCGGGCGCCGTAACGATCTTTGACCGAGCGTGTCCGGACACCCAGCGGCGAAAGGCTCCTGGCCCGCGTCACACCCGTGGACGACCGGGCGGTCGAAACCTCGGCGTGGAAGCGTTGCGGCAGAAGCAGGCGAGCGGCGATCATCGGTCCTCCTCACGGACGGGACGACACTGACCCCGTCGCGTACCTCTCCCAGACCAAGAACGCGACCTCGAGCCGTTCCGGGTGGTGCCCGCCGAGCTGTGGAGCGTGGAGAACAACATCAACCTGGCCAACATGGACTGGGCGGACTTCACCCACTCGACCGGCGCGGACGGCGTCTTCCGCGGGTTCTGACCGTCAGTACACCGAGCCCAGCAGCTCGGCCACCTCGGCCTCCGACGGCAGCCGCGGCGCGTTCTTCGTGACCGCGTCGGCGACCGCGTCCGCCGCCAATGCCGGGATATCGTCGCGGGTCACGCCGAGGTCGCGCAGCGGGCGCTTGATCTCGATCGCGCCCGAGATCTCCCGGACCGCCTCGATCGCCGCACCCGGCGACAGGCTCAGCGCGCGGGCCGTCGTCTCGTACGCCGTGGCCGCGGCCGGCGCGCTGAACGCCATCACCTCCTCCAGCACCGCGGCGAGCGCGACGCCGTGCGGAGTGCCCGTGTGCGCGGTCAGCGCGTGCCCGATCCCGTGGACCAGCCCGAGCCCGGACAACGTCAGCGCGTGCCCGGCCAGGTGCGCGCCGAGCATCAGCCCGGACCGCGCCTCCAGATCGGCGCCGTCGCGGTAGGCCGCCGGGAGCCAGCGCCCGACCAGGCTCACCGCCTGCGTCGCGTAGGCCGCGGAGAACGGCGTCGACCCGCGCGAAGCCAAGGACTCGATGCCGTGCACCAAGGCGTCCAGACCGGTGGCGGCGGTGACGCGAGCGGGCAGGCCCAGCGTCAGTTCCGGGTCCAGGACGGCGATCCGCGGCTTCACCGACGAGTGTCCGATGTAGACCTTCCGGCGGGCGCACCGGTCCTCGGTGACGCCGAAGCCGTTGGCCTCGGCGCCGGTGCCGGCCGTGGTGGGCACCGCGACCAGGGGCAGGCCGTCGCTCGCGTCCCACAGCCGGTCCGCGTCCGCGGCGGCCGCGCCCGGGTTGCCGGCGAGCAAGGAGATGCCCTTCGCCGCGTCCAGTGCCGATCCGCCGCCGAGCGCGAGCACCGCCGCGACGCCGAACGCGCGCAACGCGGCGGCCCCGCGGTCGAGCTCCGCCGTCGACGGGTTCGGGCCGACGTCCTCGTGGACGGCGTGCTCGATCCCGGCCGCGGCCAGGATCTTCTCGACGCGCCCGACGATCCCGGTGGCCCGCAGGCCGCGGTCGGTGACCACGAAAACCCGGGTGTGGCCCAGGGATTCGACGAAGCCGGGCAGCTCGGTCACGACGCCGGGGCCGTATTCGGTGCGGCCGGTCGGTTCCACGGACAGGCGCATGCGGTCTCCTTCAGACGGCCGGGACGGCGGGGAAGGGCAGGCGGAAGTCCCGGCCCGCCCACGTTTCGTACAACCGGACGGGACTCATCTCGCCGGCGAGGTCGCCGTGCACCGCCTTCGCGCGGCGGAAGATCTGCTCGACCAGCGCGGAGAGCTCGGCCGGCACCCCGGCGTCGCGGGCGAGGTCGACCGCGAGCCCGAGGTCCTTGCACGCCAGCACCATCGCGAACGAGTCGTCGTAGTCGCCGTCCACCAGGACCGACAGCACGTCGTGCTCGAGGAAGTGCGACGCGGCCGGGCTCGCCAGCAGAGCCGAGCGCAGCACGCCGAGGTCGACCCCGGCCTTGACGCCCATCGCGAGGACCTCGGACGTGGCGACGACGTGGCAGAACCACAGCAGGTTGATCATCAGCTTGACGGTGTAGCCGTGCCCGGCCGCGCCGACGTGGAGGATCTTCTCGGGATCGCCGAGCACTTCCAGCAGCGGCAGCGCTTCGCGGAAGTCGCCGCCGTCGCCGCCGGCGAAGATCTGCAGCGTGCCGGCTTCGGCACCGCGCGCCATGCCGCTGACCGGCGCGTCGAGCCGCCGGACGCCGCGGGCGTCGAGGACCTCTTCGGCGACGCGACGGGCCGCGGCGGGGGTCGAGGTGGACATGTCGATCCAGAGCGCGCCCGGCGGCAGGGCCGCGGCCGCGCCACCGCGCAGCAGGACGTCCTCGACGACGCGCGGGGTGGGGAGCATCGTGACGAGCACGTCCACGCCGCCGGCGCAGGTGGCCGGGTCGTCGACCCAGCGGGCGCCCAGGCCGAGGTGCTCCAGCGCCGCTTCGGAGCGGACGTCGTGGACCGTGACGTCGTGGCCGGCCAGGATCAGGTGGCGGGCCATGGGGCGGCCCATGTTGCCCAGGCCGATGAAACCGATCTTCATCCTAAGTCTCCGGGAGGTCGAGCCAGGTGGTCTTCAGTGCGGTGTAGGCGTCAATGGCGTGCAGCGACTTGTCGCGACCCGCGCCGGTCGCCTTGAAGCCGCCGAACGGGGTGATCACGTCGCTCGCGTCGAAGGTGTTGATCCACACCGTGCCGGCGCGCAGCCGCCGCGCGACGCGGTGGGCGGTCGTGACGTCGCGGGTCCAGACCGACGCGACCAGGCCGTAGTCGGTGCCGTTGGCCAGGCGGAGGCCTTCGGCGGGCGAGCCGTCGTAGGTGAGCACCGCCAGCACCGGGCCGAAGACCTCCTCGCGCTCGATGGCCGTGCCGGGCCGCACACCGTCCACAATGGTCGGTTCCATGGTCAGGCCGTCGTGCCCGCCGCCGTGCACGACCTTCCCGCCTTCGGCCCGGGCCGTGTCGAGGTAGCCGAGGACCCGGTCGAGCTGGACATCGTCCACGAGCGGGCCGAGGACCGTCGCCGGGTCGAGCGGGTCGCCGGGCCGGAAGGTCTCCTCGGTGATCTTGACGATCTCACCGAGCAGTTCGTCCTTCAGCCCGGCCGGCACGATCAGCCGCGAGCCCGCGTTGCACGTCTGGCCGGCGTTGTAGAAGATGCCCCACGCGACCGCCGACGCCGCGGCGGAGAGGTCGGCGTCGGGCAGGACCAGCTGCGGCGACTTGCCGCCGGCCTCCACCGCGACCTGCTTGCCGTTGGACTCCCCCGCGTAGACCTGGAACAGCCGCGCGACCTCGGGCGAGCCGGTGAAGGCGATCTTGTCGACGTCCGGGTGCCGCCCGAGGGCCTGGCCGACGACCTCGCCGCGGCCCGGGACGACGTTGAGCACGCCGTCCGGCAGACCGGCTTCGGTCGCCAGCCGCGCCAGCAGCAGCGTCGCCAGCGACGTCTGCTCGGCCGGCTTGAGCACCACGGAGTTGCCGGTGGCCAGGGCCGGGCCGAGCTTCCAGGACGCGATGAGCAGGGCGTAGTTCCACGGCACGACCGCGCCGATCACCCCGAGCGGTTCGCGCGTGATCCACGCGAGCGCGGTGCCGGGAGCGGGCGCGACCTCGTCGTAGGTCTTGTCGATCGTCTCGGCGTACCAGGCGATCGTCTCGGCGGTCTTGGCGACGTCGACGCGCTGCGACTCGCTGATCGGCTTGCCCATTTCCAGGGTGTCGAGCAGGGCCAGCTCCGGCGTGTGCGCCGCGATGAGGTCGGCCCAGCGCAGCAGGATCCGCTTGCGGTCGCGGGGCGGCAGGTCGCGCCAGCGTCCGTCCTCGAAGGACTCGCGGGCGGCGCGCACCGCGCGGTCGACGTCGGCCGCGCTGCCCGCGGGGATGCGGGCGATCTCGCGGCCGTCACGCGGGGATACGCTCGGGAACGTTTCGTCCGAAGTGGACTCGACGAACCTGCCGCCGATGAACGGCCGGGTCTCGGGCGTCAGCCGTCCGGCCGCCGCGAGCCAGTCCTGGTGGGTCAGATCCGCCACCGGTCCACCGCCTCCTCGTCCAGTTCGATGCCCAGGCCGGGTCGCCGCGGGACCTCCAGCTCGCCGGCCGGGGTGATCATCACGGGCTCGGCCAGCATGAAGTCGCGGCGTTCGGGCGTCCAGCCGGGCGGGTCCCAGGGGAACTCGAAGTACGGCCCGCCGCCGACGCCGGCCGCGACGTGCAGGTTCGCCAGCACGCCGATGCCGTTGGTCCAGCTGTGCGGGGTGAACGCGCGGTGCTTGAGCTGCGCGAGCTCGGCCAGCGTGCGCGCGCGGTGCAGGCCGACCGCGAGCACGACGTCGGTCTGGTAGACGTCGAGGACGTCTTCTTCGAGGTACCGCAGCAGCTCCGGCATCGAGTGGTGCATCTCCCCCGCCGCGATCCGCACGCCCGGGTTCTCGGCCCGGAGCGTCCGGAAGCCGTCGAGATCGGCGTAGGGCAGGGGTTCCTCGACCCAGAAGACGTCCAGCTCGGCCAGCCGGCGCACCAGCTTCCGGGTCTTGGCCAGGTCGGACGCGGCGCTCGTGTCGCCCGCCATCCGCCAGGACTGGTTGAGGTCCACCATGATCTCGAAGTTCGGGCCGAGCGCGTCGCGGACCGCGGCCACGGTGGCGACGCCGTCGTTCACGTGGTCGCGGTCGATGCGGATCTTCATCGCGCGGAACCCGGCCTCACGGGCGCGCAGGGCCGTCTCGACGCGCTCTTCGAGTGCCTTCAGCTCGGCCGAAGACGCGTACGCGGGCAGCGAGCGGGCGGCGTTGCCGAACAGCGTCGCCACCGGCAGGCCCGCGACCTGGCCGATGATGTCCCAGAGGGCGGCCTCGAGGGGCCAGAAGCGGCCGCCGTGGAAGTTGGCCGTCTCGATGGCCTTGACGTGCCGGACGATGTCGAGCGGGTCCTCGCCGAGGAACAGGTGCTCGACGGCCTCGAAGCCGGCCATGGTGTCGCCGGAGCCGATGCCGGTGACGCCGTCGTCGGTGTGGACGCGCACGATCGTGGCGTCGAAGTGGCGTCGCGGATCGGGGTCCCACGCGGCGTGCAGCGGCGGGTCCAGCTCGAGCCGCAGCCGGTCGAGGGTGATGGCGGTGATCTTCATCGGGTCACCATTTCGGGTGAGGGTGTGTAGAAGGGGTTGGCGGCGCCTCGGCGCGCGGCTTCGAGCACGTCGGCGATCGACGGGGTGCCCCGCACGGCGGCGCGGATCGCCCGGGCGGCGGCCTCGCGCTGGTTGACGAAGGCCTCGTCGAGGTCGGCCACCCCGGGGTCGACCCAGATGGCGGCGATGAGCAGGAGATCGCCGGTCTCCTCGGCGGGCAGGTCACCGGCCTCGATCGCGTCGACGACGCCCTGGGCGAGCCCGGCTTGCGCGGCACCCCAGGTGGCCCGCCGGTGCAGGTCGGTGCCGGCGGCGGCCTTGGGGACGAACAGCGTCGGCGGCCGCACGGGGACGGAGGGGCGCAGCACGGTCACGAACGGCACGTGGCCGGCGCTCGGCGTGGCGAGGGCGGTGGCCCAGGCGGCTTCCACCGGCCCGCCCCGGCGGCCCAGGACGACGTTCGTGTGGGCGGCGTTGGCGCCCTCGCCGACGAAGGCTTCGCCGATGAGCGCGGTGGACGCGAAGGTCATGGGGTGCTCCCGGTCGGTGGGGTGCGGCGGGATCGACGGTAGGAGCGCCCGGAAACCGCGGGCAAGGGACGGCGGGAGATCGCAACGCGGGTTGCGCTGGCGCCAACCGCGGCCGTCCCGGACCGCCGCTGTTAACTTTCCGGCATGGCACTCGCGGACGACACCCGGCACCAGGGGCACGGCCTCCGCCGCGACCTCGACCTGCTGGAAGCGCTCGCCTCCCCCGAGGCGCAGCGCGCCGGCGAGCTGGGCGTCGTGCGGCTCTCGCAGCTCACCGGGCGGGAGAAGAGCCAGGTCTCGCGGGCGCTCAAGGCACTCGCCGAAGAGGGCATCGTCGAACGCGATCCCGACACGCTCGGCTACCGGCTCGGCTGGCGGTTGTTCTCCCTCGTCGCCCGGACCGTCGAGGACCGCCTCATCCGGGCCGCCGAGCCGGTGATGCGGGACCTGTCCGCCGAGCTCGAAGAGACCAACCACCTCTGCGTCCTGCGCGACCAGGAGGTGCTGACGCTGCTGTCGGTGTCCGGGCACTCCTTCCGCGTGCACGGCTGGGAGGGCCGCGGCGTCCCGGCCCAGTGCACGTCGGCGGGGCGCGTCCTGCTGTTCGACGCCTCCCCGGACGATCTCTACATCCGTTTCCCCGCACCGGACACGCACCACCCACTGTCCGAAGTGCACACCCTGCCCGAGCTGTGGGCGAAGATCCAGCAAGCCCGCCGGGACGGCTATGCCCGCGTCCGCGAGGAGTTCGAGGAGGATCTCGTCGGGGTGTCGGCTCCGATCCGGGACTTCCGCGGCCGGGTCGTCGCGGCGTTGAACGTCTCCGCGCCCGCCGGACGCCTCGCCGACCGCCTCGACGACGCGGGCCGCGTCACCGCGGAGGCCGCCGCGCGGGTTTCTTCCCACCTCGGCTGGGAAGCGCGCCCGAAACCACCGCCGACGGCGCGGCTCACCTGACGACCATCCACAGTGGAGGGTCACCGGGTGGTGTGGGCACCCCCGTTGACGTGCGGCGTCCGGCCGGTGACGGCCACGCTGGCCCCCGCCGCGCGGAACCGCCCGGCGATCGCCTTGCCGAGCCCGGACCCGGTGCAGGTGACCAGCACGATGCGGCTCACGAAGAGGCCGCCGCAGCTCGCGGTCAAGCTCACCGACACCGGCCACACGCTGATCGACGCGAACGTCCCCCGGCTGCTCGACCACGAAGCGGGCCTGATCGACGGGCTGACGCGGGCCGAGCGCACGACACTCACCGGCCTGCTGGCCAAGCTGGAGGCGACCCCGCGCGCCCGCACTCCCCCTTCGGAAGGGGACGGCTGATACCTCGGCGGGAGGTTCCGGCGCTCCCGCCGAGCCAGACTCGGGCCCATGATCGCTCCGCTCACCGGCTCCCCCGCCGTCCGGGACGGCCGCCGCCCGCCGCGGTGGGCCGTCGTCGCCGCCCACGCCGTGCCGATGGTCACGCTGCCGTCCGGGATCTGGCGGCTCTTCCTCGCCGCCGGCGCCGACCTCGGGCTGCGGCCGTACCACCCGATCGGGTTCGGCGAAGCCGCCTACGTCGTCGGTCTGAGCGTGGTGTCCGAAGCATTGGCGCTGCTGACACTCGGCCTCGTCCGGCCGTGGGGCGAACGCGTCCCCCGGTGGATCCCGCTGCTCGGCGGCCGCCGGGTCGCACCGTTCGCGGCGATCGTCCCGGCGGCCGCCGGCGCGGTGGCGCTGGCGGTGATCTGGGCGTACGCCTTCCGCGACTTCCCCGGCCTCGGGGCCGTGACGTTCGCCGGCGCGGGCTGGCACGCCCTGCTCGTCGCCTGCTACCTGCCGCTGCTGCTCTGGGCGCCGCTGCTGGCCGCCGTCACGTGGGCGTATTGGCGACGGCGTCGCGGCGCCGGACAGGTGTAGCCGCCGGGCGGACCGGGTATCACTCCGCGCACGTCCTCGGAGGGAGCTGTCATGGGTATTCTCGTCGGGCTGCTGGTGATCTGGGCCGTCCTCGCCGTCCTCGGCATCGTCATCAAGGGGCTCTTCTGGCTGATCATCGTCGGCGCGGTCCTGTTCGTCGCGACCGCGGTGATCGGTTTCGTCAAGCGGGAGGCCCTCAGCCGCGGTAAGTGAGATCACGGTTGAACGCCGGAAATGGCGCTTCAATCGGCGGACGACCCGGAAGCGTGCTATTCGATCTCTATGACCGAATCACCGAATTACCCGAACTATCCCGAGTCGTCCGCCACCGGCCAGCCGGCCGCCGCGCCCGCTCGGCCCAG
This sequence comes from Amycolatopsis sp. NPDC114505, assembly GCF_055633615.1. NCBI lineage: Bacteria > Bacillati > Actinomycetota > Actinomycetes > Pseudonocardiales > Pseudonocardiaceae > Amycolatopsis > Amycolatopsis sp. NPDC114505. The sequence continues at coordinate 2,105,674 of NZ_JBVKDV010000002.1, read as the reverse complement.
CACGGTCGAAGGCGCTTTCTGGGCGTTCATCGCCTCGACCGTCATCGGGCTCGTCGGCGGCTTGCTGATCTTCGGAAACCACGACGCGATCGCCGACGCGCTGCGCAATTCGAACAGAACAAGCGGCACCGGCCTGACCGAGTCGCAGATCGACCAGGCCGTGAACTTCGCGATGATCACGGCGGTCGTGATCGCGGTGATCATCGCCGCGCTGTACCTGCTGTTCGCGTTCAAACTGCGCGCGGGCCGCAACTGGGCGCGCATCGTGCTCACGGTGCTCACCGCCCTGCAGCTGATTTCCCTGCTGGTCGGCCAGAGCACGATCGTCGCCTACGTCGGCGTGCTCGCCGCGGCCACCGGCGTGGTGCTGTCGTTCATGACGCCGTCGAACGCGTACTTCGCGGCGGGCAAAGCGGTCCGCTAGAACGGAAACCGGGCCCGCCGCACCGCGGGCGGGCCCGGTCCCGCGGCCGGCGGTCACCGGCCCGTGCTGCCGTCGATCAGCTCGCGCAGGATGTCGGCGTGCCCGGCGTGGCGGCCGGTCTCCTCGATCATGTGGACCAGGGCCCAGCGCATCGACGGCGGCGAACCGGCCGGGCGGGCCACCGGCTCGGTCAGGTCGGTGCACGCGTCGATGACCGCGTTGGCCTCCGCGACGGCGGCGCGGTAGCCGGCCAGGAGTGAAGCGGCCGTCTCCTCGGGACGCGGCCGGAACGTGCCGGGCCAGTCGGCCGTGCGCTCGCCGAGGAACGTGGAGCGCTCCACGTGGGTCAAGTGCCGCACCAGGCCCAGCAGCGACGTGCCCGACGGCACGCCGGGTGTCCGGACCCGCGGTTCCGGCACGCCCTCGGCCTTGGCGGCCACCGCGGCGCGCAGCTGGTCGAGGAACCCGCGCAGCACCTCCTTCTCGCCGGGGCCGGTCCGCGGCGGCGGCGTGTCCCGGCGGGTCATCGGGCGCGCCGGATCAGCAGCAGGTGGTCGACGACGTCGGCGACCTGCCCGCCGGGTCCGGTGGCGCGGCGGGACAGGGCTTCGGCGCGCTCGACGGTCCATTCGCCGTCGTCGAGGTCCAGCGATCGGGCCACCTCGCCCGCGGACGGGAACCGCGCGTCCCGGCTCCACGACCACGGCGCGACCGACCCGTGGTCGACGACCAGCAGCCGTCCTCCCGGGGTCAGCGCCCGCGCGGCCCGCCGCAGGACGTCGGCGCGTGGCAGGGCGAAAGGCGTGTGCAGGTAGTGCGCCGAGACGAGGTCGAAGCGGCCCGCGGGGAACGTCACGGCCAGGTCGTGCCGCTCGGCGGTGACCCGGTCGCCGAGCCCGAGGTCGCGGGCCCGGGCGGCCAGGCGGGCGATCGCGACGCCGGAGATGTCGGCCGCGATCACGCGCCAGCCGTGGCGGGCGAGCCACAGCGTGTCGCCGCCGGCGCCGCTCCCCAGGTCGAGCGCCGTGCCGGGCGCCAGGTCGGCGACGACTTCGGTGAGCCTGACGTTCGCGGCGGGATCGGCTCGCGGGGTCGCGTGGTGGGCGTCCCAGAACTCGGTGGTGGTCATGGGCCCACCGTGCCGTGGCCGTGCCGAGGTGGCACGGTTTCTTGCGGTTTCGGCAAGATGGCCGGGTGACCGACGACTTCGAAGACTTCCTGCACGCCGTCGGCCCGCGGCTGCGGGCCCTGCGCCGCGCCCGCGGGCTGACGCTGGCCGAGGTCGCCGGCACCACCGGGGTGTCGGAAAGCACGCTGTCCCGCCTGGAAAGCGGGCAGCGGCGGGCCAGCCTGGAGCTGCTGCTGCCGCTGGCCCGCGCCTACCGCGTCCCGCTCGACGACCTCGTCGGCGCACCGCGCACCGGCGACCCGCGCGTCCACCTCACCCCGCTGCACCGCCACGGCATGACGTTCGTGCCGCTGTCACGGCGGCCGGGCGGCATGCAGGCGTACAAGATGATCATCCCGAGCGGCGAGCCGCTCGAACCGGACCACCAGACCCACGACGGTCACGAGTGGCTCTACGTGCTGCACGGCCGGCTGCGGCTGGTCCTCGGCGAGCACGATCTGGTGCTGCCCACCGGCGAGGCCGCGGAGTTCGACACGACGCTGCCCCACTGGCTCGGCAGTGCCGACGGGAAGGCCGTCGAGCTGCTCATCCTCTTCGGACAGCACGGCGAACGGGCGCACCTGCGTGCCCGCGCCGCCCGTGACTGAGCGGGTGTCCGGCCGGTGTCAGCCCGGTGTCAGGTCACCCCGCGAAGGTGGTCTCAACACCGGAAGCCACCCACCGCAAGGGGAACCACGATGACCGTCTTCACCACGCCCGAGCCGATCACCGCCTGGGTCACCACCGCCGGCGCCCGCGTCCGGATCGCCGCGAGCGAACGTCCGGACACCGTGGTGCGGGTCGAACCCGTCACCGGCGCGAGCGAGTCGGACGTGAAGGTGGCCGAGCAGACCGAAGTCGCCTTCGCCGGCGGCGAGCTCACGGTCAAGACGAACAAGCCGGGCGCCCGGACCGGGTCGGTCGCCATCACGATCGAGCTGCCGGCCGGGTCGGCGCTGGTCCTGGAGACGGCCTGGACCGACGTGCACGCCGACGGCCCGCTCGGTGCCTGCGAGCTGGACGTCGCGTCGGGCCGGCTGGAGCTCGGCCACGTCGGCTCCCTGCGCGGCCGCCTCTCGGCCGGCGACGTCGCGATCGAGCACGTCGCCGGGACCGCCGAACTCGACGGCGGCACGGCCGGCGTCCGGCTCGGCGAGGTCGGCGGACCGCTGCGGTACGTGGGCTCGAGCGGGCAGGTGTGGGTCGGCCACGCCCGCTCCGACGTCGACCTCAGCGGCTCCGGCGGGAGCTTCACGGTCGACCGCGCCGACGGCGGCGTCTTCGCCGAGGCGGCGCGCTGCCCGATCCGGATCGGGCGCCTGACGAGCGGTCCGGCGGACCTCACGAACGCCGCCGGCGGCATCGAGATCGGCATCGCCGCGGGCGCCACCGCGTCGGTGGACGCGGACAGCACGAAGGGAACGGTGCGCAACTCCCTGCCGGAGCACGCGGGCGAGTCCGCGGACCCGGTCAAGGTCCACGCCCGCACCCGCCTCGGCGACATCGTCATCCACCCCGCGGACGCCTGAGCGGGATCGATTTCCGGAGAACGCCGCGGCCGGCACCCCGTCCGGCCGCGGATTTCCCAGGGTTCTCCCAGAACCTCCCAGGAACCGGCCAGGACGGCGGGCCAGGCTCGCCGCCATGACGACCATCGAGATCCGCGGCCTGACCAAGCGATACGGCCCCGACACCGTCGTGGACGACCTGACGTTCACCGTCGAACCCGGGCAGGTCACCGGGTTCCTCGGCCCGAACGGGGCCGGCAAGTCCACGACCATGAAGATGATCCTCGGCCTGGCCGCGCCCACGCGGGGTTCCGTCACCGTCGGCGGCCGCCGTTACCGCGACCTTCCCGTGCCGCTGACCGAGGTCGGCGCCCTGCTCGACGCGGGCGCCGTCCACGGTGGCCGGAAGGCGCAGGACCACCTGCTGGCCCTCGCGGTGAGCAACGGGCTCCCCCGCCGCCGGGTCGGCGAGGTGCTCGCCCGGACCGGGCTGGACAGCGTGGCGGGCAAGCGCGCCGGCGGGTTCTCCCTCGGCATGCGCCAGCGCCTCGGCATCGCGGCGGCGCTGCTCGGCGACCCGCGGGTGCTGATCTTCGACGAGCCGGTCAACGGGCTCGACCCCGAAGGCATCCGGTGGATCCGCGACTTCATGCGCTCGCTGGCCCGCGAGGGCCGCTCCGTGCTGGTGTCCAGCCACCTCATGAGCGAGATGGCGCAGACCGCCGACCACCTGGTCGTCATCGGCCGGGGCCGGCTCGTCGCCGACACCGCGGTGAGCGAGCTCGTCCGCGGCGAAGGCACCGTCCTCGTCCGGACGCCCGATCCTGGCTTCACACGCCTGCTCACCACCGCCGGGGCCACCGTGCGCGAAGGCGCCGAGGCCGCGCTGGTCGTCTCCGGCATGACGAGCACGGACATCGGCAAGCTCGCCGCCTACCACGGGATCCCGCTCGCCGAGCTGACCCCGCAGCGCGTCTCGCTCGAAGACGCCTTCATGGAGCTGACCAAGGACAGCGTCGAGTACGAAGGAGCGAGCGCGTGACTTTCGCCCACTCGGTCCGCGCGGAGTGGATCAAGCTCCGCAGCTTGCGCTCGACCTGGTACACCCTGGCGTGCCTCTTCGCGGTCGGCCTCGGCATCACGGCACTGGCCATGAACGCCGCCGGGAAGACCTACGCCGAGGACCCGCAGGCCTGGGACCCCACCAACCGCAGCCTCACGTCGTACATCGTCGCGCAGCTGATCATCGGGGTGCTGGGCATCCTGGTCGTCACGTCCGAGCACGCGACCGGGCTGATGCAGACGTCGCTGATCGCCACGCCCCGCCGGCACCGGCTGCTGGCGGCCAAGGTGGTGGTGGCCGTCGCCGTCGCCGTGGTGGCGGGCCAGGTGCTGATGTTCGGCGCGTTCGTCCTCGGCCAGACGGTCCTGGCCGCGCAGTCCCTGCCGCACGCGGGGTTCGGCGATCCCGGGGTGCTCTCCGCGGTGACGGGCGGCGGGCTCTACCTCGCGGCGATCGCGTTGCTCGCGGTCGGGCTCGGCACGCTCATGCGGGCCACCGCGGGCGCGCTCGCCACCCTCGTCGGGATCGTCTTCCTGGTGCCCGCCCTCGCCGGCCTCTTCCCGGCGTGGCTGCGCGAGCTCTTCTTCTACTGGCCCACGCTGGGCGCGTCCGCGGTCTTCAAGACGGTCCCCGACCCGGACTTCCCGCATCCCTGGCTGAACCTGGGCGGGATGTGCCTCGGCGTCGCCGCGGTGCTGGCGGCCGCGTTCGTGGTCTTCCGGCGCCGGGACGTCTGATGCGGGAGGTGTCCCGGGGCTTGGTCGCCGCCGTCGCCGCGCTGCTGACCATGGCGGGCGTGGCGGCGGCCGGCCTGGCCCTGCTCGGTGCCGGCCGGTTCACCACGGCGGTCGTCGCGCTGGCCGTCGGCGGCACGGTGGACGTCGAGGCGGTGCCGGCGGGCGGGCTCCCGGTGGCCGTGCACGGCGGCCTGCGGGCGGTTCCGCTCGGCGTTTCCCTCGCGGGCGCGGTGGTCCTGGGGTGGCTGCTGCTGCGCCGCGGCGAGGAGGGCCTGCTCGTCCGCGGTGCCGCGGCGGCGGTGTCCTTTGTGGCCGGTGTGGCCGGAATCGCTTTTCTGACAACGGGAAAGCTGCCGGAAGCCACCGGCGGACTGCGAGGCTGTGTTTCCGCCGGACCCCGGGTTCCGTTGTCCGGCCACCTGGAGGCCGGGTTCGCCGTCGCCGTCGGCCCGGCGGTGCTGGGTGCCGCGGTCTGGGCGCTCGTGGTCGTCGGCGTTTGCCGGCTCATCACGCGGTTTCCCGCTGTCGCGAAGGGTTTTCGCGCGGTCCGGTGGCCGGCGGCCGGGCTCGTGGTGGTGTGCCTGGCCGCCGCCTGGACGTTCGGTGGTGCCGCGGCCGCCGGCGGGGTGCTGCTCGCCCTCCCCCAGCTGGCGACCGGCGCCGCGCTGCTGGGGCTCGGCGTGCCGTGGACGGTGGACCCCACGCTCCCCTGCGTGCCGGCGCCCGGGTACTTCACGCCCGGGCTCTGGGTGTCCGGCGCGCTCCTGCTGGCCTCCGTCCTCGTCCTGGTCCTCCGCCGCGGTCGCCCGCTGCGCCAGGCGGCGGCCGTCAGCGCGGTCGCGGGTGGCGTGGCGGTGGTCATGACACTGCTCTCGCGCGTTTCGGCCGACGTCTCGGTGTCGGCGTTCGGCTTCTCGGTGCCGGTCCTGGACGTGCGGCTCACCGCGAACCCGCTGCTCGCGCTCGCCGCCGGCGCACTCGCCGGGTTCGCCGTCAGCCTGCTCGCCGGCGCGATCTCCGTATCCTCGCGGGCATGGAAAACCTCGCGGGCACGGAACCGATGAGCGCCGAACGGCTGCTGGTGGTCGACGACGAAGCCACCGTCCGCGAGCTGCTCTCCGCCGCGCTCCGGTTCGCCGGGTTCCGGGTGACGTCCGCGGCGACGGCGGGCGAAGCCGTCGCCGCGGCCACCGCGGAGCCGCCCGACCTGGTGCTGCTGGACGTCATGCTGCCGGACATGGACGGCTTCGAGGTGGTACGGCGGCTGCGCGAGCGGCACCAGCCGGTGCCCGTCCTGTTCCTCACCGCGCGGGACGGGCAGGCCGACAAGGTCACCGGCCTCTCGCTGGGCGCCGACGACTACGTCACGAAGCCGTTCGACCTCGCGGAGCTGATCGCGCGGATCCGCGCGATCCTCCGCCGGACCGCGGGGCACCCGGCCGACATGCTGGCGGTCGGCACGCTCACCCTCGACGCCGAAGGCCATCAGGTGACGCGCGCGGGGCGGCCGGTCCGCGTGTCCGCCACCGAGTTCCGGCTGCTGCGCTACCTGATGGAGAACGCCGGCCGGGTGGTGTCCAAGGCGCAGATCCTCGACCGCGTGTGGCGCGACGACTTCGGCGGCGACGCCAGCATCGTCGACACCTACATCTCCTACCTGCGCCGGAAAGTGGACACCGAGGAGCCCAAGCTCATCCACACCGTGCACGGCGTCGGCTACGTGCTGCGGGAGCGCCGGCGGTGAGGCGGCTGTCGCTGCGGGCCCGGCTGCTGCTGCTCACCGCGGGCCTCCTGCTGGCCGGCCTGACCCTCGTCAGCGCGCTGGTTTCCGACCAGCTCGAGCGCTTCCAGCTCGACCGGCTCGACGGCCAGCTGCGCTCGATGACCGAGCTCATCTCGCTCGCGGCGGGGCCGCCGCCGGCCGCGAGCCCCGTCGTGCGGCCGGACCTGATCGACCCCGCGCTCGACCTGTTCGGCACCCCGTACGTCGTCTACCTCGACGCGGGTGGCGGAGTGGCGGGCGGCCTGCACTCCTCGCGGGTGGCCGGCGCGACGCTGCCGCCGCTCGACGCGTTGCGCACGGTCCCCCACGACGGGACGGCCGTCGACCTGGACGCCGCCGACGGGTCGGAACGCTGGCGGGCCGTCGCGCGGCCGGCCGTCCGCTGGGGCGGGACGGTCGTTTCGGCCGCCCCGCTCGCCGGCGCCGACGCCACGATCACCCAGCTGCGCGTGAGCAGCCTGGTCACCGGCGCGGGGTTGCTCGTCGTGCTGACCGCGGCCGGCTGGTTCGCCCTCGGCCGCGGTCTGCGGCCGCTGCGCCGGATCGAGCACACGGCGGCCGCGATCGCCGGCGGCGACCTCACCCGGCGCGTGCCGGTCCTCGCACCGCCCGGCACGGAGATCGGGCACCTGGCGGCGTCGCTCAACACGATGCTCGGGCAGCTGGAGGAGGCCTTCGCCGACCGGGCGGCGTCCGAGGCGCGGATGCGCACGTTCGTCGCGGACGTCAGCCACGAGCTGCGCACGCCGCTGTTCGGCATCAAGGGATCGACGGAGCTCTACCGCATGGGGGCGCTGCCCGGAGCGTCCGATGTGGACGAAGCGATGCACCGCATCGACCGCGAAGCCACCCGGCTCACGGCGCTCACCGAGGACCTCCTGCTGCTCGCCCAGCTCGACGAGGCCCCCGAGGAACAGCTCGACCGCGCCCCGATGGACCTGCGCACCCTGGCCGGCGACGCCCGCCACGACCTCCGGGCGCTGGATCCCTCTCGCGAGGTTTCCCTGACCGGGCCGGGCGGAGTCGGAACACCGGGCCCGGCCCCGGTCGACGCGGACGAAGCCCGGCTGCGCCAGGTGGTCACGAACCTGGTCGGCAACGCGGCGGCGCACACCCCACCGGGCACCCCGGTCCGCATCGGCGTGGGCACGGCGGAGGGCCGCGCGGTGCTCGAGGTGGTCGACGAGGGCCCGGGGATGACGGCCGAGCAGGCGGAGAAGGTGTTCAACCGCTTCTACCGGGCCGACCGATCCCGCACCCGAACGGGCGGCGCGGACGCGGGCCTGGGGCTGTCGATCGCGCGGTCCCTGTCCCGCGCCCACGGCGGCGACGTCGAACTGGAGACGGCCCTCGGCGAAGGCGCCTGCTTCCGGCTGGCGTTGCCATTGCTCTAGACGTCGACGTGGGAGCCCGTGCACGGTCGAGGTCGGCAGACCGAGCCGGCCACCGATCTGGCCAGTGCCGCCAGCGCCGTATCGGCGAGCCCCACGTCGCGGCCGTCCTGGTGGCGACCAGCCCTGCGAGTCGCCGTCGCGACCGGCCGTCACCGATCACCGCTACACGTCGACGTGGGAGCCCATGCACGGTCGAGGTCGGCAGACCGAGCCGGCCACCGATCTGGCCAGTGCCGCCAGCGCCGTATCGGCGAGCCCCACGTCGCAGCGGTCCTGGTCGCGACCAGCCCTGCGAGTCGCCACCAGGACCGGCCGTCGCCGGTCACCGCTACACGTCGACGTGGGAGCCCATGATCACCGTGCGGTCCCGGGGCAGGCCGAAGTACTCCGCCGCGTCCGCTGTGATGTACGACGTCGCGATGAACAGGCGCTTGCGCCAGGCCGCCATCGTCGGCTCGGGGCCGCGCTGGAGCTCGATCTTGGACAGGAAGTACGACGCCTCGTCCAGCCGCAGGCGGCCTTCGGTCTGCGCCGGGTCGAGCAGGGCCAGCGCGCCCGGGACGTCCGGGGTCTCCATGTAGCCGTACCGCGCCGTGACGAACACGATGCCGTCGTGGGCGTGCCCGAGGTCCGCGACGCTCACCCGTTCCTCGGCCGGCATCCGTGGTACCGGCTCGGTCTCCAGCGACAGGATCACGACCTGCTCGTGCCGGACGTGGTTGTGCTCGGCGTTCGCGCGCAGGGCCAGCGGGGCGGTCCGGCCGCCGCGGTTGAGGAACACCGCCGTGCCCGGGACCCGCTGCACCGGGGTTTCGTGCAGTTCCTCGATGAACTCCGGCAGCGGGCCCTCGCGACGTTCGCGCTCGGCCGTGACGATCCGGCGGCCGCGCTGCCACGTCGTCATGATCGTGAACGCCGTGAGGCCGATCAGCAGCGGCAGCCACGCGCCGTGCACGAGCTTGGTCAGGTTGGCCGCGACGAACAGCAGGTCCACGGTCAGCAGGACGGCCGCGCCGGCGCCGAGCAGCCAGCCCGGCGTCCCCCACCGCGTCCGCGCGACGTAGAAGAACAGCAGCGTCGTGATGGTGATCGTGCCGGTCACCGCCATGCCGAACGCGAACGCCAGCGCCGTCGAGCTGCGGAACGCGAAAACCAGCGTCAGCACCGAAACCAGGAGCAGCCAGTTGATCCACGGGACGTAGATCTGGCCCCGCTCGGTCTCCGACGTGTGCGCGATCCGCAGCCGGGGCAGGTACCCGAGCTGGGCGGCCTGCGCGGCGACCGAGTACGCGCCGGTGATGACCGCCTGCGACGCGATCACCGTCGCCGCCGTCGCCAGCACCACCATCGGCAGCCGTCCCCAGCTCGGCACGAGCAGGAAGAACGGGCTGCTGATGTTCGCCGGGTCCTCGAGGATCAGGGCGCCCTGCCCGAGGTAGCTGAGCACGCAGGCGGGCAGCACCAGGAACAGCCAGCCCCGGGTGATCGCGCGCCGGCCGAAGTGACCCATGTCGGCGTACAGCGCTTCGGCGCCGGTCACCGAAAGCACGATCGCCGCCAGCGCGAAGAACGCGATGCCGAAGTGCCCGGCCATGAACCCGATCGCGTACGTCGGCGAGAGCGCCTTCAGGATCTCCGGGTGCCCGGCGATCCCGGCGATCCCGCACGCGCCGACCACCCCGAACCACGCGATCATGACGGGCCCGAACGCCCGCCCGACCGCCGCGGTGCCGCGCCGCTGCACCAGGAACAGCCCGATGATGATCACGGCGGTGATCGGCACGATCCAGGCGTCGAGGTCGTCCGAGACGAGCTTGAGGCCCTCGACCGCGGACAGCACCGAGATCGCCGGGGTGATCATGCTGTCGCCGAAGAACAGGGCGGCGCCGAAGATGCCGAGCCCGGCCAGCACCAGCGCGGTCCGGCGCCCGCTCGGCTCGCGCACGCGCCGCAGCTGGGTGATGAGGGCCATGATGCCGCCCTCGCCGTCGTTGTCGGCGCGCATGGCCAGCAGCACGTAGGTGACGGTCACGATGATCATCACCGACCAGAAGATCAGCGACACCACGCCGAACACGTTGTCCGCGCTCACCGGGACCGGATGCGGGTCGCTGGGGCTGAACACCGTCTGCAGCGTGTAGATCGGGCTGGTGCCGATGTCCCCGAACACGACGCCGAGCGCGCCGATCACCAGGCCCAGGCGGACGGTGTCCGCCGTGGTGGTCTTCCCGTTCACGTGCTCCTCCTCGGCGCCGGGCACGCCGGACCCTACTGGCCCGCTCCGGCCGGACGCCGGTTTTCGCGCCGGGGCGCGGAGGAGTTCACGCGAATTTACGGAATCCTAGCGCCGCTTCGCACGCAGGTAGCGCCGCGGATGGACGACCCAGTAGAAGTTCAGGTCGTACCCCCAGCCGAAGGCCTTCGGGGTCCAGAGCCGCCGGTCGCCGGGGTTCCAGACGCGGGCCCGCAACCGGCCCGCCGTGGGCGGCCGCCAGTCGTACGGGACGCCGGCCGCGTGTCCCTGGGGCTCGAGCGGCTCTTCCGTTCCGGCCATCGTCATCACCTTCCCCGACCAGGGTGTACCCGCGGGTGATCAGCGGTCAACCGGCGGTCGGCCGTTCGCCTGGTGACGCTCCGGGCCCAGGGCCTCGACCAGCTCCGCCACCCGGTGGTGGGCCTCCAGCGGGTGACGCAGGCGGCTTTCCGGGTGGATCGTGTAGTGGTTGCGCCGGCCGACGCGCTCGCGCTCGACGTAGCCGTCCGCGATCAGGTCCGCGAGGATCAGCTGGACGCCACGCTCGGTGATGCCGACGCGCTCGGCGATGTCGTGCAGCTTGTGGTCCGGGTCCTCCGCCAGGCACAGCAGAACGTGCGCGTGGTTGCTCAGGAACGTCCAGCCGGCCATGCGGGCAGCATAGCCGTCCACACTTGACAGACGAAGCACAGTTCGTCATTCTGGAGGAGACGGAGGGGAGTACCCGCCCGGTCCGGCATCGTCAATCCGGCTGCCACTGCGCAGACCCGGTGCCGGCACCACCTTCGGGTGGTCGGGGAGACCTCCGGTTCGCGACCGAACCGGAGGAGTGTGCTGTGACCGTCCCCATCTGGGCCTGGGCCGCCGTGCTGGGCGTCATCCTGCTGATGCTGGCCGTCGACCTCTTCGCCCACCGCAAGGCGCACGTCGTCGGCGTCCGCGAAGCCCTGACCTGGTCGGGTGTGTGGGTCGCGCTGGGTGTCGCGTTCGGCGCCGTCGTGTGGTGGGTCTGGGGCGCGGAGCTCGCGGGCCAGTACTTCGCCGGCTACGTGATCGAGAAGTCCCTGGCCGTCGACAACGTCTTCGTGTTCGCGATCATCTTCGGCTACTTCGCCGTGCCCCGCGAACACCAGCACCGCATCCTGTTCTACGGCGTCATCGGCGCACTGGTCTTCCGGGCGGTGTTCATCGCGGCCGGCTCGGCGCTGCTGGCGAGCTTCGCCTGGATCCTCTACGTGTTCGGCGCTTTCCTTGTCCTGACGGGCATCCGGATGGCGCTGCACCGCTCGGAGACGGTGGACTACGAGCGGAACGTCGTCCTGCGCGCGTTCCGCCGGCTCGTCCCGTCGACGGATGTCCACCACGGCAAGAAGTTCCTCGTCCGCGAGGCGGGCCGCTGGGTGGCGACGCCGCTGCTGGCGGTGCTGGTGCTGATCGAGGTGACCGACGTCGTCTTCGCGGTCGACTCGATCCCGGCGATCTTCGCCGTGACGCAGGAACCGTTCCTGGTGTTCACCTCGAACGCGTTCGCCATCCTCGGCCTGCGCGCCCTGTACTTCCTGCTCGCCGACCTCATGCACCGCTTCGTCTACCTCAAGCTCGGCCTGGCGCTGGTCCTGGTCTGGGTCGGCGCGAAGATGCTGCTGCTGGAGATCTGGAAGATCCCGACAGCGCTTTCGCTGGGCGTGGTCGGCCTGATCCTCGCGACGGCGGTGGTCGCGAGCCTGCTCAAGACCCGCACCGCCGCCGTCGGCCCGCCGCCGACCTAAGGGATGTCTCGTAACACGGTGTCGGGCTGTCTGGTCCAGTGGTTGATCCTGTCGGTGTGGTGCAGGTGATCACAGCGTCGCAGCCCCTCCGGCATCGCCGAGACTCACCGCAAGGTCCGTGCCCGCGTCGAGCACGTCCTGCCCGGATGAAGAACTTCAAGATCCTTCGCGACTACCGCCGCGCCGCCGCCGTCGGCCCGCCGCCGACCTAGCGGGCGGCCGGGGTGGTCCGGCGAGCCGGACCACCCCGCGCCGGTCACGCGCCCGGTGCCGGCCGGGCCACCGCCCGGGCGAAGACGTTCCGCAGCAGCTGCTGCACCGCCGGGTCCACCCGGATCGCGCCGTTGAACGTCAGCGATGACGTGCTGAACACGAAGCCGCCGCCCGGGAGTTCCTTGCAGACCATGGCCGCGCCCGCCCGGTCGGTCGGGTTCGTGCCCTGCGCGATGACCGCGGACGGCGGCACTTCGCCGTCGAAGCCCTGGAGCGTGTCGAACTCCCACGCGCTCGCCGCGCCGTTGCGGCCGTCCGCGCCGAACTCGTCGCCCACCGACAGGCCCGTGCCGGCCAGGAACGGGTGGTCGTGCAGCACCTCGTACGGCGCGAACGTCATCCAGCCCTCGTACTCGAAGTTGACGCCGAGCAGCTGCGACTCCGGCAGGTCGTAGTGGTCGAGGAACAGGTCGCGGCTGCCGTCGGCGGCGCGGAACGTCAGCTTGGTGCCGTCGGTGTTGAACTCGGCCCGCTCGTAGATCTGGTTGCCGCCCATGGCGATGACGCTGCCGCCCGCCGCGATGTAGTTCGCCAGGTTGGTGCGCATGGTCATCGAGAAGTACTCGGGGTGCGCGCCGAGCACGATCGCGCTGTACGACGGGAGCCAGCCGCCGGTGTGCAGGTCGCGGTCGGTGTAGCAGTCGAACCCGATCTGCTCGCCGCTGAGCCACCGCAGCAGTTCCAGGTCGCTCCACAGCTCGTTGTCGTACTGCCCCTTCGGCGCGATCAGCCAGTCGTAGCTGGGCCGCAGGAACGAGATCACGCGCCGGACGCCGGGCTGGCCTTCGGAGTACTGGTCGTGCCCGCCCCAGCCGTTGTAGGCGTGGTAGGTGTTGGTCGGCAGGACCACCGCGATCTTCTGCGCGGGTGCCGCCGGCCGCACCACGAACGGGATGTGCTGGACCCGGCCGAACGGCCCGGTGAACCGGGCCGAGTACACCCCGGACGGCCAGCCGGCGGGGATGGCGACGCCGTAGCGCTCGGCCCAGCCGCACCCGGCCGAGCGGTAGTTCGACGGCAGCGCCTGGATCCCGCCGGTGACGGTCGTCGTGCCGGTGACGGCCGTGGGCGTGTCCCCGCCGGGCACCACGCGCACGAGCTGCGCGGTGACCGAGCCGAACGCCGTCGACAGCGCGATGGACACCCGGCCGCCGGCGGGCACGCTCTGCCGCTGCGCGTACCCCTGCAGGCCGGCGCTGCGCTCGATGGTGAAGCCCTGGCCGACCAGCTGGCCGGTCGAGTTGTTGATCCACTGCGCCCCGCCGTCGATGTCGACGGTCTGGAAGTTGGTCATCCGCAGCTCGATGAGGTCGCCGTCGTCACCCGGCACGGTCGAGTGGTCGATCCGGACGAGGTAGATGGCGCCGTTGGCGACGCCGGTGAACAGGTCCCGGCGGATGAGCTCGAACCAGTCGCTGTCGCCGATCACGATGGGCGACCCGTCGTTCGCCCAGCCCTCGCCGTCGCGGTAGCGGAACCAGGTGAGCGCGCCGGTGCCGCCGACGGCGTAGATGACGTTCCCCGTGTCGGCGAACAGGTAACGCGCGACGTTGAACCCGCCGCCGAGCGCCTCGGGCGTCTCGAAGGTGCCGTTGATCCGCCGCGACCGGTGGAGGACGCCGTCGGCGTCGACGCACCAGATGACCCCGCCCGGGCCGCCGAAGATCCGCGGGTAGGCGTCGAACCCGGTCCCGACGACGACGCCGGTGCCGCCGTTGGCCCAGGAGCCCGCGCCGGTCTCCAGGTCGGTGACGATCCGCTGGTAGTACAGCACGGTCCCGTCTCCGCGAACGCCGTAGAGGACGCCGCCGGTGTCGCCGAGCACCGTGACGAAGTCCTGCCACCCGGAGCCGATCTGCACCCCGAAGCCGCCGCCGGCCCAGTCGAACGCGGCGGTGGACCAGCCCTTGTGCCGGAACCAGTACAGCGCCCCGTCCGCCTGGACGCCGTAGAGGATGCCGTCGCCGCCGCCGACGAACCGGCTCCACCGCTGGTGCGGGTCGGCCGCCGAGACCGCCGCCGCGGCGGCCGCCGGCATTTCGTTCGCCCGTCGGTAGCCTTCGGGCACTTCGGCTTCGCTGATCGGAAGTTCTTCACGACCGGTGATGAATCCCATGCTCACCCCCACGCTTTCGGCGTACGCCCCTCGCGGACGCCTACCTCTCAAGCGCACGAGAGGCCGTGGAGGTTTACACGATCGGGTGACGACTACCCGATAAGCGCAACCGTGGGTGGCGATCTGCGCCGGTAGTCGCAATTGTCAGAGCACGGCGAGGCGGTCCAGCAAGCGCTCGGACTGCTTGATCTCCGCGCTGAGCGGGTGGTCCTCCGGGATGTGCGACAGGCCCCCGTCGGCGAGCCGGAACGCTTCCCGCAGCGGGGTGTCCGGCAGCGGCGCGCCGGACAGCCGCAGCGCGCGCACCGCGCCGAGCAGCTCGCACGCCAGCACCGTCCGGTACGCGGCGGTGGCGGCGACCGTGCTGCGGACGGCGTGCGTGGAGAAGCTCGCGTGGTCCTCCAGTCCGCGGGAGATCACGGCCGTGCCGAGGGTGACCGGCGAGGCCGCGTGCCGCAGCGTGCCCAGCGCGTCGTGCGCGACGTACTCCAGGATCATGATCCCCGAGCTGCCCGCCGGCCCCTCGGCGAGGAACGGCGGCAGCCCGCTCAGGTCGGGCTCCACCAGGTCGCCGAGGCGCGCGGTGGACAGCTCCGCGACGTGGTGCAGGGCCGCGCGCAGCTGGTCGAACGCCAGCGCGACGTACGCGGTGGAGAACTGGCCGTGGTGGTAGGCCTGCTCGGTCTCGACGTCGATCAGCGGGTTCTCCGCGGCGGCGTTGATGTCGATGGCCAGGACGCGTTCGACGGCGGCCGCGGCGTCCAGCGCCGGGCCCTGCACCTGCGGGAACGCGCGCAGCCCGAACGGGTCCTGCAGCCGGCGACCCTCCGGCAGGTCGCCGGCGGCGGTGAGCAGGCGGCGCAGTTCTGCCGCGCACCGGACGGCGCCCGGGTGCGGGCGGGCGGCGTGGACGCGTTCCGAGTACGCCTCGGCCGAGCCGCCGAGCGCGCAGAACGTCAGCGCCGTGACGACGTGGCTCGCGGCGAGCAGCCGGCTCAGGTCGTGCCAGGCGAGCACGGCCTCGCCGAGGGTGGCGGCGTTGCTGGAGATGAACGCGAGCGCGTCGCCCGGGCTGATCGCGACCGGGTCGAGGTCGCCCGCCGCCCACGGCAGCTCCCCCGCCAGGGTCAGGGCGATCTCCGCGAGCTGGGCGAGGTCGCCGGTGCCGATGGCGCCGCGCGAGTGGACGTGCGGGAGCGCGCCGACGCGCAACGCCGTCTGCAGCACCTCCAGCAGCCGCGGGTGCACCCCGCTGCCGCCGGCGGCGAGCTGGTTGAGGCGAATGGCCATCACCGCGCGCACGGCGTCGTCGGGCAGCGGCTCGCCGGTCCCGCCCGCGTGGCTGCGCAGCAGGCGCAGGCCGTGGTGGTCGGCCGACTCCGGGTCGACGACGGTGTGCCGGTTGGCGCCGACCCCGGTCGTGCGGCCGTACACCGCGCGCTTGGCGCCCAGCTCCACGGCCAGCTGGTAGCCCGCCTCCGCCCGCTTCACCGCGTCGGCGCCGAGCTCCGTCGACGCGCTGCGCCGGGCCACGCGCACCACGTCGGCGC
Organism: Amycolatopsis sp. NPDC114505; assembly: GCF_055633615.1. Classification (NCBI taxonomy): domain Bacteria; kingdom Bacillati; phylum Actinomycetota; class Actinomycetes; order Pseudonocardiales; family Pseudonocardiaceae; genus Amycolatopsis; species Amycolatopsis sp. NPDC114505. The sequence goes on along the minus strand of NZ_JBVKDV010000002.1, from coordinate 2,089,635 downwards.
ACCGGAGGCCGGTCCCGCTGATCTCGATGCGGTTGGTGTCGGTCATCGCCACCTTCCCTAACAAGCGCTCTTGACAAGTTTTCATTCATTCCTAAGGTGACATGAAACTACTCATTCACACAAGGACGGAGGCCCGGTGTCCCGGTCGCTGCACGAGCTGCTCACCGCCCACCGGCTGACCCCGGCGCAGCGGCGCATCGCCAGCTACCTCGCCGACCACGCGGCCGAGGCCGTGGCGCTCACCAGCGCCGAGCTCGCCGAGTACGCGCAGGTCAGCCAGCCGTCGGTCACCCGGTTCGTCGCGTTGCTCGGTTTCGACGGCTATGCCGGGTTCCGCCGCTACCTGCGCGAAGCCGCGGCCGAGCCCGAGCCGGAGTGCGGTGGCAACAAGTTCCAGGACGCCATCGACGCCGATCTCCGCAACCTCGGCGCGTTGCGGGCGCAGCTGGCCGACGACACCCGGCTGCGGACGCTCGCGGCGGGGCTCATGGAGTCCGTCCCGCTCGTGGTGACGGGCTACCGCGTCTCGTCGGCGCAGGCAGCCTCCTTCGCTTACCTGGCCACGAAGATCCACCCGGACGTCCGGCTGCTGACCGACTCCGGCAGCGTCTTCGGCGACTCCCTGCGCCACGCCCACCGGTGCGGCGCCCGGACGCTGGTCCTGGTCGCGCTCCCCCGCTACCCGCGGGAAAGCGCCGCCGCGCTCGAGCAGGCCCGCGCGCTGGGCCTGCGCACCCTGCTGATCACGGACCGGCCCGTCACGGCGCTCACCCCCCTCGCCGACGACGTGCTGAGCGCGGGTGTCGCGTCGGAGTTCGTGTTCGACTCCCACGCCGCGGTCGTCTCGCTGACCGTGGCGCTGGTCGAGGCGATGGCCGACGCGGCCGGCGCCACGGCCCGGCAACGACTGGAAGGCTTCGAAGACTATGCCGCAGAGCACGACCTCTTCCTCCCCGAGTGAAGCGGTCACGGCCTTTGACGACGTCCCCCTCAACCGGTTCCACCTGCGCATCACGGCGCTGACGTTCTGCGCCAACTACTCCGACGGCTACGAGCTGGGCATCATCAGCATCGCCCTGCCGGTGATCGCCTCCTCGCTCGGTTTCGGCGCGGTGTGGGAAGGACTGCTCGGCGCGTCGGCGCTGATCGGGATCTTCCTCGGCAGCGTGCTCGTCGGCTGGGCGGCGGACAAGATCGGCCGCCAGCGACTGTACACAGTGGACTTCCTGCTGATCGCCGTCGCGTCGGCCGCGGAGTTCTTCGTCCAGGATCCCGTGCAGCTGTTCATCCTGCGGCTTTTGATCGGGATAGGCATCGGCGCCGACTACGCGCTGGGGCCGACGCTCGTCGCGGAGTTCGTCCCCCGCAAGTACCGCGGCGGGCTGCTGGCTTCCCTGACGGTGCTGTGGACCGTGGGTTACGTCGCGGCGTTCTTCCTGGGCAACTACCTGGTCTCCCTGGGCGGCGACTCGTGGCGCTGGCTGCTCGCGACGAGCTGCGTCCCGGCGATCGCCGTGGTGCTGCTGCGCATCGGCGTCCCGGAGTCGCCGCGCTGGCTGCTCACGCAGGGCCGGCTCGACCAGGCCCGCGCGGTGGTGCGCCGGCTGCGCGGCGACGAAGCCGCGTTCGAGCGGCTGGTGGCCACCCACCGCCCGGAGCGGCGGGCGCGCTACCGCGAGCTGTTCGGCAAGCGGTACCGGCGCGCCACGGCGTTCGGCGCGATCTTCTACAACGCGCAGGTGATCCCGTACTTCGCGATCTACACGTTCCTGCCGCTGGTGCTGCTCAAGATCGGCATCGGCGAGGAGGACACGACCAGCGACGGGGTCCTGAACCTGTTCCTGCTGCTGGGCAGCTTCGGCGGCCTGTGGCTGGTGGCGAAGATGACCCGCCGCGGCCTGACGATCTGGTCGTTCGTGGTGCTGATCGCGACGATGGCCCCGATGGCGCTCTGGCCGGACGCCCCGACGGCGCTGCTGTTCCCGCTGTTCCTGGTCTTCACGTTCACCATGTCGGCGGCGGTCAACCTCGACCAGGTGTACCCGCCGGAGCTGTTCCCCACGGACCTGCGCAGTTCGGGCGTGGGGCTGCTGAACGGGTTGAGCCGCGTGGGCTCGGCGATCGGCACGTTCCTGCTCCCGCTGGCACTGGACGGGATCGGCTTCTCCCCGACGATGCTGATCCTGACGCTGGTCCTCGTCGTGGGGCTCGTGGTGTCGGTGAAGTGGGCCCCGGAGACGAAGAACTCCATGCTGGACTGACGAACCCGGGGCCGCCCGGAAGCGGCGGCCCCGGGCGGTCAGGACGGGCGGTTCGCGTCGGGGATCTCGATGCTGATCGGGTTCCCCTCGGACAGGAACAGCAGCGTCGCCTGGCGGATGATCTCGTCGAACGTCCAGTACGCCGCCGGGGCCAGCGGGAACGGGAGCAGGCCCTCGCGGACCGCGATGAACGGGCCCCACGCCACCTCGAGCAGCGGGTCCCAGACCGGTTCGCGGGGGATGTGCAGCCAGTTCGCGATCTGGTCGCCGAGCATGAACCGCGTGAACGCACCGAGGACGTGCGTGCTCAGCACGCCACCATCCACAGTGGACCCGAGGTTGAGCAGGATGTCGGCCAGGGCGATGCCCTCGTCGGTCGGCGCCAGCACCGGGGTCAGGATCTGCTCGGCCTGGGTGTTCGCTTCGGTCCACGACGCCGGGATGTACTCGTCCATGATGCCGAGCATGTGCGCGGTCAGCTGCCAGGAGTGCAGGAACCCCTCGGACTCCGCGCGCGGGATCGGCACCTCCCACGAGGTCAGCTTCCCCATCACGGTCGTCGGCAGGCTGTGCCACGTGACGAGCATGTCGCGCTGGCTGATCGGCACCGTCTGGTCGGCGGTGCCCGTCCACTGCGGTGACTGCGGCAGCAGGTGGCGCACCGCGGCGTGCACGAGCCGGGTCTTCACGCACGTCACGATCATCTCGCCGTCGGGGGCGAAGGCGTTGCGCGTCATGATGTCGTAGCCGAGCTTGGCGGTCTTGGTGATGCGGTCCTTCATGGCCGCGCCGCCCTTGGAGTAGTACACCGCGCGCGCCTCGTGCGGGATGACCGTGCTGATCATCCCGCTCGCCAGGCCGTACAGGATGCCGAGGTAGAGCCCCCGCTTCTCGGTGAACGCGAACGACTTGGCGAGCTTGCCCGAGTCGGCCCAGGACGGCAGCTGCCGCGCCCGCTCGACGAAGTCCCGGACGTCGGCGGGCAGGCCTTCGGGCAGCGCCTGGCCGTTCTTCTTCCACGTCCGCAGCAGCGCGTTCACCGCCGGCACGTCCCCGCGGTCGATGACCGACGCGAGCAGCGCGTCGGCCTCCGGGTCCCACACCCACCGGGGATCCGCGCCCGCCCCGGTCCGGGCGACCGACGCCGCCGCCGGCCACGTCCACAACGCCGGCGACGCCACGGTCACCGCGCCCAGCACTCCCAGCGTCCCGCCGCGTTTCAACGCGAGCCGCCGGCTGACTTCGTCCTTGGCCATCGCTTCTCCTCCGGAGCCGAGATCAACAGTGATGCTCGAACATTCAGGTACAGTGATACGCGACTTGCCTCCTTGTATCAGAGCATGATGTGCTGACCCCTGCAAGCCCCCGAGTGGAAGGATCAGGAGGTGGTTGTGGACCAGCCGTTCATCGGTGCCCCGGGCGCGGAGTCACTGCTGGAGCGCGCCTACATCGACGCCGTCGAACAGGTCGATGACACCGACGACATCCGCGTTCGCGTGCTCGACGCGGCCTACGAGCAGTTCTGCCGGATGGGCATCCAGCGGTCCACGATGGAGGACGTCGCCAAGCGCGCCGGGCTCTCCCGCATCACCGTCTACCGGCGGTTCGCGACGAAGGACACGCTCGTCGAGCACGTCGTGCGCCGCGAGTACCGCCGCTACTTCGACCGGTTCCTCGTCGAGATCAAGCAGGCCGAGACGGTCGCCGACCGGGTCGTGCTCGGCTTCGTGAGCTCCCTGCGCGCCATCCGGGGCAACCCGCTGATCGGCGGGCTGATGGCCGCGGAACCGGGCCTGCTCGCGTCGTCGATGATCACCGACGACGGGCGCACGCTGGCCACCGTGCGGGCGTTCGTCGCCGGCCAGCTCCGGCAGGAGCAGCACGCGGGGAACGTGCGCGCCGAGCTGGACGCCGACGTCGTCGCCGAGCTGATGGTCCGGATGTCCGGCTCCTTCCTCGCCATCCCCAGCCACGTCATCGACCTCGACGACGAGGAGCAGCTGGCCGCGCTGGCCCGCCGCTACCTCGTCCCCATGCTCGAAGCCTGAGCTCGTACCCCTACCGCCGGGAGCACTCGTGAGCCTTTCCACCGAGCAACGCGACTTCGTCGCCGCCGTCGACGACTTCTGCCGCCGGGAGGTGGGCGAACGGACCACCCCGCACGACGACGCGCTGTACCGGAAGATGGCCGAGCCCGGCTGGCTCGGCGTCGCCGTCCCGCGGGAGTACGGCGGGGCCGGCCAGGGGATGCTGGACCTGGTGCTGTTCCTGGAGACGACGGCCTACCACCAGGCACCGATCGGCGGGTTCGCCACGTCGGTGATCACGGCGGCGTCGTACGAGAAGTTCGCCTCGGAGGACCGCAAGCGCGCGGTGCTCGGCGACTTCCTCCGCGGCGAGGTGCTGGCCGTCTCGATGTCCGAGCCCGGCGCGGGCTCCGACGTCGGAGCGCTGGCGTGCAAGGCGGCTCGCCAGGACGGCCGCTGGGTGATCGACGGGCAGAAGACGTGGTGCTCCAACGCGCACCTCGCCCGGCACATCCTGCTGGTCGCGCGCACGTCCGCCGACGGCGGCAAGCACGACGGTCTGACGATGTTCTCGGTGCCGGCCGGCGTCGAGGGCCTGGCGGTGCACGGCATCGACACGATGGGCGGGCGCGAGGTGAACGACCTCTACTTCACCGGCTGCGCCCTGCCGGCGGACGCGGTGGTCGGCGAGGTCGGCCAGGGCTGGCGGCAGCTGATGGCGGGGCTCAACCTCGAGCGGATGATCCTGGCGGCCCTGATGCTCGGCACGGCCCGCCGCGCGTTCGACGACACGGTGTCCTACGTCCGCGAGCGCCGGCAGTTCGGCCGTCCGGTGGGCTCGTTCCAGGCCCTGCGGCACCGGATCGCCGACCACGCGACCGAGCTGGAGTGCACCCGCCTGCTGGTGCACGACGTCGCCCGCAAGATCGACGCTTCGGGCGGGAAACCGTTGCCGCGGGAGGCATCCATGGCGAAGCTCAAGGCAACGGAGTTCGCGAAGGCCATGGCACTCGACGGAATGCAGATGATGGGCGGCTACGGCTACGCGACCGAGTACGGCATGGAACGCCTCCTCCGGTCGACGGTGGTGTCGACTGTGTACGGCGGCACGAGCGAAATCCAGCGCGACATCATCGGCAAGACGTACGGCCTCTAGCCGAGCCTGGCCCGCAGCGCCGCCGCGATCTCGCCCGCCTCGGTGAGCTGTGCCGGGGTCAGCGCGTCCACGAACAGCTCGCGGACCGCCGTCAGGTGCGGGACCGTCGCCGCGCGGAACGCCGCCGCACCTTCCTCCGTCAGCACCACCTCGGCGCCGCGGTTGTCCGTTCGGCACTCCTCGCGGCGGATCAGGCCGCGCTTCTCCATCCGGCCGAGGTGGTGGGACAGGCGGCTGCGCTCCCAGCCGATGTCGTCGGCCAGCTGTGACGATCGCAGCCTCTGCCCGTCCGCCTCGCTGAGCGCCAGCAGCACCGCGTAGTCCCCCGGCGAAAGCGCGCACTCCGCCTGCAGCCGCGCGCCCAGTTCGGCGCGCAGGGCTTCCGCCGTCTCGATGAACCCGCGCCAGACGCGCAGCTCTTCCGTGGTCGGCAGCACGCGCCGGCGTCGTGTCGTCTCCGTCACTCTGCCTCCTAGTTGACACGTCAATCATATCGAGCGGATGATTGACGTGTCAATCAAAGGAGTCACGGTGTTCGAACTGGGACTGAACTCGTTCGGCGAGGTCGCCACGGACGGCGGCCGCGCGCTGAGCGACGCGGAGACCGTCCGGTTGCTCGTCGAGGAGGCGCGGCTGGCCGAGTCGGCGGGCCTGGACGTCTTCAGCGTCGGCGAGCACTACCGCGAGGGGCACAACGACAGCGCGACGCCCGTCCTGCTGGCGGCGATCGCGACGGCGACCGAGCGCATCCAGCTCGGCACGTCCGTGACCGTCCTCAGCACGAACGACCCCGTGCGGCTCTACCAGGAGTTCTCGACCCTGGACGCGGTCTCGGACGGACGTGCCCAGCTGGTCCTCGGCCGGGCCTCGGCGACGGAGTCGTTCCCGCTGTTCGGCTACGACCTCGCCGACTACGAGCGGCTCTTCGAAGAGAAGCTCGACCTGTTCGTGCGGCTGCAGCGCGAGGACAGCGTCACCTGGTCCGGCGACGTAAGGGCACCACTCACGAACCAGACGCTGCACCCGCGGATGCGCCCGGGCGGGATCCCCACCTGGATCGGCGTCGGCGGCAGCCCGGACTCCGTCGTGCGCGCCGCCCGCTACGGCCTTCCGCTCATGCTGGCGATCATCGGCGGACGGCCGCAGCGGTTCGCCGGCCACGTCGAGCTGTACCACCGCGCGCTCGAACAGTTCGGGCAGTCGCCGCAGCCGGTCGGCCAGCACTCGCTCGGCCTGGTCGCCGACACCGACGAAGAAGCCGTCGAGACGTGGTGGCAGTACTGGCAGCCGGTCGTCGCGCGGATCTCCGCCGAACGCGGCTTCTACCCGCCGGACCGGGACCGGTATCTGTCCGAAGTGGACACCGGCGCCCTGTTCGTGGGCTCCCCCGAGACCGTCGCCCGCAAGATCGCGACCGTGGCGCGGGACCTGCGCCTGAGCCGCTTCGACCTCAAGTACGACATCATGCACCTGCCGCGGGACGCTCGCGCCCGGACGATCGAGCTGCTCGGCCGTGAGGTCGCGCCGCGGGTGCGCGAACTGCTCGCGAAGGAGCCTTCCCGTGCCTGACCTCCAGTTCGGCCTCGACACGTTCGGCGACGTCCCCGAGGACGACGCCGGCCGGCCGCTGTCCCACGCCGCCGCCATCCGGCAGGTCGTCGACGAAGCCGTCCTCGCCGACGAGATCGGGGTGGACGTGATCGCCCTCGGCGAGCACCACCGCCCCGAGTACTCCATCTCCACGCCCGAAACCGTGCTGGCCGGCATCGCCACCCGCACCTCGCGGATCCGGCTGTCCTCCGGCGTCACGGTGCTGAGCTCCGACGACCCCGTCCGCGTGTTCCAGCGCTTCGCGACGGTCGACGCCCTCTCGGACGGGCGCGCCGAGGTCATCCTCGGCCGGGGTTCGTTCACCGAGTCGTTCCCGCTGTTCGGCTACGACCTGAGCGACTACGACGCACTCTTCGAGGAGAAGCTCGACCTGTTCGTGCGGCTGCTCGACGAGAAACCCGTGACCTGGCAGGGAAAGCACCGGCCGGCGCTGGCGGACGCCGACGTCTACCCCAAGACCGACGCCGGCCGGCTGTCCACGTGGGTCGGCGTCGGCGGCTCGCCCCAGTCGGTCATCCGGACCGCCCACCACGGCCTCTCGCTCATGCTGGCGATCATCGGCGGGGCGCCGGGGCGGTTCGCGCCCTACCTCGACCTGTACCGCCGGGCCGCCGCGCAGTTCGGCACCACCGCCCACCCGGTCGGCATGCACTCCCCCGGGTTCGTCGCCGACACCGACGAGGAGGCCCGCGAGGTGTTCTGGCCGCGCTACCGCGTGATCCGCGACCGGATCGGCGCGCTGCGGGGCTGGGCACCGATCCGGCGCGAAGAGTACGACCACGAGATCGAGCACGGCTCCCTGTACATCGGTTCCCCCGAGACCGTCGCGCGCAAGATCGCCGGCGCGGTCGCGGAGCTGGGCGTCGGCCGGTTCGACCTGATCTACAGCTCCGGATCGCAACCGGCGAGCGCCCGCCTGCGCGCGGTCGAGCTGTACGGCACCCGGGTGATCCCGATGGTGCGCGACCTGCTGACGGAGGCGAAATGATCATCGGCATCCTCGGCGCGGGCAAGGTCGGCACCGTCTTGGCGCGGCTCGCGCTCGCCGCCGGGCACGACGTGCTCGTCGCGGGCTCGGGCGCGCCGGAGAAGATCGCGCTCACGATTGACGTCCTCACGCCCGGCGCGGTCGCGACGACCGCGCCGGAGGCGGCGGCGAAAGCGGACGTCGTCATCCTCGCGCTGCCACTGGGCAAGTACCGCACGCTCCCGGCCGGTGCGCTGGCCGGGAAGCTGGTCGTCGACGCGATGAACTACTGGTGGGAGGTCGACGGCGTCCGCGACGACCTGCGCGTGTCGACCAGCGTGACCGTTCAGTCCTTTTTGGACGGAGCGAGGGTGGTGAAGGCGTTCAACCACATGGGGTACCACGACCTCGAGGAGGAGGCCCGCCCCGCGGGGACGCCGGGCCGGAAGGCGATCGCGATCGCCGGTGACGACCCGGCCGACGTGACACGGGTGGCGGACCTGGTCGACGCGCTGGGCTTCGACCCGCTGGTCGCCGGTTCCCTGGCCGACGGGGTGCGGCTCGAGCCCGGCGCCGAAGCCTTCGGGGCGAACGTCAGCGCCGATGAGCTGCGCGTCATGCTCGACCGGTTCCCCGCTTCGGCCGCCGCTTCGTAGGAAAGTCGCGTTCGCGTGGCCGGTCGGTCCCGGGTGCCGAGCGCGGCCCGCAGGTGCTGCTCGGTCTGCGCTCCCACCAGCCGGCATCGACCGCACGCCGCGGCGGCCTCCAGGTTCGGGCCGCGGTAGGTGCGGTGGTCGGCGATGGTGCAGCGGGCCACTCCGCTGAGCACCGAAGCCGGTCCGGCTGCCGAGGCGCATCAGGCCACGACCACGGCCCGCTTCGCCCGGACGGTCAGCGCCGCGATCGCCGCGGCGCCGACCAGGGACACCGCGATGCCCACGAGGACCGCGGTGTTCCAGCCCGCGGTCAACGCGGCCGGGGTCGCGTGGACGGCCAGCACGCTGACCACCGTGACGCCGAGCGCGGCGCCGACGTAGCGGCTGGTGTTGTTGATGCCGCTGCCCATCCCGGCCCGCTGCGGCGGCACGCTCGCCACCGCTTCGCGCCCCAGCGACGCGTTCACGATGCCCGTGCCGAAGCCCGCCACCGCCAGGCCCGGCAGGAGGAATGCCGGCCCCGAGCCCGGGGTGACGAACGCGAGCGGGACGAGTCCCCCGGCCACCACGACCAGGCCGGCGCTCATCCGCGCGCCGCCGGACAGGGTGACCGGGAGCCGGCGTGTCAGCAGCGCCGAGGCCACGCTCGTCGCCGACCAGGCCAGCACCACCAGCGCCGCTGTCAGGGGACGCAGCGCGAGACCGTTTTCGAGCATCGTGCAGAGGAACGCCATCAGCGCGGTGACGCCGGCGCCGGCCACGAACGCGCCCGCCGTCGCCGACACCAGTGCCGGGCGGCGGAAGAGCGTCAGGTCGAGCATGCCGCCGCCGGAGGAGTTCTGGTGGGCGAAGAACGCGGCGAGCAGCACGACCGCCGCCGCGATCAAGGCCAGCTCGAGGGGACTCGTCCAGCCCTGCCTGCCTTCGGTCAACGCGGCCAGCAGCGCCGCGAGGCCGCCGCCCAGCAGCAGCGCGCCGGGCAGGTCGACCGTCCGGGCCCGCCCCGAGACGGACTCTTCCAGCAGGACCCGCCCGAGCACGGCCACCCCGAGCGACAGCGCCGTGATCACGACGTAGAGCACGCGCCAGTCGTGGTCGAGGGCCGCGCCGGCCAGCGGGCCGATCGCGATGCCCGCGCCGACGCAGGCGCCCCACAGGCCGCTCGCGCGGGCGCGGCCGGCGGGGTCCGGGAACGCGGGCCCGAGCACCGCGAGGCCGCACGCGATCAGCGCGGCACCGCCGAGGCCTTCGACGACCCGGCCGGCGATGAACGTCAGCGGCCCGGGCGCGACCGCGCACAGCACGGACCCGACGGCCGTCACGACGGCCCCGGCGACGAAGACGCGCCGCCGGCCGAAGTCGTCGCCGATCGCGCCGGCCGGCAGCAGCGCGACGGCCAGCCCGAGGCTCATCGAGCTGAGGATCCACGACGTCGCGACCGCGCCGGCCCCGAGGCCGCCGGCCACGGCCGGGACGATCGAGAGCGGCGCGGTGAAGACGAAGAGAGCGAGCAGGGTCGCGCCGCCGGAGGCGACGAGGACGGCACCGGGACGGCTGGCCATGCGGACTCCCATTGATTCGGTCACCGAACTCTTTCGCCGAGAGGCTAGCACGGTTGGTTCGATGAACGAACTCTTTTGTGGCAGACTGGTCGCATGGCACTCCCCCGCGAGTACACCAACCAGGCCTGCTCGATGGTCCGCGCCCTGGAGGTCGTCGGAGAACGCTGGACGCTGCTGATCGTCCGCGACGCCGTCTTCGGCGTCCGCCGCTTCAGCGACTTCGCCGAGCACCTGGGCATCCCGCGCGCGGTCCTGACCGAACGACTGGAGTTCCTCATCACCGAAGGCGTGCTGGAGCGCGTGCCGGGACCCGGCAAGCGCAGCGAGTACGAGCTGACGGCGAAGGGGCGGGGGCTCTGGCCTGCCGTCCGCGCCCTGTCGGCGTGGGGCGACGAGCACTACGCGCCGGGCGGCCGGCGACGGGTGTACGTCCACGCGGGCTGCGAGGGCGAAGTGGCGCAGTCGGGCGCCTGCCTGCGGTGTGGCGACGAGGTGCCGCTCGCCGAGACGGTGATGACGCCGGGCCCGGGACTGACCCCGCCGTCGCCGGAAGACGGCCAGGTCAGCGCGATCCTCGCGCACCCGCGGCGCCTTCTCCAGCCCGTGCACTGAGCCTTGGTCGCCCCTCAACGTGGACGGCGCTCTGGATTCTGTACCTACTAGTATGTACAGTCCTCGGCGTGGACACCAGGAAGCAGCTCATCGACAGCACCCGCGAGCTGTTGTGGGAGCGCGGTTACGTGGGCACCAGCCCCAAGGCCATCCAGCAGCACGCCGGCGCCGGGCAAGGCAGCATGTACCACCACTTCTCCGGCAAGCGGGAGCTCGCCCTGGAAGCCGTGCGGCGCAGCGCGGACGAGCTGCTGGCGGCCGCCGAGGCGCAGCTGCGCACGCCCGGGACCGCCGTCGAGCGGATCACCGCGTACCTGCGTCGTGAGCGCGAAGTGCTCAGGGGCTGCCCCATCGGCCGGCTCACGCAGGACCCCGAGATCGTCGCCGACCCGGAGCTGCGCGCGCCGGTCGACGCGACGTTGACGCGCCTGCGGGCCCGCCTCGCCGAGGTTCTCGACGAGGGCCGGGCCGCGGGCGAGCTGCCCGCCGGCCTGGACACCGCGGCCCTGGCCGCGACCGTCGTCGCCGTCCTGCAGGGCGGCTACGTGCTGGCTCGCGCCGCGGCCGCGCCCGAACCGTTCGACCAAGCCGTTTCCGGCGTCCTCGCCCTGCTCACCGCCCTCTGAGGAGTCCTTTCGTGCACGTCCTCCCCGTTCCCCTGGTCAGCGCTCCCGCGCCCGCCGACGTGATCTCCGGCAGTGCGTGGGTCACGTCGCTCGCCGTCCCCGAAGGTCCGTCGCGGACCCGGGTCGACCGCGTGCAGTTCGCGCCCGGCGCCCGCACGCGCTGGCACCGGCACCCGCTCGGCCAGGTCCTGGTCGTCACCGACGGCACCGGGTACGTGCAACGCCGAGGCGGCCCGGCCCAGCTCCTCCGGCCCGGCGAGACGGTCCGCGTGGCCGCCGGCGAATGGCACTGGCACGGCGCGACCGACACGTCGTCGATGACGCACCTGGCGATCGAGGAGATCCCCGAGGACGGTGCCGCGACGGAGTTCGGCGACGCGGTGGCCGGCGTCGAGGTCACGGCCGCCGCCGAACCGCCCGTGACCCGGACTTTGGTGCTGGAGCAACAGCTTCCGGCACCCCGCATGGTCGACCACGTCGAGATCCGCCGCATCACGATCGCCCCCGGCCACGGCTCGGGTTTGCACGTCCACAACGGACCGGTGTTCGGCAGCATCGAGGCCGGCTCGGCGGTGTACGAGATCGAGGGCGAGCCCGCGTCGGTGCTGCGGCCCGGAGATGTCTTCTACGAGCCGGAAGCCACGCGGATCGCGCGGTTCGACGCGCAGGAGAACGGTGTCACCTTCATCGCCCACTTCCCAGCGGGGCCAGGCGAAACCCCGCGCCTCGACCCGCTGGACAGTTAGGCCGCGGCGAAGTAGTCGCCGGTTTCCAGGTCTTCAAGCAGCCCCTGGTGCGTGGGAGCCCAGCCGAGCAGTCGCCGGGTGTCCACACCGGAAACCGGCCCGTCGAAGCCGTACACCCGCGCCATGAACGGGCTCGGGAAGTGCGTCGCGGCCTCCTCCGGCGACATCGAGGCCGCCGGAACGTCGAGCTTGCGGGCGATCGTCTCCGCGATGGCTCTGAACGGCACGTTTTCGGCGACCCCGTGCAGCACGCTCCCGGCGGGCGCCCCCTCCAGAGCCAGGCGGAACAGGATCGCCGCGTCCCGGCGGTGGACCGCGGGCCAGCGGTTGCCGCCGTCACCGACGTACGCCGACACGCCGGTCTCGCGCGCGGTGGCGATGAGCATCGGGATGAAGCCGTGGTCGCGCGGGCCGTGGACGGTCGGCGCGAGCCGGACCACGGTGCCGCCGAACCCCCGGCACGCCTGCTCGCCCGGGATGCGGAAGCCGGCGATGCCGTGGGCGTCGGGCTCGTCCCGCTCGGTGGCCTCCCGGCCGCCGGGCAGGACCAGCGTGCCCGACGTGCTGACGAACGGCTTGCCCGCCGCCACCCGGCCGAGTGCCTCGATCGCGGCCGTGTCGCGCCGCGTCAGGTCGTCCGGATCGGCGAAGTCGCCGCCGAAGGCCATGTGCAGGACGCCGTCGGCGGCTTCGGCTCCCCGGCGCAGGCCGTCGAGGTCTTCCAGGGAACCGCGGAATGCGCTGGCGCCCAACGACTCCAGCCGGGTGGCGGCGGCCTCCGAGCGGGCGAGGCCGGTGACGGTGTGGCCCGCCGCGAGGAGCTCGGCGACGACGGTGGGTCCGGTCTGGCCGGAACCCCCGGTGACGAAGACGTGCACAACGCTCTCCTTAACGCCAGTGAATGGCACTACTTAGCGCCAGTCGCTGACAGTACGCGTAGTGCCAGACACTGGCGCAACGTGACGCCAGTCACTGGCGGAATGCGGTAGCCTCGGCCCCGTGCCACGAAGCGGAGCGGAAGCGCGCCGCCGTCTCCAGCAGGCGGCGCTCGAGCTGTACGGGGAACGCGGGTTCGACCGGACCACCACGGCGGAGATCGCCGCGCGGGCCGGCGTCAACGAACGCACGTACTTCCGGCACTTCCCGGACAAGCGCGAGGTGCTCTTCGACGGCGAAGCCGACCTGCGCGACACGATGACCCAGGCGGTCGCCGAAGCGCCCGACGGCCTGACGCCGTTCGAGATCCTGCTGCGCGCGTTCCGGAAGGCCGCGCGGATCCTCGAAGCCAACCGCCCGTTCTCCGAGCCGCGGCTGGCGATCATCGCCGCGACCCCGGCGCTGCGCGAACGCGAACTGGCCAAGCACGCGTCCCTCACCGACGCCCTGGCGGCGGCCCTGCGCGAGCGAGGCGTCCAGAGCGGGCCGGCCGCCCTGGCCGCGCAGACCGGCTGGGCCACCTTCCACCACGCGGCCCAGGCCTGGATCGACGACCCGTCGCGGACCCTGGACGTCCATCTCTCGCAAGCCTTCGACGACCTGCGGGCCCTGTCGACCGGAGGCGAACGATGACCGAGCGGCAAGGCGTCCTGATCACCGGCGGCTCTCGCGGCATCGGCCGGGCCACCGCCGTGGCCTTCGCGGCGCGCGGCTACCGCGTGGCGGTCCACTACGCGACCCGGCGCGACGACGCCGAGACCACCCTTGAGCAACTGCACGGGTCCGGGCACACCAGCATCCCCGGCGACCTCGGTGACCCCGCCGCCGCGCGCAAGGTCGTCGACGAAGCCGTGGCGACGCTCGGCCGCGTCGACGTCCTGGTCAACAACGCCGCCCAGGCCCCGACCGAGCGGAACCGGCACGCCGTCGCCGAGGTCGGCTACGACCAGTGGGTCGAGGCGTGGCGGCGCACGTTCGACGTCAACCTCTTCGGCGCCGCGAACGTCACGTGGGCGGTGGCCCGGCACCTGATCGAGCGGGGCCGCCCGGGCAGCGTCGTCAACGTCGGCTCGCGCGGCGCGTTCCGCGGCGAACCCGAGCACCCGGCCTACGGCGCGAGCAAGGCGGCGCTGCACGCCTTCGGTCAGTCGATGGCGCTCGCACTGGCACCGCACGGGATTTCCGTGACGTCGGTGGCGCCCGGGTTCGTCGCCACCGAACGCCAGGAGTCCAAGCTCGCCGGCCCGGACGGCGACGCGCTGCGGGACCAGAGCCCGTTCGGCCGGGCGGGCACGGCCGAAGAGGTCGCCGCGGCGATCGTCCACCTCGCCTCCCCGGAGGCGGCGTGGAGCTCCGGCGCGATCCTCGACGTCAACGGCGCCTCGTACCTGCGCTGACCGGTCACGCTCCTTCCGACGGGACGAGTACTTCGACCACTCCCCCGGCTTCGCGCACCACCAGGTGCGGCAGCGGCGGTGGGGTCACCGGCAGCTGGTGCGTCAGGACCGCGCCGTCGACCGCGAACGACGTCCGGTGGCACGGGCAGTTCAGCCGCCGCGCCGGGGCGTCCAGGTTCAGCCGGCAGCCGAGGTGCGTGCAGGTCGCCGAAACCGCGCGGACCTCGCCGTCCGTGCGCTGGACGAACCCCGCCACCGCGCCGAAGTCGAACGGCAGCACCCGGCCTTCGGGCAGGTCGCGCGCGGCGACGACGGCCCGCCACTCGCCGTTCTCGGGCCGCAGCGTCTCTTCCGCGGGCGCCGCCGCCGGCTCGGCGCCCGAGGTCACCAGGTACTCGACGCCCGCGCCCGCCGCGGCCGCCACCGCCGCGGCCGAGGAGACCTGGATGAACCGGCGGCGGTTGCCGCCCCGCCCGGGCGCCGGCTCCCCGAGCTCCTCGACGAGCCGCCGGTGCAACCCGGCGACGAACTCCTCGCCCGCCGCCCCGGCTCCCGGCCGCGCGGCACGCAGCAGCACCGCCGTCCGCAGCTCGGCCTCGTCCCCGGGGCCGGCCTCGAACGGGCGCGGCCGCCGCCGGCGCAGGAGGTCCTTGACATACCGGCGGACGCCTCGAGTGGTCACGTCTCCATCCCTTCCGCCAGCTGCGCCGCCTGCCGCAACGCGCGGTGCTGCAGCACTTTCGCGTTGCCGACGGTGATGCCGAGCTCCGCCGCCGCTTCCTTGAGCGAGCACGCCTGCAGGAACCGCAGCCGCAGGATGCGGCCGTACCGCTCGGGCAGCCGCCCGAGGATCGCCTCGGCCCGGGCGGGCGTCCGCGGGTCGATCACGTCGGCTTCGAACGCCGCGATGTCGCGCTCCTCGTCCAGGGTCGTGATCTCCCGGCCGAGCGTGCGCCGCCAGTGCCCGGCCAGCACCGTCCGCGCGGTGGCCAGCAGGTACGCCCGGACCTCGCCGATGCTCGCCGAGACGCGCAGCGGCCGCAGCGCCGTCAGGAAGACCTCGGTGGTGAGGTCCTCCGCGTCGGGCCGGTTGCCCACCTTCGAGAACATCAGGCGGTACAGGCGGTCGACGTTGTCGCGGTAGACCGCCTCCCAGTCCGGGTAGACGTCCGCGCCGACCACGTGCAGCCGCGCGGGCGGCGGTGCGCCCCCGGCCGTCTCGTCCCCCTCGGCGCGTCTGCGCCGGAACCTCTGTGCCACCGGCACCGCCCGCCTTCTCCCCCGCCGATTCTTGCCGCCACCCGAGGGATAAGCGACCGGGTTACGCGTAACCGGCGGTCGTATCGGCAGGCGGAGCATCCGATCACCCCAGGGGAGAGAAATGACCACATCGATGTCGCGCCGGCAGCTGCTCGTCACCGGCGGGGCGGCCGCCGCCGTGCTCGCGACCACCGGCCTGCCGACGCCGGCCACCGCCGCGCCGGCGGCCCCGGTCCGGCCGGGAGGTGCGGACGTCGTCCTCGCCTGGAACCGCGAGCTGCTGGCCACCGTCCGCACGGCGGGCCTGCAGCCCGCGACCGTCCACCCGACCCGCGCCTTCGCCCTGCTGCACGCGGCGATCCACGACGCCGTCGTCGCGACGGCCGGGGCCGGGCGGCCCTACCTGTTCACCGTCGACGTCCCGGGCGCGGCCGCCCCGGAAGCGGCGGCGGCGCAAGCGGCCCACGACGTCCTGGCCGCGCTGTACCCCACCCGCGCCGCCGACTTCGGGAGCTTGCTGGCCGGGCAGCTCGCCGCGGTCCACCCGGCGGGCCGAACCGCCGGGGTGCGGGCCGGGCACCTGGTCGCCCGGCTACTGCTCGGCCTGCGCGCGAACGACGGCTCGGCCGCGGTCCCGCCGGTGCTGCCGCCGGGGACGGCACCCGGGCAGTACCGGCCGGCGCCGCCCGCGTTCGCGCCCGCCGCGTTCACCCACTGGGCCGCGGTGACGCCGTTCGTGCTCGACCGGGCGGACCGGTTCCGGCCCACGCCCTACCCGCCGCTGGCGAGCGCCCGCTACGCGAAGGCGTTGCGCGAAGTCGCGACGGCCGGGCGTGACACCAGCACCACCCGCACCGCCGACGGCACGGTGCAGGCGCGGTTCTGGGCCGCACCGATCTGGAACTACTGGAACGAGATCGCCCAGTCGGTCGTCGGCGGATCCCGGAGCAACGTCCTGGTCGCGGCCCGCGTGTTCGCACGGCTGAACCTGGCCTTCGCCGACGCGGTGATCGCGTTCTACGAAGCCAAGTACCACTACCGGATCTGGCGCCCGATCACCGCGATCCGGCTCGCCGGCGAAGACGGCAACCCGGCGACGGACGGCGTCCCGGACTGGTCGAGCCTCGCCACCACCCCGGCGGATCCGGCGTACCCGGGCGCGCACAGCGTGATCTCGCAGGCCGGTGCCCTGGTGCTGCGGCAGGAGTACGGGCCGCGGTGGGCGCTGACGGTGACGTCCGAAGTGCTGCCGGGTGTCGTCCGGCGGTTCGCGACGTTCCAGGACGTCGCCGACGAGGCGGGCCTGAGCCGCATCGTCGCCGGCGTCCACACCCGGCTCGACCACGAAGCCGGGCGGCAGCTCGGCGGCGACGTCGCCGCGTTCGTCCTGCGGTCGTAAGAGCCGGCGCGGGGACGCCGGTCAGGCTTTCGGCCGCTTGAGGACCTCGGTGGGCAGCCCGAGGTTCTCGACGATCCGCTCGACGGCGTCCCCGAGCCGCGCGAAGTCGTCGCCCAGCGGGTCGACCACCAGGCGCCGCACGTTCGCCACGTGCGCGGGCGACGCGGCCGCCAGGTGCTCGCGGCCGGCGTCGGTCAGGGTCGCGATCGTGAACCGGCGGCCCTGGCCGGTGCACACCTCCCGCGTCACCCACCCGCGATCCTCCAGCCGGGCCACCGCGTGCGAAATCCGCGGCAGCGACCCGTTGGCCATCTCCGCGATCTCGCTCATCCGCAGGCATTCCCCCGGCACGACGGACAGGCGCGCCAGGATCATGTAGCCCAGCAGCGTGAGGTCGGCGTCGCGCAGCAGCTGGCTTTCCAGCGCTCCCGGCAGGGTCAGCAGCACCTTGGCCAGGTTGATCCACACCCGCCGCTCTTCCTTGCCGAGCCGGTCGAACGGCTCCTCCGGTCCGGTTTCGTCCACGCTTGACTTTAACACGCAACCCAACCTATCTTTGGGTTTAACACGCAACCCAAGGAGGAGCGATGACCACCACCGCCACCCGGACGCCCGCCACGGCCCTTCGCCTGGGGGTCGCCGTCGTGGCGGCCGCCGCCGTCAACACCGCCATCGCGCTGACGGCGTCCTCGCTCGACGACGGCGGGATCGGCATGGGCCTCAACGCCGCCTCCTACCTGCCGGCGACCGTGCTCGGACTGCTCCTCGGCACCGCCGGCTGGATCCTGATCGCCCGCCGGGCCCCGAAGGCGCTGCGCGTCGTCGTCCCCGCGGTCCTCGTCCTGACCTGGGTGCCAGACCTGCTGATCCTGAACGCCGGGGCCACCGCCGCGAACGTCGTCGGGCTGATGCTCATGCACCTGGTGGTGACGACGGCGGTCGTCCTCGCGCTGCGCCCGACCCTGCGCGAGCCGGCCGCGGCGGCGACGACGTCGGGGCAGGTCGCCCGGTAACGTCTCCGGGATGGACTGGGAACCGACCAGACGATCACTGCACGGCGTCGCGGAGCTGCTCTTGGCGGGCCCGCAGCACCGCGCGACCGAGCGCATCGAACTCCAGATCGTCGACGGCGGTTTCGCGACCGTCGCCGGGCCCGCGGTGCGCGTCGACGGTGCGGACCTCGTGACGGACTCCGCCCGCGTGACTTTGGCCGGGCGGACCTACGACGACGTCGCGGCGGAAGCCGGGCTCGACGCGGGCGAGCCGGCGGGCGTCTACTCCGGCGGCCCCGGGGTCCGTCCCGACGAGACGATCACCTTCGCCGCGGACGCGCTGAAGTCGTTGCTCGCGGCCTACGCCGACGGGGACCGGGCGCTGCGCGAGTTCGCCCCCGGCGTCACGCCGGTGCTGTGGCCCGAGCACTTCGACGTCGCGATCGTCCTCGACGAGGTCAACTACGGCGTCTCCCCCGGCGACGGCTACCTGGGCGAGCCCTACGCGTACGTCGGCCCGTTCGAGGCGCGGGAGGCGAGTTCTGGAACGCGCCGTTCGGGGCGGCCCGCCCGTTGCGCGACCTCGCCGGCGAGGTGACGGCGTTCTTCCGCGCCGGCCGCGACCTGCTCTGAGCCGGCCGGCCGCAGTTGCGAGTGGTGAGCTCCCGCCAGGTGGCGTCGATGCTCGCCAGCGGGGTGTCGACCGCGGCCGGCGGCGTTCGGCCACCAGCGGCAGCACTGCCCCGCCGTGGGTGAACCGCCCGAGCGCGATCGCCTCGGCGTGCGGCGGCGACCAGCCCGCTCACGCGACCACTTCCCCGGCGGCCCAGACGCGGCGGATCGCGGTGGTCGCCGTGATGTCCCGGGTCGGGTCGCCGTCGACGAGCAGCAGGTCCGCCCGCAGGCCTTCGCGCACGGCGCCGCGGTCGGGGAAGCCGAAGTACCGGGCGGGCAGGTCGGTCGCCGCCCGCAACGCGTCCACTTCGGACAGTCCCGCCTCGACCAGCAGCGCGAGTTCCCGGTGCAGGCTCGCGCCGTGGACGACCGGGAAGGGCAGCATCGGTGCGGAGAACGCGTCGGTGCCCGCGAGGATCGGCACGCCGGCCGCGTGCAGCGCAGTGACCGAGTCCCGGCTGAACGCGTAGCCGTCCGCGCCGAGCTTGGTGGTGAGCGCGTCCATCATCGTCAGGGTGGGCACCGCGATCTGGCCCCGCGCGGCCATTTCCGACGCGGTTCCGGCATCGAGGACGCCGTCGCGCGGGACGTGGGTGATCACGTCCGCCCCGGCCCGCACGGCGCGCCGGTAGGCGTCGACCGACGACGCGTGCGCGACCGTGAGCTTGCCGTGCGCCTGGCCCTCGGCGACGACGGCGTCGATCGTGGCCTGGTCGAGCAGGTCCCCTTCGATGACGACCTTGACGTAGTCGGACCCTTCGGCCACGCGCCGCGCGACGAACTCCGCGGCCTGGCCGGGCGCGGTGAGGATCGCTTCCGACGGCATCCCGGGCATCTTCGCGTGGTTCCCGCCGGGACCGATGGCGGGCAGGCCGGCGCTGTGGACGTCGGGTACCTGACCGCGGAAGGAGTCGACGCGCTCGCGGGGCCAGCACGCCATGTCCAGCGCGGTGGTGACGCCGTGCGCGGCGAGGGCACTGAGGTCGTCCGGGGTGAGCAGGTGGACGTGGGCGTCGAAGAGTCCCGGCAGCAGGGTGGCGCCCGCGCAGTCGACCTCGTCGGTGGCGCCGGAGCCGCCGATCAGCGGGCCGTCGACGACGACCGTGACGGGTTCGGTCAGGCCGGTTCCGTCGAAGACGCGGACGCCGGTCAGGGCCGTCGTGGTCATGACGCGGGCTCGGCGCTGAAGCTGGTCTCCATCACGATCTCCTTGGTGCGGTTGACGTGCGCCTCGAACCGGGCGACGGCCAGGTCGGCGTCGTGTGCCAGCGCGGCGTCCACCAGGCCCTGGTGCTCGCCCGCGACGTCGCGGTGCCGCTCCTCGCCGCCGGGGCCCGACCAGGCGCGGTAGAGCTCGGCCGCGTCGGAGAGCCGGGTGCAGATGTCGAGCAGCACGGCGTTGCCGCACGCCTTGATCAGCGTGTGGTGGAACTCCAGGTGCGCGCGGGCCCACTCTTCGTTCCGCCGCATCGGGGGCCCGGGCAGGATCATCGTCTGCCCGGCGAGCCGGTGGTGCGCGGCCAGCACCTCCGACTCCCACGTGACGCCGCCGCGCAGGACCGACAGCCGCAGCGCCGAACCCTCGTTGATCGCGCGCGCCTCGGTGAGGTCCGTCAGCGCCTGCATCGACAGCGGCGTGACCCGGAACCCGCGGTTGCGGTCCACCCGCACGAGGTCCTTGGCCGCCAGCAGTCCCAATGCCTCGCGCACGACACTGAGGCTGACCTCGAACTCCGCGCTCAGCTCGGCCGGCTTGACGCGCTCGCCCGGAGCCAGCTCTCCGTTGAGGATCGCCAGGCGCAGCCGGTGGTACACCGACACGGCCAGGCTCTCGCCACCCGCTCTCTTCGCCATGCCGAGACGATAACACACTCTGTTCGCAAGAATCGATTCTTGTCTTGACAGTCGTATATCGCGGGCAGAGTATGAGTGGCCACCGGTACTTCGACCGAAAGGCCTTTCGATGCGGATCGCCAACCTCGCCGGCCGGCTCGTCCTCCTGACCGGAGACGGTGCCATCGACGTCGAGCGCGCCAGCGGGCAGCGCTTCTCCGCCGACCCCCACGCGGTGTACGCCCGCTGGGACGAGTTCACCGCCTGGGCGGCCGACCTCCCGGCGACGACTCCGGACCGGTTCGCCGAGACCGACCTCCGGGCGCCCTCCCCCACCCCGGGCCAGGTCTTCGGGATCGGGCTGAACTACCGCGACCACGCCGCCGAGTCCGGGCTCGGCCTGCCGGACTCCCCCGCCGTGTTCACGAAGTTCCCGAGCTGCCTGACCGGGCCGTCCGGCGAGATCGCGCTCACGGGGTCCACAGTGGACTGGGAGGTCGAGCTGGTCGCCGTCATCGGCCGGGAAGCCCGCAACGTCGCCCCCGAACGCGGCTGGGACCACGTCGCCGGGCTGACGGTCGGCCAGGACCTCTCCGACCGGACGGTGCAGCTGGCCGGGCCGGCCCCGCAGTTCAGCCTGGGCAAGTCCGCGCCGGGTTTCGGGCCCACCGGGCCGTGGCTGGTCACGCCGGGCGAGCTCGCCGAGCGCGACAACCTGGAGCTGAGCTGCACGGTCAACGGCGAGTCCGTGCAGAAGGGCCGTACCAGCGACCTCATCTTCTCGGTGCCGGAAATCGTCGCGCGGCTCTCGGCGATCCTGCCGCTGCGGCCCGGCGACGTGATCTTCACGGGCACCCCGGCCGGCGTCGGCATGGCCCGGAACCCGCAGCGGTTCCTGGCCGCCGGCGACGAGCTCGTCACCACGATCGAGGGCATCGGCACGATGCGCCACCGGTTCACGGACCCGTCGTGACCACTGTGGACGGACCCCGGTTCCGCGCGGTGATGGCCGCGGTCTGCGCGCCGGTCACGGTCGTCACCACCAGCGACGCCGCCGGCCGCCCGCACGGCGCGACGGTCAGCTCGTTCACCTCGCTCTCGCTCGACCCGCCGCTGGTGAGCGTCGCCTTCGACCGGCGATCGGCGCTGCTGGCCGAGGTCCTCGGCGCGGGCCGGTTCGGGGTGAACCTGCTCGGCCAGGGCCAGGACGACCTCGCCGTCCGGTTCGCCACCCGCGGCGCCGACCGGTTCGGCGGCGACACGGCGTGGTTCGCCGACGCCCGCCTGCCCCGGCTGCGCGACGCCGCCGGCTGGGTGGCGTGCGAGCTGGACCGCGTCGTCGAGGCCGGCGACCACCTTCTGCTGTTCGGCCTGGTCACCGGCCTGGGCCGCGCGGATCTGCCGCCGCTCGTGTACGCCCACCGCACGTTCGGCACCCACTCCCGCTTCGCCGAGCGGCCGCGTCCGCTCATCACCGACCAGATCGCCGCCTGCGCCCGCTGACCCGCCCGGAAAGGACACCGCCGTCATGACCCTCGCGACCGAACAGCCCGCGCCCACCCTCGAGCAGCTCCTCACCCGCATCGCCGAAATCCGGCCCCTGCTGGAAAAGAACGCCGCCCGGGGCGAGGCCGACCGGCGGGTCGTCGAGGAGAGCATCACCGCGCTGACCGACGCCGGCGCGTTCAAGATCGCCCAGCCGCGCCGCTACGGCGGGTACGGACTCCCCGTCCGCGCGATGCTCGACGTCTCGTCCGCGGTCGCCGAAGCCGACGGCGGCACCGCCTGGGTCGTCGCGCTGAGCAACGTCTGCGCCTGGCTCGCCGGGCTCTTCAGCGTCCAGGCCCAGGACGACGTCTGGGGCGCGAACCCCGACGCGAAGGTGTCCGGCGTGCTCGCCCCGACCGCCGAGACGACCAAAGTGGACGGTGGCTGGCGTGTGACCGGGCGCTGGTACTACAACTCCGGTTCGTGGCACGCCGACTGGGCGGGCCTGGGCCTCCCGCTGACCGACGAGCGCGGCGAGGTCGTCGACCAGGGCATGGCGCTGCTCCCCCGCACCGACCTCGGCTTCGAGGACACCTGGTTCGTCGCCGGGATGCGCTCGTCCGGCTCCAACTGCCTGATCGCCGACGACGTCTTCGTGCCCGAGCACCGGGTGATGTCCGTGCCCCCGGCCATCGGCGGGCAGTACGCGAACGGCGAGCCCGCGGAAGACG
Organism: Amycolatopsis sp. NPDC114505; assembly: GCF_055633615.1. Lineage (NCBI taxonomy): Bacteria > Bacillati > Actinomycetota > Actinomycetes > Pseudonocardiales > Pseudonocardiaceae > Amycolatopsis > Amycolatopsis sp. NPDC114505. The sequence continues at coordinate 2,066,700 of NZ_JBVKDV010000002.1, read as the reverse complement.
TCTTCCGCGCCGCGCTCGTCCCGGTGCTGACGCTGGTGCTGGCCGGGCCGCAGCTGGGCCTCGGTCGCCGGGCGCTGGAGCTGGTCAAGGAGAAGGCCGCCCGCAAGCCGATCTCGTACACGACCTACGCGACGCAGGCGGACTCCGTCGCCTTCCAGCTCCAGCTCGCCGAAGCGGCGATGCGGATCGACACCGCCCACCTGCACGCCTACCGCGCGGCCGACGACATCGACGCGGCGTCGGCGGGCCCGTACCCCGGCGTCGAAACCCGGGCCCGGACCCGCGCCGACACCGGCTGGGCCGTCGAGAACATCACCCGCGCGATCGACATCCTGCTCTCGGCGCACGGCGCGGGCAGCTTCGCCGACGTCAACCCCCTGCAGCGGATCTGGCGCGACTCCGCGGTGGCCGCCCGGCACGCGATCGTGCTGCCCGCGGTCAACTACGAGCTCTACGGCAAGGCGCTGCTCGGACGCGAAGACCAGATCACCCCGCTCATCTGACCCGGAGGGACCTGTCATGAGCCTGCACCGCCTCACCAAGATCGCCATCGGCGTCCCGGACGTCGACGAGACCGCCAAGTACTACACGGAGTTCGGCCTCACGCCGACCGCGTCGGGGTTCGCCACCGCCGACGGCGGCGAGCAGCTCGAGCTCCGGCGGACCCCGCAGCGCCGGCTGCTCACCCTCGGCATCGGCGCCGACGACCCGGACGACCTCGGCCGCATCACCGCGTCCCTGGCCCGCCTCGACGTCGAGAGCCGCATCGACGGCGACGCGCTGCACACCAAGGACCCGGCCACCGGGCTGGACGTCGTCGTGTCGGTGGCCCCGCGCCTCCGCCAGGAACCCCCGGAACCCGCGGTCTACAACCAGCCCGGCGCGGTGCGGCGGGCGAACACCCGCGCGCCCGGCATCGAGCGCGAGTCCGCGGTGCGCCCGCGCAAGCTCGGGCACGTCGTGTTCGGCTCGACCGACCAGGCCGCGACCCAGCGGTTCTTCACCGAGGGCCTCGGGTTCAAGGTCAGCGACGAAGCGCCGGGCCTGGCCGCGTTCATGCGCTGCTCGACCGACCACCACAACGTGCTGGTGCAGCAGGCACCGGTCAGCTTCCTGCACCACACGTCCTGGGAGGTCGACGACGTCGACGAGGTCGGCCGCGGCGCCACCGCGATGCTCGAGGGCCACCCGGAGCGCCACACCTGGGGCCTGGGCCGGCACCACATCGGCTCGAACTTCTTCTGGTACCTGCGCGACCCGGCCGGCAACTTCTCCGAGTACTACTCCGACATCGACTGCATCCTCGAGGACCAGCTCTGGGAACCCCGCGTCGTCGCCGGTGAGAAGAGCCTGTACGCGTGGGGCCCGCCGCCCCCGCCGTCGTTCCTGGCGCCGGAGGACCTGGCGGACCTCATGACCGACGCCCACGACGGCGCCTGAGCGAGCGGGACTCCCGGACGCGCCCGGCGACGTCGCCGACCTTCGGCGAGCCCGCGGAGCCGGTCGCGCGGCCGCCCGCCCGCCGCGGTGAGCGCGTTCATTCACCCCGGAACATGGCGAGCAGGCCGCGGGGTGTGTCCTCGCCGAAGAGGAGCTCGTGGAGCTCGTTCCCGTCGGCGGCCGCCTCGGCGCTGCGGGTGAACATGGCCCGCTCGAACCCGGCGAGGGCGGCCTCGACGTCGTCGTGCGTGGCGAGGGCCCGGCCGAGCTCGGCGCCGTCGAGCATGGCCAGGTTCGCGCCTTCGCCGTTCGGGGCCGCGAGGTGGGCGGCGTCCCCGACGAGCGTCACGCCCGGCACCCGGTCCCACCGGTGCTCGACCGGCAGGGTGTGCAGCGGGCGCAGGACCGGCGGGGTGTCGCCGTCGGTGATCAACGCGGTGAGCTCGGGGGCCCAGCCCTCGAACTCCCGCGCGGTCCGCTCGGTCGCGGCGGCCGCGTCGGTGAAGTCGCCGAACCAGTCCACCGGCTCGGTCAGCGCGACGTAGGTGTGCAGGGTGCCGCCCTTCTCGCGGTGGGCCTGGATCCCCTTGCCCGGGGCGAGCGCGAGCATGGCCCCGCCGCCGACCGCCTTCGCGGCGGCCGGGTGCCGGGTGTCGCCGTCGTACAGGAAGGTCTCGACGTACGAGCGGCCGATGTACTCGGGCGTGGCGTCGGAGAGCAGCGGCCGGACCTTCGACCACGCGCCGTCCGCGCCGACCAGCAGGGTCGTGGCGACCGTGGTGCCACCGGCGAAGGTCACCTCGTGGCGGCCCTCGCCCACCGCGCGGACGCCGGTGACCTTGTGTCCCCAGTGGACGGTGCCGTCCGGGAGCGAGTCGAGCAGGAGCTGCCGCAGCTCCCCGCGGGGCACTTCGGGACGGCCGCCGGTGCCGTCGTCGGGCTCGTCGTAGCGGACCGTGCCGTCGCGGTCGAGGATCCGGGTGGCCTGGTGCCCCTCCAGGACGAGCCCGCGGAACTCGTCCGTCAGGCCGGCCGCTTCGAGGGCGGCCTGGCCGGTGCGGACGTGGATGTCAAGCAGTCCGCCCTGCTTGCGGGCCGCCGGCGACGCTTCGGCCTCGTAAACCGTGACCGGGATGCCGTGGACGTGCAGGACGCGGGCGAGGACGAGACCGCCGAGCCCGGCGCCGATGATCGTGACGTTCATGATGTCTCCTTCGAGGTATGGAATGTCATTCCATATTGGAACACCGTTCCAGACATGTCAAGATGAGGCATGGCACCCCGCACCCGTCGCCGCACCGAAGCACTCTCCCGGGACCGGATCGTCGAGACGGCGGTCGAGCTGCTCGACGCGAGCGGCGAGGCCGGGCTGACGTTCCGGACGCTGACCGAACGCCTCGCCACCGGGGCGGGGGCGATCTACTGGCACGTGGCGAACAAGGGCGAGCTGCTCGACGCCGCCACCGACGGCGTGCTGGCCACCGCGCTGTCGGCCGGCCCCGCCGGCTCGCCGGCGGAGAAGATCCGCGCGGTCGCGCTCGGGCTGTTCGACGCGATCGAGCACCACCCCTGGCTGGCCACCCAGCTGGCCTTGCAGCTCTCCCGCGGGTCGGTGACCCCGCGGATCTTCGAGACCGTCGGCCGCCAGGTCCAGGCGCTGGGCGTCCCCGAAGGCCACCGGCTGACGACGACGTCGGCGCTGGTCAGCTACATCCTCGGCGCGGCGGGCCAGAACGCGACGAACGCACGGAGCGTCGTCGCCCCCACGAACCGCACCGAGTTCCTCGACGCGGTCTCGGACGCCTGGGAGGCGCTGGACCCGGAGGAGTACCCGTTCACCCGGGCCGTCGCGGCCGAACTGCGCGGGCACGACGACCGCGAGCAGTTCCTCGCCGGCGTGGACCTCGTCCTCGCCGGCATCACGGCCGTCCACCTGCGAACGGGGTGACCTCTCCACGAAAACGGGATCCGGCGCGTAATTAATCGCTGAATTTCCGTCGCAGAATCTGGGATATTCCGCCGTACACTGACCGGATGGGCGATCAGGAGCAGCGAGCACTCGATTCCCTCTACGAGATCGACAATGTGCTCACGATCGATGTCGTGATGCCACCGGCCGACTGGGACGCGGTGCGCACCGAACAGCCGGCCGGCGGCGTGTGCAACTTCGACTGGACCGGCGGCAGCCGTTACACGTGGCGGAAAGCGACGTCGGTCGAGATATCCGGGAGCAAGTTCCCCGCCAAGACCTCCTTTCCCGACGTGGGGATCAAGAAGAAGTCCTTCTGCGGTTCGATCGACAGTGCCAAACCGTGCCTGCACCTCGACTTCGGGAAGTTCCTCGACGCCAACAAGGCGCCGGTCCGGCAGCTGATCGGGTCGCGCTACCTGACGCTCAACAACTCGGTCCAGGACTCCTCCTTCGTCCGGCAGCTGCTCGGCTACCGGCTCTTCGAGCTCGCCGGGCTCCCCCATTCCCGCGGCAACTTCGCCCGGGTGCTCGTGAACGGCACCCCGATCGGCCAAGACGCCGGCGGCGTCACCGGCCCCGGTGTTTTCGTGAACGTCGAACCGATCATGGCGCCCTACCTCGAACGCAATTTCGGAAACACGAAGGGGAACCTCTACGAGCTCGAGCACCAGGACGACTTCGTCGACAAGAGGTTCGACCTCATCGGCGTGGAATCGCTGTCGAAGTTCGAGGACAAGGCCGACCTGCGGCTCGCCATCGACCACATCGCCGCGCACGGACTCGCGGGCGCGAGCGAGGTGTTCGACCTCGACCAGTTCGTCGACCTCTACGCGATGGAGTTCTTCCTCAAGCACTGGGACGGCTACTCCCGCAACACCAACAACACCTACGCCTACAACGACGTCGACGCCGTCGCCACGCCCGGCGTCGGCGACGTCCGGTTCAAGCTCATCCCGTGGGGCCTCGACCAGACCCTGCAGCCCGCCCGGCACTTCCGGCTCGACACCGCCGGGCTGCTCGCCCAGCTGGTGCGCGACGACCCGGACCGCCAGGCACAGCTGGTCGACCGGATCCGCGAGTACCGCGAGAGCGTGTTCGGCTACCAGACGCAGGAGACGGTGCTCAAGCCCCTGCTCGAGCGGACGGCGACACTGCTGACGGGGCTCGGCGTGCCCGACGTGCCCGCGCAGGTCACCACGGTCCGCAAGCAGCTCCGGCTCGCCACGTCCGCCGGCCACCTCCGCGGCGGCCTGCCCGGTGCCGACGGGGCTTACGTCCGCGAGGACGTCACCAACGAGTGCCTGCACGACGACGGCGCGGAAGCCGTTCCGGGGAGTCCGGGGAGCTTCGAAGTCGTCCACCGGCCCCGCCCGGCCGCCGTCGACGACGCGGATCTGTGGTGCTTCGACGCGCTGGGTACCGGGCAGTCGCTCACCGGCAAGGCCTCCGGGCGGTTCCTGCACGCGAGCACGGCGAAACTGCTCAGCACGCGCGCGGCCGACGATGCGGACCACGCCGAGGAGTTCACGGTCACCCCGGTCGACCCCCGGGACGACGAATTCACCTTCAGCGGCTATTTCACGCTGTCGAGCGTCCGGACCGGGGCGAGCGCGGTTTTCGGCTCCGATCCCACGGCGGGGGGACGGCCGCGGGTCCACCAGGACTCGATGGGGTCGAAGCTGTACTTCACCTGAGCCGGAGGACCGCGTAGCCGCCGTTGTCGTCGACGATGAGGATCTTCCGTTCGCCGCCGAGGGAGAACGTCGTGACGCCTTCCGGCTTCGCACTGCGGTGGAAGGTGACGTCGAGCAGTTCGACGGGGTCGCCGCCGCGCTGCCACGTGCCGAGCCGGAACGGTGCGTCGCCGTCGCTGGCCGACCGGCCGAGCAGGAGCAGGAGACCGCCGGTCCGCTCGTCGCAGGAGACGTCGCGGATGCCTTGTGCCGCAGGCGATCCGGGCAGCTCGGCGGTCAGCAGGGCGGGCGCTCCGAGCGACGCGGTCGTCCACTTACCACCGGCCTCGAACGGGACCCGCACCAGCGTGACGCGGCCGGGGACGGCCGGTCCCCGCAGGCCGAACAGCAGCGCGCCCGCGCGGGCGTCCCAGGCGAGGCCCTCGACGTTCAGGCCACCCGCGTCCGGCTCCACGCGACCGGCGGCGGCGAGGGTGGGCACGTGCGCGAGCAGCCAGTCGCGGAACCCCGGCATCGGTTCGGCGGGCAGGTCGCCGTCCGGGCGGTACCGGACGCGCACCAGGCCGTCGTTGACGCGCCGGCCGTTCTTCGCGACCGACAGCGAGGAAGAGACGATGAGGTAGATCTCGCCGTCGAGGTCGGCCCGGGTGAGGCCTTCGGGGTCACCCAGCCCGTCCGCTCCGGCCAGCCGGCGCCGGTGGATCCGGTCCACGGTCTCCCCGTCGGCGTCGAACGTCATGTCGAACAAGGCACCGGGGTCTTTGTTGTCGACGAAGGTGAACTGCCGGGAACCCGTCCGCACCACGCCCGAGGCGTTGAACGGGACCTCGCCGTTCCGCTCGGGGAACGGCGTCGGCTTGACGTTCGTCCGCTTCGCCACCGGTCGAGTGTAGACCGCGTGCGGACGGTGTGGCACTCAGTGCCAGGGCTGATCAGCCGCGCAGGACCTCGCCGACGCGGGCGACGACCTCGTGCAGCGGCGTCGCCGTGGTCAGCACCGCGACCACCGTGGCCGGCTCGCCGCCCGGGGCCCGGAACGCGTCGACGACCAGCGCGAACGCCTCGGCCGCGGTGGCCTTGATGTCGCCGGTGCCGCCGGTGCGCAGCCAGCGCCGCAGGACGTGGTTGTTGGCGGCCGCGATCGCCGCCGCGGCGACGGCCGCGCGCAGGCTCGCGGCCTCGTCGCCCCGCTCCTCGTAGCGCGCCTGCAGGTAGCGCGCGAGCACGCGCTGGTAGCGGTCGACGGTCGCGACCTCCTTGTCCCGCAACGAAGGAACCGTGCGGGTCAGGGCGAACCGCTTGAGCGACACGTCGAGGTCGGCGGCGTAGGAGTCGAGCACCAGGCCGACCGCGGCGCACGCGACCTCGACCGGGTCGCGCGCCGGGTCGGCGGCGGCGAAGGCCTCTTCCATCTCCGCGACGATCTCGTCGTGGTTGGCGAAGAGGACGTCGTCCTTGGCGTCGAAGTACCGGAAGAACGTGCGGCGCCCGACGCCCGCGGCGGCCGCGATGTCGTCCACCGTGGTGGCCTCGTAACCGTCGGCCGCGAACAGGTCCACGGCCGCGGAGGCGAGGGCGCGGCGCAGCTGCCGCCGGCCTGCGGGAGTCGCCCCGACCCGGGTGGCCGGCGCGCGGCGCGGCGAATCCGTCATGGCCGGACGGTAGCAGTCTCCCTTGCTAGCGGCACTGAGTGCCGTTAGGCTGGCGGTCACCCACTCACCCCGCGGAAAGGCGTCGACGATGTCGCTCGACCAGCAGGTGCCGACGAGCACCGTCCCGCCCGGCGACCCGGCGGGCGACCGCGTCGACGCCTACTACGGCCGCCTGTTCGGCTGGCCGGTGAAATGGCGTGGCGTCCACCCGTTCCTGGCGCTGGAGAACGGGATCTGCGCGGTGACGCTGCCCAAGCTCAGCGCCGGCCCGGTCCTGACCCGGCTGGCGGCGACGGGCTGCCAGGGTCCGGCCCTGCACCTCCCCACCCAGCACGGCCCCCGCGTGGCCCTCCTCGCCGAGACCGACGGACTGATCCCCCCACGCTCGGCGCTGCCCCGGACCGTCGAGGTGCTCGCGTGGGGCACGCTGCTGCCCCTGCCGGTCGGCGCCCGGCGCGTGGACGTCGCGACGGAGTGGCTCGCGGCGCCGGACCCGCGGCAGCGGTGGCTGCCGAGCCTGACCGCGGTCCTCGCGGGCATCCCCGAGCGCCGGTAGCGGCCCGGCGGAAAACGGTTCGACGGCTTCGACGGGCCCTGACACAGTGGCCGACCATGGCCACCGTCGAACTGCTGACCGCGTCGGACGTCGAGCTCATGCAGGGCCTGGCGCAGCGGATCACCGCCACCCGCCCGGATCTGGTGAACAGCGACGCGTCCTACGGCGAGCTGGCCTGGAACTGGGGCCGGGGCCACGCCGCCGAGGGCGCGAGCTGGCCGCGCCGGCTGTGGCACTCCGGCGGCGAGCTGGTGGCCTGGGGCTGGGCGCAGCTGCCGCGCCGGGTGCGGCGCACCGACGGCACGGTCAAGGACGTCGCCGGCGCGTACCTGGCGTACCAGGTCCACCCCGAGCACGCCGAGCTGGTGGATGACGTGATCACCTGGTTCGACGCCACGGCGGGCGAGATCGAGCGCACCGTGCTGCCGGGCGCGGCCGACGAGTTCGGGCTGACACGCTGGGCGGCGCACGGCTACCGGACCGACCCGGCCGCCCTCGGCGACACCGGGTCCTGGTCGCAGCTCAACGAACGGGACCTCGCGGACCTGGAAGAACCCGTGCTGCCGCCGGGATTCCGGTTCCGCACCGCGGACGAAGCCGGGCCGACGGCCGTGGTCCAGGCCCACGTCGACGCGTGGGTTTCGACGTCGTACACGATCGAGGGCTACGCGGGGGTCCGGCGGACACCGGCGTACCGCGGCGATCTGCACGTGCTGGTGGAGGCCCCGGACGGGACGATGGCGGCTTCGGCGATCCTGTGGCTCGACGAGGTGAACGAGACCGTCGAGTTCGAGCCGGTCGGGACGCACCCCGGCTACCGGCGGCTCGGGCTGGGCCGGGCGATGATGCTGCACGGCATGCACCGGGCGCGAGCGGCGGGCGCGCGGCACGCGACGGTCGCCTGCCTCGGCGCGCCCGGCCACCCCAAGGCCCGCGGGCTGTACTTCGGGGTCGGCTTCCGGGAGCTCTCCCGGGACGTGCCACTGATCAAGACCGCCGGCTGAGCGGCCTCCCCAAGTCCACAATGGACACTGCTTCCTCCGCTCCCGGAGTTTGACGGCGCCGCCGGTGGGGTATTCCCCAACCCCGCGATTCCACGCAGCCCCGTCGCCGCCCATCCGGGCCACGGCCCGTGGTCGCCAGGCCCGGGCTGTGAGGAAGCGATGACGCATGACAGCACCGCCGGAACGCCCCGGCTCGAAGCGGTCGGTCTCGGCGCGAAGGTCTCCCGGCCGCCGTGGACGGCGTTCGCCCTGGTCCTGGTCGTCGTCGCGGACCAGGTGACCAAGGCGTGGGCCTGGCGCGAAGTACCCCGGGCGCGCATCAACTTCGGCGGCAACCCGCTGGTCGGGCCGGTCGTCGGCGCCTGGTACGCCGGCCCGGTGACGGGGGCGGTGCTCGACCTCGCCGGCAGCGCGCTGCTGACCGCCGCCGTGCTGCTCCTCCTGCGCCGCCGGCACCCGGTGCTGCTGCGGGCGCCGGCCGCGCTCGCGATCGGCGGCTGGACCAGCAACCTGCTCGACCGCCTCGGCCTGCACCACCTCACCGCGCCGGGCAGCGTCCGCGGCGCCATCGACTTCGTCCCGCTCGGCAAGTACAGCTTCAACGTCGCGGACTTCTTCATCATCGGGGCGACCCTGGTGTTCGCGCTCGCCCAGGGCCATCGGTGGGCCACCGCAAGGCTTTCCCACACCACCGCCGACATTCCCCGCGCCCGGTCCCGGCTGCGCACCCCGGCGCGCATCGTGACGGCCACCGGCGCCGCGGTGCTCGTCGCCGCCGTGACGCTCGGGGCCACCACCTACGGCGGGGCGACGCACCCGCCGCGTCCGCACCGGACGTCCACGATCCGGTGAGCTCAGCCGGCGGTGAGCCGGGCGGTGAACCCGGTGTCGTCGCGGTGCAGCGTCACCTGGCTGCAGATCTGGTGCGCGATCCACAGGCCGCGGCCGCCGATGTGACGGTCGGCCGGGAGCAGGCCGGCGAACGGGTCGCCGGGACCCTCGCCGGTGTCGTGCACGGTCACGACCACGTGCTCGGCGTCCGCCCAGACCCGCATCGTGACCGGCGGGCGGCCGTGGCGGACGGCGTTGTCGACGATCTCGCTGACCGCCAGGACGAGGTCGTCGATCTCGGCGGCGGGCAGGTCGGTCTTGGCGACGTCCAGCACCGCCCGCCGGGCCGCCGACGGCAGCGGGTCGGTGAGCTCCACGAGCGGGGCGGTGTGCTGGATCGGGTGCGGCGTCATCGGCCGCGGATCGGCCAGGAAGGCCAGCGGGTCGACGAAACCGGCGTTGCCGTGGCGGCGATCGCCGGCCGTGGCGACGAACGGGTGCGTGCGGGCGACGTCGTCGAGCACGTGCGGCGGCGTGGTCCGCGTGTCGTAGGCGCAGATGCTGCGCAGCGGGAACTCGTCGTAGGCGTGGTTGACCGCGGCTTCGTAGCGGGCCCACCAGTCCCACGACGTGTCGATCGCGACGCGCGGGAGCTCGCCGAGCACGCGGATCCCGGCGGCGCCCTCGGCGACGTACCCGGCCAGCAGCTCGCGGTAGGACCTGATCGCGGCGGCGGGACGCGCGTAGACGTCGCCGATCGTCAGGTACCGCACCGCCGCCGACGGGGAAAGCGCCCCGCGCACCAGCTCGGTCCGCTCCGGTCCCAGGGACACCAGGGTCGGCTCGCCCGCGGCCAGGCCGGCTTCGAGGAACGGGACGGCGACGGCGAGCAGCTCGGCGTCGGAGCCGTAGCGGGCGGCGGCGTGGTCGTGGCCCCGGACGGTCGTCGGGTCGGCGGTCATGACCCGCGCTCGCCGGTCAGGGGGCAGGCCGGCGAAACCCGCCTGTCCCACTGTGTCGGCATCTGCACGCTCCGAGAGTACGCCGCCTCCCCGGCGGGCCGAGTGCTCCGCTCCCCGCGCGGCAGCACGACCTCGTGCCGCCGCAGGTCGAGGGCCGCCGCGCCGACCGGGAGGCTCTCCGCGCCCTCCAGGTCACGGCGGCCGAGCGCCCTCAGCCGGGCCAGCAGCCGAGGGCTGCTCAGGTTCGGCCGGCGCCGACGGCGGCCCGCGTGAGCGTGCTCGCCGTCCGGACGATGCTCTCCACCGCCTCCGCGGCGGGCAGTCCGTGGAGATCGGTGAGCCCGAACAGCGCCTCGGCGCTCATGACGACCGCGAGGTCGCGCTTCAGCTGAGCCAACGCCGGCCCGGCGAGCCCGCCCAGCTCGGCCGGCGGGGCGAGCGCCGCCTCGATGAGGCCGAAGCGCAGGCCGGGCCGGGCGGCCGTGTCGGCGGGGCGGGTGATCGTCGCCGCGATCATGGCGCGGACCGTGTTTTCGTGGCTCAGGACGTGGCGCAGCAGGTGGTCCGTCGCGGCGGCGACGCGGGCGACGGGATCCGCGCGGTCCGCGAGCGGCGCGAGCGCCTCGGCCGGGTCGAACAGCGTCCCCGCGACGGCTTCCCGCAGCAGGCTCGCCAGGTCCGGGAAGTAGCGGTAGGCGGTCGCCTCGGACACCTCGGCCGCCTTGGCGACCTCGGGCATCGTCACCGTGCGGCCGTCCCGGACGAGCTGGGTCGCGGCGGCCAGGATCGCGTTGCGCGTCCGCCGCTTCTGGTTGACCCGTCCGCCGTCCATCGTCGCCGCCTTTCCGCTGAGCCGGCTCTCATCATAAGAGTCCACTTGCACGAAAGCCAGATGAGGGTTTACCTTCTTCGTGATAGTTCACTCTCATGAGGAGCGCAATGACACGCATCGCGATCGTCGGGCCCGAAGACGGCGAGATCACGCTGACGGGCCCGATCCGGCTGCGGATCCTGGAGGACGGCAGCACCACCGGCCACCGGCTGGGCCTCGGTGAGATCGTCGTCGCCCCGCACACGCCCGGCCCGCCGCAGCATCGGCACGCCCAGCACGACGAAGGCTTCTACGTCGTGCGCGGCACGGTCCGCTTCACCGTGGGCGAAGAGACCCACGACGCCCCCGCCGGAAGCCTCGTCATGGTGCCGCCGGGCGCGCCGCACACCTTCGCGAACCCGGGCGACGAGCCCGCGGTCATCCTCAACACGTTCACCCCGGACCTGTACGTCCAGTACTTCCGCGACCTGCGCGCGTTCGCCGAAGCAGCCGGCCGGCCCGCGCAGGGCGACGAAATCACCGAGATCATGGCCCGCTACCACACGGAACCGGCGACGACCTACGCGAGCGAAACGCCGGTGACCACCGACGTCCGGCTCGACGACGACGTGGTCGTCCGGGTCGAGGAGCGCGGCGCCGGGCGGCCGGTCCTGCTGCTGCACGGCGGCGCGGGCCCCGCGTCGGTGGCCGGCCTGGCCGCCGTCCTCGCGGCGCGCGGCACCCGGGTGCTCACCCCCGTCATCCCCGGCTTCGACGGCACGCCGGCCGCCGGCGGCGTCAGCGACGTCGCCGGACTGGCCCGCACCTTCCGTCGGCTGCTCGGCGAACTCGGGCTGACCGACGTCCTCGTAGCGGGCAACTCGGTCGGCGGGTGGATCGCGGCGCGGATGGGCGTCGACGAACAAGCCGCCCGTGACGCCGGGGAGACGTCCCGCGTCGACCGGCTCGTGCTGCTGGACGCCGTCGGGATCACCGTGGACGGGCACCCCGTCACCGACCTCTCGACGATCCCGCCGGACAAGCTCGCCGACTTCGTCTTCCACTCCCCCGACCGCTTCCGGCTGGACCCGGCGCTGCTCCCGCCCGAGCGCCTCGCCGCGATGCGGGGCAACGCCGCCGCCCTGAACGGCTACGCCGGCGACCCCTACATGCACGACCCGGCCCTGCGGACGCGGCTCGAATCGGTGCGGTTGCCGGTGCGGGTCGTCTGGGGCGAGAGCGACGGGATCGCCGACCTGTCCTACGGACGCGCCTACGCGGCCGCTTTCGCCGGCGAGAACGACGAAGGCGCCGAGTTCACGGTCGTGCGCGAAGCCGGGCACCAACCGCAGCTCGAACAGCCGGACCGCGTCGCCGAACTGATCCTCGGCGTCTGAGGGGATCCGTCATGGTCGTCTCCCCGCCACTGGCTTCGGTGCCGATGAGCCCGGCGCGGCTGCGCGCGGCGTTCGCCGTCCTGCTGCTCGGCATGTTGCTCGCGATGCTCGACACCACCGTCGTCGGCACCGCGATGCCCACGATCGTCGGGCAGCTCGGCGGCCTCGACCGGCTTTCGTGGATCGTCACCGCCTACACCCTGACGACGGCCGCCTCCACCCCGATCTGGGGCAAGCTCGGAGATCTCTACGGCCGCAAACGCGTGCACCTCAGCGCGATCGCGCTCTTCACCGTCGCCTCGGTGGCGTGCGGGTTCGCCCAGGACATGACGCAGCTGATCGCGTTCCGCGCGGTCCAGGGCCTGGGCGGCGGCGGGCTGGCCGTCGGCGCGCTGTCCCTGATCGGCGTCCTCGTCCCGCCCCGCGAACGCGGCCGCTACCAAGGCCTGACGGCGAGCGTCATGGCCGCCGGGCAGATCGGCGGCCCGCTCTTCGGCGGCCTGGTGACGAGCTTGCTGGGCTGGCGCTGGACCTTCTACCTCAACCTCCCGCTCGGCGTGGCGGTGTTCGCGGCCACCGCGGTCGTCCTCCTCGTACCGCCGGCACCGCGGCGGCGGGTGCACCTGGACGTCGCGGGCGCATTGCTGCTCACGACCGCCGTGACCGGCCTGCTCCTGCTCACCACCGGCACGGGCCCGCTGGTGGTCCTGCTGCCGATCACCATCGGGGCGTTCGGGGCGTTCGTCGCGGTGGAACGGCGGAGCCGCGAACCGGTGCTGCCGCTGAGCTTGTTCGCCCGGCGCGAGATCCGGCTGACGACCGTGGTGATCTTCGTCGTGGGCGTGGTCAGCTTCGGCACGATCACGTTCGTCCCGCTGTTCCAGCAGACCGTGCAGGGCGCGTCGGCGTCCGGCTCGGGAACGCTGCTGCTGCCGATGACGCTGGCCGTCGTCGTCGCGTCCCAGGTGGCCGGGCGGGTGAGCAGCCGGACCGGCCGGTACCGGCTCTTCCCGATCATCGGCGCGACGGCGATGGCGGCGGGGTGCGCGGTGCTCGCCACCGGCCACGCCACCACCCCGGTCTGGCTCACCAGCGGCGCGCTCGTGCTCGTCGGCACCGGGCTCGGCCTGAGCACGCAGCTGATGACCCTGATCGCCCAGAACACGGTGCCGGTCGAGGAGATCGGCGTGGCGACGGCGAACACGACCATGTTCCGCACGATCGGCGGCGCGGTCGGCACGTCGGCGTTCGGCGCGCTGCTGGCCACCGGCCCGCTGGTGACCGGGATGTCCCACGTCTTCACCGTCGCGGCGCTCGCCGCCGCGGTGGCGGCTGTCGCGGCGTGGCGCATCGACGAGGTCCCGCTTCGCTCCGGCCCTCCGTGAACCGTTTCCGCGCTAGATTGGCGAAATGGGGAGATCCGGGGCCGCCTTCGCGGTCTTCATCGCACTTGCCTGCACCGCTTGCTCGATCCCGGCGCCGCTGCCGTCCGCGCCGTCGTCGGCCGGCCGGCCGGCGACGGCGGTGCCCACCACCGAACCGGCCGTGCCGTTCACGCCGGCGGCCTCGCCCCCGAAGGTCACGGCGGCCTGCCCGTTCCTGGGCACGCGCGAGCTGCAGCGGATCCTCGAGACGAGTGAGGACATCATCACGACCGAGGAGCCGCCGGACCCGGCCTTCGCCCCCGGCACGCAGTTCCAGTGCCGCTACGAGGGCAAGTACGTGTCGCCGTGGTTGCTCGACCTGTGGATCATCGCCTCGGGCGGGGCCCTCCGCCCGGCCGAGGCGATCGAGAGCTTCGAGAAGGACTGCGCCGGCCCGGTGACGGCGGTGCCCGGGATCGGCGACGGCGCGTTCTTCTGCGACGTGGGCGACGACCGGCAACTGGTGGTGACCGGCAAGCGGAGCCAGGACCAGAACCGGATCATGTACCTCCAGGTGCGCAAGCACCGCGACGAGGTCTACACCCTCCTGGCGAAGGTCATCACCGGCCGGCTCTAGCCCAGGACGTCGCGGGTCAGCTCGAGGTGGCCGTGGTGCTGCGCCAGCTCTTCGTAAACGTGCTGCAGCGCACCACCTTGCGTGCGCCCCGCCGGGGTGCCCGCGTACTTCACGGGCGCGGGACCGCGCAACGGCGCGGCCGGCTCGGCCACCGCGAGGTCGGCGCGCAGCCGCTCCTTGGCGGCGGCGACCCGCTCGAGCAACGCCTTCACCGGGCCGGACGCGGTGAACTCCGCCTCCCGGTCACGCTCCACCGCGCGGCCGGCGACCAGCGAGCCGGCCCAGAACTCGAGCACGCCGAGGCAGTGCGTGACGATCGCGTAGGGCGTGTTCGCCCCGGGCAGGGGCGGACGCCGGTTGGCCCGCTCGTCGCCCAGCTCCGCCAGGATCGCCGCCATCCCGTCCAGGGCCCGGCCGGCGAACCACAGGTAGTCCTCGTCGCTGATCACGCGGTCAGGTTAGCGGCCTCGCCCGGAAAGCGATCTCCGCGAACAGCTCGCCGACGCGAGCGCGCATCTCCGGACCGCCGTCGCCGCCCGTCCAGAACCGGCGGACCGCGCCGATGAGGCGGTAGCACGCGTCGATCGGGACGAGGAAGCACTCCGTGAGCCGTTCCGTCCCGCGGAACACGATCGCCTCGACCTCCGGCTCCGCCGCCGCCAGCAGCGGGTGGCCCGCGGTGAGGTCCGCCCAGAGCTCCGGCGGCAGGACGGTCTCCGTGGCACCGGCCGGGCCGGGATGGAACGCCGTGACGCGCGTGCCGCGGCGCAGGACGAACGCGAACCCGGCCGGGGCACCGAGCCGGCGCCAGTCGAGGCAGGCGACCGGGTGCCCGGGGTCCCACAGGTAGCGCTCCGGCACCGCGCGGTAGCGGGTCTCCTCGCTCGCGCACCGGGTGAACAGCAGGAAGCACGCGCGGCAGGAGCACAGCAGGCCGCGGCGGCCGGTGTCGACGACGTGGCCGTGGCGGGCGGCCACCGGCGTCCCGCACAGCTCGCACCGTTCCGGCCGCACCGCCCGCGGCGCCCGCACGGCCGGGAACGATCCACTGTGGACGCTCATGACGCCCGTCCCGCCGGCGGTCCCACGCCGATCTCGTACAGGGCCGTGACGAACTCGACGCCGGCGACCTCCGGCGCGGCGTCCCGGACGGCCGCCTCCACCGTCGCCCGGGGCACGGACGAGCATCCGCCGCCGAGCCAGACGCGCACGACCCCGTCGTGCAGGCCGAGATATCCGACGTCGCCCCCGAGCCGGTCCAGGGCCCGCCGGACCCGGGCGGCCGCGTCGAGGGGGTGCAGGTCGTGCAGCACCAGCAGGTCCGTGACGACGTCGTCGGCGGCGATCGGGCCGAGCAGCGCCGGGGCGTTCTCGCGCAGGATCTCGACGACCCGGGTCAGGCCGTCGCCGTACAGGTCCGTCAGCTGCCGGACGAGCTCCTCGGCCGGCCGCCGGTGCGGCCCGGCGAGCAGGGCACCCAGAAGTGTCCCGAGGCGGGCCCGGACAGCGGGTGTCACCGGTCCCCCGCCATCCGGATCTCCCGCAGGATGCGGATCGCCGACCCGGCCACGCTGGTCGTCGCCGTCGGGACACCGGCGTCGGCCGGGTCCTCCATGAACGGCATGAACTTGTCGGGGAACCCGGGCATGGTGCAGCCGATGCAGATGCCGCCGACGTTCGGGCAGCCGCCGACGCCGTTGATCCAGCCCCGCTTCGGCACGTTGCACTTGACCACCTGTCCCCAGCACCCCAGCTTCACCAGGCAGCGCGGGGAGTCGTGCCGGTCGGCGAACTCGTCCTGTTCGTAGTACCCGGCGCGGTCGCAGCCTTCGTGGACGGTATTCCCGAACAGCCACTTCGGCCGCAGCGCTTCGTCGACGTCGATCTCCGGCGCGCTCCCGGACACCTGGAACAGCAGGTGCAGGATGGTCTCGGAGAGGTTGTCCGGCTGGACCGGGCAGCCGGGGACGCACACGATCGGCAGCCCGGCCCACGACCGCCAGTCCCGGCCGAGGTACTCGGGCACGCCCATCGCGCCGGTGGGGTTGCCCGCCATGGCGTGCACTCCCCCGTAGCTGGCGCAGGTGCCGACGGCCAGGACCGCCATCGCCCGGGGTGCGAGCCGGTCGAGCCATTCGCTCGCCGTCACGGGCTGGCCGGTTTCGGGATCGGTGCCGAACCCGCTCCAGTAGCCTTCGGCCTTGTTCGTCTCGTCGGCGATCGATCCTTCGACGATCAGGATGAACGGGTCGAGTTCGCCGCGGGCCGCGCGGTGCCACCATTCGATGAAGCTGTCCCGGCCGCCGTCGGGCCCGCTCTGGAAATCGAGGAACGGCCAGTGCATCTCGATCTCCGGCAGACCGGGAAGGCCGCCGAGAACGATCTCTTCGATACTGGGCTGGGTGGCCGCGGTGAGCGCCACCGATTCGCCGTCGCAGCTCAGCCCGCCATTCATCCACAGAATATGGACCGCCGGCGGTGGATTTCCGGAACCGGCCTCCGTGGCGCTGACCATCGTTGACCCCTTCGCCGCGCGCGCGAGAAGCCGTTACCGTAGTCCCGTCGGACAGGGGCGGCAAGGGTGCCGGACACTCCTGATCGAGCGGCGGGGACAAAACCGGGCGTCCGCGCTTCGCGTTTCGACGACTACACTGAAGACGTCGTCGGAAGGGACTTTGATCGAAATGGAATCGGCCGGCCGGTCGCAGGGTGAGTCGATCGAGGTGGTGCCGGTCGAAATCGTCACGAAGATCTTTCCGGCCCGCCCGTCCGCGGTTCCGCGAATCCGGGAATTCGTCCAGCGGTGCCTCGGGGACGCGCCGCTCGCCGACGCGGAAGACCGCGAAATCGGCAACACGATCCTCCGGGCCCTGCTGACCGCCGCCGGACCGTCGGGGGTGCTGGAGGTCTCCTGCCGGAAATACCCCGGGCGCGTCGAGTTCGACGTGCTCCCGTCCCACGACCGGCCGGCCGGTCCGGCCGCCCCGCCGCCGGAGCCGGCCGCCAGCTTCGCCGAGTGGCTGGCCGAGGCGCTGCACCGCCGCGGGATCACCAAGGAGACCGCCGCCGAGCAGCTGGACGTGTCCGCCAAGACGCTGACCCGCTGGCTCGGCGGGCAGACCGAGCCCCGGCTGCGCGACCTGCGCCGCATCGAAGACCGGTTCGGCGACGTGCGGCTGCGGCGCGGGACAGAAGTGTCTTAGGGCGTGTCCGGCTCGCGGCGCTCCGGTCGGATTGCGGACGTGGTCGGTCGCCGGCGGTGGCGGGAACACCGCCAAGTCATCAACGCGATCTTGGGGAAGCTGCGCACCGGCGCTCCGTGGCGTGACCTGCCGACCGCTACGGACCGTGGAACCGCGCATGGACGGCTGCGGCTGTGGACCAAAGACGGCACCTGAGCCAAGATCCTCGACCGGGTGATCGTCAAAGACGCCGCCGTCGGCGACCTCGAGTGGATCAACTTACAGGACAGCGCCTGGACGCTTCCGGCTCGCGGCGCTAGGGCCCGGCGGGCATCGCCAGCTCGATGGTGCAGCCCGCGGCGTCGGAGCTGACGTCGAGCCATTCGCAGATCCGGTCGGTCATCCACAGGCCGGTGCCGGCGGGGCGGAGGCCGTAGAACGCCGGGCCGTCGACCGGCCGGTCGCTGTGCAGCGTGCACACCACCCGGCCGGCCGCCGGCCGCACCCAGACGGCCGCCCGGTCGATGCCGTGCTCGAGCAGGTAGGCGATCGCTTCGCCGACGGCCACGCCGAACAACGTCGCCGTGTCCTCGGAACCCAGCAGAGCGCTCGCCCGGTCCAGCACGTGCCGCCGGACGGCGACCAGATCGCCCTCGAAGCGGAAGAGATCGGCGGACGTCACCGCCGGCGCCGGGACACCGCATCCGCCGGCCTCCTCGGGCGCGGTGAACTCGGCGGACGGCCGGACTTCCTGACCCACGACGCATTCGGGGTGGGTGCGCCGGGCGTGCTCGACCGCGCCGGCGTCGTGGATCCGGGTGTCGTACGGGCAGATCATCCAGATGCGGGTGCTCACCAGGGTCACGTTGAACTCCGCTTCGGCCCGCCGCCACGCCGCCTCGTCAAGGGGGTTGCCCGCCCGCGTGGGCTCGGCGAGGACGCGGACCGCGCCGGTCGGCGCCGTGGACCGGTGCCGCCGCCAGTAGCGGTGCAGGGCGTCGGCCAGCTTCTCCGGCCGGCGGCCGATGTAGGCCGACTCGGCGAAGGCGATCCGGTCGGCGTCGGCGCCCACCACGGCTTCCAGCAGCTCCAGGTTGGCCGCGGTCGTGGTCACCAGCACCGGTTCGCCCCGGCGCAACCCGTCCTGCGCGAACGGGACGGCCATCGCGAGGAACTCGGCGTCGCTGCCGTAGAGGCACCCCTGGTGCCGGAAACCGGCTTCCGGCGCACCTTCCGGCGCGGATCCGGCGGCCGGAGTCGTCCTGTGCACGAAGCCTCCTGAGCCGTCGCCGATCGTTCGTCACGAAGATCGTGTTTTCTCCCGGAATTTTCCCGCAGACGGCCGGAAGCGTACTCGACGGCGCCCGATCCGGCTATTACTCGGCGAATTGATTGCACCCGTTCGGAGCAATTGCCCCGTGCGACCCACCGGCGGTCGGGGGATCCGCGCTCCGAACCCGAACTCGCGGCGACGCCGCAGGTTGACGGCCAGTTGTGTCTCACCGGGACCGGTGGCGGACACTACTGTCCACGGGCACTCCGGAAATGAACCGGAAACCATTGCGTCCAGGTGTTCGAAGGACAATTCCTGGCTGATCCGCCGGGTAAATGGGCGCGAGAGAATAAGCCACAGCGGCGGCGGCACAGCGGAATTCGACGGTACGGCTCCGCGTCGGTCGGCGGAAAGTGTCTTTCGGCCCTACCGCGGCGAGTGCGCGAGGGCGGCGGAAGGCGCCGGCCCGGTCAGGACGAGACTTCCATCTCCAGTCCCATGATCCGGACGGTGCGCCGGCGGCGGAGCCAGCCGCGGGCGGGCGCGCCGTCCGGGAGCTCGTCGAGGATCGCCTTGCGCTGCGCGGAAGTCGTCGAGCGCCAGCGCATCGCGAGCACCGGCCGGACCGGTGCGATGAACGGGCGCACCCGCTCGTGCGCCCCGGACAGCCGGAGCTCGTAGTCGCGGTCCGGCCGGTACGCGAGGTCCAGGTCGATCAGCGGCTCGGCGCCGCCGGCGCGGTGGTGGCTCCGCGAAAGCACGCGGGCCAGCTCGTCCAGCGCCACCTTCAGGGTGCAGGGCATCTGATCCTGCCAGCGGCCGAGGCGCGGGGCGTTCACCGCCGCCGCCGTGACGTCGGCCGCGAGCACGACCAGGGCCCGGACCGGCGTCCCGGCGAGCTCGACGCGGATCCGCCTGCCGTCCGCGTCGACGGAGAAGCGGAGCACCCGGTCGGCCACGACAGCACCCGACCGCAGCCGCACCCACTCCTCGACGGCGTCGGGCGAAGGGCAGGACGACACGAAGGTGAACGCCAGCTCGTCGCCGGCGAGGTTCATGGCCACCGGGAACAACGAACCGAGGTCGCGCATCAACGCCGTGCCGATGACGAGTGCGGCGCGGGAGCCGCCTCCGGTCATCGCCCTCTCCTCCTCCGGAGCTACACCTGCAGGTCGGCTTCGATGCGTTTGAGGTAGTGGCGGGCCAGCGCGAGGTTCGCCCGCTCCCGGTCCAGCACCAGGTACAGGAACAGCGAGTTGCGCGAGGTGTTGATCAGCCGGATCAGGTGGTACTGCCGGTGCAGCGTGATCAGGATGTCCTCGATGCTGTCGTTGAGCGCGAGCGAGGACATCACCCGCAGCTTCGCCCGCACGACCTCGGTGTTGCCGGCCGCGGCGACCTCCAGGTCGAGCCACTCACCACCGCCGCTGGTGCCGAGCGACATCCCGCTCTCGTAGTCGACCAGTGCGACGCCGACGGCGCCGGCGATGGACATGGCTTCCTTGAGCGCGGTGTCGATGTTCATCATCATGCTCTTTCCTTCCGTTGAACTGCCTTGCTACGCGGCCAGGATCGTGCCGATCCGCTCGATGACCGGCCGGGACTCGAAGAGGAGACGCCCGACGTTCAGGCCCTTGTCGCCCAGGACGACCATCAGCGCCAGCCGGCCCACGGCGTAGACGGCCATGTAGCCGTCGCTGCCGAACACGACGGTCTGGCTGAGCGTGCCCTTCCCGGTCATCTCGGCGGCCTGGCGCGCGATCCCGAGATCGGCAGCGGCGAGCGCGGAGATCTTCGCCGGATCGAGGTAATCGTCCGCGTCGGCGATGATCGGAATGCCGTCGACCGCGGCGAGCACCGTGCCGGTCACCCCCGCTACGCTTTCCCGGAGGTTTCGCAGCTCAGCGGCCAGTGCGTCGAAGTCCAATTCTCTTCTTTCTTTCGGAATCACCGGTCGGCCCGTGATTCCGGTCGAAGTCATGAGCAATCCGGCGGTCGAAAAGATGATCAGCCGTTCGGGTTGCCCTGCCGCGGGGGACCCTACAGCCATCATCACTGCGCGCCAGATGGTCACCCCTCGCCTTTACACGATCGGGTGAAGCACGCCGGTTGGTGTAACCAAAAATAATTCACCAGCGAGACCGGCGTCCATTGATCACACCGAAGAAGGCACCCGTGTTCCGAATTTTCGGCACCGCGCCTGAAATGCGCTTATGCCGTCAGAAGTGTCCGATCACGGTTGTATCTCTGCGTAGCCGGTAGTTCACTTTGGACCATTCGCCGCGTCAAGCCGCCTGGTAGCCGGCGTCCAGTTCCGCGTGCAGGCGTTCGCGGTCGATGGCCTTCTCCCATTTGCCCACCACGAGCGCGATGCTGCTGACCGGGATCGTGTGGGTCGCGGTGAGGGTCAGCGCGAGGACCGCGATCGCGGAACCGGAAACCCCGGCGCCGCCCTTCGAGGTCAGCAGCACCAGCAGCAGGCCCAGTTGCGCCTGCCAGCCGAGGTCCGTGCCGGTGGCCTGGGCCAGGAAATCGGCTCAAAGGCCGCAATGGGCCGAAAAGGCTCGCGACCGATCTCGGCCTCGGCCGAAAGGATGAGTCCGCCGGTACCTTCGGCCGAGGTGGCCCCCGCCCCCGCTCCCCTAGCTTGATCGGGAAGCCGGAGCGAGGGAGAGGCACATGGCACTCAAGACCAGGCGCATCGGGGTCATCGCCGTCGCGGCCGGGGCCGCCGTCGTCGCGATCGGGGCGACCGTCATGGCCACCGCCGCCGATCCCGTCGCGCCGGAGGTCGTCAGTGCGGCGCCGGCCGAGGCCGGGCACGAAAACGAAGGCAAGTACGCCGCCGGGGACTACGTGCTGAACGTGCACGAGCTGAACGACGACGGTGAGGGCATGGGCACCACCATCGGCCCGCACACCGTGTACTACTCGAAGACCTTGCACGGCACCGCGACGTGGACACCGACCGTAGTCAAGTTCTCCGTCGGCCGGGACAGCGACGCGGCGACCGTCTTCGCCTACCCCGTTCCCGGGCCCGGGAAAGCCGTCGACTGCGTCGCGTCCGGTACCGAGGCCGCGCCGCTCGTCCGGTGCGAGACCAAAGGTCAGTAGCCGACCGTGAAGTGCCGATCACTCGCCCGGCAAGCGTGATTGGAGGGT
Source organism: Amycolatopsis sp. NPDC114505 (assembly GCF_055633615.1). Classification (NCBI taxonomy): domain Bacteria; kingdom Bacillati; phylum Actinomycetota; class Actinomycetes; order Pseudonocardiales; family Pseudonocardiaceae; genus Amycolatopsis; species Amycolatopsis sp. NPDC114505. Next base: position 2,044,763 of record NZ_JBVKDV010000002.1, on the reverse strand, counting down.
CGACACGGCGGCAGGTGCCGTGTCGACCCTCCAATCACGGGCGTCACATGTTCGCCGCGCCTGCCTTCACCGCCTCGCGGATCCGGGCGTACGTGCCGCAGCGGCAGATGTTGCGGATCTCGTCCAGGTCGGCGTCGGTGATGTCGCGGCCCGCCGCCTGGGCCTGGCGGACCTTGGCCACCGCCGCCATGATCTGGCCCGGCTGGCAGTAGCCGCACTGGGCGACGTCGCGGTCGAGCCAGGCCTGCTGCATCGGGTGGAGGTCCTTGCCCACCGTCGCGGGCAGGCCCTCGATCGTCGTGATCTCGTCGGTTTCCTTGATGTCGGCCACCCGGACCGAGCACGGGTTGAACGCCTTGCCGTTGATGTGGCTGGTGCACGCCTTGCAGACGTCGAGCCCGCAGCCGTACTTCGGGCCGGTGATGCCCAGCAGGTCGCGCAGGACCCACAGCAGCCGGAGGTCGTCGTCGGCGTCGACGGTGACCACGCGGCCGTTGACCTTGAACGTTTGGTTCGGCACAGCGGGGCTCCTAGTAGGCGTGGTCGAGGCCGTCGGTGGGCGACGGCGGTGTGGACGGCTGCAGCGGCAACGGCTCGAAGCTCAGCGTGCCGTGGTTGATCGGGAACGACGTCGGCATCTTGCCGACCGCCCGCGCGTAGGCGCAGGCCACGGCGGCGAACGACGGCGCTACCGCGAGCTCGCCCGCGCCACTGGGGCTGGACGAGGTGTTCGGCATGACGACGACCTGCGTCTCGGGCGGGGTGTTCCACTCGCGGGTGTAGAAGTAGTTGTCCCAGCTGCCTTCCAGCGGGATCCCGTCCTTGATGTGGATGCTGGAGGTGAGGCACATCGCGATGCCGTCGTTGAGGCCGCCGATCATCTGCGCCTCGAGGCCGCGCGGGTTGATCGCGAAGCCCGGGTCGACGACGACGAGCGCCTTCGTCACCCGCGGACCCGTGACGCCGTCACGGATCGGGCGGTTGACCGTCGCCGGCCGGCAGTCGATCTCCACCAGCACCGCGACCGCGCCGCGGTACTCCGCGTGCAGCGCGATCCCCTGCGCCACACCCGCGGGCAGCGAACGGCCCCAGTTGCCGACCTGGACGGCCTTGTCGAGCACCGCGCGCAGCCGGTCGTCCTTGAGGAACTCGCGGCGGAACGCGACCGGGTCCTTGCCGAACTTCTTCGCCAGCTGGTCGACGACGAGCTCTTCGGCGGTGACCACGTTGGGCGAGTAGATGTTGCGCATGCTGCCGGTGTTGAACTTCAGCGGGATCTCGTTGAGCAGCTGGGTCGTGACGCCGAAGTTGTACGGCGACGACTGGCTCAGCAGGAAGATCGACTCGGCGAAGCTGAGGTTGCCGGCGATCGGGAGCTTCGCGGCGGTCGCGGTGATCATCTCGCCCAGCCCGTGGCTGAACTCCGTCTGCACGCTCGTGTGCCGCTGTTCGAAGCTGATCACGTTGCCGAGCAGGTAGGTCGCCCGCACGCGCGACACGCACATCGGGTGGATGCGGCCCTGGCGGAAGTCGTCGGTGCGCGACCACATCAGCTTGACCGGCTTGCCCATCTTCTGCGACGCCTCCGCCGCCTCGGCGGCCGCGTCGTGGAAGAGGTGCCGGCCGAACGAGCCGCCGCCCTGGGTGACGTGCACCTTCACCGCGTCCTGCGGCATCCCCAGCAGCTTGGCGATCTCCTCCTGGGCGACGATCGGCACCTTCAGGCACGACCAGATCTCCGCGCGGTCCGCGCGGACGTCGGCGATCGCCGCGCCGGTCTCCAGCGGGCTGTTGCTGGCGGCGGCGAAGGTGAACTCCGCGTCGAGGTACTGGTCGAGCAGGCCGGGGACGGCCATCGGCAGCTGCGCGGCCTTGAGCTTCTTGAGCACGGTCGCGTCGGACTCGCCGTCGACCGTGCCCGCGCCCCAGGTCACCTTCAGCGCCCGGATCGCGTCGATGCACTGGCCGAACGTGCGGCCGCGCACCGCGACGCCGTGGGAGAGCGCGACGACGTCGGTGATCCCGGACATCGCCTTGACCTCGGCCGCGTTGAGGATCGCGCGCGGGGTGCCGTTGATCGTGGGCGGCCGGGCGACCATGGTCGGCAGCGCGTTCGGCACGTCCAGGTCGAGGGTGAACTGCTTGGTGCCGGTGACCGCGGCGTGGGCGTCGAGGCGGTTCTGCGGCGTGCCGAGCACCTTGAACTGCGACCGCGGCTTCAACGTCGCCGCGACGCTGATCGTCGTGGCGGAGGCGGCGGCCTTCGCGAGCGAGCCGTAACTGGCGGTGCGGCCGGAACCGCGCACGACCCCGTCGGACGTCGTCAGCTGCGACGCGGGCACGCCCCACTTCGCGGCGGCCGCGGCGATCAGCCGCTGCCGGGCGATCGCCGAGGCGGTCCGGACCGGCGTGTAGATGCTGCGCATCGAGTTGGAGCCGCCGGTCAGCTGGTTCATCAGCAGCTCGGGCCGGGCGTCGGCGAGCGTGACGTCGATCTTGTCCAGCGGGAGGTCGAGCTCCTCGGCGATCATCATCGCGACGGCGGTGGTCATGCCCTGGCCGACCTCGGCGCGCGGCACGGCGAACGCGGCCCGGCCGTCGGCGCCGATCTGCACGCTGATCAGGCCGGACGTCGGCAGCGCGGCGAGGTTCTGCAGGTCGCCGAGGTCGAAGATGTCCTCGGGCTGGGGCAGGGACGGGATCGCGGCGTCGGCCTTGCTCGGCGCCAGTTCCGCGCCCCCGACCTGCGCGGCGACGGCGAGCGTCGGCGCGGCGAGCACGAAACCGAGGAAGCGGCGGCGGGCCATGGAGCGTGGCTCGGACCCGGGTGGTGGGACGGAAGGGTCGTGTTCGGGCATGAGCGGCTGGGACCTCTCGAACGACGGTGTGGGAGAAGCGCGGGCCTGAGCACCGCCGGCCGGAGTGTTACACACATCACGCCGCCGAATGAAGCATCTGAGTGCCTACATTTGGCCTAGTGTCGTTGTGCAAAGTGCACAGCGGGTACCGATCACGGCACGCGCGGTGGCGGGAGGAAGGGCAGCGCACGGACGACCAGGGCGAGCTCCAGGGCCAGGTCACCGCCGGTCAGCGACCGGCCGGTCAGCTCTTCGATCCGGTGGATCCGGTTGAGCACGGTGTTGCGGTGGCAGTGCAGCGCCTGCGCCGAGCGCGTCGCCGAACCGCCGGTGCGCACCCACGTCGCCAGGGTCTCCAGCAGCGGGCCGCGTTCCGCCGTCCGCAGGTCCAGCAGGCCGCCCAGCCAGTTCTGCTGCAGCGACTCGGTCAGCTCGGGCGAGCTGAGCAGCAGCGCTTCGGGCAGCCGTTCGGCCAGGCAGACGACGTCGACGCGGCCCGGCGGCACCGTCCGCATCGCGAGCACCGCCTGGCGGTAGGCCGTGTGCACGGCGGCCAGCCCGTCGACGACCAGGGACACGCCGGCCGGCACGGTCAGCACGGACCCGATCGCCGCCACGGCGTCGGCCACCTCGCGGCCCGGCAGCGAGACCAGGCCGACGAGCACGTCCGCGCGCGACTGCCAGGCGGACGCCGACCGGAGGTCCTCCAGCGCGGAGCCGAGCGGCTCGGCGAAGGCGGCGTCGCCGGGCCCGGCGGCCGCGACGACGACGTAGGGCCCCGAGATCGGCAGGCGCAGCGCCCGGCCCGCCTCGTAGGCGAACCCGGCGTCGGCCGCCCGGCCCTGCAGCAGCCCTTCCCAGAGCGACGCGCGCCGCTGCTCGTCCGCGCGGACGAAGCTGCGCTCCGCCACGTGGTAGGCCAGCGCCACCTGGGCCGAGGTGGCGTCGACGACCTCCCACACGCGGGTCGCGAGGTCGAGCATCGCCTCGTTGTTGACGTATCCGGTCGCCCTGGCCTTCTCGGTCAGCGCCTGCCAGACCAGCCGCCCGCCGATCCGGAACGAGCGCAGCACGTCGTCGAGCGGCAGCTGCTGCTCGGCCCGGCGCCGGCCGGTCGCCTTCGCCGCGTCGTAGAGGTCCTCGCCGGTGCCGGCGCCCCGGCCGATCAGCTGCAGGACCCGGCGGAGGTTGTCGTGGCAGGAGCGCCACAGGTCGTCGTCGGGCACGACGTCGACCGTCCGGTAGCCGGGGTTCTGCTCGACGATGACGGCGACCAGGGCGCCGGTGAGCTCGTCGAGCTCGTCCAGCACCCTGGCCGCGAGCGACCACGCGGTGTCCCGGGCGTCCGCCCGTGCCTCGCCCATCCGCACCACCACTGTCACGCTCTCGCCGGCGGATCAGCCTACGTCGCCACCCCGGTTCCCGCTCACCTCGCCAGCGCAAAACTCGGGTGCGGCGGCTGGTTGTACGCGGTGTTCTGCCACGCCACGGCCTCCCGGTACTGCCGATCCTGCATCAGCGAGACGTGCGAGATGCTCGTCGCGTCCGTGGTCGAGTAGATCCGCAGCGCGCGGTTGTCCGACGTCGGCCACACGACCTCCTCGCGCCAGTCGCCGAACAGGTCCGCCTGCAGCGACGGCGTGTTCTTGGTGCCGTTGTTCGCGTGCACACCGGACGCGGTCAGCAAGCGCGTGTCGGCGCTGGTGCCGTACTTGTCGATGTGGGTGCCGTCGAGCAGCTCGCGCTGGGCGTCACCGTCCCACCAGATGACGAAGTTCGTCGAGGACGGCTTGCGCCCGATGTTCTGCCCGCTCGTGTTCAGCAGGCCGGACACCGCGGACGACCAGGACTCGGCGCCGGGGCCGCCCGCGTAGATGTCGTCCGACACGCCGCGTCCGTTGTCGCAGGAGCACGACGCGTTCTGCCAGATGATCTGCCCGGTCTTGGCGTCGGCCATCCAGGCGGCCGGCTTCGAGGTGTCTTCGTCCACTTTGAACTCTTCCAGCCCGGCCCGGCTCGGGATGAGGTCGCCGACGTGCATGGCGTCGCCGTGGCCGAACCGGGTGTTCCACAGTGGACTGCCGTTGTCGTCGACGGCCATGGCACCGAAGACGATCTCGTCGCGGCCGTCGCCGTCCGCGTCGGCGATGGCCAGCTGGTGATCGCCCTGGCCCGTGTACTGCGACCCGGCCGAGTTCGAGTCGAACTTCCACCGCTCGGTCAGTGCGCCGCCCCGGAAGTCCCAGGCCGCGATGACGGTCCGGGTGTAGTAGCCGCGGGACATGACCAGGCTCGGGTGCGAGCCGTCCAGGTACGCGGTGCCGGCCAGGAAGCGGTCCACGCGGTTGCCGTAGCTGTCGCCCCACGACGACACGGTGCCGCGCGGCGGGTCGTAGTTCACGGTGGACATCGCGGCCCCGCTCTGGCCGTTGAACATCGTCAGGTACTCGGGCCCGGACAGGACGTACCCGCTCGAGTTGCGGTAGTCGGCGCTGGAGCTGCCGATGACCTGGCCGGTGCCGGAGCGCGTGCCGTCGGCGGTCTTCATGGCGACCTCGGCCCGGCCGTCGCCGTCGTAGTCGAAGACCTGGAACTGCGTGTAGTGCGCGCCGGCGCGGATGTTGCGGCCGAGGTCGATCCGCCAGAGGCGGGTGCCGTCCAGCCGGTAGGCGTCGACGTAGACGTCACCCGTGTAGCCGGACTGCGAATTGTCCTTGGCGTTGCTGGGATCCCATTTCAGCACGATTTCGTACTGGCCGTCGCCGTCCAGGTCGCCGACGCTCGCGTCGTTCGCGGCGTAGGTGTAGCTCTCCCCGGACGGCGTCGTGCCGCCCGGCGGGATCTGGATCGGCACGTCCCGGGTGCTCGCCGCGGCCGCGCTGTCCAGGGTCAGCGACTTCTCCGCGGCGAAGGCCGACATCCGTTCGACTCCGCCGACGACGGCCCGGACGGTGTAGTTCGCCCCGGCGGGAGCGCCCGCGTCGAGGAAGCCGGTCGGGCCGCCGGCGGGTGTCTGCGTCACCCTCGTGCCGTCGCGGTAGACGGCGAACTCCACGCCCGCGGGGTCGTCGGCGAGCAACCGCCAGCCGACCCGGTTTCCGGCCGCGGTGTGGACGCTGACCACCCCGCGGTTCAGCTTGTCGAACGTCGGCGCGGTCTCCCCCGCCGCGACGCCCGGCAGCAACGCGGCCACCAGGACGCCCACGAGCAGGCTGCGACTCAACGTGAACATGCTCTTCTCCTTGTCTACAATGGACGGATTCAGCCGGTCGTGCAGGTGCTGCCGTTGAGGGTGAACGAGGCCGGTGCCGGGTTGGACCCGGTGAACGTGCCGTTGAAGCCGATGCCGGTCGACGCGTTCGGGGCCAGCGTGCCGTTCCAGGACAGGTTGGTGGCGGTGACCGCGCCGCCGTTCTGCGTGAAGGTCGCGCCCCAGCCGGGCAGGGTCACGCGCTGGCCGTCGGCGTAGGTGAAGGCCAGCGTCCAGCCGGTGAGCGTGCCCGTGCCGGTGTTGGTGATGGTCACGGAGGCGGTGAACCCGCTGCCCCCGCCCCAGGCCGGCGCGGAATAGCCGATCTTGCAGGTCCCCGAGCCGCCTGCGGTGGTCGTCGCGGTCGCCGCCGCGGAGTTCGCCGAAACGTTCCCCGCCGCGTCACGGGCCCGCACCTGGTACCGGTAGGTCGTCGAGGCGGTCAGGCCGGTGTCGGTGAACGTGGTCGTCCCGGTCGTGCCGACCTGGGCGAACGTGCCGCTGCCGGTCGCGCGGAGGACGTCGTAGCCGGTGACGCCGACGTTGTCGGTCGAGGCACTCCAGCTCAGCGTGGCGCCGGTCGACGTCACGGCCGACGCGGACGGCGTGCCCGGCGTCGTCGGGGCCACGGTGTCCGCGGTGCCGCCGCCGTAGATGGTGGCTTCCTTCGAGGTCTGCCGGACGCCGTTCGTGCCGGTGAGAAAGCGCTCTCCCCACGCCGTCAGGCTGGCCGGGTTGAAGTTGTTGACCAGGTCGAGGTAGGCGACGTCACTGCTGTTGCCGCTCCACGACCAGCCGAGGTAGCCGAGGCCGCGGGCCTGCGCCTGGGCCATGATCGTGTCCTCGTCGGGGTTGCCGTCGGTGTGCATGTTCCCGAACTCCCCCACCACCAGCGGCAGGCCGGCGGTGCGGAAGGCGTCGAAGTACCCGGTGATCTCGGCGGCGGTGTCGTAGACGCCGTACATGTGGATGGAGAACACCGTGTTGTGCCGCGGATCGGCGTTCTCCACCGAGGCGGCGTTGTCGCGCATGATGTTCTGCCAGTCCTGGCCCCACATCGGCGCGTCGGCCATCAGCAGGTGCTCCAGGCCGGCGCCGCGCAGCCGGGTGATCGCGTTGCTCGTCGCGCTCGCCCAGGTCGCGCTCACCTGCTGGTTGTTGCCGAACGGCTCGTTGCCGAGGTTGATCACGACGTAGTGCTCCTGGCCCTTCAGGGCACTGGCGACGCTGATCCAGTAGCTCGCGGCCTGGTCCAGGCTCGCGGCCGCGCCCTCCTCGCCGTATCCGGTGGTGTCGTGCGCTTCGAGCACGCAGATCAGGCGGGACTGCTTGCACAGCGAGACGACGTTCGCGACCTCGGCCGCCGACGTCGGGCCCCACCGCTGGCCGCTGCCGAGCACCACGCGCACGGTGTTGGCGCCGAAGGACTTGATGTCCGCGAACGCGCCGGTCTGAGTGGGATACCAGGCATAGGGGTGGTTCACGCCGCGCATGACGAACGCGGCGCCGTTCGCTTCGACGACCTGGGTGCCGCTGACGTGCAGGCCGGCCGCCGCCGTGGCGCCGGGCAGCGCCGCGACCAGGGCCGGGTACCAGCGGCTTTCCATCTTCTGGATGCCGGTGGTGCTGTTCGGGTGGACGCCGTCGGTGGTGTCGGCCGCGGTGTCGAAGCCGGTCCACTGGTCGGCGACGGTGATCGGCGACGCGGCAGTGCTGTGCGCCTGGGCCCAGGCGGGGATGGCACTGTTCAGGTCGACGACCCGCTGGGCGCAGGCGGAGCAGGTGGCCGGGTTCATCGGGATGATCTTCGCGACGACGAGCTTCGTCGCCGGGTTGCTCGCCCGCATCTGGCCGAGCAGGGTCGTGTAGGCGTCGAGGATCGTGCTCGCGGAGACGTTGCTCCAGACGTCGTTGGTGCCCAGGTGCATCAGGACGATGTCCGGCCGGGTGGCGGAAAGCCAGCCGGGCAGCTGGTTGTCCCGGACGATGCCGGTGGCGAGGAACCCGCCGTGGCCCTCGTTCTCACCGTCGTAGGTGAAGCCACAGCCCTGGGCGGGGAGCGTCCCGACGAAGTCGACGTCGGTGTGGCCGGTGTCCTGCAGGTGCTTCCACAGCAGGGCGCGCCAGCACCCGGGCGAGCCGGTGATGGAGTCACCGAGGGCCATGATCCGGGTGGGGGCCGCTGCGGTAGCCGTAGCTGGGACGGGGGCTTGGACGACAACGCAGGCGGCGAAGAGCAAGCCGACGACGAGCGCCCGGAGAAAACGCCGGGTCATACCGATCCTCCTGGAGGAAGTCGACAGGGACAGTCGGCCTGGGAGCGCTCCCAGCACGGGAGTGTAACGGCTCGGTCACCCGCGCGAAAGTATCGGCGGATTCGACCACGTCGTCGAACGCGGTCGGTCCACAGTGGACGACAGCGTCAGCGCATGATCGTGGTGAGCACGTCGACCCCGAGCTGCATCAGCCGCTGGAGGTCGAGGCGGTGCTGGATCATCCGGCCGTCGCGGCGGGAGATCAGCAGGCCCGCTTCGCGCAGGCGGCCCAGGTGGCGGGAGACCTGCGGCAGCGTCATCCCGGTGCGGGCGGCCAGGTCGGACGTCGTGATCGGCTCGTTGACCAGGTGGCGGCACAGCGAAAGCCGGGCCGGGTCGGCGAGGATCGCCAGGCGCAAGCGGACCTGGGCGAGGGTGTCGCGGGCGCCGTCGCCCTCGACCGGGAAATGCACCACCACCGGGAAACCCGGGTCGACCTTGACGATCAGGTGCGGCCGGGCGTGCACCGACGGCACCAGCAGGCAGCGGCGGCCGCGCAGGTCGGCGTGCAGCGACTGGAGCTTGTCGAACACCACCGACGGCGGGTCCTGCCGCGCCGCCGCGTTCGGGCTGAGCGAGGCCAGCGCCTCGGCGACCGGCAGTGCGCTGACCCGCGCCCGCACGGTCGCGCACTCGCTCTCCAGCCGGTGCGCGACGCGCGCCCACTCGTCGGCGAAGAACTCCTCGGCGCAGGCGCGCAGGACGTCCAGCAGGTCCGCGCGGAACGCCTCCGGGTCGCCGACGAGGTGCCGGGCCAGCTCGCCGCGGCCGAACGACCGCCGCTCGCACGCCGCGACGTAGGCCTCGCGCGCCGCCGCGTCGCCCAGCAGGTCGCCGATCTCCACGAAGCCACCGTGGATCGCCTCGGCCGCGGTCGCGGCGAAGCTGGCGATCGGCATTTGCGAGAGCCGGCCCAGCTCCTCCTCGAACGTCCGTCCCAGCGGCAGCTCGAACGGCAGCAGCAGCCGGCAGCGGCGGCGCGCCCACAGCGGCGCGTAGGTCTTCAGCCGGCCGTGCAGCCCGGCCGAGGTGTCCGCCCGGACCCGGGTGAGCCACGGCCGCACCTCGAAGTGGTGCTCCGGTTCGGCGATCGAATGCAGGCACGCGAGCAGCTCGGCCAGCGGCGAGACCCCGGCGACGAGATCGGCCGCCCGGGCCCCGTGAACCGACAGCACCACCGGCATGCGTGCAGCTTAGGCCCCATGGTTACCGCGGTCGCGGTAAGCGTCGGCGGCAGCGCGGGGAAACGGACCTAGCCTTCCGGGATCCGCGACACGAGAGGCCAGGTCATGCCCGACTTCCTGCGCACCTTCTTCGACCTCCACGAGATCCTGGGCGTCCTGCCCGCGCTGCTGACCGAAGGGCTGCGCAACACCCTGCTGATCGCCGCGCTGGCGATCGTCTTCGGCGTCGTCGCCGGGGTGCTGCTGGCGATGCTGCTGCTGTCCCGGCGGCGGTTGCTCCGGCTGCCCGCCCGGATCTACGTCGACGTCTTCCGGGGGCTGCCGGCGATCGTCACCGTCAGCCTGGTCGGCGTCGGCCTCCCCGCGGCCGGGCTTCGGCCCTTCGGGCGCGAACCGCTCGGGTACGCCGTGCTCGCCATCGCGCTGATCTCCGCCGCCTACTCGGCCGAGATCTTCCGCTCCGGCATCCAGGCCGTCCCCGCCGGGCAGTTGCACGCCGCGCGCAGCCTCGGCATGCCCTACCTCACGGCGATGCGGGTGGTCGTCGTCCCGCAGGGCGTGCGCAACGTCCTGCCCGCGCTGGCCGGCCAGTTCATCATCGACATCAAGGAGAGCGCACTGGTGTACCTGCTCGGACTCGGCTTCGGCCAGCGGGAGCTCTACTTCATCGCCCAGGAACGACAGGCGGCGACGTACAACTCGTCGGCGCTGGTCGCCGCGGGCCTCTGCTACCTGCTGCTGACCATCCCGCTCACCTACGCGGTGAACAAGCTCGACAAGCGCATGCGCGAAGGCCGCCGCTTCCCCGCCGGGCCGGCGCCGGTCGTGCCCGTTCCCGCGAAGGCGGCCGTCTGATGACCGCGGTGTCCGTGCGCGGCCTGCACAAGAGCTACGGCCCGATCGAAGTGCTCCGAGACGTCGACCTGGACGTGGCCGCGGGCGAAACCGTCTGCGTGATCGGGCGGTCCGGCTCCGGCAAGTCGACCCTGCTCAAGTGCCTCAACCTGCTGGAGGAGCCGACCGCCGGAGAGATCCGGATCGGCGGCACGGCGATCACCGGCGCCGGGGTGGACGTCGACGCCGTCCGCGCCCGCGTCGGCATGGTCTTCCAGCACTTCAACCTGTTCCCGCACCTGAGCGTGCTCAAGAACGTCACCGCCGCGCTGCGGACCGTCCGGCGTCTCGGCAAGGACGCCGCCGACGCCGCGGCCATGACCCAGCTGGAGCGGCTCGGCCTCGCGCACCTGGCCCACCAGCGGCCCGGCCGCCTTTCCGGCGGGCAGCAGCAACGCGTCGCGATCGCCCGCGCGCTCGCCATGGAACCCGAGGTGATGCTGTTCGACGAGGCGACCTCCGCGCTCGACCCCGAGCTGGTCAAGGACGTCCTCGACGTGATGCGCACCCTCGCGGGCTCCGGCATGACCATGCTCGCCGTGACCCACGAAATCGGCTTCGCCCGCGAGGTAGCCGATCGCGTGGTGTTCATGGACGACGGCCGCGTCGCCGAAGCCGGTCCCGCCCGCGCCACCCTCGACGACCCGGAAACCCCGCGGCTGCGCGACTTCCTCGCCCGCGTCCTCTGACCGTCCGGAAAGGACAATCACATGTTCCGCATCGCTGTCGCCGCGTTCGCCGGCGCCCTCGTGCTCGCCGGCTGTAGCGGCACCTCGTCCGCCGACGACCCGTACGGCCTGCTCGAGCCGGGCACGATCCGCGCCGCCACACAGACCAGCCAGCCGCCGTTCGCCTACGGTGACCCGACGGGCAAGCCGGTCGGGTTCATCATCGACGTCACCGACGAGGCCGCGAAACGGCTCGGGCTGAAGGTGGACTACAAGTCGACATCCGTGACGTCGTCGCTGGCCGGGCTGACCAGCCACCAGTACGACCTGGCCGCCGCGGGGCTGGGCGTCACCGACGAACGCCAGAAGAACGTCTCCTTCACCAAGCCCCTGTTCTGGAGCACGACGGCGGTGCTCACCACCGCGAGCTCGACCGCCGCGAAGCTCACGGACTTCGCTGGGCGGAAGGTCGGCGCGGTCACCGGGTCGACGCAGGAACCGTTCGTGCCGGCCAAGATGCCGGGCGCGGTCCCGATCGGCTTCCCCAACGCCAACGCCGCGGTGAGCCAGCTGCTCAACGGCGCCCTCGACGCGTTCGTCGTCGGCGGACCGGACGCCGAGCAGTTCCTCAAGCAGTACCCCGCGCTGCGGCGGGCGGCCTCGGCCCCGGTCGAGCATCCGACGTCGATGGCCGTGCCCAAGGACCACGGCGCCCTGCTGACCGCGCTCGACCAGCAGATCGGCGCGATGGTCGCCGACGGCACCTACGCGCGGCTCTACCGCAAGTACTTCACCACCACGCCGCTGCCCCAGCTCGTCGCCGCCTGGCCCGCGCTCGGCGCGCAGTTCGCGGGCGGGCTCTGATGGGCGGGTGGGAACGGCTGGCGCTGCCCGGGGACGAGCCCTGCTGGCGGCTCGTGCTCGACGTGCCCGCGCGCGACGGCGTCGTCCTGGTCGCCGACCTCTACGCCGACCGGCCCGATCCCCCGCCCGGGCCGGTGCTGCTCGAGCGCACGCCGTACGGCCGACGGCTCGTGCGTCCCTCCGACGGCCCCCTCGGCCCCGAGGTGGCCACGCGGCGGTTCGTCACGGGCGGCTACCTGGTCGTGCGCCAGGACTGCCGCGGCCGCGGCGATTCCGGGGGCACGTTCACCAAGTACCTCAACGAAGCCGAGGACGGCTACGACACCGTCGAGTGGATCGCCGCGCAGGACTGGTGCGACGGCCGGGTCGCGACGATGGGCGTCTCCTACTCGGCCCACGCGCAGGCCGCGCTGGCGTCACTGGGCGCGCCGCACCTGGCGGCCATGTTCCTCGACTCCGGTGGCTTCGCCAGCGCCTACGAAGCCGGGACCCGGATGGGCGGCGCGTTCGAGCTGAAGCAGGTGACCTGGGCATTCCACCGCGCCCGCACCAGCGCGGAGGTGCTCGCCGACCCGGTGCTGCGGGCCACTTTGGACTCCGAGGACCTGCGGGCGTGGTTCACCCGGATGCCGTGGCGGCGCGGCGCGTCGCCGTTGCGGTTCGTCCCGGCCTACGAGGACTACCTGCTGGAGCAGTGGGAGCACGGGGTGTTCGACGAGTACTGGCGGCAGCCCGGCATCTTCGCGCGCGGGTTCTACGACCGGTTCCCGGACGTGCCGAGCCTGCACATCTCCAGCTGGTACGACCCCTACATCCGCACCGCCACCGAGAACTTCCGCGAGCTGGGCCGCAAGAAGCACAGCCCCGCCTACCTCGTGCTCGGGCCGTGGACCCACGGCGCCCGCAGCGAGCGGCACGCCGGCGACGTCGACTTCGGGCCCGAGGCGCCGCTCGACGGGAACCTCGACGACGACTACGTGACGATGCGGCTGCGCTGGTTCGACGCGCACCTCGCCGCGTCCGGCGAAACCCCGCCGCCGGTGCGGTACTTCCTGATGGGCGGCGGTTCCGGGCGCCGGACGCCCGAGGGACGCCTCGACCACGGCGGCCGGTGGCGCACGGCCACCGCGTGGCCGCCGGAGACCGCCGAGGACCAGGTGTTCCACCTCGGTGCCGACGGCAGTCTCGCGCGCACGCCGCCATCGGCTCCCGCGTACCTCGACTACGACTTCGACCCGGCCGACCCGGTGCCCACCCTCGGCGGCCAGGTCACCTCCGGCGAGCCGGTGATGAGCGGCGGCGCGTTCCACCAGTGCCCCGACGAACGCTTCTTCGGCGCGGCCGAACCGTTCCTGCCGCTGGACAGCCGGCCGGACGTGCTGGTGTTCCAGACGCCGCCGCTGACGCGGGACGTCGCGGTCGCCGGGCCGGTCACCGTCCGGCTGGCGGTGTCGTCCACAGCGGCCGACACGGACTTCACGGTGAAGCTGATCGACGTCCACCCGCCCAGCGCGGACTATCCGCAGGGGTTCGCGATGAACCTCACCGACGGGATCCTCCGGTGCCGCTACCGGGACTCCTTCGCCGAACCGGCGCCGATGGTGCCCGGCGAGGTCTACGACATCACGGTCGAAGCTCCCGACACGGCGAACCTGTTCCGGGCCGGGCACCGCATCCGGCTCGATGTCAGCTCCAGCAACTTCCCCCGGTTCGACGTCAACACGAACACCGGTGCCCGGGAAGTCGGCGACCGCCGGAAGGTCGTCGCGACCAACCGGGTGCACGTCGACGGGCGGTCGTGGCTGACTTTGGCGGTGCTGCCGGAAGACTGAGGGGTGGCCCGAACGGCCCAGTCCGATGGGAGGACGCGCGCGTTGCCCGTGGCCGGGCGGCTGGGTACAGTCGCCTGCGTCAAGATCATTTCTCGACGACGCCGCACCGGCCCTCAGGAGCACGACGTGCGTATCCCCCCTCGGTTCGCCGCATCCGCGATCCTCGTTTCGGCGCTGCTCACCGCGTCTCCCGGCAGCGCGCAGGCCGCGACGGCGAAGTGGCCCGGCGATCCGGCCGTCACGGTCGCCGACGCCGCCGGCTACTTCGGCGAGAACCTCAGCGGGCTCTCGTTCGCGAGCGCCGACGAGCTGTGGGCGGTCAAGAACGGCCCCGGCACCCTCTACCGGCTCACCCGCACCGGCACCACCTGGGCGCCGGCGAGCGGCTGGCCGTCCGGGAAGAAGCTGCACTACCGTGACGGCAGCGGTGACCCGGACGCGGAAGGCGTGGTGGCCACGCCCGACGGCGTCTTCGCCGCGACCGAGCGGGACAACGACGAGGACGGCAGCCTGCTGAAGGTGCTGCGGTTCGACACCGGTGCGTCGTCGGCGTCACTCAGCGCGGTCGCGGAGTGGGACCTCACGGGCGACCTGCCGTCGGTCGACGACAACGGCGGCTTCGAGGGCATCACCTGGGTCCCGGACTCGTTCCTGACCGCCGGCGGCTTCCGCGACGACCACACGAAGGCGGCGTACGACCCGGCGACCTACGCCGGCCACGGCACCGGCCTCTACTTCGTCGGCCTCGAGGACGAGGGCAAGATCTACGCCTACGCGCTCGACCAGGCGGGCGGCGGGTTCACCCGGGTGGCGACCATCGCGTCCGGGTTCCCGAAGGTCATGGAGCTGGAGTTCGACCCGGCGACGGGCAGCCTCTGGTCGGTCTGCGACGACACCTGCGACGGCAAGACGGCGACGCTGAAGATCACCGGCGGCAAGTTCACCGTCTCGGCGACGTACGCGCGGCCGTCGAAGATGCCGAACTACAACAACGAGGGGTTCGCGATCTCGCCGCAGTGTTCCGCCGCGCGCAAGACGGTGGTGTGGTCGGACGACGCGAACGACGGCAACCACGCCCTGCGGACCGGGACGCTGCCCTGCTGAGGAAAACGCACTTAGCCTCCCGCTTACCTTTGTTACTCCGAGTGCACTAATACCCGCCTTCCTGATCACCGGTTCGTGTGATTCAGGA
Organism: Amycolatopsis sp. NPDC114505; assembly: GCF_055633615.1. NCBI lineage: Bacteria > Bacillati > Actinomycetota > Actinomycetes > Pseudonocardiales > Pseudonocardiaceae > Amycolatopsis > Amycolatopsis sp. NPDC114505. The sequence goes on along the minus strand of NZ_JBVKDV010000002.1, from coordinate 2,029,706 downwards.
CGGCTTTGGGTATGTGGGCACCATGGTTGTCAGAGCACCGGAACGTCCCACCGCGACGCTCGTCGTGTCCCCACCACGGCGGGCCAACCAGTTCGCCCACTGCGTTCCGTTGTTCCACGAGCACAGCGGGCTGCCGGCCGAGGACCCCCGGCGATCCGACCTGCGCGACCGGCTGATCACCGAGCACCTCGAGCTCGCCGAGAACATCGCCAAGCGCTTCGGCGGCCGCGGCGAGTCCTTCGACGACCTCGTGCAGGTCGCGCGGACCGGCCTGATCCACGCCGTCGACCGCTACGACCCGGCCAAGGGCCGCGACTTCCTGTCCTTCGCCGTACCGACGATCATGGGCGAGGTCCGCCGTCACTTCCGCGACAGCGCGTGGTCGATGCGCGTGCCCCGGGGGCTCAAGGAGCTGCAGCAGAACCTCGCCCGGGCGACCGGCGAGCTGGCCCACGACCTGGGCCGCTCCCCCACCCCAAGCGAGCTCGCGGCCCACCTCGACATCGACGTCGAGACGGTCCGCGAAGGTCTGCTCGCGGCGGAGGCGTACAAGCCGGCGTCCCTCGACGCGCCCGCCCGCGGCGGCGACAACGTCACGGTCGCCGACCAGCTGGCCGACGAGGAGACCCCGTACAGCAAGGCCGACGACCACCTGACGTTGCAGGCCGCGATGGCCGGCCTGCCGCCCCGGGAGCGCGCGATCATCGAGATGCGGTTCGTCGAGGAGCTGACGCAGAGCCAGATCGCCGAGCGGGTGGGCGTCTCCCAGATGCAGATCTCCCGGCTGCTGACCAAAACGCTGGAACAGCTGCGCCACCGCATCGTCGCCGACTAGGGCCCTTCAGCTCGTCTGCTCCTTCAGGTAGGCGGCCAGCTCGGCCACGGTCGGCTGGTCGAAGACCACCGTGGCCGGCAGGTCGATTCCCGACAGCCCGGCCAGCCGGGTGCGCAGCTCGATCACCGTCAACGAGTCGAAGCCCAGCTCCAGGAACGGCCGGTCGTCGGCGATCACCGAAGCGTCCGGGTGGCCCAGGACCGCCGCGACCTCCGTGCGGACCAGCTCGCGCAGCTCGGGCTCCGTCGGGTTCGACGGCCACGTGGGACGCGGTGCCGCGGCACGTGAACCGCCGGTCGGCGGGGCCATCGACGCGCTCGGGTCGAAGCGGACCGGGACCAGCACCGGTTCGGCCGAGCCGAGTGCCGCGTCGAACAGCGCCAGGCCCTGCTCCGCCGTGAGCCCCGCGACGCCGGACGCGTGGATCCGGCGGCGGGCCGCGGCCGAGATCCGGTCGCCGAGGCCCGTGCCCAGCTCCCACAGCCCCCACGCCAGCGACAACGCGGGCAGCCCCTCGGCCCGGCGCCGGTGCGCCAGCGCGTCCAGCACCCGGTTCGCGGCCGCGTAGTTGGCCTGCCCCGCCTTGCCGAACACCCCGGCGATCGACGAGAACAGGACGAACGCCGTCAGCGGCAGGTGCCGGGTCACCTCGTCGAGCACCAGCGCCGCGTCCACCTTCGGGCGCAGCACGGTGTCCAGGCGCTCCGGCGTCTGCGCGGCCAGGACACCGTCGTCCACCACCGCCGCGCTGTGCACGACGGCCGTCAGCGGCGGGTCGCAGCTCTCGACCAGCCGCGTCAGAACAGCCCGGTCCGCGACGTCGGCGGCGACGATCCGCACCCTCGAACCCAGCTCCGCCCGCAACTCCGCGGCGCCGGGAGCCGACGGCCCGCTCCGGCTCACCAGCAGCAGGTGCCGGACGTCGTACGCGGCCACCAGGTGCCGGGCCAGCGCCCGGCCGAGCGCGCCCGTCCCGCCGGTGACCAGCACCGTCCCTTCCGGACCGAACGGCCGGCCCTCGGACGGCGCGGCCCGCGCGATCCGCAGCACGTGCGGCACCCCGTCGCGGACGGCGATCTGCGGCTCCGCGCTGCCGCCGACGAGGCCGGCGACCCGCTCCACCGGGAAGCCGGGCTCCAGGTCGACCAAGGTGATCCGGCCCGGGTACTCCGCCGCCGCGGCGCACCCGAAGCCCCAGACCGCCGCCGCGGCGAGGTCCGGGACCGGCCCGGTCGCGTTCCGCGTCACGAGGACCAGCCGGTCGCCGCGCTCCTGCCAGTCGTGCAGGACGGCGAGTGCCCGGCCGGTCGCCGTCCGGACGTCGCCGGGCCCGATTTCCACCACCCGCACCGGTTCCGCAGTCGCCACCGGCGGCGGCAGGGTCATCGGAATCCACTGTGGACGGTAGAGCATCGTGTCCCGGGCCGCCATCGGCCGCGTCGTCAGGGACTCGACGCGGGCGACCGGCTGCCCGCCGTCGTCGAACAGGTCGACCCGGACGGCGCCGGCGCCGAGGCGGACGCCGTGCACCCGGGCCCGCCGGGCTCCGGGCGCGTGGACCTCGACGCCGCTCCAGAGGAACGGCACCCTCGGCTCGGCCGCCGGCCCCTCGGCGAGCGCCGTCGCGTGCACGGCCGCGTCCAGCAGGACGGGGTGCAGCGCGAAGCGCCCGCCGACATCCGGCGCCAGCTCCACCTCGGCGAAGAACTCCTCCTCACGCGTCCACAACCGTTGTACGGCTTGGAAAACAGGACCGTAGGAGTGGGCGCGGTAGGCCTCGGCGACGTCGGCTTCCACAGCGTCCGGCGGCGGCCATGCCCCGGTCCAGCCGGCCGGAACGGGCCTACGCGGACGCACCCGTCCCGACGCGTGCTTCTGCCAGCGCTCGTCCGCCGGACGCCGCGCGTAGACGTCCACGCGCGGCCCGTCCACGACGACCTGGACGTGGACGTCCTGGCCGCCGTCGAGCCGCAGCGGCGCTTCGATCGTCAACTCCTCGACCGCCGTCCCGCCGGCGTGCAGGGCCAGTTCGACGAACGCCGTCCCCGGCGCCAGGACCACTCCCCCGACTACGTGGTCGGCGAGCCACCGGTGCCGGCGGACGCCGAGCGAGCCGCCGTGCACGACCCGCGGCGAGTCGGGCGCGACCAGCGCCGGACCGAGGATCGCGTGGTCCCCGCCGGTTGGCTCCGGCACGGGCGACTGTGCGTCGAGCCAGTACCGGGTGCGCTTGAACGGGTACGTGGGCAAGGCCGTGATCCGCGCGCCGCTGCCGGCGAACACCGCGCGCCAGTCGACGGAGACGCCGGCGGTGTGCACGGCGCCGGCCGCCGTCAGCACTCCGCGGCCCGACATCGTCCCCGGCTGGGTGCCGGCCGCGTGCCGGCTGAGCACGGGCGCCGGCCCGATTTCGAGGCCGACGACCGGGCCGGGGGCGGCGATCGTGGCCACGGCGTCCGCGAACCGCACGGCCGAGCGGGCGTGCCGCCGCCAGTGACCGGGCTCGATCTCGTCGACGAGCTGCCCGGTCAGGCACGACACCAGCGGCAGGACCGGCCGGTGGTGCTTCAGCCCGGTGGCGACGTCGTGGAACTCGTCGAGCACCGGCTCCAGCAGCGGCGAATGGAAAGCGTGGCTGACGCGCAGCCGAGTCCCGCCGCCGAAGCGCGCGGCCAGGGCCGTCGTCGCGGTGTCCTCACCGGAGAGGACGAGCGAGCGCGGGCCGTTGACCGCGGCGATCGCGACCCCGTCGCCCACCAGCGGCGCCACCTCGGCTTCGGTGGCTTCCACGGCGATCATCACCCCGCCGCCGGGCAGCGAGGCCATGAGCCGGCCACGGGCGGCCACCAGCGTCGCCGCGTCCGGCAGGGACAGCACCCCGGCGACGTGCGCGGCGGCGATCTCGCCGACCGAATGCCCGGCCAGCACGTCCGGCCGCAGCCCCCAGGACTCGAACAGCCGGTACTGGGCGACCTCGAAGGCGAACAGCGCGGCCTGGGCGTGATCCGTGCGGTCCAGCGCCTCGCCGCCGGTGAACGCGATGTCGCGCACCGGGCCGCCCAGCGCCTCGCACGCTTCGTCGAAGGCGTCGGCGAACACCGGGAACAGGTCGGAAAGCTCCCGTCCCATGCCGGCGCGTTGCGCACCCTGCCCGCTGAACAGGAGGGCCAGCCGGATCCCGCCGCGCACGGTCCGGCCGGGCACACGGCCCTCGGCGACGGCCCGCAGGGCTTCGGGATTCCCGGCGGGCACCAGCACGCGGTGCGCGAGCGGCGTCCGGCGGGCGAGCGTGTAGGCGACGTCGATGGTGTCCGGAGCCCCGGCCAGGCCGGCCGCGACCTGCCGCAGCGCGTCGTCGTCGGCCGCGCTGAGCAGCCACGGCACCGCCGGAAACGCCTGCGGCGCTTCGGTTTCCGGTGCCGGTGCCTCTTCGAGGAGCACGTGCGCGTTGGTGCCGCCGATCCCGAAGGCGGACACCCCGGCCCGGCGGACCCGGCTCGCGCGCGGCCACGGCCGCGCCTCGGACAGCAGCGCCACCCCGCCGCCGGCCCAGTCGACGTGCGGGCTCGGCTCGTCGGCGTACAGCGACGGCGGCAGCTGCTCGTGCCGCAAGGCCTCGACCATCTTGATCACGCCGGCGACCCCGGCCGCGGCCTGCGTGTGGCCGATGTTCGACTTCACCGAGCCGAGCCACAGCGGGTCGCCGCCCCGGCCGTACGCCGCGATCACCGCTTCCGCCTCGATCGGGTCGCCCAGGGACGTGCCGGTCCCGTGCCCCTCGACGGCGTCGACGTCGGCGGCGGCCAGTCCGGCGTCCGCGAGGGCCGACGCGATCAGGGCCTGCTGCGCACGCCCGTTCGGCGCGGTCAGCCCGTTCGACGCGCCGTCGGCGTTCACCGCCGTCCCGCGCAGGAGCGCCAGGACCGGGTGCCCGTGCCGGCGCGCGTCGGACAGCCGTTCCAGCAGGAGCGCGCCGGCGCCCTCGGACCAGGCCGTGCCGTCCGCTCCGGCGGCGTAGGACCGGCACCGCCCGTCCGGGGACAGGCCGCGCTGGCGGCTGAAGGCCAGGAAGGTCCGCGGGGTCGCCATCACCGTCGCCCCGCCGGCGACCGCGAGCGAGCATTCGCCCGCGCGCAGCGCTTTCGCCGCGAGGTGCAGGGCGACCAGCGACGACGAACAGGCCGTGTCGACGGTGAGCGCCGGGCCGGTCAGCCCGAAGGTGTAGGAGATCCGGCCCGAGGCCACCGCGTGCGAGGAGCCGATGCCCAGCCACGCTTCGAGCTCGTGGGGGGTGGTGAACCGGCTCGCGTAGTCCTCGTTCATCACGCCGGCGAACACGCCGGTGTCGCTGCCGCGCAGCGTCGCGACGTCGATGCCGGCCCGCTCGAACGCCTCCCACGTCGTCTCCAGCAGCAGCCGCTGCTGGGGGTCGGTGGCCAGGGCCTCCCGGGGCGAGATGCCGAAGATACCCGCGTCGAAGTCGCCCGCGCCGTCGAGGAACCCGCCGCGGCGCGTCACCGACCGGCCGATCGCGTCGGGGTCCGGGTCGTACAGCTCGTCGGGGTCCCAGCCGCGGTCGGCCGGGAACTCGCCGGTCGCGTCGACCTGGTCCGCGACGAGCCGCCAGAGGTCTTCCGGCGAGCGCACGCCGCCGGGGAACCGGCAGGCCATCGCCACGATGGCGATCGGTTCGGCGGCGGGTGCCGGCCGCGCCGGCGCGCGTGTCGTCGAGTCACCCGATACGAGCCGGGCGAGCTCCGCGATGACCTCGCCGGGCGTCGGGAAGTCGTAGATCAGCGAGTGCGGCACGGGCACGCCGGTGAGCGCGGTGACGCGGTGCCGGAACTGGACGCCGGCGAGCGAAGACAGGCCGAGGTCGGTGAAGGGCCGGTCGCGCCAGCCGTCGCCGCCGTCGTGGCCGCACAGCGCGACCAGCTCGGCGCGGACGATCGCGGCCAGGTCCAGGGGTTTCGGCGCGCTGGACAGGGCAGTGCGGCGCGGTTTGCCCGACGGCGTCCGCGGGATCTCGTCGACCTCGATGTAGGCGACCGGCACCTTGTACAGCGAGAGCCGGCTCAGGCACAGCCGCCGCAGCGCTTCGGGGTCGAAGCCGTCCGGCCCGGGGACCACGAACGCGATCGGCACCGCCCCGACGACGTCGTCGGGGCGGCCGGCCACGAGGACGTCCCGGACCGACTCCTCGAGCACCGCCTCGATCTCGGTCGGGTGGACGTTCTGGCCGCCGCAGACGATGACGTCGTCGATCCGGCCGTCGAGCACGAGCCTGCCGTCTTCGAGGCGGCCCGCGTCGCCGGTGGGGTACCAGCCGTCGCGCAGCGGCGACGCCTGCCCGTGGTAGCCGAGCATCAGCCCCGGGCCGCGGACGAGCACCTCGCCCGCGTCGATCCGGATCTCGACGCCGGCCATCGGGGTCAACCCGGTTATGCCGGGCGTCTCCACGGCGATCTTGCCGCCGGTTTCGGTGCTCCCGTAACCGTTGAGCACCTCGGTGCCGAACAGGTCGCGCGCCGCGGCGCGGGTCGCCGGCGTGCACTGCGCGCCCGACGTCAAGCACAGCCTGGGTGCGCCGAGCGGGCCGTCGTGTTCCTGGCGGAGCCGCAGGTAGGTGGCCGGGACGCCGGCCAGCACGCAGCCGGCGTGGGCGGCGAGCAGGTCCGGGGACAGGCCGTCGGCGAGCCGGGTGTGGGCCCCGATCGCGATATTGGCGACGAAGGCCAGCGACAGCGCGTAGGCGTGGTGCGTCGGCAGTGGCCACAGGAGCGTGTCGTCCGCGGTGAGCCCGAACATCGGGACGTAACACGCGGCGGTCGACCACAGCATCGCGCGCTGCGAAAGCAGGACGCCTTTCGGACGGCCCGTGGTGCCGGAGGTGTAGAGCAGCCAGGCCGGTTCGTCGAGCGTGAGATCGTCTCGCGGCTGTGGTGCCGTTCGTTTCGGCGGGTCCTCGACGAAGAGGACCCGCAGGCCCCGGCTCTCGCCGAGCCGGCGCGCCATTTCCGCGTGGCGTGCCTCGGTGATGAGCAGGGTCGCGCCGGAGTCGTCGGCGATGTGGGCGAGCTCGGCTTCGGTCGCCCTGGTGCTGACCGGGACGCCGACGGCGGCGGCGCGCAGCACGGCCAGGAGGTACTCGGCGAACTCGACCCGGCTGCCGACGTGGACGAGCACCCGATCGCCCCGCGCGACGTCGAGCCCGGCGGCGTACTCGGCGCTGCGGGCGGCGAGCTGTCCGTAGGTGATGGTCCGCGCGCCGTCGGAGTAGGCCGGCCGATCACCGGGCTGGGCGGACAACGCGGCGGTGAGCGGCCGGACGAGCCCGGCCCGGAGATCTTCCACTGCTCCGGGTATACCGCAGGTTCCGCCTCGATGGCCACGAGGGACGTTTCGGCGACGCCCCGGTGACGGCCGGCTGCGACGCTGTCCGGGGTTCCCGTAGCGGGAGGAGAGCCGTCCCATGCCGCCGCCACCGAGGGCTCACGCGACGCTCCCCGCGCTGACGGTGGCCCCGGCGCCCGCCGCGGTGAAGGAGCGCCCGCCGCCGCGGAAACCCCCGCCGCTGCCGGCGTCGAACGCGGCGGCGCTGGCGGCGTTGCGGGCGGGTGACAAGAAGCCGCTCGCGGACCCGTCGCGCAAGGAGTCGCAGGACAGCGTCGGGAACGGCGCGGTGGCGGCGGGGCTGGCCCGGAGTCCGGGCGCGGACCCGAAGTTCGCGGTGCTGAAGAAGGACATCGCGCACAAGAAGCAGACGGTCGCGAAGTCCCATCCGCCGGCGAACAAGGAAGCGACGTCCGCGCAGGGCGCCTCGGTGCCGCCCAAGGACGACGAGATCGCGCAGGGCAAGACGGCCAACGCCGAGAAGATGAACGAGGCCAAGCCGAAGGACTTCGACAAGGAAGCGTTCGTCAAGGCCGTCGAGAAGGCCATCGCCGAGAAAGCCCCGAAGAACCTCGAAGAGGCCGATGACTTCGCCGGCTCCGGCAAGCCGGCCGAGATCAAGGCCGAGGTGCAGGGCAAGGTCGGCGAGGGCAAGACGGACTCGGCCGAGCAGATCGCCGACACGACCGCGGCACCCCCGGACACCTCGGCCGCCGAGGTCAAGCAGGTCGTGCCGATGACGGCCGACCGGCCGCCCGGCACCCCGGGCACGCCCGACCCGGCGAAGGCGGCGCCGGACAAGCTGCCGCCGTCGGCCACCGACCTGTCGGCCGGCCCGGCGAGCGTCGACAAGGAGATGGCCGACAACCAGGTCACCGAAAAGCAGCTGTCGACGGACCCGGCGTTCAGCCCGGCGCTGAAGGACAAGAAGACCGCGGAGCGGCATTCCGAGGCGACACCGCCGGAGCTCCGCAAGAACGAGTCGCAGCAGCTGCGCCAGACCACGGCGCAGGCCAAGCACTTCGGCGCCACCGCTATGGGCGCGATCGCCACCCGCCGGGTGCGCACCGGCCGGCTGGTCGACGGCGGCAAGGAGACGACGAAGACCGGCGACCAGGACAAGCGCGCCCAGGTGACGGCCCTTCTGCAGAAGGTCTTCGACACGATGAAGACCGACGTCGAAGGCATTCTCACCGGCCTGGACAAGCTCGTCGACGTCCAGTTCACCGCGGGCGAGCAGGTGGCCCGCGACGAGTTCACGGCCGAACACCGGCGCAAGATGGACGACTACAAGTCGCGCCGCTACGGCGGCCCGTGGGGCCTGGTCAAATGGGGCCACGACAAGCTGTTCGGCCTGCCGGAGGAAGCGAACCAGATCTTCGTCGAGGCCCGCGACCACTACGTCAAGCGCATGCGCGGCGTCATTTCCGACGTCGCGGACACGATCGGCCGCGAGCTGACGAGGGCGAAGCAGCGCATCGCCACGGGCCGCACGGAGCTGCAGAAAGCGGTCGACAGCCTCCCGAAGGACCTCAAAGCTCTGGGCACCCGGGCGGCGGCCGGTTTCGCCGACAAGTTCGACGATCTGACCCAGTCGGTCGACGACAAGAGCACGGAGCTGGTCGACACCCTGGCCACGAAGTACACGGACGCCGTCAAGTCGGTCGACGCCGAGATCGCCGTGGAGAAGGAGAAGAACCGGGGGCTCGTCGACAAGGCTCTGGACGCGGTCAAGGGCGTCATCAAGACGATCCTCGAGCTGAAGGACATGCTGCTGGGGGTGCTCGCGAAGGCCGCGCAGGCGGTGATGGGCATCCTGAAGGACCCGATCGGCTTCCTGGGCAACCTGGTGTCGGCGGTCGGCGGCGGGTTGAAGCAGTTCAAGAACAACGCGTCGACGCATTTGCAGCAGGGCGTGTTGTCGTGGCTGCTGGGCACCGCGGCGACGGCGGGGATCGAGCTGCCGACGAGCTTCGACGTCGCGAGCATCCTGGTGCTGATCGCGAGCCTGATCGGCCTGTCGTGGGCCAACCTCCGCGCCCGGCTGGCCCGCAAGCTCCCGAAGGAGGCCATGACGGCGATCGAGACGGGCGAGCACGCGCTGCCGATCGTCCTGGAGGTCCGCAAACGCGGCATCCGCGCCCTGTGGGACGACCTCAAGACCCGCGTCGGCGACCTGAAGAAGAACCTGATCGACAACCTGGTGTCGTACCTGCTGCCGACGATCATCCTGGCGGGGATCACGTGGATCATCTCGCTGTTCAATCCCGCGTCGGCGTTCATCCGCGCGTGCAAGATGATCATCGACATCATCAAGTTCATCGTCACCAACGGGAAGCAGATCATCGAGTTCGTCAACACGGTGCTGGACGCGGTGATCGCGATCGCCAAGGGCGGGGCCGGCGGAGTGGCCGGGCTCGTGGAGAAGGCTCTGGCGCGGTCGATTCCGGTGCTGATCGGGGCTTTGGCCGCGCTTCTGGGAGTCGGCGGGATCGCGGGGAAGGTCAAGGAGGTCTTCCAGAAGCTGGCCCGGCCGGTGACCAAGGCAGTCGACTGGGTGATCGACAAGATCGTCGGGCTGGCCAAGAAGGTCTGGGCCAAGATCAAGGCCTTGGCGAAGAAGCGGAAGCGCCCGGCCGCTCGCCGGCCCGGGGACCCACGCCAGGACAAGCACCCCGGGACCGACCAGGGTGCGCTCGATGCCGCGCTCCGCGACGCGCACGACCTGGTCCGCACCGGCATGCCGGCCGACGAGATCGAAAAACGCCTCCCGCCGATCCGGCGCCGGCACCGGCTGACCGCACTCAAGCTCGTCGTGGAACGGCGCGAGGGCGACCACAACGTCGTCCACTTCGCCGCGACGATCAACCCGTCCAAGGAGAGCCGGGCGGAGAACTCGCCGCTGAGCCGGAAGAAGGCACAGGCCGACTACGGGGTCCTCATCAAGAACGGCCGGAAGTTCCAGCGTTTCGCCGACGCGAACAACCTGATCATCGAAGTCCGGCCCACCAACTCGGACTCGATCCGCCACCTCATGCGCGGCGCCTGGTACAAACCGGTGGACATCAAGGCGAAGACGATCCAGCGGTCGGACACGTACCTGGGCATCGAACCGGAGAAGAAGGGCCTGGTCGGGTTCTTCGTCAACGCCGTGCCGCAACCGAAACGGCGGAACCTCGAGAGGGCCGACGTCGAGGCGGGCCGGAGGCGCTATCGCATGCGGGTCGACGAACGTCAGGAGTACGGTGCCAAGATGAAGAAGCTGGCCCGGAAACCCTTGGGCCCCGGCCGGTTCGAAGTGCTCGGCTACGTCGTCCACGGCTACGACAAGAACAAGGCCCGGCACCCCATCGCCGGTGACCACGACCTGTACGACATCCGCCGCCCGGACGGGACCGAGATCCCGATCGACGAGTACGAACTGCTGGTCCTCGACATGCAGGCGGGCAAGTTCGGCGTGATGCACGGCGCGGTCGTGCGGTGGGACCCCGACGACCCGCACGAAAAGGAGATGCGCGACAAGCTCGTGCGGCAGCACCAACGCGGCGGCGACGAAGGTCTCGTGCGGTTCGCGCCGGGCCAGCCGATGCGGTTCGTCGTGGCGGAGACCCCGCAGTGGACGGACCGGCGGCCCTGGCACCCGCCGGCGGGGAGGCCGGACTAGTGGACGCCCCCGCCGAACGGGCCCGGCTGCTGGTCCGGAGCGCCCGGCTCGCCGGCCAGGATTCGCCGGACATCACCCAGGTCCAGGAAGTCAACCGCCGGTACCGGGCCCTGCTGCCCGAGGTGACGGTCGCGCGGTCGCCTGCCACCGGCGAGGCGGTGCGCTGGCCGATCGACGTGTTCGGCCTCGACGGCCCGTTCTGGGACCACGAGACCCCGATCCGCCGCCCGTCGTCGTCGCGGCCGCCGGACTGGCTGGCCATGACGGGCGCGATGAGGCTCGCCGATCCGGTGGAGCACCCGGCGTTCGCCGTGGTTCCGGGCCCGGACGTGCCGTTCGTGGTCCCGCGGATACTGGACGCCCCGGACGTGCGGGCGGTGCTCGCCGAGGTGCCGGTCGGCGCGCACACCGGGTGGACGATCAGCTACTTCGGGCCGAAGCCGGAAGGGGTCCGGCTGGTGAACCTGTGGGGCACCAACAAGTACCCGGTCTACCGCGAGGGCGGCCAGGGCGGCTGGGACTGGGAGATACCCCGGGTCGCCGAGTACGACTTCGACCTCACGCCGTGGCTCCGCTCCGGCAAGCTGCGGTGGCTGGCGCCGGGCGACGAGTCGGCCACTGCGCGAGAGGGCCTGTCCGACTGTCCCTTCGTGGACCTGCCCGGCCGCCGCCGGATCACGGTCATCAGGAACGGCCTGGTCCAGCACCTGGCTTCGTTCGCCGGCCACGGCGCGGGGTGACGACCCGACGTCAGGAGCCGGGGCAGGCTTCCTTGTGCGGGACCGCCATCGGCACCACCCGGATGGCCGCCCCCGCGATCGCCGCGTTCCCCACCCGGTCCTGCCCCGCCGCGAACGTCGAAGCCAGATGCGAAGGCACCGTTTTCGACGAACCGTCCATCGCCGTCTTCGCCGACTGAGCGTTCCCGACCACCGCCGGCACCAGCACCAGCTTCTTCTTCCCCTTGTCCGCGGCCGAAGCGACACTCAGCTCCTGCGCCGTCACCGGCACCGCGGGCTTGGTCTGCGGAGGCATCAACTCAGGCATGCGCACTCCCGTTTTCGGTCAGAAGCCCAGCATACCGGCCCAGCTCGGCCGGGCGGAACAACCGCGCCTCGCGCTGGAACTGCCGCGATACTCCCCGCACCACGTGCCGCATGCCGATCGACGACGACACGCTGTCGGCCGCCGACAACGCCGCCGTGCGGGCGGCCGACGCGATGCCCGCTCCCGTCATGTCCAAGCGGCACAACACGTCCACGTCGACGTCCGGCGACAACGGCGCCTCGGGCGGGAACGCCAGCTCCCACAACCGGCGACGCTCGGCGAGACCCGGCCGCGGGAAGTGGACCACGAAGTGGAACCGCCGGGTGAACGCCGGGTCGATGTTCTCCTTCAGGTTGCTCGTCAAGATGATCAGGCCATTGCTCGCTTCCAAGCGCTGCAACAGATACCCCACCTCGAGGTTCGCGTAGCGGTCGGTTCCCTGCTTGACCTCCCCGCGCTTGCCGAACAGCGCGTCCGCCTCGTCGAACAGCAGGACCGCGTGGCTGTCCTCCGCCTGCCTGAACACCTCCTCCATGTTCTTCTCCGTCTCCCCCACCCACTTCGACACCACCTGCGCCAGATCCACCTTCAGCAGCTCCAGGCCGAGCATCCCGGTGACGACCTCCGCCGACATCGTCTTGCCCGTGCCCGGCTCGCCGGTGAACAGCGCCTTCACCCCGCCGGTCGAGGCGCGGGCGAAACCCCAGGACTCCGCGATGCGGGGCCACGCGCGGAACGCCGACGCGATCTCGGCCACCTGGCTCATCTGGGCCTCCGGCAGCACCAGGTCGTCCGCCGTGCGGCGCGGGGTGATCGACTGCACGACGCCGCTGGTACGGCCTCGCGTCACCGTGGCGATCGCCGGCTCCACGTGATCGGTGACCGGGTGGCCGTCGCCGGACAGGCGCGCGCCCGCGTCGGCCACCGCGGCCACCGCGCGGAGCTCGCCGCCGCTCATGCGGTAGCGGGCCGCCAGGTCCGTCAGCACCTCCGGATCCAGCACCGGGAACGCCGACGACCACATCTCCCGGCGCTCCGGGAAGTCCGGCGCCGGGATCGTCAGCTCCGCGTACGTGCGGGTCGCCAGCAGTTCGGGCGGGCGCCACGGGTTCGTGCCGGTCAGGCACAGCGGCACGCCCGATCTCACCAGCGCCTCGTCGAAGTCGCGGTCCGCCGGCAGCCACAGGATCGCCTTCAGCGCCGCGGCGATCCGCAGGTCCCGCGCCACGTCGGCGGTCACGCGCCGCAGGGGCCGGCCGGCCGCCGCCGCCAACGCCCGCGCCGCGTCCGCTTGGCTGTCGGGCGGGCACCCCCACAGGCCGACCACGTCGACGTCGCCCGCGGCCAGCGCGCGGCCGAGGGTGCCCAGCCGCGCCGACTCCAGGTACGGGGACGCCACCTGCCGCACCGGGCACGTCACCTCGCCGGGGTCGTGGCCGAGGATCCCGACGTCGCCACCCCAGCCCATCAGGTACTCGAACACGCCGCCGCCCAGTGCCAGTTCCCGGGCCGGCTCGCTCGGCGCCTCGCCGTACGCGCGCAGCAGGCCGTAGCGGCGCAACCGGCCCGCGGAGCCCAGCGCCCGGCGCACCGCCAGACGGTCCGCCGGCGTCTCCGCGACCACGGTGACCAGCAGCTCCACGCACGGCGCCCGCCGGTTCAGGTTGTCCACCACGTACGCGTAGACGCGCTCGTAGCCCGGGTCCAGCTCCGGCGCGGCCACCAGCAGCAGCGCGTCCTGCTCCACCCGGGTCAGGCCGTAGCGGGTCGCGAGGGCGTCCAGCGGCAGCGTCACCCCGCGGGCCGCGGCCAGGCGCCGGAGGTGCTGCTCGGACTCCGGGTCCGGGCGCGGCGCGGACGGCGGCTCGGTCATCGCCTCGGTGAAGGCGTCCACGCGGTCGAGCAGCGCGTCGACCTGCTCGTCCGTCACGCAGAACGGCGTCAGGTCCGGGCGCGTCAGCACCGCCGCGGCCGCCGACTGGCGGGCGACGGCGGCCCGCAGCGCCTGGTGCAGCTCCGCCAGGCGCACCCGGAGGTGCTCGACCGCCAGTCCGCTCATCTCAGCCACCGGAGAAGGTCAGGGTCCGGCCGGCCAGCCAGACCACGTTCGGCACGTCGGTGAGACCGCCGCCGCGCCACAGGTCGGTGTGCCGGCGGCCCAGGGGGATCTTGACGCGCACCGCGTCGCGGGTGAACCGCACGGTGGCCTCCAGGTCGGCGAACCGCGTCAGCGCCAGCACCGGTGTCTCCCCGCCCCACAGCTGCCAGGCGATCATGCCCAGCGACAGGGACGCCGCAAGCGCGACGCTGTGGTCCAGGGCGTGGTCCCCGGCCAGGGGCACCGACCGGCGGCCGGCGAACAACGTCCGCGCGAGGTCGTCCAGGCGCTCGGCGGGCAGCTCCGCCGCCAGCCGGGGTTCCACCCCGCCGGTCGTCCACAGTGGAGTCCTCGACCGCAGCCGGGAAAGGGGGTCGTCGCGCAGCGGGCGCGCGTCGGTGAGGAACCGGACGCCGGCCGCCGCCAGCTCCCGCAGGCACGTCGGCGGGAGCGGGCTGTCGCGGACCAGGACGGGTGGCCGTCCGCACGCTTCCCAGTGCGGCAGCAGTTCGTCCACTGTGGACGTCCACGCGATCGGGAACAGGCCCTGCGCGTCCACCAGCAGCAGGCCGTCGTCGACCCCTGTGACCAGCAGCGGAACGGCGGGATCGTGGCCACGGCACAGGGACAGCGCCAGCACGCCGTCCAGCACCGGCAGCGCGGGACCGACCCGCCGGGCGAACGCGGTCAGGTCCGGCGTCTCCGTCAGGCCCGCGAACGTCGCGGCCGTCGTGTCGTCCTCGGGGGTTCGCCGCCAGCCCCGTTCCGGCGCGCCCAGGACCTGGTACGCCAGCGCGGCGGCGAACAGCGGGGCGTCGCCGAGCAGGTCCACACCGGACAGTGCCGGGCCGATCGCGTCCAGGTAGCCGGTCCGCGCCAGGGGGCCCGCCAGGAGGAACGGCAGCACCGAGCCGACCCTCGTCTCCCCCGCCGGCCTCGGGACGGCGGCCCGTTTCCCGCCCAGAGGCGCGGTCGTCCGCTCTCCGGCTTCCGGCGAACCCAGCAGCCCGAGAAGCTCCGCGCGTGTCGTGGGTGGCGTCGGGAGAGCCAGCCGGCGAGCCAGCTCCGCCGCCAGCCCGGCGACCGGTCCCGCAGAGATCACCGGTTCGCCGTCGAACTCGGCGAGCAGTGCGGCCAGGTACGTCCGCACTGCTTCCTCGGGGAGCAGGGCGAGCAACGCGGCCAGCTCGTCCCGGGCGGCGAGCTCCTCGAACAGTGCGGCCGCCGTCGGGGCCGGTGCGTCCGCGGCGAAAGACGGCAGCTCGAGGGGAGTGTCCGTTGTAGACACTTCAGCCGACGACTCGGCGGTCACCGGCACCGGTGCCGGGACCAGGCCGGGCAGCGGGTTCTCTCCCGCCGTCCGCTCGAGGACGAGGCTCGCCGGCACCAGACCGCCTCCCCCGCGCGCGGCCAGCCGGACGGACAGCCGCACCGGCTCGGTGATCTCCAGGTCCGGCCCCTCGCCCGTGACGTACTCGCCGAACTCGGCCGCCAGCAGGTCCGGCAGCGCGTCGAGCACCCGCTGGACGAGACCCCGGGGGTCGGGCCCCCAGCTCCACCCCCCGCGCCGGACCACGCGCACCGCGCAGCGGTGCACGACGATCTCGCCGGCGGTGGAGGCACTCACGGCTTCTCGACCTCTTCCAGCCGGCCGGCCCAGCCCGCCACCAGCAGCAGCACGGCGTGCGGGCCCGCGCTCACCGTGACCGGCAGCGACACGTGGTCGGTGTCCTTCGTGATGGTCCCGGTGACCGGCAGCGTGTCCTGGCCTTCGGCGACCAGCGCGAACACGGCGGTGTCCTGGGCCGGGTTCGCCGGCAGCTTGACCAGCAGCCCGGCGGCGTCGAGCCTCGGCGCGTCGGGCAGCTCGGCCAGTTTCGCGAGCGCGGGCTTGGGCGGCTGATCCTTCGGCCGGACGACGCCGTACGCCAGCGGGTCGACGAACACCTCCGGCTGGTCGTCCGCGTCGTGCACGGCCAGTTCCCGCCCCGCCAGCGACAGGGTCGCCGGGCCCAGGCGGACCGGCAGCGCGGCACCGACCAGCGCGTCCGCCGCCGGCACCGGGATGTCGATCGCCTTGACCGCGCCCACCAGGACTCCGGTGCTCGACTCGTACACCGCGAAAACGCCCACCCTCAGCCACCCCCACTCGTCGCCGCGACCGTTGCCAGTACCAGGAAGTCGACCGCGCCCGGCAGTTCGGTGACCGCCGGACCCGCGCCGGGGTCGTAGAACCGCAGCCGGCACCGGACCCGCCGGTCACCGTCCACAGTGGTCTCGGCCGGGACGGTGAGCCCCGAGTCGGACGGCGGCACCCGCGGGGTCACGTAGACGTGCAGCGACACGCGGCCGTCGGCGACCTCCTCCGGCGTCACCCCGGCGGGCAGCGGCAGCACCATGCCGTCCGTCGCGCTGCCGGACGTCGCCAGCACGCTGCCCGCGGAGATCCGGCCGGAGAAGCTCCCGGCGATGGTCAGGTTCCCGTTGGCCTCCACCGTCAGCAGCGGGTCGACGTCGCCGGTTCCCTTGTACAGCCCGTAGACCAGCGTCGGAGTGTCCGATCCGGACAGTACGAGCGCGGGCTTGCCCTCGGCGGCCGCGGGCTGGGTCCGCAGGGACAGCGAGCCGGACCGGGCCGACACGGTGTCCGCGCGCACCCCGACGAACCGCGGGCCGACCTCCCTGGCTTCGGTGACCGCCGCCGTGAAGTGACCGGCGGTCCACCGGACGAAGCCCAGCAGCACCAGCCACGGGACGGGCGGGGCGGCCGGGGCGGCGTTCACCGCGGGCGGCCGCTGATCGGCCACCAGCCGCTCATCGCCGAGCCGCCGGAAGAGGATCTGGTAGGACTCCTCGATGCGGGTGGGCCCGGCGGAGCCGGCGCACGACGTGGGACCGGTGGCCTGCTGGGCCCGGTCCGCGGCGGTGAGGAACACCGGGTACGGCTCGGGCGTCGGCCCGTCGGCGCCGTTGACGGCCTCGAAGTCCGCCTCCGACAGCACGACCGGCGCCGGCACCACGATCTCCCGGCCGGTCCCGTCGACCGCGAGCCCGGCCTGCACGCTCACCTCGACGAAGCGGGCACCCGTCACCGGGTCGGTCCGGTTCTCGGTCGTCAGGGCGAGCCCGTCGGCGATGCCCCACTCGTGCGACAGGCGCGCGTGCCGGACGGCCGCCGCACGGGCGTAGGCGACGGTCGCCGCCAGGTCCGCGGCGGCGAGCACCTGCCCTTCGCGGAACTCCGGGCGCAGCGGACCGGTCACGACGACTCACCCGACCGCGGCTTGCGGGCGGTCCCGCCGCTCCGGCCCGGCGACGACCGGGTGCGCCGCGGCGGCGGCTTCGGCTTCACCGTCTCCTCCTGCGCTTCCTCCGGCTCGGGTTCCGGTTCGGCGGCGGGGGCGCTCTCCAGTTCCGACAGCCGGTCGGACAGCCGGTCCGGCAGTTCCTCCCGGACCTGGGAGACCTGCTCCCGCGCGGTGTCCAGCTGTCCCCGCAGCGCCTCGACGGTCGCGATCAGGTCGCTCACCTGCCCCCGCAGCGCGTTCATCTCCTGCAGGCTGTCGGTGACCTCGGCCGGCACCGTGTACACCTGCTCGCGCACGGGCTTGGGCACGGTCTCCCCCGGCGCCGGCGTCACCAGGAGGTCCCACATGTGCTCCAGCGGGCCCCGCTGCCGCCACTGCTCGAGCAGCTTCGGCACGTAAGCCCGCGGGACGGGTCCGGACACCGGCACGCCCGGCGGCTCGTATACCGGCGTCGGCTGACAGCACACCTGCTCGGCGAGGTGCCGCAGCTGGTAGAGCTTCGGCAGCCATTCGCCGTACGCCGAGCCGCCTGGCAGCACCTGCTCCCGGGTCGCCGAGCACACCCGCACGACGTCGCAGCCGTCCAGCTCCAGGTGCGCGAGCAGCACGTCCTCGTCGGTGCAGTCCACACACGGCGGGTTCAGCGTCGAGCAGGCCGCGTCGGTGACGAACCGGCGCACGTACGTCGTGAGCTTCCCGGCGGCGTTCGCGAGCAGCCCCAGGTCGGCGATCGTCAGGCGCTGCGCGGAGTCCGGCTCCGGGATCGGCAGCGGCTGCGGGATCGCGACCTTGCGGACGTCGTCGTGCAGCAGGCAGTCGGCGACGCCGGACACCCGGTCCAGCCGGCCGAGCAGCCACTCGCGGATCCGCACGAGATCGGCCCGGAACTCCGCTTCCAGCACGTTGTCCAGCGGAGTCCCCTGGGCCAGCAGCCGGACCTCGATGGGGGCGCTCGGATCGGGTTTCACGATCCGGCTCGCGGTCTCGGCGACGACGGCCAGCGCGACCGCCCGGTGGGCCGGGTCCGGCCACACGTCCTCGGCCTTCGTCCGGCCCAGCAGGTCGCACGCCGTGCCGAGGGCTTGCCGGGCGGTGTCGATCTCCCCCAGGTTGTGCTCGGTCCGGAGCTTCTCCTGGCCCGCGGCGTCGTAGGTGTCGTACCGGGCGATGGCACTCGCCAGCGCCCGCACGGACTCGGTCCACTGCCGGGCCAGCGGCGGCTGCGGGACGCCCTCGATGTCCCGCAACACCAGCAGGTTGTCGGCGTACCGGACGGCGTCGGCCTCGTCGAACCCGAACGTCCGGGTGGACGCCGTCCCGGCGACCGACATGGCGTCCACGTAGTGCCCGAGACGACGGCTCAGCAAGCGGACGTGCTCGTAGGCGTCCTTGTCGCCGATCTGCGCCAGGAGCTTGGTCGCCGGGTTGTACCGGTGGTCGTCGGCGGTGTCGCACTTGACGACGAACCGGAAGCCCTCCCGGACCCGCGAGGGCACGCAGCCCGGCGCCGGGCACGGCTCCTCGGTCGCGAACGGCGCGACCGGGTCGGCCATGGTCTCCTCGTACCGCACGAAGAGCCCGTAGTGCCGCTGGTCGTCGTCGCACGGGTCGCCGCACGCGACGCCCGGCGAGGACACCCGCAGCTCCCGGACGAGCGCCTGTACGTCCACCTTTTCTTTGCAGGACAACACGATGTCGTTGCCGCAGCAGTCGAGGGCGTGCCCCGGGTGGACGGACACCGTCCCGCCGGCGCACGAGTCGCACGTGACCTCGAGCCCGCACACGACCCCCGGGCCGGACACCATCCGGTTGTGCAGCCGGTCCTTCCCGGCCACGTAGTCGGTCAGCAGGCCGAGGTCGTCCTCGGTGAGCAGCTGGCCGGCGTAGAACCGCGGCCGGACGAACGCGGCGGGGAAGGCGGGCGCCCCACCGCACCCGCACCCGCAGTCAGGCTTGCTCATGAACGCTCCTCGGTGACGAAGAACCAGCTCTCGAAGACGTCCCCGCCCGCGCCGGTGCCCGACGTCCACGGCCCGATGCCCGAGGGCGGCACGAGGCAGCCGGTCGGGTCGGGCTCCGGCTTCGGGTCGTGGCCGTGACCCGACTCGGTCTCGGTTTCGGCGCCGGACTCCGTCTCGGCATCGGCCGTCACCTGGCCGGTGAAGGGCACGCGGCCGCCGACGTTGGTGCCGTCGACCGGGCGGCAGCAGTGGTCGAGGATGAACGCCGCGCGGACCGTGATCAGCACGCGGTCGCCGTCCTGCAGCGTCTCGCGGGTCGTCTGCCGGTAGCGGAAACGGTCGGTGAACTCGCCGTCCTTGTCGGTGGGTTCCTCGAACCTCCCGCCCATGTACCAGGTGTCGGCGTTGCGGCCGGCGCCGCCCTCGATCACCTGGATCTCCACGACGCCCCGGCGCAGGCTGTCGACGCGGACGCCGTCGGAGAACTCGACGACCAGGCCGCCCGAGTTCTTCTGCGTGCCGAGCAGCTCCTTGGCCTCGTTCACGGTGTAGGTGTGGCCGTGACGCCAGTTGACGCCGGTGATCACCGTCGGCACGCGGCGGCCGAAGAAGCGGCGGACATCCAGGTGGATCTGGTCTTCGCGGACCGGCTCGCCGAAGTCGACGTCGTCGATCCGGGCCAGCCACAGGACTTTGTGCTCGCACGGGGTGCAGCAGGTCTCGCAGCGCTCGTCCTTCGGCGGCGTCTTGGTGGTGACCCGGACGCAGTAGCTCTCTTCGGTGTAGCCGAAGTCGCAGTCCGAGGTGTCGGCGCAGGCTGAGTTGAACACGGTCCGCGTCGGCTCGACCGCGCGTTCGGTGTACTCGACGCCGACCCACACCGTCCCGCCGGTGCGTTCGTCCTCGTGCAGTGCTTCCCACAGGTCGATCGAGCAGCTGCCCGGCACGACCACCTCGTTGCCGTCGCAGTCGACGCCGAGCCCGCTGGTGATGCGCACCTTGGCCTGGTGTTCGTGCTTCTCCTTGTCGTCCGCCGTCGGGGCGGGTTCCACGAACAGCCCGCACACCACGCCGTAGCCGAGCAGGCAGCGCATCCGCAGCTTCAGCTTCTCGCGGAAGTACTCCTGCTCGCGCTGGAAGTCGCGCGCGGTGAGCAGCCTGCCGTGGAAGTACCGCAGCCGGCGGAAGGGCTGTTCCTCTGTCGTTGCCTCGGTCATCTCTCTTCTGTCCTCTCAAGACACTCGCGTGTGGACCCCGACCGCGGACACCACGCCGACGGTCACGCCTCGACGTGCGCCGCGGGGCCCGGGTCTCAGTACTCCGTCGTGGTTCAGGCGCACGGTTCCCACCACGGGCGGCGGCAGCGGGACGAACGCGGTGTCCACGCCGACCGCCGACCACGTGCCGACGACGAACCCCGCCCCGCCGGCGCGCACCGATCCCCTCGTGTGCGCGGGCGCCTGCCGGGCCATCAGGCGCCGCACCGCGTCCTCGTCCGCGGCGCCGGAGGGCAGCAGGACCCGGAACCGGTGGGCGTGCTCGGTGAGGGGATCGGTGTCCGGGTCGCCGAACGCCCGCAGCGGCGTCGCGCCCAGCGTCGAGGTGCCGAGCCGCAGCCGCGACGACGAGCGGCCGAACAGCCGCACCGAGCCCAGACCACGAGCGGTCGCCGGGGCCGGCGACGTCACAGTCGCGCGCACCTGGGCCCAGTGGCGGTCACCGGCCAGTTCGTCGATGACCGGCTCGACCCCGAAGACGATCTCGATCGCCTCCTTCAGCGCGCCCGGGGTGCCGCGCCGCCGGTACAGCCGGGGCGCGGCGGCGATCAGCTTCCGGCGCGTGCCGGCGTCCCAGCCGGCTTCGAACGACAGGCCGAGCAGCCCGGCCAGCCACGGCAGCGCGGCGTCCGGCACGCCGGCCGGGTCGAGCAGCGCGGGGTAGCGCTCGATGACCCGGTCGATCTCGGCGACGCTCGCGTCGAACAGCGACAGGAACCGCTCGGTGAAGTCGTCCGCGGCGGGGTCCTGCCGGAACGCGGCGGGCAGGAGGTCCGCGCTGGTGGAGCGGGGGAAGTCGAGCCGGATCCGGTGCAGCACCGGGGTCGCGGCGGAGTCTCCCGACAGGCGGGCGCGCAGGGTGAGGTGACGCCCGGGCGGCTGGTCGACGAGGAAGTCGGTGACGCCGGCGGGCGCGGTCTGCCAGTCGCTCCCGGCGAACCGGTCGTCCTCGGACACCACGACCGACACCGACACCGCCGTGCCCGCCGGCACGTCCGCCTCGACCCGCACCCGGTGCCAGCGGCAGCGCGAGATGCCGCTGTCGATCAGGTGCGTGGTGAACTCGCCGTGCGTCACGTACCGGCCGGCCTCGGGCGCCGGTTCCTCGCGCGGCTGCCCTTCCCAGTCGTAGCAGGAGGTGACGTCGCCGTCCGGCCCCTTCTCCCGCAGGCAGAAGCCGTCGTCGCCGGCGCTGACGAGGCTGCTCGGCGGCAGCGCGGCCGCCAGCTCGTCCACAGTGGACTCGCAGTGGTCCCGGTAGATCCGGAACCGGCCGTTCTTCTCGGTGAGCAGCCAGATCGTCCGGCCGGGTCCGGTGCGGATCCCGACGATATGGCCCCGGACACTGGTCCGGATGACCTCGCACAGCCTCCCGTCGGCGCCGTACCGCCAAAGCCGGTCGCTGCCGGCGCGGGCCACGAGCACCTGCTCGTCCGGCCCGAGCGCGACGACGGTGGCGTCGCGGTGGCGGATCACCGCGGCCAGGTGGTCGCCCTCGTTGCGCCAGACGAAGACGCGGCCGGAGTCGGCGACGGCGATCCGGTGCCCGCGCGCGGCCACGGCGACCGGTTCGTTCAGCAGCCGGGGGTCGCAGCGGCGGGGCCAGACCGGCAGCCAGCCGCCGGCGCAGGTGTCCCGGCGCAGCACCCGGTCCCCGGCGAGCAGGTACCAGCCGCACGGACGGCAGCCCGGCGCCAGGCGCGGGTCGGGGAACCACGGCAGCAGCTGCGCGCGCGTCGGGCCTTCCGGGGACGCACCCTCGTAGGCCAGCCGCACGCCGGCTTCGTCGGTGAACCCGACGACGTCGGTCACCGCGGCTTCGTCCCACCCGACGACGTCGTCGAGGAGCCGGAAGGTGACGGTGGTCGGCGCGCAGGTCATGACTCCTCCACCGGGATCAGCAAGGGGCGTTCCGGCCAGACGAGGTCGTCCGGCGGGATCGCGTGGTCGGTGCACGGCGGCAGGCGCAGCCCGTCGGCGGTGAGCGAGAGCCCGGACACGGCGAGGACGCCGTCCACGGCCAGGAGCCGGCGCACGAGCGCGGTGTGCCGCACCGCGCCGCCGAAGGGCCAGCCGCCGCCGTTTTCGCCGCCGCGCAGCGGGTCCAGGTAGGTGGTCACCGCGTCGGCCGCGCGCGCGAGAACCGCGGCCCGGTCCTGGTCGGCGTCGAGCACGACCCTGGCCTCGACCGCGATCCGCCGGAACGCGACCGGGCCGGTGACCACCGTGACCCCGGCCGGTGCCACCTCGCGGCTCAGGAAGCCGGCCACCGCACGCAGGGTGGCGGCCGTCGGCACGGGCGGCTCGGTGCCGCCTTCGTCGATCGGCGGCACCACGAGCACGCCGACGACACCCGGGATGGGCGCGCCCGGGAAGTCCGGGTGCAGGCCCGGCACGCCGTTCGCGCGGGCGATCGACGCACCCGGCGCGCGCAGGGCCAGCAGGCCGTAGTCGGCCGGGGCGACGGCGCGGCCGCGGGAGCGCAGCTCCCCCACCCCGCGCCGCACCACGTCCGCGTCCGGCTCGGCGTCGGCACCGCCGGTGGCGGGGAACGGGTTGTTCACGCCGGTCACGAACGGCCGCGCGGTGACGACGCCGTTGACCGCGCCGGCCGCCACGGCACCCGTCCGGCCGCCGCCGACCCGGTACCGGACGGCCCGGACGTTGCGGAAGCCCGGCGGCACGGGCGCGCCGGTGACGCCGTCGCCGAACGTGACCACGCCGGTGTCGTAGTCGACCGCGAACACCCGGTCGTCCGGACCGTACGCGGCGAGGCTCGGGACCTCCTGCCACCGCGACGCGCTGTCCTCGGTCGTCCCGAAGAGGTCGACGCCGGGGTCGTCGTCGACCTCGATCACGACGCTGCCGGCCAGGATCGGGACCTGGCTCAGCCGCAGCTGCCGCCGCTCGGACGGCGTCGCGGGATCCTGGATCGGTTCCAGAGGCTCGTCGAAGATCGTGTGGGCGGCGGTCGCGGCGACCGTGTTCAGCCGCAGGCCCGAGACGAGCGGCGGAGCGACGGCGAAGAGGCCGTGCGCGATCTGCAGCCGCAGCCACCGCAGCGCGGGCCCGGGCCGGGCGGTCGGCGGCCGGCCGGGTGCCCAGGTGCGCGGCAGCCGCAGCTCGATCGTGCCGCTCGCACGCAGCCCCTGGGTCTCGTCGCGGGTGACTTCGGCGGGGACGAACCGGCCGCCGTCCAGGACGTCCCAGCGCAGCAACGGCTGGGGCTCCAGCGGCAGCGGGGTGAGCCCGCCGGCGGCCGCGGGCGTCGGCGGCGCGGCCGCGATCACGAAGCCCAGCGACAGTGAGGGGAACGGGCTCGCGGTGCCGTCGAGACCCAGCCACAACGCGTTGCCCGGCTGCGGCTCGGCGCCGAACGGCGCGAAGGGTCGGCCGGGCCCGTTCGGCCCGAGCGGGACCGGCTCGAGCGCGCCGCCGCGCTGGACCGCGAGCACGCCCAGGGTGGCCGGGGTGGCGTAGAGGTCCTGGTCGGTCTCGTAGAGGACCTGGTCGCCGCCGGCGCCGGACGCGGCGGCCTGGAACCCGGCGGGGACGAGCACCGACGCGCCGTCCGGCGGGGCCACGGTGAACTCCAGCAGCGCGGCGGCCGCGGTCGCCGGCCGGCGGCGCACCCCGGCGGTGTTCAGGTGCTCGGCGAGGACCTTCTCCGGCAGGCGGTCGACCCGGGCCAGCACGGGCTCGGCCTGGGTGCCGAACAGCCGCACGAGGGCGACGCCGGCGTCCTGGCGGTCGGGGTTGGTCCAGTCCGGGGTGTAGCCGGGAACGCGATCGCGCACGGCGGCCCGGACCGCTTCCCGCGTCGCGTCGACGAGCTCGGGCTGCACCCCGGACGGCCCGGAGCCGGGCACGATGCGGGCTTCTTCGGTGGCGTCGCGCGCCCACCAGACGTCGGTCACAGCAAGCCCTCCCCCGGCTCGACGGCGGGCACGACCCGCGTGCGGACCTCGCGGACCGCCGGCAGGTCGCCGGCGCGCAGGGGCACGTCGTCGCAGGTCTCCGCCGGTTCCGCGCCGTCGACGCCGATCGCGACGGCGGTGACGTCCGCCAGGTCGCCGAGCGCCTGCTGCGCGGCCCGCAGCAGCGCCGAAGGCCGCAGTGCTTCGCCGAACGGCCAGCCCGTTTCGTCGTCCCCGCCGGTCAGGGGGTCGAGGAAGCGGCGCAGCGCATCACCGACCACAGTGGACACATTCGCCCGGTCGGCCGGCGTGCCGGACAGGTCGGCCCGCAGCCGGACGTCCCGGTACGCCGGGGCCCGCACGAACACCTCGGCCGTCAGCAACCGGGCTTCCGCCAGCCGGCCGGCGACCGCGCACAGCAGGCCCGGATCCGGCTCGGGCGCGACGGACTCACCCGGTGGCACCGACGGGACGACGTGGACCGTCACCGCGCCGGGCACCCGCGCGCACGGGAAGCCCGGGTGCTCGCCGACCGCGGCGTAGGCCCGGCCGACCGCCACCCCCGGCGTCGTCACGGCCAGGGTGACGAAGTCCTCGGCGGTGACGGCCCTGGTCACCTCGCCGAGCGCACCCGCGGCCCGGTCACGTGCCTGCGCCACCGTTTCCGGGTCCTCACCGCCTTCGGCCTGGACCAGGTTCGCGGCGCGCACCGGCGCCTCGGCCGTGACGGGCAGCCAGTTGCCGGTGAGCCCGCCGTTGCCGTCGCGCCCGCCGCCGATCGTGTACTCGACCCGCACGTCGCCGGCCGGGCGCGGGATCCGGCCGGTGAGCCCGTCGCCGAACACCAGCGCGCCGTCGCGGCGGTCCAGCAGGAAGATCCGGTCCCGCGAGGCGCCGAAAGCGAAGTCCACCACCGGTTCCCACTGCTCGCCGGCCAGCCGCAGGCACGCGGTGAGCAGGCGGTCGGCGGCGTCCGGCAGCACGAGCCGCTGGCCGGGCAGCTTCAGCCAGTCCTCGACCTGATCCGCGAAGCCGGTCTCCGTGCGGCACTCGCGGTGGCGGGCACCCGAGACGTTGACCGCCAGCCGCAGCAGCCGCGGCGGCGACGCGTAGGTCGCGGCCGGGGTCGACACCAGCAGCCCCCGGTGCGCCGTGGACCAGCCGGCCGGGGGCCGCAGGCGCACCACCCCGGACCGCCGCAGCCCGCCGGTGCCGTCCTCGACCTCTTCGAACGCCCCGGAAGCGTCGCCGCCGGGCCGGAACCACGACCACGTCACGGCGGCGGGTGGCGCCACGCCGGACACGGCGAGCGGCGACCAGGACGGCGGCACCGCCGAGTCGAGCTCGACCAGCAAGGACAGCCAGCCGGACGGGGAGTGGGCCCCGGCGAGCGGCACCGTGAAGCGGGCCGACGCGGCCGAGCCGTCGGCGGCCAGCAGCGGAACCCCGCGGCGGGCGAGCAGGTCGGCGGTGCGGTCGCGGTCGGTGAAGACCGTCACGTCGCCCTCGACCGGGAACGCGGTCACCTCGTCGTCGAGGGTGAACCGGATGGCCGCGGCCGGGTCGCGGGCGAAGACGGTCCCGGCGGGCACCACGACCGGCTCCGGCGATTCGGTCGTCACCGCGAGGACGGTCGCCGCCGGCTGCGCGGATCGCGGCGGTTCGAGGCCCAGCAGCTTCAGGATCGCGACGACGAGCTCGTCCGGGGCCTGGTCGAGCCAGTAGAGCCGCTGCTCCAGCAGGTACGCGAACAGCTCCAGCAGCGTGACGCCGGGGTCGACCGGCGCGTGCAGCGTCCAGGTGCCGCCCGACTCGGCCGGGATGCGGCGGGTGACGGCCGCCATCAGGTCGGCCCACGTCAGGTCGTCGAGCTTCGGCACGGGCAGCGTCATGGCGTCGTTCCCGTCAGGCCGAGGTAGAACGGGAACACCAGGTTGGCCTTGGTGTTGGTGCGCCGGATCCGGTACTCGATCGAGACCGTGACGCGGGATTCGTCGGCCGGGTCGGCCTCGGCGAGGACGTCGGCGAGCTCCACCCTCGGCTCGAAGTCGCGCACCGCGTCGCTGATCGACCGTTCCAGTTCGCGCAGGTTCTGCACGCTGCCGGGCGCGAACACCGACTCGCTCACCTTCGTGCCGAGGTCCGGGCGCATCACGCGTTCGCCCGTCGCGGTGAGCAGCAGCGCGCGCAGGCAGTGCTCGATGCTCGTCTCGCCGACGGCGTAGGCGAGCCGGCCCGCCTCGTCGGGCAGGATCGGGAACCGCCAGCCGGTGCCGAGGAAGGGTTCGGTCACGTCGCCTTCACCTTCTTCGCGAGCACGGACGGCGGCAGGGGCGTCGCGGGACCGGTGGCGCCGCCCGGCGCGGGGTGGGTGTGCTGGACGAACGCCTGCAGCAGCGCGTTGCCGAGCACGACCGGCTCGGTCGAGCTGCCGCCGAGGTCGATGGCATCCGACTTGACGGTCACCTTCGCCGCCTCGAGGGTGATCTCCCCGCTGTCCTTCAGCACCACCTTCGCGCCCGAAGCGGTGCTGATGGTGATCTCCTTCTCCTTGTCGTCGAAGAGGATCCGGTGCCCGGCCTTGGTGCGGATGATCTTCTGGTCGCGGCCGTCCTTGTGCGCGGCAGGCGGTTTCTTCTTGCCGTTGTAGAGACCGCCGAGCACGTAGGGCTGGCGCATGTCGCCCTGGAAGAACGCGACCAGCACCTCGTCGCCCACCTCGGGCACGAACACCGAGCCGTAGCCGGCGCCCGCGTACAGCTGGCCGACCCGGATCCAGGGACTGATCGACGCGCCGCCGTCCAGCCAGTAGTACTTGACCCTGACCCGGCCCTCGTCGTC
Organism: Amycolatopsis sp. NPDC114505; assembly: GCF_055633615.1. Taxonomy (NCBI): domain Bacteria; kingdom Bacillati; phylum Actinomycetota; class Actinomycetes; order Pseudonocardiales; family Pseudonocardiaceae; genus Amycolatopsis; species Amycolatopsis sp. NPDC114505. The sequence goes on along the minus strand of NZ_JBVKDV010000002.1, from coordinate 2,002,365 downwards.
CCCGTCGTTCTGCACGACCTCCGCGGGCGCGACGCCGTAGAAGCGCTGGTCGCTCGCCATCGCGCGGGGCATCGCCGTCATTTCTTGTCCCCCTGGAAGATCTTCCGGCCGGTGAACGTCGTGAAGAAGCCGCTCGAGTTGAGCGCGTGCTCGACGCGTTTGACGAAGTAGGTGCCGGAGAACCGCTTGCCGAGGCCGAAGATCTCCAGGTTGTCCCCCGGCCGCAGCTCCGGCAGCCCGGCCACCCGGCCGGTCGCGGTGATGAACTCGTAGGCCCGCTCCCGCAGCAGCGCGATCGCCAGCTCCTTGGCCTCCTCCTGGCTGAGCACCGGAGCGTCGACGATCACCTCTTGCCGGCCGCCCGCCCCGCTTTCGGCCGCCTCCGGCCCGCTCTGCCCGTCGGCCGAGTTCTGCCCGCCGGGCAGGTCCTTCGCGGTCGCGACGTACTCGATCGGCTGCGCCTTGACCGGGTCCCAGCCGTGCACGGTGAGCTTGCTGACCTGGTTCGAGACGGTCATGGTCGGGGTGAAGTCGAGGAGGTTGGGCACCAGGCCCGCCGGCTGCCCGCTGGGCCCGGTGGCCAGGCCCGGTGCGTAGGCGAGGCGGAACAGCCGGATCGGGCGGCTGTCGCGGCCGTCGGTGGGCTTGACGAAGTAGAGCGTCTGCTCGCCCGTCCGCGGGTCCGGCAGGATGTAGCAGTCGAAGTCGATCCGCTTGGCCCGCTCCATCAGGAACTGCGCGTCGGACTGGTTCTTCTGCACCACGAGGTCGTGCCTCGGGCCCTCGTGGGTCGTGACGAACGCCAGCTTGTTGCGCCGCGCGATCTGCTCGGCGATCTCCCAGTCGGTCTTCCCGACGAAGTTCTTGTCCTCTTCCTTGGTGGGCTTGCGGTCCTTGAGCGCGAGCATGCCGTCGACGCAGGTGATCGAGACGGTCGGCGACGCGCCGTCGGGGAACTTCGGGGCGAGCGAGCTGATCGTCCCGGTCCCCACGGTCAGCAGCTTGTCCGCGTAGCCGAGCCGGACGGAGACGCGCGTGCCGATCTGCAGCTTCTCCGAGTCGCTGTGCTTGAACTTCAGCGTGACGTCGTCCCAGTTGTTGAGCTCGAGGTCGAAGCCGGACATCTCGTCGAGGTCGCGGTGCACCTTGACGTCGAGGATGTCGTTCTTGGTCGTCGGGTCGGCCTGGAGACCGTCGACGACGACCTCGAACCCGGGCGCGTAGCGGTCCGGGTCGGCGATCTCGGGCCGGGTGCCCGCGGGCGCGGTCATCGCACGCCTCCTCTCACGGCAGCCGGGGCACGGTCAGCACCAGCCCCGGCTTCAGGTCGCGGGGATCGGAGATCCCGTTGGCACGCGCCAGTTCCCGCCACGCGTCCGGGCGCCGGTAAACGGCGGCGGAGATGCGGTCCCACGTGTCGCCGCGGCGCACGACGTAGCTCTTCTCCACCGTCGGCGACGACCGCGGCGGGTCGTTGGCCTGCTCCTTCGCCGGCCGGTACTCTTTCAGCGTGAGGTCGAGCTGGGCCCGCAGCGGGACGCCGTTCTTGGCGAACAGCACGTAGTTGACGTCCAGCTTCTCCAGCACGCCCCGGAACACCGTCCTGTCCCAGACGAACTTGACGATCGGCGGCGCGTGCAGGGTCTCCTGCGGCCGCATCAGCTTGCGGATGTTGTCCACATAGGACTTCCGGACGTCGTCCAGCGTGTCGGACGTGTCCACCAGCGCCTGGACCGACAGCGACTCGCTGCCGCCCCGGATGTACTGGATGGGCGGGGTTTCGAGACCGGGGATGGTGATCTCGGCGAAGGTGTTGCTCTTGCTCAGCTTGTACTCGGTCGGGTTGAACTTCAGCGGGATCCGCTTCGGCACGTTCTGCGGGTTCTCCGGCTGCTCGATCTCCAGGTGCGCGTCGGCGCCCTGGCTCACCAGCGAAAACGGGGTGACGCTCACCGGCCGCCTCCCGTGGTGCCGAGCTTGCGGTCGTTGTCGCTGCGCTCGGCCCGCGCGCACTCTTCCTCGTACAGCCGTGCCCACGCCTGGATGTGTTTGTTGAACAGGCGGGCGAACAGCGCCCCGTCGTCGCCTTCCACCTGGAAGCGCACCTCGAGGTTGTGGATGATCAGGTTCTTGGGCACGCTGTGTCTCCTCAAAGCGGCTCTCCTAGAGGACGGCCGTCAGGCCCTCGTGGGCGATTTCCAGTGACTCGATCGCGACCGCGTTCTGCTCGGCGTGCAGGTCCGGGCCGGTCCACTTGGCGGCCAGCCCGCCGTGGAAGATCCACGACTTCGCGGGCAGGCCGGCTTCGTCGAGCATGATCACGGCGCCGTCGCGGCGGGCGCCCAGCGAGTCGTGCAGGCCGGTGTCGTACCAGGACCACAGGAGCCGGTCGCGGACGACGCCGCGCTTGAGGGTGATCGGGTTCCACGAGTGGCGCAGCGGCAGCCGGTGCACCGAGTCGTTGCGGCCGCCCTCGGCGTAGGTCACCACCTCCAGCTGCGCCCCCATCCCGGTGACCTCCTGGAACGCGCCCGCCGCCACCGCCGGCAGCAGCAGGGCCTGCGCCGGCGGCAGGTACACGTCCGCCGGCGCGAGCGTCACGAGGAAGCGGAACTTGGTCAGCGGCTCGTTCAGCGCGAGCAGCTGCTCGACCGGTGTCGTCACTGCTCGATCACCTCCAGGCCGCGGTCCTGGCCGAGCACGAGCCGCAGCGCGATGAACTCCATGGGCACGGCCGGCGCGACGCCGATCTCGCACACGACCTGGCCGGGGTCCTGCTCCGGCGGGTTGTTGGTCTCGTCGCAGACCACGCGGAACGCGTCCTCCGGCCGGCTGCCGGCGAGCGCGCCGGTGCGGAACGCCTCCAGCAGCACCGAGGTGATCGCGCGGACCAGCGACAGCCGCAGCTCCGGCGAGTTCACCTCGAACACCAGCGGCGCGGCGGCCCGCCGGATGGCCCGCACCAGCAGGTGCAGCAGCCGGCGGTGCGCCACGTAGCAGCGGCGCGGGTCACCCGAGAGCGTCCGCCCGCCCCACACGACGAGACCGCGGCCCCGCATGCAGCGCACCAGGTTTACGTTCGCTTCGAACAGCCGGGCCTGCTGCGCCTCCGGGTACTCGACGTCGAGGTCGACGGCGTCCAGCAGCGTGGCGTTCGCCGGGGTTTCGGCGGCGCCCCGCTCGGTGTCGAGCCGCGCGACCAGCCCGGCGACGTGCCCGGACGCCGGGACGGTCCGCAGGCCGGGCCCGGCGAGCGAGGGCGCCCGCAGCGGCGGGTGGTACACCGCCGCCGCGGCGAGCAGCGCCTCGTCGCCGAAGTCCGCCAGCGCGCCGACCCAGGCAAGCACGTCGTCCACTGTGGACACCGAGGGCGGCACGTCCAGCAGCACCAGGCGGTCCAGCAGCGGGGCCACCGCGGCGAGCAGGGTCAGCACCAGGTCCGTGTGGCCGGTCCCGGCCAGGTCGGCGCCGAGGTCCGGCAGGGCCACCAGCGCCGGCTCGGGCAGTTCGGCCTGCGTCACCACCGCGGCCGCGTAGTCGTCGCGGCCCGGCGGACCGTCCGTGCCGCCGTCGAGCGTCAGGTCCCACGACCGCGAGATCGGCCCGTCCGGCGGGATCGGGTCCGCGGTGCCCACCGGGACGACCCGGATGAGGTGCGACGCGGTGAGCCGGTCGACGACCTCGCCGGGCGCCATGCCGGCGAAGATCTCCGCCGGCTCGCCGGGCACCAGCACCCGCACGGTGACCGTCGGCGGGCCCGCGACGCTGCTCGCCCGGTACCGCACGGTGACCCGGCCGCCGTTCGCCCACGCGCCGGGACTCGCGGCCACCACGCGGAAGCCGTCCGTCCACAGTGAACTCGCGGGCTCGGCCGGCCCGGAGACCCGCAGCACCCATGCCGTCCGGCCCTGGTTCTCGAAGAACCCGCGCAGCGCGTACGGCGTCGCCGAGGTGCCGTCGGGCGGGCCGAACGCGCCCACGACGTCGTTCCAGCTCTCGACGCGCACGGGCCGGCCGACGGGGCCGCGCCGGGTGCGGCCGAGGAACACGGCCACGTCCGTGCGCAGCGGCTCGTCCGCCGGGGCCGCACGCTCGAAGGTCAGGGAAACGCCGGGTAGCGCCGCGCTGGTCATCTCTGCTCTCTCACGCGTCGATCAGGAGGCTCTCGACGGCCAGGACGAGCGTCTCCATGGCGATCTCGTTCTTGGTCGCGTTGAACGACGGTCCGGTGTACTTGGTCGGCCAGGCCCGGTCGAAGTTCCAGCGCATGACCTCCTGGCGGTTCTCGTCGAGCATGACGATCGAGCCCGCGGTGCGTCGCACGCGGCCGTCGAGCGCCTCCTTCACCCAGTTCCAGAAGCCGACGTGGCCGGTGACCCCGCGCTTGAACGTCAGCGCGCTCGGGAACTTCTTGAGGCCGGTGAGCTTGCGGACCGTGATGTCCTCGCTGCCGTTGCGGTGCTCGATCACCGGGATCTCGACGTCCATCCCGCTGACCTCGGTGAAGGATCCGCTCACCGCGACCCCGTCGTCGCTGACGTTGGTCACGATGACCAGGAAGTTGTACGCGGCGTACGGATCGTCGCGCGTCACAGGTGGCATGGTCGTTGCCTTTCAGTCAGACGAGCTGGGGCTCGCGGGTCTTCTGCTGGATCCGGAAGATCACGAACTCCGCCGGGAACACGGGCGCCACCCCGATGACGCAGATGAGCCTGCCGTTGGCGATGTCGTCGTCGGTCATCGTGGTGCGGTCGCAGTGGACGAAGAACGCCTCGTCCGCCGTCGTGCCGGCGAGCGCGCCGCTGCGCCAGACCGTGGTCAGGAAGTTCGTGACGGTCTGCCGCACCAGCGCCCACAGCGGCTCGTCGTTCGGCTCGAACACGACCCACTGGGTGCCCTCGTCGATCGACTCCTCGAGGAACAGGAAGAGCCGGCGCACGTTGACGTACTTCCACGAGGTGTCCGACGAAAGCGTGCGCGCGCCCCACACCCGCTGGCCGAGGCCGGGGAAGAACCGCAACGCGTTGATCCCGCGGGGGTTGAGGACGTCCTGGTGCCGCTTGGTGACGTCCTGGGCGATGCCGTCGGTCAGCCGGATGCCGCGGATGACCGCGTTGGCCGGCGCCTTGTGCACGCCGCGCTCGGTGTCGGTGCGGGCGTAGATCCCGATGACGTGCCCGGACGGCGGCGCCTCGACGAACTGGTTCGTCGAAGGGTCGTTGACGACCAGCCACGGGTAGTACAGCGCCGCGTACTTGGTGTCGAACGGCTCCCGGAACGTCTGGATCCCCTCGATGTCGAGGCCGTCCTGCGGGTCGAGGACGGCGAACCGGTCCTTGAGCTGCTCGCAGTGGGTCACGAGCGCCGACTCGACCGTGCCGGCCCAGACGCCGGGCACCGCGCAGATCGCGACCTCGTCGATGTCCTCCAGCGCCACGATGCCGGTGCGCTTGCCGCTCCCGCCGTCCGTGCCGACGAAGTCCGCGACCGTGAGGCCCCCGAAGGCGTCGTCGCCGTCGTCGGCGAGGCTGAGCCACGAGCCGGCTGCGGGCGCGGGGAAGGCCGTGGGATCGGCGACGAGGTCGTCGAGGGCGGTCGCCCGCACCAGCCGGGACCGGCTCGCCAGCGCACCCACCACGGTCCCCGGGGCCTCGCCGGTCAGGCGCAGGTTGCGGAACGTCTCGGTCGCCGAGCCGCCGCCGGGGTCGGCGAACCGGGTTTCCACGGTGGCCTCGACGAGGGCGAGCCGGTCGTTCTCGAGGATCTCCTCCGGCAGGGCGGCGCCGGCCGTGAAGGGTTCGAGCTCGACGATCTCCCCGGTCACCGAGCGCACGCGCAGGGCGGTGAGCGCGGTGCCGGTGTCGAGCTGGGTGACCGCGCCCTCGTACAGCCGGTTCGCGCCGCCGATCCGCAGGGTCAGCGGGGCGTCCGGATCGGCGTCGGCGGCGCGGGCCGACCGCACCACGCGCACGGCGAGGCCGGGTCGCCACAGTGCGTGCCGGGTGCCCTCGGCCAGGGTCAGCTCCACGTGGTCGTCCGTGGTGGCCACCCCGACCACCGGGAACCGCCGCGGGCCGATCAGGACCCGGAACGGCGGGGTGAGCGCGTCCAGCCCGGCCGCCGCGTCCACCCGGAGCGTCGCACTGTCCACCGGGGACTCCTCGGCGACCTGGGTCGTGATCAGCGCGCCCTGGTCCGGCGCGGGCAGCACCGGGAGGGTGGCGCTCGCCGACGGCTGGATCCGCACCTGGACCGTCCGGCCCCAGGAGCCGGGGCTCGACGCGGCGAACCGCAGGGTCTCGGCCTCGGGGCGGTCCCCGACCTGGACGTAGTCCCCGCGCGCCACCTTCACCGGCTCGGTCGGTCCCGCGTCGAGCTGGACCCGGCCGGTGGTCGTGCTGTACCCGGTGATCGTCGCGGCCCCGATCGCGGCACCGGTGTCACCGCGGAAGAACCCGATCGGGTCCGTGCCGGTGAACCCGATCAGGTGCGTGAGGGCCACCGTGGTGGCGCCGGCCGCGGCGTCCTGCGCGATCAGGCTGACCCGGCCCCGGCGGAGCGTGCCGGACGCGGCCTCCGCGGTGGCGCTCGCGACCCGCTTGACGTAGAGGCGCTGGCCGCCGTTGTCGAAGAAACCCTTGACCGCCAGCGGGAACAGCCACCAGCGGCCGCCCTCGCCCGGGTTGTTCGCCCAGGCGTCGCGGATCGCCGGGTCCGGCTCCGGCAGGAAGCCGCCGAAGGTGGTCTGGTACTCCAGGAAGTTCGTGACCAGCTTCGGCTTCCCGTCGGTCGGGCCGCGCTGGGTGACCCCGACCATGCCCGCCGTGCTGGTGCTCACCCCCGCGATCGGCCGCGGCCCCGCGTCGACCTCCTCGACGTAGACGCCGGGGCTCAGGTACTCGGGCATGGTTCAGCTCCTTCTCTGCTGCGAGACGATTTCGATGACGTGCCGGCGGTCCCGTTCGGTCGGCAGCCGGACGTCCAGCGCCCCGGTCCGTCCCGGCCGCTCGGTGGCCGTGAGGTGGAAGATCTGCACGGGCGGCGGCCCGATGACCGGCTCGCCCTCCCAGCGCAACGCCAGCCGGAAGGCGCCGTCGGGGTTGGTGAGGGTCCGCTCCTGCCACGCGACCCCGTCCCGGACGGTGGTGCCACGGGCCTCGACCAGCGCGTTCGCCACCGGCGCCCGGGTGGCCGCGTCGACGACGACGCCGTACACGGTGCGGATGCCGGGCCCGTACGGGAACGCGACGCCCGGCAGCAGCCGGACCAGTCTCGGCTCGCTGCCGACGGCGGGCGGGCTCGTGTCGTCGTAGGGGTAGGCGGTGAACTCGACCCCGGCCAGGCCTGCGTCGAAGTCCGTGCCGTCCGCCGGGTACAGCGGCGCGAGCCCGATGGCCGAGAAGCGGACGCGGAACCGCTCCGGCTCCCCGCCCGGCGGCCGGCGGCGGCCGAGCTCCGGGTACGCGATCGCGGCGCTCGGCGTGCGGATCGCCGTCGTCTCCTGCGGCACCCAGACGCCTCCGTCCGGGTCGAAGCGGTCCAGCTCCGTGGCGACGTCGGCGGCCCGCACGCGCTGGGCGAACTCGTCGAACGGCACGAACCAGGCCGGGCTGTGCAGGACGGAGGTCTCGACGGGGTAGTAGCGGGTCATGGGAGCGGCGCCCCGCTGATCGTGCGGCTGCGCACGAGCCGGAGTTCGGCGACGTCGAGGGAGTCGAGGTTGACGACCCGCACCTCGTAGTTGAGCGACAGCCGGTACGGCTTCTGGATCGCGTACCAGATCCACGACTTCTGGTCGAGCGTCAACGGCGTCAGCGTGAACTGCAGGGCCTCGGTCGTGCCCGCCAGGCTGCCCGTCAGCTCCTCGCCGGACCAGATCGCGTCGTCGTAGAAGACCTGCAACGCGCGGCCGATCATCTGGTGCTGGGTCTCCTGGTTGCCGCCCCACGGGGTGATCAGGTAGCGCAGCAGCAGCGCCATCGGCGGTTTGCGGCTCGTGGGCGGCGCCGGCGGGAGCGACCGGACCGGCGGCCGGTTGCGCGAGGTCGGGTCTTCCGCGATCTCGTACAGGAAGACCGTCAGCGTCGCCTGGCTCGGCCGGTCCTCGAGGTCGCTCAGCATCGCCCGCGGCGGGTCGTTCGGATCGAGTCCGCGCAGCGCCTCGGTGAGCCGGTCCACGATGATCGTCGAAACGTCGGCGACGACGCCGAAATCGCCCATGCCAGTCCTCCCCTGTGGCACGCCGGGAAGTGGCTCCGACCTGCCGGGGCGCAGCATCGCAGGGGTGGCGTGGCGGGGCCGCGATCAGCGCGTCGCGCGAGCGTCACGGCGGCGTTCCGGGAGCGCGCGTTGACGTGCCCGCGACGCGACGGTGACACATCGGCGCGCATCCTGCGGTGGTGGAGCCATCCGAGGAGCGTTCCGGCAGCATGGTTCTCCGTGCGTGGCTGGAAGGCGGCGAGCCCGACGCGCTCCGGGTCCGCATCCTCTCCACGATCGGTACCGACGAGGCCAGGCCACTCGCCGTGACGTCCCCGGAAGAGGTGCTCGCGGCCGTCCGGAACTGGCTGGACGAGCTCGGATCAGGCCCGATGACGTTTTCGTGACGCCCTGTTGACGCCACCCGGACGATAATTCCGGTAACGTTTCGCACCGGGGTCGCGAATTGTTCAAGGGTGGGTCGATCCGAACGGTGCCGGGCATAGGTTGGGGAGCCGATGCGCACTGAAGAAACGCAGCTGGTGACACTGCGGCTGCTCAAGGGATTCACGCTGCTCGTGGACGACGACCGGGTGGCGCTCTCGGCCGGCGCGCAGCGGCTGCTCGCCTTCCTCGCGCTGCAGGACCGGCCACGGACCCGGACCTACGTGGCGAGAACCCTGTGGCCGGAGGCGACCACGCCGCGCGCCAACGCGAACCTGCGCTCGTCGCTGTGGCGCGCGTCGCGCACCGGGCACCGGGTCATCGACGCGTCGGTGCAGGAGATGGCGCTGGCGGGCAACATCACCGTCGACATCCACGACGCGGTCGCCCGCGCGCACCGCCTGCTCGACCGTTCCTGCGGCTGCGACGACATCCTGGACCGGCAGACCCGCGACGACCTGTCGGCCGACCTGCTGCCCGAGTGGTCGGACAACGAGTGGGTGCTGCTCGAACAGGAGCAGTACCACCAGCTGCGGCTGTATGCGTTGGAGGCCATGGCGAAGCGGCTCACCACGGCCGGCCGCCACGGCGAGGCGGTGGCCGCCGGGCTGGCCGCGGTGCGGGCCGAGCCGCTGCGGGAGAGCGCGCACCGGGTCCTCATCGACGCGCACCTCGCGGCCGGGAACCGGGCGGCGGCGCAGCACCAGTACGAGCAGTGCCGGCACACGCTGCTCGACGAACTGGGACTCGAGCCGTCCGACTCCCTTCGCCGGCTCCTGCCGCACATCGCCGCGCAGTAGCCGGCGAATTCACCGGCGAATTGCGGTCGTGATCATTACCGAAATAGCGGCGGGCCGGGAAATCACGGATCAATCGCGGCCGGTCGCCCGTTCACGGCGAATTCGCCGTGAACGGGCTCGGCGTCGACGGATCCGTGCGGATCAACCGGCCGGCAGGACGCGGCCGCGGACTTCGCCGAAGCCGATGCGCTCGCCGTTCGCGCCCGGGGCCGTGCCCGTGATGACCACCTCGTCGCCGTCGAGGAGGAAGCTGCGCTCCTCGCCCTTGACCGTCAGCGGTTCCTTGCCGCCCCAGCTCAGTTCGAGGAAGGCGCCGCGCTGGTGCTTCTCCGGGCCCGAGATCGTGCCGGAGCCGTAGAGGTCGCCGGTGCGCGACGACGCGCCGTTGACCGTCAGGTGGGCCAGCATCTGCGCGGGCGACCAGTACATCTCGCGGTAGGGCGGACGGCTGACCTCCTCGCCGTTCCACTCGACGACCAGCTCGACGTCGAGCCCCCACGGGCTGCTCTCCCGCAGGTACGGCAACGGTTCCGGGTCCTGGCCGGGCAGCGGGACCCGCGCGGCCTCCAGCGCGAGGATCGGGACGACCCACGCCGAGACCGACGTCGCGAAGCTCTTGCCCAGGTTCGGGCCCAGCGGCACGTACTCCCAGGCCTGGATGTCGCGCGCGGACCAGTCGTTGAGCAGCACCGCGCCGAACACGTGCCGGGCGAAGTCGTCCGGGGCGATCGGGGTGTTCAGCGGCGTGCCCGTGCCGACGACGAAGCCCAGCTCCGCCTCGATGTCCAGGCGGGTGCTCGGGCCGAACACCGGCGCCGGGTCGCCCTTGCGCTGGCCGCTCGGGCGGACGATGTCCGTGCCGGAGACCAGGATCGTCCCGGCGCGGCCGTGGTAGCCGACCGGCAGGTGCTTCCAGTTGGGCAGCAGCGGTTCCGCGTCCGGCCGGAACAGCCGGCCGACGTTGGACGCGTGGTGCTCGGAGGCGTAGAAGTCGACGTAGTCCGCGACCTCGAACGGCAGGTGCAGGGTGACGTCGCCGACCGCGTGCACGGCGTCGTCCGGGACCTCACCGGCGACGAGGTCGGTGATCCGCGACCGGACCGCCACCCAGCGGTCGTACCCCTGCGCCATGAACGGGTTCAGCGTCGGCGCGGCGAAGACGTCGTCGCCGAGCGCGCGAGCGAGGTCGAGCACGGAGTCCCCGACGCGGACGCCGACGCGCGGGGCGTCGCCGCCGGCCGAGAACACGCCGTAGGGCAGGTTGGCGACGCCGAACGGGGAACCGGCGGGGATCTCGATCGTGGTCATGCCTCTCCTCGGGGCAGCAGGCCGAGGGCGGCCAGCTCGGTCAGGGGGTCGGTGACGCTGCAGGTGCCGAACGAGGTGAACCGCGCGCGGACGCCGTCCTCCAGGTCCCGGACGAGCCCGGCGACGACCGCGCCGTCGCGCTCGGCGAGGTGCGCCTCGGCGCGGTCGGGGTCGCCGGCCGCGAGCAGCAGGTTGAGGAAGCCGTGCTGCTCGAAGCCGGTTTCGGGGTCGGTGTTGCGCAGCGCGTGGTGCAGCCCGGCCGTCGCCTTGAACGGGACGCCGGCGTCGATGGCCTCGCAGATCGACGCGGCCAGCTCGGCCTCATCGGGGTAGAGGTCCGCGCGGACGCCGCCGGTGCGGAACTTCGCGCGGTGGCCCGTCCCGGCGAGCGCCCGCAGCAGCGGCCCGCGACGGTCGTCGCGCGGGATCTCCACGTACACCGGCGCGGTCGCGGCCGACACCGCGTCGAGCAGCTCGGCCGGCCCCATGCCGTCCGGCACCGCGATCTCGAGGGCCCGCAGGTCCACCGGCAGCGTCTTGACGGCGTCGAGCACGGCGGGCAGCCGGTCGGGGCCGCCGGGCAGCGTCACCGCGACCGGCAACGGCGTCTCGCGCGGTCCGAGGAATTCGTCCAGCGCTTCGAGCGCCGGGGCGGCGAGCACGAGCGGCCCGACGAGGTCGGCGTACCAGGCTTTCTCATAGGCGTCGTGCGCGGCGATCGCGGCCGGCAGGGGCGCCAGGCCGGGCGGGAACATCGCGGCGTCGTCGCAGAGGCCGGCGAAGAGCGCGGGGATCACGCGACCGGCCCCCGTCCGGACCAGGTCCACGCGTAGCCCGGGTCTTCGCTCGCGAGGCCGCCTTCGCCGAGCTCGAGCGGGCGGAAGGTGTCGACCATGACGGCCAGCTCGTCGAAGAACTCCGCGCCGAGCGACCGCTCGACCGCGCCGGGCTGCGGGCCGTGGCTGTGCCCGCCCGGGTGCAGGCTGATCGAGCCCTGGGCGATGCCGGATCCCTTGCGCGCCTCGTAGTTCCCGCCGCAGTAGAACATCACCTCGTCGGAGTCCACATTGGAGTGGTAGTACGGCACCGGCACGGCGAGGGGGTGGTAGTCGACCTTGCGCGGGACGAAGTTGCAGATGACGAAGTTCTGGCCCTCGAACACCTGGTGCACGGGCGGCGGCTGGTGCACGCGGCCGGTGATCGGCTCGAAGTCGGCGATGTTGAAGGTGTACGGGTAGAGGAACCCGTCCCAGCCGACGACGTCGAAGGGGTGGGTCGGGTAGACGTACCGGGTGCCGGTGATGCCGCGCGAGCCGCGGTGCTTGACCAGCACCTCGACGTCCTCGCCCTCGGCCAGGAACGGCTCCTCGGGCCCGCGCAGGTCGCGCTCGCAGTACGGCGCGTGCTCCAGCAGCTGGCCGAACTTCGACAGGTACCGCTTGGGCGGCGTGATGTGCGAGTTCGCCTCGACGACGTACGCCCGCAGCGGCTCGTCGCTCACCGGGACCCAGCGGTGCGTGGTGGCGCGCGGCAGGATCACGTAGTCGCCCTGACGCGCTTCGAGCACGCCGAACACCGTCTCGACGCGCGCCTCGCCGGACTCGACGTACACGCACTCGTCACCGACGGCGTTGCGGTAGAGCGGGGACGCCTCCCCCGCCGCGACGTAGGAGATGCGCACGTCGCCGTTGCCGAGCACCAGCCGCCGGCCGGTGACGACGTCGGCGCTCTTCCAGTCGTTGCCCGCGAACAGCTCGTGCAGCTTCAGGTGCCGCGGCACCAGCGGGCGGTTCTCGGTGAGCGTCTGGTCGGGCAGCTCCCACGGCGTCGCGTCGACGATCGCCGAGGGCACGCCGCGGTGGTAGAGCAGCGAGGAGTCCGACGAGAAGCCTTCCTCGCCCATCAGCTCTTCGTAGTAGAGCCCGCCCTCGGGCGTGCGGTGCTGGGTGTGCCGCTTCGGCGGGATGGTCCCCGCTCGGCGGTAGTACGCCATGGTCGCCTCCTGGCCGATTTAGTTCACGCTTTTACTATCTTAGGGTCAGCGTAGCCCCCGGCGCGCGCCACGGGTAGGGGCTAGCGGCGGCTGCGGGTGTCGGACCCGGCCCGCCCGGCGATCAGCTTGCCCAGCAGCATCACCAGGATCCGCTGTTCTTCCCCGGTCAACGCGTCCGTCCAGCCGAACTCGCGTTCGTTGTGCTCGCGGAACACCGACACCATCTCCGCCTGGCCGGCCTCGGTCAGCGAAAGCTGGACCGAGCGGCCGTCGCGCTCGTCGGGGACGCGGTCGAGCAGGCCGTCCGCGACGAGCGGCTTCATCAGGTTCGACACCGCCGCCCGGCTCATGCCGGTGAGCCGGGCGGCGGTCTTCGGCTCCAGCGGCCCGGCCAGCCAGACCACGAACAGCAGCCGGAACGCCGACCACGACCGGCCGCGCGGCCGGTGCACCGCGGCCTCCAGGTCGTAGGTGACCAGGTCCGACGCCCGGTTGAGGGTCAGCAGCACCTCGGTCGCCAGCTGGTGGCGGAAGCCGTACTCCGTCGCGAGCCGGCGGTTGGCCAGCTCGACGAACGACCAGAAGTCCAGCTCCTCTTCCATCGGAGCACCCTAACAAATAGTCAAACTTGAAACTAGTTGCGCTCGCGCGGGACCTTCAGGAACGCGAGCATGATCGCCGAGAGCACCAGGCACCCGATCGGGAAGTAAAGCCCGACCGTGACGTCGGTGTCGGTCGCCGCCAGCCCGATCGCGTACGGGCCGAAGAACCCGCCCAGCGCCGCGATCGAGTTGATCGCGGCCAGCCCGACCGCCGTGTGCTCCTTCGACAGCACCTTCGACGCCATCGCCCAGTACGGCGCCAGGTAGCCGAGCACCCCGATCGCCGCCAGCGACAGGCTGATCAGCGACAGCGCCGGCACCGACTTGAACTGGATGGCGCCGAAGAAGCCCAGCGCCGCGACGAGCACCAGGACGATCACGTGCCCCTTGCGTTCGCCGGTCCGGTCGGAGTTGCGCGCGAGCAGCAGCATGCCGACCGCGCCGACGACGTACGGGATCGCGCCGAGCAGCCCGATGTTGGTCGAGGAGTACTTCGGGTCGAGCTGCTTGACGATCAGCGGCAGGAAGAACGTCAGCCCGTAGAGGCCGCAGGCGATGAACAGGTTCGAGAACGCCAGGTGCAGCACCTTGCCGTTGCGGACCGCCTTCAGCTGGCCGAGGAAGGTCTCCTTCTCCTCCGGCACGTACTCCTTGTCGATCTCCGTCTGCAGCCAGTCGCGCTCCTCCCGGCTGAGGAACTTCGCCTCCGACGGCTTGTTCGGCAGCCACAGGAACGTGACGACGCCGATCAGCACGGCCGGCGCGCCCTGCAGCACGAACACCCACTGCCAGCTGCTCATCCCGAGCCAGTGCGCGTGGTCGAGGATCCAGCCGCCGGTGAGGCTGCCGAGGATCAGTGCGATCGGCTGGGCCAGTGCGAGCGTCGCGATGGCGCGGCCGCGTTCCTTCCCGCGGAACCACAGCGTCAGGTACAGCAGCAGGCCCGGGAAGAGCCCGGCTTCGGCGATGCCGAGCACGATCCGCGCGATGACCAGGTGCGTCGTGCTCGCGACGAACCCGGTGACCACCGTGACGATGCCCCAGCTGACCGCGATCCGGCTCAGCCACAGCCGCGCGCCGACCTTCTTCATGATCATGTTGCTGGGGATCTCGAACACGACGTAGGCGAGGAAGAAGATCGCCGACGCGGCCCCGAACGTGGCGGCGTCGATCGCCAGCTCCTTGCCCATGCCGAGCTGGGCGTAGCCGATGTTCGCGCGGTCCATGTAGTTGAAGATGTAGAGCAGGCCGACGATCGGCATGATCCGCACGGCGACCTTGCGGACGGTGCGTCTCCCGACCGCGGTGCTCGCGGATCCGGTGTGGACGGTCATGGGGTGCTCCTCGGCGTTGAGTGAGTGGCGCTGCGGCCGGCGACGCGGCCCATGGTGATGGCGTTGGCGACGGCGTTCCCGCCGCCGACGTACCGCGGACCGAGCACACCGGCTCCGGCCTCCCCCGCGGCGAAGAGGCCGGGCACGCGGTCGCCGCGCGCGTCGAGCACGGCGGCGGTGCCGTCGATCTCGAGTCCGGCGTGGGTGCAGACGAGCTCGGCGGGCAGGGTGCGCGCCGCGTAGAACGGCGGCATCCCGATCGGGTCGGGCGGCGCGGTGCGGCCCTTGGCGGCCAGGGTTTCGTGCCGCAGGAAGTCCGGGTCCTCGGGCAGGTTGGCGTTCCAGCGCTCGAGCGTCGCCCGCAATGCGTCGGCGGGCACGCCCAGCTTCCCGGCCAGCTCCTCGACGCTGTCGGCGCGCACGGTGCGGCCGGCCTCGGCTTCGGCCAGGACGTGGTCGGCGTCCCAGTGGGCGTACCCGGCGGGCAGCGTGGTGCGGGCCCGCTCGTCGAAGACCGTCCACACGGGACCGCCCTGGCGGTCGATGATCCCACTGGACACCGCATAAGACGCGTCTTCGTCCATGAACCGGCGGCCGTGGACGTTGACCAGCACCCGCGACACCGGCGGGAAGCCGGACTGCCAGTGGTGCAGCCGCTGGAAGTACGCGGTGGGCAGCAGCAGTCCCCAGCCATCGCCGGCGATGGCAGCGTCGACCTGCTCGCCGAACGCCAGATGGTCGCCTCGGGAGCCGTCCGCCGCCACGACGAACAGGTCTTCGCCCGCGGCGTCGGCGGCCGGGTAGTGACGGGTGACCAGCGCCGGGTCCCGGGCGAACCCGCCGGTCGTGACGATGACGGCCTTCGCGGGCACGTCGATCCCGTCGGCGACCACACCGGTGACGCGCCCGCCTTCGACGAGCAGCCGCTCGACCCGGGTGTTCAGGACGGCTTCGACGCCGGCCTTGCGTCTGGCCCGATCGAGGACCTGGACGAGGCCGTAGCCCTGGTCTTTCGGGACGTGCGCGCGCCAGACGTCCTCGACACCGGCCCGCGTGAGGCCCGGCGAGTGCGCGTTGTGCGACACCTGCACCGGGATGTCGGCACCCAGCCCGATCAGCCACTCGAGCGCCGGACCGGCTGCCTCGCAGAACGCGCGCACCAGGCCGGGCTTGAGCTGCCACTGGTTGAGGTCCATGTAGTGCTGGAAGAACTTCTCGGGCGTGTCCTCGATGCCCAGTCCCTTTTGGACACTGGTACCGGCGGCGGTGAACATCCCCGCGGACAGCTGCGTCGAGCCACCGAGCTCTTTTTCGGCCTCGAACAGCAGGACGGACGCGCCGCGCTCGGCGGCGGACACGGCGGCCGCGAGGCCCGCGCCCCCACCGCCCACGACGACGACGTCGTACTCCTCGGTGCTCATCCGAGGTCACCTCCCGACTCCGCGACGATGCGGTGATAGAGCCCGTTCGAGACGAGGCCGCCGTCGACGGTGACCTCGCTGCCGGTCATGTAGGTGGACTTGTCCGAGAGCAGGAACAGCACGGCGTCCGTGATCTCCTCGGGACGGCCCACGCGCCCGGCCGGGACACTGTCCACAGCGGACTGGACGAAGGCGTCGGCACCCGCGAGCATGGCCGTGCCGACGAGCCCCGGATGGACGGAGTTGACCCGAATACCCCAGCGCGCGAAGTTCCCGGCAGCCGACTTGGACAGTCCGGTCAGGCCCCACTTGCTGGCCGAGTACGCGGGCGAGAAGTAGCCGATCTGCCCGGAGATCGACGAGATGTTGACGATCGAGCCACCCCCGGAGTCCCGCATCAGCGGGGCGGCGGCGCGCATCCCGTGGAACGGCCCGGTCAGGTTGACCGCGACAACCCGGTCCCACACCTCGGCGGTGGTGTCCATGAACTCCAGCCGCCGCGAGATGCCGGCGTTGTTGACCAGCCCACCGAGTTTCCCTTGCCGCGCCCGGATTTCGCCGATCACGACGTCCCACTGAGAAGGATCGGTGACATCGAGGTGATGAGCCGACGCCGAGCCACCGTCGGCGACGATCTTCTCGGTGGTTTCGGAAGGATCGGCGACATCGGCCACGCAGACGTGGACACCGAGGGCCCCGAGCGCACGGGCGTGGGACGCGCCCATGCCACCCGCGGCGCCGGTGACGAGGACGACGTCCGGGTACTCAGACATGCCGCGACCCGCCGTCGACGGCGATGCTGTGCCCGGTCACGTACCGGGCGCTGTCCGACAGCAGGAACAGCAGCACACCGGCGACCTCTTCGGGCGAGCCGATCCGGTGCAGCGGAACGGCGTCGAGAGCCTTGGCGAGCGCCGGGGCGTCGTCCTGGATCCACCGCGTCATCTCGGTGTCGATGTAGCCGGGCGCGATGGAGTTGACACGCAGGCCCTGGTCACCGAGCTCGACGGCGAGGGATTCGGTGAGGTGCGCGACGGCGGCCTTGGAGCTGCAGTAGGCACCGCGTCCCTTGCGCACGCGCACGGCCGACACCGAGGACATGTTGACGATGGCACCGCCGGGGTTCATGTGCTTCGCGGCGGCCTGGGCACCGAAGAGAACGCCCTCGACATTGACCGAGAGCGTCGCGCGAATCTGCTCCGGCGTGATCTCGGCGACCTCCGCGAACGGGAAGATCCCGGCGTTGTTGACCCAGAAGTCGATCCGCCCGAACTCGTCGATGGCGCGCTGGGCCAGGGCGAGGTGGTCGCCGGCCTTGGTGACGTCGAGGGTCGCGGCCACGATCCGGCCGGGCTTGGCCTCGAGGGACTTCTCGGCGAGGGCCGAGGTCAGCTCGGCGGCGGTGGCGGCCATGGCGTCACCATCGATGTCCCCACCGACGACGTCGACCCCGCGGGTGGCGAGGGCGGCGGCAAAGCGGGCGCCCATGCCGCGGCCGGCGCCGGTGATCACGGCGACCTTGCCGGGGAACTCGGGGTAGACCGTGGTGACCGGCTGCCGCAGGACCCGCCCGGGACCGGTGGGCTCGTGGGTCGTCATGGTTGTTCTTCTCTCTGTTCGGTGGATCAGGAGTCGCGGTGCACGGTCCGCCGCCGGACGCGCCAGCCATCGCCGTCCCGCACGAGGTCGTCTTCGAGGACGGTCAGCCGCACGAGGTGCGTACTGGCGACGATCTGCAGGTAGGCGTCGGCGCGCAGGGTGTCCGGGGTGTCGCCGGGGCGGACGTGGACGGTGCTGATCACGTGCCTGAGCGTCTCTCCGGAAGCGTGGAAGCGCTCGGCGAAGGCGATCAGTTCACCGGTGCCGGCGGCGGGCTCGGGGTAGGTCGGCGAGTGGAACTCGCCATCCGAGGTGAAGGTGGCAGCCCATTCGGCGGCGCGGCCCGAGTCGATCGCGTGGCTCTGTCGGCCGTAGAGCTGGTGCACGGCCACGACGTCCTCGGTCGCCACTCGCATCGAAACCTCCGTTGGTACGTGCTATATTCGCACGCGGCGTGCTAATATGTGTAGGACAGTAGGTCGCCACTTTCGTGTCGTCAAGGGAGCCGTGTGTGGAATCGACGCTGCCCGCGTCCGGGACTTCGAAGACGTTGCACCACGGGCTGCAGGTGCTGGAGCTACTGGTCCAGCACCCCGGAGGCCTGACGCTGACCGAAATCGCGGACGGCATCGGCGTGCACCGGACAGTGGCGCACCGGCTGGTCCGGACCCTGGAGGCGCACTACCTGTGCCGTCGCGACCGCTTCAAGCGCATCTCGCTGGGAACGGGGTTGGTTCGGCTGGCCGAGCCGGTGGAGCAGGACCTGCGCACGCTGGCCCGGCCGGTACTGGAGGAGCTGACGGACTCGGCCCAGGCATCGGCGCACCTGGTGGTGCGGGAGAACGCGGAGCAGGTCCGGATGCTGATGATCGTCGAGCCGAGAAGAGCGGCAATGCATGTGGCGTTCCGATCAGGCCAGCTGGACCCGATCGGCCGAGGATCGGCAGGCTTGGCAATCCTGGCGGCCGCCCCACCGCTACCGGGCGAGCGGGAAGAGGTGACCAGGGCCCGCGAGCGCGGATTCGCGGTATCGAAGGGCGAGATAGCACCGGGCATCACAGGGATTTCGGCGATCGTCCCCACCGGACGCGACCACCCGGAGACGAGCATCGGGCTGTCGTTGTTCGAAGCTCCAGACCCGGACGAACTGGGACGACTGGTGGTAGCGGCAGCACACAAGCTGGCCGCACTACTGGGCTGAGCAGCGAAGCGGCCCAGACCCTCCCGCAACCCCGATCCGAAGCCGTAGTCACAATGAAGGCTTCGGGGTTGCGAACCTGATTTGGCTCAAATTAGTGCGCACCGCGGTCGTGGATGCGGGTGAGGGCATCGCGGAGGTCGTCGGGTAGCGGGTCGACGGCGGTGAGGGTGTGCTCGCCGGCCTGGATGTTGATGGTGCGGTAGCGGCGGGTGGTGCGCACGAACTTCTTGATCGACCAGCCGGTGGTCTGCTCGATCCACCTGCTGACGGCCAGGGCGGCGAACACGACCGTCAGGTGCGCGTCGATCGACTCGCGCTTGTGGTGGTAGATCGGCCGCGCACGTAGGTCGTGTTCAGACATTCGGAACGACTTCTCGATGTGGAACAGTCGGTGGTAGGCGTCGATCACGAACTCGGCGGTGACGTCCGGGAGGTTGGTGACGTAGCCTTTGAGGCCGGCAAGGGCGCGTGCCTTGGCTTCCAGGGTCCGGTTGACACTCTTGGTGGCGCCGGTGAGCTGGATGAACCGGTTGCGTTTGACCGCGGTCTTGCCGGCGACGGCCTGTCGCGGCGCTGGTCCTTGGGGCCGGCAGGCCAGGGCTGGGTGAAGATGTGCCCGTCGGGGATCTGCTCATCCGGGTGCTCGTGGCGCCACGCCTGGACCACGTACGGCACGTCGGGTATCCGCGCGCCGAGGATGAACGACAACCCCGCGGCCTCGTTGGCCTGCTGGTTGGCCGCAGAGATCATGCCAGCGTCGGCCACGACCGTGACATCGGCCGGCTGGTGGGCATCCATGAACGCATGGATGGTCGGCAGCATCGTAGTGGTCTCGCCCCGGTTGCCCTCGAACGCGTTGACCATCAACGGAAACCCGCTTGCGTCGGTGAGCAGCCCGATCGTGATCTGCGGCTCCAGGCGGCGTTCTTTGGAGAACCCGGGCTCACGGAACCCGTCCCCGGCATCGGTCTCGAAGTACAAGGTGGACACATCGTAGAGAACCAGTGACGCCGGCCCCAGATCAGCGGTGCGGGCGCACGCCGCGGCCAACTTCTGCCGCCAGGACTCTTTCGCGAACGCGGGCAGACGCCGCTTGAGGGTCGCGTACGCCGGCGGGTCGACACCTGCCTCCTCGATCACCCGCAGACTGTCCAGCTTGCTGGTCGGCTCGACGATCCGTGCCAGCATCAGTAATCGGAACACCTTGTCACCACCAGCGGCCTCCTCGAACCCCAACAGCTGGTAGGCGTGGCCGGGCCAAAGTCGAGCTCGGGCTGCCCCACAGCCAGACGCTGCCTCGCCACCGCCTTGAGCGCCTCCAACGCCGCATCGTCATGCGCCGAGCCGATGTGCTCGATGTCCCGCGACCCGCGACGCGAGGAGTGCGCAGATTTTCGCCGTTCACACGATGAAACCGCAGCTCAACAGCCAGCACCCTACCCAAGATCAGCGATCTTGAGCCAAAGTCAGGTAAGGTGACGGAATGGTCATGCGGGTGGCGATTCCCGTGCTGCCGTGCCGAGATGTGCAGGCGGCGCGGTCGTACTTCACGGACGCGCTCGGATTCGACACCATATTCACCTGGGAGACCCCACCTAGCTACGCGGCCGTGATCCGCGACACCGCCGAGTTCCACCTGTACGCCGAAAGCAGCGTCGGCCCGGCCAGGGTGACGGTTGTCGTCGACGACGTCGATTCCTGCCACGACGAGCTGCGCGCCCGCGGCGCCGACATCGTCGAGCCACTGGCTGACCGGCCCTACGGGATGCGCGACTTCAACGTACGGACACCCGATGGGCACTTGTTGATCTTTAGCCAGCCGCTCACCGAGTACGGGTGACCATCAGCGGACCAGCCGGAAGAATGACCGGACCTCGTCGACGAACAACGCCGGCCGCTCGAACGCCGCGAAGTGGCCGCCCTTGCCGGGCTCGTTCCAGTACCGGATGTTCGGGAACCGGCGCTCCGCCCACCGCCGAGACGGGCGCTGCAGCTCCTTGGGGAAGACCGAACAGCCGGTGGGTACGGTCACCGGCGCGACGGCCGACCCGGAGATCCATTCGTTGACCTGCCGGAGGCTTTCCCAGTACAGCCGGGCGGATGAGGCACCGGTGCCGGGCAGCCAGTAGAGCATCAGGTTGTCGAGCAGCTCATCCCGGGTAATAACCCGATGCAGGTCGCCACCGGAGTCGGTCCACGACCAGAACTTCTCGACGATCCAGGCGCGGAGGGCGGCCGGCGAGTCGACCAGCCCGTAGCCGACCGTCTGCGGCCGGTTCGACTGCTGCGCCGAGTATCCGGAGCCCCATTCGTCCGCCTCCCGCAGTGTCGCGGGCGCCGCCCGCTCGGCACCGGTGAGGTCGTCCAACGTGGCCGGATCGGGCGGTGCGAGCGGCGGCATGAGACGGATGCCGGCGACCCGATCGGGTTGCCGTTGACCGATGCTCGTGCCCCAGTCGCTGCCCTGGGCGCCGAACCGCCGGTAGCCGAGCCGGGCCATCAGCTCGCACCACGCGTCGGATATCCGCTCGATCCCCACCCCGGCGCGGCCGGCTTGTCGCTGAAGCCGTAACCGGGAAGCGATGGGCAGCCCCCTAGAACCGGCCGCTTAGTGCGCAGGTTTTTGCCGTTCACACGACGAAACCGCAGCTCAACAGCCAGCACCCTACCCAAGATCAGCGATCTTGAGCCAAGTCAGGTCACAATGAAGGCTTCGGGGTTGCGAAGAGAACCTCACCCACGAGCCAAAATCTCCGACAGAGCATGAGCCTCCCGCAGCAGCAAAGCCCCCAGCTGGGGGATCCGGTCGGAGCCGAAGCGGTGTGCCACCCCGGTCAAGCTCAACGCCCACCGCGGAGCCCCACCCCGATCAAAAACCGCCGCGGCCAACCCCCAGCTCCCCTCCACCACGAGACCAGGGTTCAGCGAATACCCCTGAGTCCGAGTAGCCGCGATATGCCGCCGAATCTCGCCGACAGCGTGCTGAGGCCCGTAAACCGCAGCAAGATCGGCCCGGCCCAGATAGTCCTCGACCTCCCGATCCGGCAGATGAGCAAGGATCACCATCCCCGCCGAAACAACCCCCAAAGGAAACCGAGCCCCCTCGAAAAGAACATGGCTGCGGATCGGAAAAGCCCCATCCTCCCGAATCAAACAGATCGTCTCCTCCCCCCGCCGAGCCGAGAAGAACGCACTCTCCCCCGTAGCCAAAGCCAGCCGCCGCACCACGGGCAACGCGGCCTCGGTGACGTCATAACGCCGAGCGGCAGCCACCCCGAGGAAGTACAACTCGGGCCCAAGCACCCACCGATCAGCATCACGCTCGACGAGCCCGACCCCCTGCAACGACATCAGCAACCGATGCACGGTAGGCCGAGGCAACCCAGCTTCCCGAGCCACAGCGGTAGTCGTCCCACCGCCAGGCTCATGAACAGCAACCGCCCGCAGTGCCCGATGAGTCCGGCCGACAAGGTCTGAAGGAGCGTCCACTCAGTGAACACTACCTCATCGAGTCCGACCACCAGACGAACAATCCCCAGGTCAACGGCGTTCGCTGATTGACCGCATCCCGCCACAAAGGTCTCATGTCCCCCATGGACAAGGTGATCGTGTCGGCCGCACAGGCCATCGCCGACATCCCCGACAGCGCCACCCTCGCGGTGGGCGGCTTCGGGATGTGCGGCGTACCCGCCGTTCTCGTCCAAGCGCTGTTCGAAGCGGGGACGACGGACCTCGAAGTGGTCTCGAACAACGCCGGAGTGGACGGCTGGGGGCTCGGAATCCTCCTCGGCGCGGGCCGCCTGCGCCGCGTCGTCGCTTCCTACGTCGGCGAGAACAAGGAGTTCGCCCGCCAGTACCTCGGCGGCGAGCTGGAGGTCGAGCTGACCCCGCAGGGCACGCTCGCCGAACGGCTGCGCGCGGGCGGTTCCGGCATCCCCGCGTTCTTCACCGCCACCGGGGCCGGCACCCAGGTCGCCGACGGTGGCCTGCCGTGGAAGTACGACTCCGCCGGCGCCGTCGAGAAGGCGAGCCCGCCGAAGCAGAAGCAGAGCTTCGACGGCAAGGAGTACGTCCTCGAACGCGCGATCGTCGCCGACTTCGGGCTGGTCCGCGCGTGGCGCGGCGACCGGCACGGGAACCTCGTCTTCAAGGACGCGGCCCGCAACTTCAACCCGCTGGCCGCGATGTCCGGCCGCGTCACCGTCGCCGAGGTCGAGGAGCTGGTCGAGCCCGGCGAGCTCGACCCGAACGACGTCCACCTGCCGGGCGCCTACGTGCACCGCGTCGTCGCGCTGACGCCGGAGCAGGCCGCGGACAAGCCGATCGAGAAGCGCACGGTGCGCACCGGAACGGAGGCCTGACATGGCCTGGGACCGCAACCAGATGGCCGCCCGCGCCGCCGGCGAGCTGCGCGACGGCGACTACGTCAACCTCGGGATCGGCCTGCCGACGCTGGTGCCGAACCACGTGCCCGACGACGTCGAGCTCGTCCTGCAGTCGGAGAACGGCATCCTCGGCGTCGGCCCGTACCCCGAAGAGGACGCCGTCGACCCGGACCTGATCAACGCGGGCAAGGAGACGGTGACCGTCCGCAAGGGAGCGTCGTTCTTCGACTCGGCGTTGTCCTTCGGGATGATCCGCGGCGGCAAGATCGACGCCGCCATCCTCGGCGCGATGCAGGTCTCCGCGGCGGGCGACCTCGCGAACTGGATGATCCCCGGCAAGATGGTCAAGGGCATGGGCGGCGCGATGGACCTGGTCCACGGCGCGAAGAAGGTCATCGTGCTGATGGAGCACGTCGCCCGCGACGGCTCACCCAAGATCGTCGACGAGTGCACGCTGCCCTACACCGGCCGCGGCGTCGTCCAGCGGATCATCACCGACCTGTGCGTCCTCGACGTCACGCCCGAGGGTCTTTCGCTCGTCGAGCTCGCCCCGGGCGTCGACGTCGAGCAGGTCCGGAAGCAGACCGAGCCGCCGATCCGCGTCGCCTGACCCGGAGGCTGCCCGAAGGTCCGTTCCGCGGCCGCGCGCGATGCCCTGTACTACGGGCATGGCCGGACGAGGGGTACTCGAGGGCGCGTTCGCGCTGCTGGACGTCCTGGACGCACTCGGCGGCCGGGCCGCGTTCACGGACCTGGTGCGCGCGGGCGACCTCCCGAAGACGACCACGCACCGGCTGCTCGACCAGCTGGCCGGGCTGGGCGCCATCGAACGCGTCCCGGACGGCTACCGCATCGGCGCGCGGGTCTTCCGTCTCGGCGAGTGCTGGGAACCGGAACTCCGCGCGCGGGCAAGGGAATGGCTGCCGCTGCTGTGGGCGCGGCTGCGCGCGGGCACGTTCCTCGCGGTACGGCGGGGAGAGCGCGTGCTGGTGGTCGCGGCCGAGGGTGCGGGCGTCCGGCCGGGAACGGCGCTGCCGCCGGACACCGCCGCGGCCCGGATCCTGGTGGCGTACCCCGGGAGGGGTCACGCCGCCGACGCGGGCAGCGTGGCCGTTCCGGTTCGCGGGCCCGGGGGTGCGGTCATCGCCGCCCTGGCCGCGACGCCGGCCCCGGGCCGGAGCCCGCTCACTCTGGTGGCCGGGCTGGCCGGCACCGCACGAGCACTGGGCGCGTGATCGGCCACGGCCACTCCGCCCACCCTGCTGGCCAGCACCGCCCGGGCACGGGGCGCGTGATCGACCCCGGCCGGAACTCCGCTCACCCCGCCGACCGCGCTGGCCAGCACCACGCGGGCGCTGGGTGCGTGATCAGAGGGGCGGCATCATCGCCGCACCACCAGCGTCTCGAGCACCCTCGCCCGCCCGCCGGCCGAGACGCCGGCCCCAGGCCGGCGCGCTCACCGGGGTGACCGGGCCGGCGAGCACCGCACGAGCGCTCGGCGCGTGATCAAAGAACGCCCCAGCGCTGGTTGACCTGGCCGCCGCCGAGGTTGTCCCACAGTTGCACCGGCGTGCCGTTGTGGCCGATCCGCGAGAAGTCCGCGTCGAGGCAGCGGCCGCTGACCGAGTCGACGACCTGGTACCGGCTGTCGTACGCGACGTACCGGAGGTACCACTTGTTCGTCACCTGCCAGCAGTCCCACAGCACGACCGGCGCACCGTTGCCGGTGCCCTGCGGCAGGAGACAGCGGCCGCCGTGGTTGTTGGTGATGGGATAGGGCCCGTAGTCGGCGGCACTCGCGACCGGCGCCGCCGCTCCGAGCGACGCCACGACCCCCGCCACGACCGCGGCCCACTTCTTCCAGCTCATCGACGCTCCCCACGTCCGACCCTGCGCTTCGCCCCGACGGTGCCGGAAGTTCCGGAGACGTGGGGTGCCGGTTCCGGTCAGCGGGCCCGACTCGGCCCTTCCGGGCAGGCGAGCGTCCGGTCAGCGTGCTCCCCGCCGGTGTCGAAATGGCGGTCCAGGTACTCCTCCGGCGGCAACGGGCTATCGCGCAGCAGCGAGAACACTTCGCTGCCGGGCTGGAGGACCTTCTCCCCCGTCGCATACCCCTGGGCGAGCCCGAGGTAGGTCACTCCGGCGTCCGCCGCGTACTCCGCCGCCTCCGCCTCCGCCCGCGCGAGGGCCGCATCGAAGCCGTCGGCACGCCACACCGTGATCCGCTCTTCGTACGGCTGCCCCTCGGCCCCGGTCCACCGGAAGACGCACCGCACCGCGTACCACTCGTCCGTCACGACGCCATCCTCCGGCAGTCCGGGACTCAACCCCCAGCGGGCCTCGCGCGTGTGAACGGCGGCAACCGCCCGGCGAGTGTTGATTGTCTGGTGGTTTCTGAGTTGTTCCGTTTGCCTGTGTTACCTGTTATGTTCGATTTTCGAGCCCGCGGTAGTGCCCGAGGAGTCCGATGCGCCGTCTCGCCGTCCTGGTTCTCGCGCTCTTGAGCCCGATCGTCGTGGTGCCCACGGCGGACGCCGCCGTCACCCCGAAACCGCCGCCGCTGTCCACGCCGTGGACCTCGCAGGTGAGCACCACCGACCCGCTGCCCGAGTACCCGCGGCCGCAGATGACGCGGCCCGACTGGCAGTCCCTCAACGGCGAGTGGGAGTTCCTCAACCCCGCCACCGGCGCGGGCGGCAGCGTCGACCGCTACGCCGCGCCGCCGCTCGGGCAGACGCTGCCCGAACGCATCCTCGTGCCCTACCCCGTCGAGTCGGCGCTGTCGGGCATCATGCGCAACGACAACCGCGACCTGATGTTCTACCGCCGCACCTTCACCGTGCCGCAGGCCTGGGCCGGCCGGAACGTGCAGCTGCACTTCGGCGCCGTCGACTACGAAGCCACCGTGTGGGTCAACGGCGTCCAGGTCGCCACGCACAAGGGCGGCTACGACCGGTTCGAAGCCGACATCACCGCGCGGCTGAACGGCGGCGCGAACGAAATCGTCGTCCGCGTCTACGACCCGACCGACGGCCGCGGCGAGAAGCAGCCCGTCGGCAAGCAGGCCACCGCCCAGTCCAGCATCTTCTACACGCCGTCGTCCGGGATCTGGCAGACCGTCTGGCTCGAGCCGACGGCCCCGTCGTCGATCTTCTCCGTCGACATCTACCCGAACCTCGCGAACAACACGGCACGAGTGCGGGTGTTCGGCCGCGGTGACGTCGGCGGGTACTCCGTGCTCGCCGAGTCGATGACCGGCGGCGCCGTCGTCGGCAGCGCGACCGGCGGCTTCACGGAGTTCTCCGTACCCGTGCCGAACGCGCGGCGGTGGTCGCCCGACGACCCGTTCCTCTACGACCTCAGGGTTTCGCTGCGCAACTCCGCCGGAACGACGGTCGACCAGGTCGTCAGCTACTTCGGCATGCGCGAGGTCGGCACGAAGAACGTGAACGGCGTGCTGCGCCCGACGCTCAACGGCGAGTTCGTCTTCCAGATCGGCACGCTGGACCAGGGCTTCTGGCCGGACGGCCTGTACACCGCGCCGACCGACGCGGCACTGGCGTCGGACCTGCAGAAGCACAAGGACCTCGGCTTCAATATGGTGCGCAAGCACATCAAGGTCGAGCCGGCCCGCTGGTACTACTGGGCCGACCGGCTGGGATTGCTGGTGTGGCAGGACATCCCGTCGACCCCGACGGCCGACAGCAACCGGACGCCGGCGCAGATCGCCGAGTTCGAGACCGAGGCGCGCGAGATCGTCGACGAGCACCGCTTCTCCCCCGCCGTCGTGACGTACGTGCCGTTCAACGAAGGCTGGGGCGAGTGGAACCTCGACGAGACCAGGCGCGTCACGACGAACATCAAGAACCAGGACCCGACCCGGCTGGTCAACGCGCACAGCGGGTTCAACTGCTGCGCCTCCAAGGGTGACCCGGGCACCGGCGACATCATCGACTGGCACGTGTACACCGGCCCGGACGCGCCCCGGCCGTCCGGTAACCGGGTGTCGGTGCTCGGCGAGTTCGGCGGGCTCGGCCTGCGCAACCCCGGTCACGAGTACAGCCCGACCGGCGGCTTCTTCGCCTACGAGCAGATGGCGAGCGCGGCGCAGCTGAACGACCGCTACACCGGCATGGTCCGGGACGCGAAACAGCTGATGACCGCCAAGGGCCTGTCGGCGTCGGTCTACACCGAGATCACCGACGTCGAAGGCGAGTACAACGGCCTGCTCACCTACGACCGGCGGGTGCAGAAGGTCGACACCGCCCGCGTCCGCGCGGCGCACGCCGACCTGATCGCCGCGTCGAAGAACCTGAACGCGGCCGTGCCGCTGACGCTCGGGCACGTCCGGTCGTTCCGGGTGACCACGCCCGGGTACACCGACCGGTACCTGCGGCACGCGGATTCCTTCGCCCGCACCGACGTCCTGACCACGGGCAGCGCGGACGGGCCCCGGCAGGACGCCTCGTTCCGGACCGTCGCCGGGCTCGCGGACCCGCGCTGCTTCTCGTTCGAGTCGGTCAACTTCCCCGGGAAGTTCTTGCGCCACGCCGAAAACCGCGTCCGGATCGATAGCGACACCGGCGGCACGTTCGCCGCGGACGCCACCTGGTGCGACCGGCCGGGGCTCGCCGCCGGCGGGACGTCGTTCGAGTCGCTGAACCTGCCCGGCCGGTACCTGCGGCACTACGACGAAACCGTGTACCTGGCCGTGAGCGGTGGCCCGAACGCCTGGGACGCGGCGACGAGCTTCGCCGCCGACGCGACGTGGGACGTCTCGGCGCCGGCGTTGTGGCGCAGTTCGGTGCTCCTGGCGGCGAACGCGCGGCAGTCGCTGCGGGTGACGACGTGGGGCTACACCGACCGGTACCTGCGGCACGCCGGCGGCCTCGCCTACACCGAGGTCGTGACCAGCGGCAGCAGCGCGTTGCTCAAGCAGGACGCGACGTACACCGTGCGGCGCGGGCTCGGGGAGTCCTCGTGCTCCTCCTTCGAGTCGGTGAACTACCCCGGGCAGTTCCTGCGCCACCAGGACGGCCGCGTCCGCAACTCCCCGGACGACGGCTCGGCCCTGATGCGCGCGGACGCGACGTTCTGCGCCCGGCCGGGACTCGGCGGCACGGGCGTGACGTTCGAGTCGCTCAACATCCCGGGTGCGTTCTTACGGCACTTCGACTCCGCGGTCTACATCGCCTCGGGCGGCGGCACGGGCTCCGACCGGCCCCAGACGGTGACGGCCGACAGCAGCTGGACCGTCGCGCCACCCTGGGCCCCGTAAGCCCGCGCCGGGGTTCCCGGAATCCGGTGTATCTCCGCCCGGCCCCGCGACTCCGTCCCCGGCGAGGGAAGGGGAGAAACCGTGGGCGTCGTGCTGATCGTTCTCGTCCTGGTGCTGGTGGTCGTGCTTCTCATGCGCCGGCGGCGCCGCAAGCGCACCGCGGCGGTGCTGGCCGGGCCGGCCGGCGGGGTCCCGGCGTTCCGGATCGTGACGCTGGGCCTGCAGGGCTCGGGCAAGACCCTGCTGCTGACCGGGATCTACCGCCGCCTGCAGACCCCGGGCGACCGCGGCTTCTACCTGCGCGTGCCGCACGAGCAGCTGATCGAGCTGAACCGGTGGTACCGCAAGGCGGCCGACGTCCACGAGGAGTGGCCGCGCGGCACGACCCGCGGCGAGCTGCGCGAGTTCGAGTTCAGCGTGATGACCGACGTCGGCGGGGCGACCGAACCCGTCGTCAAGCTGGGCTACCTCGAGTACCCGGGCGAGCTGCTGACCGACCCGGACGCGCCGGGGTCGACCGCCCAGGCGACGCTCTTGCAGGCGATCGCCGGTGCCGACGCGCTCGTCGGCATCATCGACGGCTTCCGCCTGCTGCAGGCGACCCAGGGCGACCAGCGCGGCGCGTTCATGCTCGAAGCGTCCCTCGACGCGATGATCAACGCGATGCTGCCGGTGCGCAGCCCGATCGTCTTCGTGATCACCAAGTGGGACCTGCTCGACCACCTGCACCCGGACGAGAACGAGCGGCTGCGGATCGTGCGCGACCGGCTGATGGCGACGCCGGGGTTCAACGACCTCGTCCGGATGCACAGTGCCCGGCGCATCGTCCGGCTGATCCCGGCTACGGCCGTCGGGCACGACTTCGCCGTCTTCACCGACGGGGTGGTCCGCAAGAAGCCCGAGGGACGGTTCCGGCCGGGCAACGTCGAGGCCGCGTTGGCGGTGGTGGTGCCGGACATCCTGCGCCAGACCGAGCTTTCGCTCGACCGCGCCACCCGTGCCGAGCTGCTGGCGGCCGCGCAACGGCGGACGCGGATGGGCCCGGCCGAGGCGCTGCGGACGCTCGGCGCCCACTTCACGGCGCACGCCGCGCGGGTGCTGGCGTCCGCCCTCGGCGCGGGCCTGGTCGCCGAGTCCGGCCTGATGCTGCTGCTCGACACGCTGTCCCCGTACGACGACGACCCGGCCGCGCGCGGCGCCCGGATGGCGAGGCTCGGCGAGGCCGACCGGATGGCGGAGCACTACGTCCAGGCCCGGCGGCGGGTGGTCGGCGAGCTGCAGCGGCAGGTCGCGGTGCTCGAGGCGAAGCTCCCGGTGTCCCGCCTCGGCGGCGACCGCTGGGGCGACTGGTGACGGGCCGGGCCTGGCCGTTCCTGGTCGCCCGCGGACGGCGGCAGGGGTATGCCACGCTGCTGGTCCCGGGTTTCCTGCGGGAGCACGGGTTCCTGGAGGAGACGGCGACCCCATTGGACGACGTGCCGTCGCGCACCGCGCCGACACCGCACGGCGTGCTGGTCTGGGCCGAGCACGCGGTGACCACGGAAGAGGCCGGCGGCGAACCCCGCGACGAGTACGGCCGGCCATTGGTGCTGCTGCACGGTTTCCTCAGCCCGTCCGGCGATCCGGTGGAGGCGCCGGCCGCGTTGGCCCGGACGGAGGCTGCCGCTTTGTCGGCGTACCAACGGTTTCTCGCCGACGAGGAGGGCTTCCGGGCGGAGCGTTCGGAGCCGTTCGCGATCGAGGTCACTCGTCCCCCGGTCTCACCGGAGGTCTCGCCGCCGAGTGAGCCCGCGCGGCCGGTCCGCGGCCTGGCGTGGGCGGGAGCGGGGGTGCTGGTCGCGGTGGGCGTGGTGGTCACTGTGCTGCTTTGGCCGGACGACGACGTCCCGCCACCGCCGCAGTGCGCCCCCGACGTCGTGGCGTTGCCGGCGACGCCGGCCGTCCCGGCGGCGACGTGCCTGCGCGACGGGACGACCGTGCGGTACTCGGTCACGCCGACCCCTCCGCCTCCGCCGTAGCCCGGCGGATCCCGGTCCCCACCGCAGGTCTCGCGGCCAGCCCTGCCCGCGCGACCACGACCCGGTGCGGGGCAGGCACCCCACACCGGCTCAGTGCTCCGGCAGCTGCCGACGCTCGCGCAGGCGGGCCAGGTCCTCACGCATCTCCGTCGGCAACAGCTCGGCCATCTGCTCCGGACGCAGCGGCAGGTCGAGCAGGCTGAGCTTGACCCGGCTGCGTCGCGCGTGCCGGCCGGGGTCGAGGCGGACGACCTGGGCCGCGTCCGGGCGCAGGGTTGCCGTCAGCGGGGTGGCCGGGTCGAGGGGCCGCCACGCGTTGCCGTCGACGCGCAGCATCGGCGGGGCGCTGCGGGCCGCGCCGCGCAGCGTGACGACGTCGCGCGCCGGTAACACGATCGAGCGGCTGACCCCCGACATCGACGCGACCGGGGTCACCGCCAGCACCTCCGCCGCCGGCGAGATCACCGGTCCGCCGGCGGCGTAGTTGTAGGCCGTGGAACCCGTCGGGGTGCTCAGGATCAGCGCGTCGCAGCGGTAGTACCCGAACTGCGCCCCGTCGACCAGCAGGTCGACCTCCACCGTCGCGCCGGGCTCGGCCCCGCCGACGACGACGTCGTTGAACGCGACCACCGCCGCGTCGCCTTCCTCGACCGCGATACAGCTGTGCGGCTCGATTTCGAAGTCCCCGGTGTGCACCCGTTCGAGTGCTCCGGCGAGCTCGGCCGGGGCGATCTCGACCAGGAAGCCGACGTTGCCGTAGTTGACCCCGAGCACCGGCACCGGCCGGTCCACCGCCAGCCGCATCGCGCCCAGCATCGTCCCGTCGCCCCCGAGGCTGACGACGGCGTCCACGCCGGCCGCGAACTCGACGTCGGGTACCACCGCCACCCCGGCCCCGACCTGCGCCGCGTCGGTGCCCCGGACCACCAGCTCGACCCCGTGCCGCTCGGCGTAGGAGACGAGCACGTCGACCGACTCGTGCACCGGCTTCCGCGGGTGCGCCACCACCCCGACGCGCGTGATCTCGGACCCTGCCATGACGTCCATTGTGGCCGCCCGGTGCCCGGCCCGCTCAGCCGAGGACGCCCAGTGCCGCCGGGGTGAACGGGACGATGTCGTCGTCCCGGCCGTCGAGGATCTTCGCCGTCCAGTCCGGGTCGGCGAGCAGCGAGCGGCCCACGGCGACGACGTCGAACTCGTCCGCCTCCAGGCGGTCCAGGAGGTCGTCGATCCCGGCGCGGCCCGCGGCTTCCCCGGCCATGCTCGCGGTGAACTCCCGGTCCAGGCCCGCCGAACCCACGGTGATCGCCGGTTTCCCGGTCAGCTTCTTGGCCCAGCCGGCGAGGTTCAGGTCGGCACCGTCGAACGCGGGCTGCCAGTAGCGGCGGGTGGAGGCGTGGAAGGCGTCCACGCCCGCGTCGACCAGCTCCCCGAGGATGACGCCGAACTCCTCGGGTGTGTCGGCGAGCCGGGCCGCGTAGTCGGACGCCTTCCACTGCGACAGCCGCACGACCACCGGGAAGCCGGGCGCCACCCGGGCCCGGACCGCGGCGACGGCTTCGGCCGCGAACCGGGCTCGCGCCCGCACGCCGCCGCCGTAGCGATCGGTGCGGCGGTTGGTCCGCGACCACAGGAACTGGTCGATCAGGTAGCCGTGGGCGCCGTGCAGCTCAACGCCGTCGAACCCGGCGCGTTCCGCCTCCCGGGCCGCCTCGCCGAACGCCGACAGCACGGCGTCGATGTCGGCCCGCGTCATGGCGTGCCCGCGGACGGTGCCCTCGAGCGGCACACCCGACGGGCCGATCGCCGGAGCGTCCGGGTACGGCGGATCCCCGGCCAGACGCGCCATCCCGACGTGCTGCAGCTGCGCGAAGATCCGCCCGCCGGCGTCGTGCACGGCCGTCGTGACGCGGGTCCAGCCGGCCAGCGCGCCGTCGCCGTACATGTGCGGGACCAGGTCGTGCTGGCCGGCGGACGGGTGGTTCACGTACGAGCCTTCGGTGATCACGAGCCCGGTCCCGCCGGCGGCTCGGCGGGCGTAGTACGCGGCGACGTCCGCCCCGGGCACGCCGCCGGGCGAGAACCCGCGGGTCATCGGGGACATGGCGACGCGGTTGGGCAGCGTCAGGCCGCCGACGGTGATCGGGCGGGAAAGCAGTTGTGCGGCGCGGGTTTCCACGAATCTCAGCTCCTCCTGGTCGGTTGACACCCAGGCTAGAATCTGACGTGGACGTGAGGTTCAACGTCTTGTGCCGCAGATCACGCCGGGAGGGCCCATGCGCATCGGAGAGCTCGCCGAGAAGACCGGCGTCAGCGTGCGCGCCCTGCGCTACTACGAAGAAAAAGGGATGCTCGTGCCGGAGCGCAGCGCCGGCGGGCACCGCTCGTACGCGGACGCCGGCGTGGGCGTGGTCTGGCTGATCCAGCAGTTCTACGCGGCGGGGCTGTCGAGCAAGTCGATCCAGGCGATCATGCCGTCGGTCCGGGCCGGCCGGGCGACCCCGGAGGTCCTCGAGCTACTGGTCACCGAACGCGACCGGATCGACAAGCTGGTCCGCGAGCTGACCGGCGCGCGGGAACGGCTGGACACCATCATCACCTCCGCGGGCGCGGACTCCTGCGCGCCACCGCCGTCGATCGTCGCCGAGAACGCCCCGAAACCCTGCCGTCCGCACTAAAGTCGGGGTATGAGGTTCCTGCGCGCGCTCGCCGCCACCGTCCTGCTCGCCGGGTGCTCGGCCGGCGTCGGCGGGACACCGTCGCCCGCACCGGCGACACCGGGAACCGCTGCCACGTCCAGCGCTCCCCCGGCCCAGCCGCACAAACTCGAGATCAAGATCGCGGGGACGGCGGTCCTCACGAAGCTGACCTCCACGGTCGACGGCGAGACGACCGAGGAAAACGACGTCAAGCTGCCGTGGAGCCGCACGTTCAGCTTCGCGCCCCACACCGGAAAGCACGTCTACAACATCGTCATGCTCTCCGCCGGCGGCGAGGTGAACGCGACGGCCACAGTGGACGGACAGCCGTGGGGCCAGACCAGCGGCAGCGGGGACGGCGCGTCGACCCAGTCGTTCAACGGCGACTTCAGCGACTGAACCCCGCCTCGGCCAGCGGCGGATCAAGAGCGTCGACGCCGAGCACGAGCACTCCGCCGGGCTCGGCCGCCACCACGACCCCGATCACCTCGCCGAGTTCGTCCAGCGCCGGCCCGCCCACGTCGGCGGGCGCCACCCGCACGTGGAACAGCCGGACTCCCGCCGCCGTGTCGCACCGGTCGACCAGGCCGGTTTCGCCGTCCGACGTCCGCAGCCGGTCGCCGATCCGCACCAGCGCGGGATATCCCAAAGGCAGCGGGGTGTTTTCCACCGGCTCGGCCAGCCGCAGCACGGCGACGGCGTGCTCCGGCGAGTCCGGCAGGTGGGTCCGGGTCACGCTCCGGGCGCCGAGGCCGGTGGCGACGACGGCGTCCGCGGTGAGGCCCGCCCGGCCGGTGACGACCAGGCGGTCCGAGACCAGGAAGCCGGCGCGGTCGCCCACCCTGACCAGCGCGGACGGCACCTCAGCCGGTTCGGCCCGGCGGAACTTCCGGTACCCCTCGACGTCGCCGGTCTCGGCGAGGCAGCGGGCGTACCGGCGGCGGTCGTCGGCGGCCGAGGGCGGCTCGGCGAGCGCGGCCAGTGCCTGCCGGTAGTCGCCGGCCGCGTAGTGCGCGCGGAACCGGCGCAGCGGATCCGGCTCGGCCAGCGCCAGCCGCACGAGGACCGCGTTCCAGCGGGCGATCCTGGTCGCCAGGTCGCGCAGCACGGTCAGCCGGGCGGTGAGGTCATCGGTCAGCCGCGTGGTTTCGGCGAAATCGGCGGCCGCGTCACCGCCGGGCCGGTCGAGGTGGTTCAGCGCCGCGACGGCGGTCTCGCGCACCGACTCCCGCGCGCGACGCAGGTCCAGCTCGGTCCGGCCGGCCTCGCCGAACATCTCGACCAGCAGCCCGGCGTCGTCGGCGCCGGGCACGGGAACGTGATTCCCCAAGCGGTGCCGGAACTCCTGCCACGCCGCGTCGCTGTCGTCGTCCATTGTGGACGCCGCCAGCTCACGCAGCCGCTCGCGCAGGTCCGTGAGCTCTTGCTGCCGCCGCTCGACTTCGCGCTGCCGTTCGTAGCTTCGGGTCAGTTCGGCGACTTCGCGCGGGGAAAGCAAGGTGGTGTCGGCGATCCGGATCGAAGCGGCCTTGCCGGTGGCCCGGTCGCGCGCGGTCACCGACAGCACGCAGCTCGCGTCGATCTCGAACGTGACGTCGATCTGGGGCACGCCCTTCTCGGCGGGCGGGATCCCGGACAGCAGGAACTGGCCGATCTTCGACTCCTGGTCGAGGCCGCCGTTGAAGATCTCGACGCGCACCACGGACTGGTTGTCGGCGTGCGTGGTGAACGCTTTCGAGCGCGTCGCCGGGATGGTCGTGGAGCGCGGCACGAGTTCGGTCAGGCTCTCGCGGTCGTGCTCGTCGTGCACCCGGATCCCCAGCGACAGCGGCGTGACGTCGAGCAGGACGATGTCGTCCAGCGAGCCGTCACGCATCGCGCCGAGGAGCGCGGCGCCCCCGGCCACCGCGGTCCGCGGGTCGGCCACCACGGTGCGGCGCAGCCCGAACGCGCGCTCGACCGTTTCCCTGACCAGCGGGGAAAACATCGGGCGGCCGATCAGCACCAGGTGGTCCGGACGGGTCTTGACCGAGGAGCTGAAGCCGGCGCAGATCTCGTGCAGGTGCGCCAGCTGCCCGGCCAGGATCGCGGCCAGCTCGGCGCGCGTCAGCTCCAGGCGGACGTCGCCGTCGCCGAAGCCGCGCAGCTCGTACTCGGCGTGCTCCCGCGCGGACAGCTCGACCTTCAGGCGCTCCGCGGCGATCGCCAGGCGGCGCCGCGCCGGGCCGCTCGCCGGCACCGCGATACCGCGCCGCTCCAGCTCGCCCGCCAGCGCCGTGGTGACGGCGGTGTCGAAGTCCTTGCCGCCGAAGGCACTGTCCCCGCCCACTTCCCGCACGTCGTAGACGTTCTCGCCGACGTCGAGCAGGCTCAGGTCCAGCGTGCCGGCACCGAGGTCGACGACGGCGATCGCGCCGCCGAGCCGCCGTTCGCGCGCGGCGGTGATGCACGCGGCCGTCGGCTCGTGGATCAGCCGGACGAGGTCGACCTCCGCGATGCGGCAGGCCGTGCGCGTGGCGGCCTTCTGGTTGTTGGTGAAGTAGGCCGGGATGGTCACGACCACCCGCGGCCGCTCCAGCCGCAGGTCGTGGTTGCGCTCGGCCCACGCCAGCCAGTCCTCGTGCACCTCGCCCAGCTCCTCGGCGGCCAGGTCCGCGACGCGCTCGCGCACCCGCTCGGCCAGGAAGGTCTCGACCAGGCCCCGGGCGTGCCGGACGAGCCGAGCGGCGACCTCCTCCGGCCGGAACGTGCGGTCGCGGACCTTGAAGAGCGTGCCCCGGCCCATCTTCCGCTTCGCGGCGTCGATGTGGCCGACCAGCCACGGCACGAGCGTCTCCTCGCCGTGCAGGCCGACCAGCTCGGTGCCGTCGCGGTCCACGCTCACCGTCGAGGCGAAGTGCACCTCGCCCTTCCAGGGGCAGAACACCGGGTGCCGCGTCTCGGTGTCGTAGACGGCGGCGGCGCAGGTCGTGGTGCCGAGGTCGAACCCCCAGATACCGCTGTAGCGCGCGTCGACGTCCGCGCGGGCCCGGGTGACCCACGCCTGCGCGCGCTCTTCGAACCGGACGCGGTCCCGCGCGCCCAGCGCGTCGAGCACCTCGGTGACTCGCGTGCGCAGGTGCGGGCGCACCAGTCCGTCGTCGACGAGCTCACGCAGCACGCCGGCGGCCGGGGACGCGGTACCGCGCGCCTCGACCGCGGTGAGGCAGCGCCGCGCGAGCTCGTCGTGGTCGCCGGTCCGGCGCAGGCATTCGGCCAGCCGGACGTCGTCGGCCGCGGCGTCACCGAGCCACCGCACGAGGCAGTCCGCGGCGGCGGCGAACCAGCCGGCCGCCAGGTACAGCGGGACAGCCCGTTCCGGCTGCCCGGTGCGGTCGAACAGCCCGGCCGCGCCGGCCGCGTCACCGCCGGCCTCGCACGCCTCGGCCCGGGCGGTCAGCGCGTCGGGCGTGTCGTCGTCCCGCAGCACCCGGACCGCCTCGCCGTACCGTCCGGCGCGCCGGAACTGCTGGTGGGCGCGGAAGAAGTCGCCGGCGTCCTCGGCGCGGGCGGCCGCCAGGGCGTGCTCCCCCGCCGCCTCCTCGACCCGGCTCCACGCGCGGAGGACGTCCCGCCGGTCGTCGCCGCGGCGCAGGAGCTCGCCGAAGTGCCGGCGCGTCACGCCGAGGAGCGTCGCCCGCAGCTCGGCCAGCCGGGGGTGCTCACCGTGGTCGAGGACCCGCTGCAGCTGCCGGGCGGCCTCGGCGAAGTCCTCCCCTTCGATCAGCCGGTGGACGCCGGCCTCGAAGCGGTCCACCAGCCCGTCGTGACGCTCGTCCTGCCCGGGTGGGCACGTCACGAGCGCGTCGGCGAACTGCCCGAGCTCCTCGTGGCACCGGCTCATCCCGTCGAGGCGGCCGGCTTCTTCGTAGGCGGGCAACGCTTCCGCGTACCGGCCGGCGTCGGCCAGCAGGTCTCCCAGCCGTCCGGACAACGCCGTGACGACGTCGCCGCGGTCGCGTGCCAGCGCGAGCCCGGCCGTGACGTCATCGATCTCCGCGCCGGCCAGGCAGATGTCCAGTGCCTGCCGTTCCTGCTCTCGCGTCGCGGCCAGCCGGACGGCCGCCGCGCCGTGCCCGAGGAACCGCCGGACCTCGAACAGCTCCGGCACCAGCTCCGGCGGCAGGTGTTCGAAGAACAGGCGCCACATCTGCTCGTCGCCGGCGAACTCCTGCGCCGGGTAGCCGCGCAGGACCCGCGTCACGACGTCGAGGTCGAGCACGCCCAGCGCCCGCCACCGATCGAAGGCGCGCACGATCGACGCGGCGCCGGTGAGCAGCTCGGCCAGCCGGTCCCGGGCGCGCAGCTGCGCCGCCGGCAGCCCCAGCCGCGTCACCACCTCGAACACGACCGTCGTCGCGGGCAGGTCCGAGCCGGTCAGCCACGGCTCGTCGGCCGCCGTCAGCGGGTAGCGCTCCGGCGGGATTCTGTTGTCGTACCGCCGGAAGAGCGCTTCGGCCTGCGCGGTGTCCACCCGCAACGCCAGCCGCAAAGCGGTGCGATAGGCACGGGTCATCCGAGCGGCGGGCGGTTCGGCAAAACCCGACGCGAGCCGGGCCGTGGCGCGCGCCAGCCGCTTCTCCGGACCGCCGCGGAACAGGTCGAGAAGGCGGGACTCGCTCATTCGGGGAACAGCGGGGCGTCAGGGAGTTCGAGCCACTCCAGGTCCATCGGCACCAGGGTAGTCGACAGCACCAGCTCGCGGAGCAGGTTCACGGTCAGCGTCAGCCCCACCGGCTCCCCCACCTCCTCCCGCCGCAGCCCGTGCACCCCGGCGTCGGAAAGCCGTTGGCGGACCCGGGAAACGAGGTGTTCGACGCGCTTGGCCGTCCAGTTCTCGCGCGGCCGCCGCTCGGCGAGCTCGGCGGCCGCCTGCTGCCGGGACAGCGGCAGCGGCTGGGGGTCGTAGCCGAGGTAGCGCTGCCCGAGCACAGCCAGCACGAGGTGTTCCTCCGGTGAGAGCCGCCAGCGTTTCGGCGGCGCCGTCGGCTGGGTCGGGCGGCGCGTGGTGACGCCGGCCTCGCCGTCGGAGACGAGCAGCTCCAGCACGTGCTCACGCGTGCCGCGCAGGAACAGCGCGGTGTAGCCCTCGGCCAGCGGCAGCGGTTCGCCGTCGCGGTGCAGCAGGACGCTGTCGGACAGCCGGATCGGCGACCGGCCGGTGTTGCTGAGCCACCAGCGGTCCCGCTCGCGCACGAGCAGCCCGTGCATCCGGCTGATCCGCACGTCCTCCTCGCCGACGCAGACGTCGACCTCCAGCCGGTTGCGCCCGAAGGTCACCCGGCTGCCGGGCGAGGGCGGCACCGCGACGCCGCCGGTCACGGTGAGCGCGCTCAGCGTGCCCGGCACGACGTCGGCGACGCCGTGGCGCAGGCTGTGCTGGCGGTGCGGGTCGAGGCGTCCGGTGGCCACGGCTACCTCCGCTCGTAGGCGCCGATGTCGAAGCCCGCGCCGGCGGGCCGGGCGACCCCGTCGAGGTCGGCCGCCGGGGCGTGCGCGGGGCTGCCGGCGTCGACCGCGGCCGAGCCCGCGACGAGGTGGAAGTCGCCGTGGGCCGGATCGGCGAAGCCCGGGTCGCCGGCGAGGTTGTGGTCGGCGGCGAACGGCCCGGCGTCGACCGACCCGTCGCCGAACACGTTGTTGCGCAAGGTGTTCGTCCCGGCGAAGCGGTCGGCGTCGATCAGCACCGAGCCGCGGCCGTTGCCGGCGAAGGTGTTGTTGACGATCTCGAGGTTCCGTATGGTCCCGGCGGACTCGACCCAGAGGCTCAGCCCGGCCTGCGCGTTGCCGGTGGACAGGTTGTCGAAGACCCGGACGTCCGAGAGCAGCCGGCTTTCCGAGTAGTCCTCGACGGCCAGCCCGATCCCGGCCTTGGTGGCCTCGCGGGTGCCGCCCACGACGTTGGCGTAGACGTCCACAGTGGACGACGAGTCGACGTAGACGTCCGGCCCCCGGTTGCCGGTCACGACGTTGTGGTGGATCTTCACCCGGGCCGCGTCGTCGTACTTGACGTCGATGCCCTCCTCGCCGTTGTCGTGCACGCGGCAGCCGGACACCTCGACGTCCGACGAGCCCGAGGCGATGCTGAGGGCTTCGTGGTCGGCCGCGGTGCCGCGGGAGTTGGTGCCGCGGATGTCGCAGTGGGCGACGCGCACCCGCCGCGTGCCGACCAGCACGAGCCCGCCGTCGCGGGAGCCGTCGACGCCGAAGCGGTCGAACACGAGGTCGTGCGCGCCCTCGGCGTACACGCCGAAGCGGGTCGAGCCGGTCACGGTCACGTCGGTGAACTCCAGCCGGCTGTGCCCGCCCACGGCCAGGCCGCCGCCTCCGGCCAGCACGGCCGTGCCGCCGGCGCCGGTGAACCGGATGGGACGGCCCGGGGCGCCGTCGTGGCGGATGGTCAGCCCGCCCGGGTAGGTGCCGGCCTCGATCGCGACCGTGTCGCCCGGGCGGGCCGCGTCGGCCGCGGCCTGGACCGCCGCGTACTCGCCGTGCGGA
Source organism: Amycolatopsis sp. NPDC114505 (assembly GCF_055633615.1). Taxonomy (NCBI): domain Bacteria; kingdom Bacillati; phylum Actinomycetota; class Actinomycetes; order Pseudonocardiales; family Pseudonocardiaceae; genus Amycolatopsis; species Amycolatopsis sp. NPDC114505. The sequence continues at coordinate 1,962,547 of NZ_JBVKDV010000002.1, read as the reverse complement.
CCGACGTGCAGGGTCCGCGGCACCGGTCCGGCGGCCCCCTCGGCCGTCGGAACGGTCGTGGCCACCAGCAGCGCCACCCCGGCCAGTACCCGCATCGCCACTTTCTCGTCCCCGTCCCTTCCCCGGCCGCTTTCCCCGACAAGCACTGTCTAACCGAGGTCGCCGGGGACCGGTCCCCGGTTCACGGCAGCCGTCGGACGAGGTCCTCCGCCAGCGAGCGCGCGGTCGCGCACAGCGCGGTCCCGTCGGCCGCCCTGGCGTCCTGCAGGGACACCGTGACGACCTCCTCCCGGTGCGGGTCGGTGCCGGGCAGCACGGGCAGCACCGGGGTGTAGAAGCGGTGCACGACCTCGACGGCGCACTCCGGCCGCCCGTCCGGCACCGGCGCCACGACGGCGTTCCGGTTGCCGACGCGGATCCGGTCGCCGGGCACGTCCGAGTCCGCCTCGATCGGCCATTCCCGGCTGTACTCGACGGTGATCGTGCGCGGGTCGTGCTCCCAGGTGCAGCCCCAGCCGCCGAACTCGCGGTCGGGCTGCTTGGCCTGGCCCAGCGCGCCCGACGTCGTGGCGGCGTCGAGCAGGCCGCAGGCGTCGACGTGCGCCAGCGACCACTCCGGGAACGGCCGCTCGCGCACCGGCAGCGGGCCGTTGGCGAGCTTGGCCAGCACGCCGGACAGCACCGCCTCCGAGAAGGCGCACAGCGGCGCGTCCTCCGCGCGGTCCACCCGGTGGGACATGACGACGATCCGGTTGGCGTCGGCCAGCGAAATGGCGCGAACGCACTTGCCGTCGCGCTCCTCGGGGCGCTCGATGTCGCCCACCTTGCCGGGCACCGGCGGCCGGGTCGGGTACCGCAGCGGGCCGGTCAGCGAGAGGACGCTCTGCACCTGACCGGAGTCGTCGGACAGCGTGGTCGTGACCACGCACGTGCCGAAGTCCAGCACCTCGGGGTCCACGAACGGCTGCCCGAACGGGACGAGCGAGTCGGTCGAGATCGCCGCGCACGGGTCGGTCGCGGCGGGGTCGGCGCCGAGGGTGTTCGGCCCGGCCGCGGCCGGGGCGGGGGTCGCCGGCGACGACCGGGTCAGGACGAACCCGGCCACCAGCGCGGCCGCCACCACCACCGCGGCCCCGGCGAGCAGCCGGCGGCGCAGGTGTCGTCGCGGCCGCCTCGGGACCGGTGCGTCCGCGGTGAGCAGGGTGACCACCTCGGCGGCGGTGGGCCGGTCGGCGGGGTGCCGGGCCATCAGCGCGGCGAGCACCGGCGCGAACGGCCCCGCGCGCTCGGCCGGCGCCGGACGTCCGCCGGCGGCCCGGCGCATCTGCGCGAACGGGCCGTCCTCGCCGGATCCCCACGGCGACCGGCCTTCGATCGCGGCGTAGAGGGTGGCGCCGAGGGAGAAGACGTCCGACGCGGGACCGGCTTCACCGCCGTCGGCCACCTCCGGCGCGACGTACCCGAGCGTGCCGGTGAGCTGGGCGCCGCCGGTGCGGGTGACCTCGGTCCAGCGCGCGATGCCCAGGTCGGTCAGCTTGGCGACGTCGTCGGCGGTCACCAGGACGTTGCCGGGCTTGACGTCGCGGTGGACCATGCCGCGGGCGTGCATCTCCGCGAGGGCCGCGGCGAGCTGCGCGCCGATCCGCCGGACCCGGTCCTCGGGCAGCGGCCCGCCGTCGTCGACGAGCTCTTCGAGGCTCCGCGCGGCGAGGTACTCCGTGACGAGCCACTGCGCGTCGCCGTCGGCGACCGTGTCGAACACCGTGACGACGTTCGAGTGCAGCAGCCCGGCCCCGATCCGCGCCTCCCGCCGGATCTGCCCGGCGTCCTCGCCGAGGGACCGCTTGAGCGTCACCTGCCGGCCGAGCTCGAGGTCGGCCGCCCGCCAGACGACGCCCATCCCACCCCGGCCGAGCTCCTCTTCCAGCCGGTACCGGCCGGCCACGACTCGCCCCTTGCCCACGGGGGCAGTCTAGGGAACGCCGTGACACGCCGCTGACCCCCTGTCACCGCGGCGGCGGGCCGAACCGGTTCTCCCCCGGCTTGCCCCGCTCGCTCCAGAAGACGGTGAGGAGGATCCAGCCGATGCACGAGATGACGCCGACGCACCACCAGCCGGACCGCCCGGTGTCGTGCAGCCGCCGGATCCCGACACTGACGAACGGCACCAGCCATGGCAGGTAGAGCACGGTGGCGACGGTGTAGAACCACTCTTCGTCCACGGCGTTCTCGACGCCCCCGAGCACCAGGACCAGCGGCACGTAAGCCAGGAAGAAGTACCAGAACTCCGGCCGCGACGCCCGGCCCCGGCACCGGAAGCTCAGGCGCACCGCCCGGGCCAGCGCGGCTCCGAAGCCGATCCTGCTTCTCTCCGCGACGCCGTCGAAGTGCATGCGGCGAGCTTGGGGCAGGCGGCCAGGGACCGGTCCCGGCCCAGCTGGTCGGCGGTCGCCGGCGCGTCGCCGATCAGGTAGTTCCGCGCGATCGGTACCGCGGTGAACCAGACGGCGGCCGCGGCTTCGAGATCGTCACGATCACGGCGGCGATCGCGCCCGGGGCTCGTTCCAGCGGGAGCTTCCGGGGACCGGTCCCGGGTCAGACCTCGCGGACGGACTCCGCCTCGAACGCGGCCAGCACGACTCGCGCGGAGCAGCGGCTGTGCCCGGACGCGGTCGACGGCTTGCGCCGCACGACGACCTCGTACCGTCGGGCTCCCCCGGTCACCAGCACCTTCCGGACGTCACCGCCGGATTCCTCTTCGATCGCCAGCACGGCGTCGAGGCCGCGCAGGCCGGTGCGGCCGCGGATCTCGATCTCGGCGAACTGCGACCACGGGCTCGCCGCGGCGGTCCGGCCGCGCAGGTTCTCCAAGCGGACGTTGCCGCTCAGCGCTTCCTTGGCGACGAGCTCGGCCTCGGTCACCGCGAGGCTGCCGTGGAGGTAGCCGTCGGGGACCGTCAGCAGGTTGCCGGCCCAGCGGTCGCCGCCGACGTGGCTGACCTCCCAGACCTGGCCGGGGTGGTTCTGGGCCAGCCCGGTGACCACCGGACGCCCGAAGACCGCGCAGCACATGTCCTTGCTGCCGTGCGTGCAGACGAGGAAGAGCGGGCCGGACACCGGTTCGCCGTGCCCGCGGCGGCCCGCGGCGACGGCTTCGAGGTCGAGGTGGGCGAGTTCGCCGAGGTCGGCGATGTCGAGCCGTTCGAGCCAGCGGTGCCCCGGCAGGCCACTGGCGACGTAGACCGCGCGCGGCGCACCCGGCACTCGCGCGTGCCGGCCGGGCTTGCGGATGAGCAGGGGGCGCAGGCCGGCGTCGGCGGCGGCTTCGAGCCGCGCGGCGGGCAGCGCTTCGGCCAGCACTTCTTCGAGAGCGTCCGGCCCCCAGGAACCCGGCTGCTCGATGAGCAGCCACGACGTCATGCGCGCGGCGGTCCCGGCGGGCTCGCCACCGAGCTCGCGGGTCAGTGCGGCGCACGCGGGCGCCGCGGTCGGGCTGGGAGAGCAGATTCCCGCCTCAGCCATCAACCCTGACTTAGGCATGCCTAAGCGTACCCGAAGTCGAGCGAATCAATCCCCCTGATGTGACCGGCTCGTCGACGAGGTCCCTCGATCGAGCGGTGAGCGGACCCGGGTGGCGGCCTGACCGCCACCCGGGGTGCCGTCACGCTCTCGCCACGAGCCCCTGGGTCACCAGCTCGCCCAGCAACGCCCGCACGGTCGCCCGGTCGACGCCCGGCAGGGCATCGGCCAGCACCTTGAACGGCTGCGGAGCGCCGCCGAGCAACGCCGCCAGCACCGGCCGCGCGGCTGCCGCGAAGACCAGGCGCTTCCCGGCGCCGACCAGCGCCACGGTGCCGTCGCCGTCCACCAGCGCGGCACGCGGGACGAGCAGCCGGACCTCGAAGTCGTCGTCCGGCGGCAGCAGCTCCGCCGTCGCCGCCCACGGCAGCCCGACGCGGGTCTGCGCGGGGGCCTGGGCGTCCCGGTCGGCGAGGAAGCGGTCGACGAGGTCCCCGGCGGTCAGCTCGGCGAGCCGCCGGCGCACCGCCTCGGCCCGCTCGGCCCGCACCTCCGGCCCGGCGAACCGGGGCAGGTCCGCGCGGAACAGCTCGTCGGCCCGCAGCTGGTCGGCCAGCCACGCCACCAGGTCCACGCCGGTGGCGGCGTTGAACCCGATCGTCAGGTGGAGCGACTCCTCGCCGACGGCGGACACGTCGTGCCAGTGCCCGCGCGGCAGGTAGAGGACGTCGCCGTCTTCCAGCAGGAAGTCCTCGTACGGCTCCCCTTCCGGGCGTTCCGGCAGCTCGACGTCCCGCTGCAGCGGCGCGCGCCGGGTGACGCCGTGCAGGCGCCAGCGCTTGCGCCCGGAGAGCTGGATGATGAACGCGTCGTGGTCGTCCCAGTGCACGTCGAAGCCGTGCGTGGTGCCCCAGCCCGCGTACAGGTTGACCTGGATCCGCTCCCGCAGGTCGTGCTCCAGCCGGCTCGCCAGCTCCCCGACGCCGTCGACCAGCTCGTTGACCGAGTCGACGACGAGCGTCGCCCCAGCTCGCAGGTGCTCGGCGAAGGGCGCCGACAGCACGCGCGGCACGAAGCCGTTGCGCCGGGTCGACACCATCTCGGTGTAGGTGTGGGCGGGCACGACCTCGCCGTCGAGTGCGAGGCGCAGCCGGGGGAACTCCAGGCGGTGCTGCCGCAGCACCCGGTCCAGCTCCGGCCACGGGAGGAGGCCGGCGAACCGGCCCTTCTCGCCCGGGAAGCGCCGCGGCGCCTTCCCCAGTACGTCTTCGAAGAACTGGCCGGCCTCGAGCGGAGCCACGAGGCCGGCCAGTCCGGGAATCTCCGTCACGGAGCGGGACGACCGCTAGTCGTTGCCGTCGTTGTCGGCGACCGCGCCGTTGGCCTTGCCCCGGTCCACCGCGGCCGTCAGCGTCTCGACGCCGAGCAGCAGACCACTGGCGGGCATCTCGTTGGGCGTTGCGGCGTTTTCCATCCGGACCTCGCAAACGTCGACGACAGGGATTCCCACGCTACGTCAAGATCCGTGGATCGGGCATAGGTCATTTAGGTAGTCCGCCACCGCCCGGACGTCACCGGCGTCGCAGATCAACGCGACGAAGCCGTCGGGGCGGAGCAGCACGAGGGTGGTGCCGGCCGCGCCGTACGCGGTGGCAAGGTGACCGTGGGTGTCGGCGATCTCGCCGGGACCGGCCGGCCGCTCCACGACGCGGAACGTCCTGAGCCCGGCCGGGTACGGCCCGGGCCCGCCGCCGAAGTCCAGCAGCGTGAAGCCTCCCCCGCGGATCAGGTCGAACAGCCGGCGTTCGCCGTCCACCGTGGTCAGCCCGGTCGCGTCCGGGGCGCGGTCGCCGGCGCGCAGTGACGCGGTCTCGTCACGGTCGTCGCGTGCGAGGACGGACCCGCGGTAGCCGATGCCGAGCTGCATGGTGGCCGCGTCGCGCCGGATCGGGATGCTCTTCCGGTCGACCGCCTCCTTGAGACGCGCGTCCGACAGCGCGAGCACGCCCGCCGCGACCGGCCGCCGCTCGGCCTCGTAGCTGTCGAGCAGGGCCGGCGACGCGCCGTTCGCGACCGCCGCGAGCTTCCAGCCGAGGTTGTGCGCGTCCTGGATGCCGGTGTTCATCCCCTGGCCACCGGCGGGCGAGTGGATGTGCGCCGCGTCGCCGGCGAGGAACACCCGGCCCTCGCGGTAGCGGCCGGCGAGGCGGACGTTGGCGCGCCACAGCGACGTCCATTCCGGTTCGTGGAGCCGGACGTCGGTGCGGCCGCTGCGCCGCTCGAGGAGCGCCTGCAGGTTGGTGAGCCCGAGGCCGGCGTCCTGCCCCGGCGCGATGCTCGCCTGGAACTGGAAGACGCCGGTCGAAGGCAACGGGCAGAGGGTGACCATGCCCTCCTCGTGCCGCCACATGTGCCAGGCCGTGCGATCGAGGCCGTCGACCTCGACGTCGGCGACGATCATCCGCACCTCGTCGCGGGTCTCGCCCTCGAACGCGATCCCGGCCCCCTTGCGGGCGGTGCTGTGGCCGCCGTCGCAGCCCACCAGCCACGACGCGGTGACCGTCTCCGCGACGCCGTCCTTGACGACCACGGCCGAGACGCCCTCGTCCGACTGCTCGAAGCTCTCGAGCGCGGCGCCGAACTCGACCGAACCGCCGAGCTCCGCGAGTTTCAGTCCCAGTGCTTCCTCGACGCGCCATTCGGGCGTGATCAGGCTCGCCGGGTACGGGATGTCGGGGCGTTCCGCGGGCGTCTCGGTGCCGCTCAGCGTCACCTGGCCATCGGGGGCGGTCGACCGGATCGGCATCGAAAGGCGGCCGTGGGCGAGCACGCGGCCGACGACGCCGAGGTCGTCGAACACCTCGAGGGTGCGCGGCTGGACGCCCTTGCCGCGCGAGCCGGGCCGCGGGCCGGGGGCGGCCTCGAGCAGGCGGACCGGGACGCCGGCGCGGGCGAGCTCGCAGGCCAGCGTGAGGCCGGTCGGGCCGGCGCCGGCGATCAGCACCTGTGTCGTCGTCATCGTGGGTCCCCCACCTCAAGATAGGAATCGCTTTCTAACTACCGTAGGCCGACTTGCGAAGAAAGGAAACCCTTTCTATCGTGACGCGGTGACTTCCGAGCCCGTCCGCCGCCGCCGGCACGGCAAGCAGCTGGAGGCCGACCTGCTCGCCGCCGGCTGGGACGAGCTGGTCGAGGCCGGCTACGGCCGTCTGACCATGGAGTCGATCGCCGTGCGCGCCCGCACCAGCGAGGCCGTGCTCTACCGCCGCTGGGCCAACAAGGACGAGCTCGTGCTGGCCGCGATCGAGCACTACCGGGACGCCCACCAGGTCGCGGTCCCCGACACCGGCACCCTGCGCGGCGACCTGCTCGCCCAGCTCAAGGCCGTGAGCGAAACCCTGGGCACGTTCCTCGCCATCGCCGCGGCGACCGCCTTCTCGGGCCTGCCGGCCGGCACCGGCCTGACCCCCGCGCAGGTCCGCGCCAAGGTCATGGGCGACCAGGCGCTCCCCCACGCACGCGCGCTCTACCGGCGCGCCCACGACCGCGGCGAGATCGACCTGGACCGCGTCTCCGCCGCGCTGCTCGACCTGCCGTTCGACCTGGTGCGCCACGACCTGCTCATGGAGCTCCGGCCACCGGCGCCGGAACGCATCCGGGTGATCGTCGACGAGTTCTTCCTGCCCCTCCTGCGGAACCACCAGGCGGGCCGGACGTCCAGGGAGTGACCCCGTTCGGCCGGACGGAAGGACCCGCGGGATGTCCCTTTTGACGAACCGGGCGCCGGCCGTCGACGAGGCTCCTCCGCCGGACCCGGCGCCCGGCCGGTCGCGGCAGTGGCTGTTCGCGCTCGTCGTGGTCGCCCTGCTCGCGGAGATGGCGGTCGCGATGCTCACGACGGCCGTCGAGCAGTCGCCAACCATCGACGAGCCGGTCTACGTGGGCACGGCGGTCGTCTACCTGGAGCAGCACAGCCTGCGCTACAACCCGGAGCACCCGCCGCTGGGCAAGCTGATCATCGGGACCGGCCTCGCCTTCGCCGGCGTCCACCTCGACCCCGCCTTCGCCGGCGACCAGACGCAGCTCGGCCGGCACGTGCTGTACGAGTCGGGCAACGACCCGGGACGGCTGCTCTTCCTGGCGCGGCTGCCGGTGATCGTGCTGACGCTCCTGTTCGGGCTGGTCGTCTTCGCGTTCGCCCGCGACCTGACCGGCCCGGCCGGCGGCGTGACGGCCCTGGCCCTGTACGCGTTCTCGCCCGACCTCATCGCGCACGGGTCGCTGGCCACCCTCGACGTGCCGGTGGCCGGGTTCCTGCTGACGTCGGCCTGGCTGCTGTGGCGGGCCCGGCGGCGTCCCGGCCTGTACCTGCCTCTCGCGGGGCTCGCCCTGGGTGCGGCCGTGGCGACGAAGATGAGTGCGCTGGCCGCGGTTCCGGTCGTGGTGCTCCTGGCCGTGCTGTCTTTCTGGCACGCCAACCGTGACGGTCCGCAAAGGACGCTCCGAGTGCTCGGGACCGGCGTGGCGGCGGCCGGCGCCGTGGCCCTGATCGCCGCCGCCGTGGTGTGGGCGTCCTACCTCGCCGTGGATCCGCGGCTGCACTGGGCGACGCCGCCGGGCCTGCCGGCCGACCACGGCCTGCGCGCACTGGTCGACCGGCTGCCGCTGCCCCGGCCGTACCTCGACGGGATGCGCGTCCAGTTCGCCTTCGAAGACCGGACGTGGAGCACTTTCCTGCTGGGCCGGTACCACGCCGGTGCGCTCTGGTACTACCTGCCGGTCGCGCTGCTGGTGAAGACGCCGCTGGGCGCGCTGGCCCTCGGGCTGGCCGGCGCGGTGGTGCTGGTGGCGCTGCCGCGGCTGCGCCCGGCGGCACCGTACGTGCTCGTCCCCGCGGCCGTGCTGCTGGCGGCGGCCATGACCAGCACCCGCGACCTCGGCGTCCGGTACGCGATCTTCGCCCCGATGTTCCTGGCGATCGCGGCGGCGGGCGTCGTCGCCCTGCGACGGCGGTGGGCGCACGTCGCGGTGGCGGTCCTGGTCGCGTTCGCGGTGGTGAGCTCGCTGCGGACGTTCCCCTACTACCTGCCGTACTCCAACGAGGCGTTCGGCGGCCCGGCGGAGACCCACCTGCGCCTGCACGACTCGAACGTCGACTGGGGCCAGGACCTGGGCCGGCTGGGGGAACGCCTGGGACGCGACCACCCCGGTGAGCGGGTCTGGCTGGTGTACAAGGGAAGCGGCGTGCCGTCCGCGTACGGCATCGACGCCGCCGACCCGCTCGCGGTGCCCCCGTCGGAGGTGCACGGGCTGCTCGCGGTGTCGGACTCCGCGATCGCCAAGGCGGACGACCGCCTGACGGCGCTGATCACCGGCAGCACCCCGATCGACGAGGTCGGCCACTCCCTGACCATCTACCGCCGCCCGTAGCGAGTGCCATTTGCCGACTGCAAATTGCAGATTCGGATTCCGCGCTCAAGTGAGCACTCAAGCCAGAAAATGAATCGCAAAACAGATTATGGTACATGCGAACAAGTCACGAGCTGAAATGAAAGTTGCTCCGAACGGCCGTATCTTGAAACTGCCGCCGACACTTAACGTCACATGCCTGCGCAATGGGCCCGCCGGATGGCCGAACACGAGTCCCCGACCGGTCGATTGTGGACATAGCACGTGATCGACCTCTGGAGGACGGCTTTTCATGACGATCGACTTGGCGTTGAAAGAAGCGATGAACATTCCCGGCGCCGTCGGCGCGACCCTCGTCGACTACGACAGCGGGATGTCTCTCGGTTCACTGGGTGGCGGCGACTGGCTCGACCTGGATATCGCGGCGGCCGGCAACACCGAAGTCGTCCGGGCGAAACTGCGCGTCATGTCTTCTCTCGGACTCGACGACAGCATCGAAGACATCCTCATCACGCTCCACCGCCAGTACCACGTGATCCGGCCGCTGTCGGCCCGAGGCAACTCCACCCTGTTCCTCTACCTGGTCCTGGACCGCGAACGAGCCAACCTCGCGCTCGCCCGGCACAGCCTCAAGCGCATCGAGACCAGCCTTTCCGTATGACGAGTGCCGACACCCACAGCCAGTCCGCCCGCACACCCCTGCCGGTCCGCACGCCGCCGCCGGAAACCGCCGGCGCCCCGCCGGACCGGACGATGACGCGCCCGCCCCTCGACGCCGAGCGGATGCTCGAGGCGCTGCGCACGGTCCAGGGCCAGCTCGACCAGGTGGCCGGGCTGCTCGTGGCCACCCACGACGGCCTGGTGCTGGCCGACCACACCAAGGCCGTCGAGGCCGACAGCGTCGCCGCCATGTCGGCGGCCGCCGTCGGGCTCGCCGCGCAGTTCACCGCACAGGCCAGGATCGGCGAATCACGCAGCGCGATGTTCGAAGGCAGCTCCGGCTACGTCTGCGTCTTCCCCGTCGAAGGGTCGCTCCTCCTCGTCGTGTTCGGCCAGCCGGACATCACCATGGGGCTGTTCACCCTCGCCGCCAAGCAGGCGCTGATGCTGCTGCGGCGCCACCTCCCGGCGCCGGGCGGGGCCCACCGGCCGCGGCCGTCGCCGGAGTGACGTCGCGGCGTGGTCAGTCCGGAGCCGGCCGGTCGCGGAAGCGGGTCACCAGCTCGCCGAGCCCGTCGACCCGGCTGGTGAGCACGTCGCCGGCGGTGAGGTAGCGAGGCGGCGTCCGGCGGTTGCCGACGCCGGCCGGGGTGCCGGTGAAGATCAGGTCGCCCGGCAGGAGCGGGCACACCGCCGAAAGCCGGGCGACCAGCTCCGGGACGCCGAAGATCATGTCCGCCAGCGACGCCTTCTGCACCACCTCGTCGTTGAGCAGGCAGGTGATCGCGGCCTCGGGTGCGAGCTCGGTGACCAGGTGCGGCCCGGTCGGGCCGAAGCCGGGGAACGACTTGGCCAGCGAGAACTGCGGTGGCTTCCCGAGCGACTGGACCCGCCGTTCCGACAGGTCCTGGCCGACCATGAACCCGGCGACGTGCCCGAGTGCGTGCTCCTCGCCGATCCGGTGGCCGCCCCGGCCGACCACCGCCACCAGCTCGACCTCCCAGTCGACCCGGTCACCGGGCAGCTCGACCGTCTCCCGCGGACCCGCGACGCAGGTCGGGAACTTGGTGAACACCAGCGGGTCGGCCGGGGGCTCGAACCCGGCCTCGGCCGCGTGCGGCGGGTAGTTGAGCGCCACGGCGAAGACCTGCCGGGGCCGCGGCACGGGCGGTCCCAGCCGCGCCGGGTCGTAGGGGCTCCCGGCCGGGGACACCGCATCCGCCCACGCGGTGAACGCCGCCCAGTTCTCCAGGACGTCCATCGGGTCCGGGCCGAAGCCACCGGCGTCGAAGACGTCCAGCGCGCGATCGCCGAAGACCAGGGCGGCGCGGCCGTCGAGGTTGGCCAGGCGCGTCACCGGTCACCAGCCGGCGGCGGCGTCCCGTAGGCGTCCTCCCACGAGACGACCCGGTTGCGCAGCACCCCGAGCTTCTCGATCTCCGCCTCGACCACGTCCCCGGGCTTCAGGTAGTTCGCGAACGGATCGGCGGTGCTCGCCGCGACCCCGGCGACCGTGCCCGTGGTGAGGAGATCGCCCGCGCTGTAGACCTGCGGCGAGTGGTAGGCCACGAGCTCCGGGATCGAGACGGACATCCGGCTCGTGTTCGACTTCTGCCGCACCTGGCCGTTCACCCGCAGCTCCATGTCCAGGTCGTGCGGGTCGCCGACCTCGTCGGCGGTGACGATGTACGGGCCGATCGGGCAGAACGTGTCGATGGCCTTGGAGAACGAGAACACGCCGGACTCCATCTCGCGCCGCTGGATGTCGCGGGCGGTGATGTCGTTGAACACGAGGTACCCGGCGATGTGCTCGGCCGCCTGCTCCGCGGTGAAGAACTTGCCGGGCTTCCCGATCACGACGGCCATCTCGAGCTCGTAGTCGAGCTCTTTGGTCAGGTGCGACGGGTAGACGATCTCATCGCCCGAGCCGATGATCGCGTCGACGTTCTGGAAGAACACGATGCCCTTGTTGACCGGGTGCGACCAGTTGACCCGCGCGAGGTCGTCGTGGTGCTCGCGGAAGTTCCCCGCCGTGTGGAAGAACTTCTTCGGCACGATCGGCGCCCGCAGGCGCACCTCCGACGCGCGGAAGCGGCGCCCGGTCTCGGGCACGCTCCCGCCGCGTTCGAAGAACTCGCGGGCCGAGGCGGTGTCGAGTTCCAGGACCAGGTCGTCGGCGAGACGGCCGACCAGGCCGTCATCGAAGGTCACGAGCTTCACGGGTGCTCCACGGGGACGGTGACTCGGAAGACGCGCAGCTGGAGGGCGAGCGTCGCGTAGTAGCCCACCAGCGTGGTCAGCTCCACGGCCACGCGGTTGCCAATGATTGGCACGATCTCGGCGTAGGTCGCGTCGTCGACGTCGCCGTCCAGCAGGGCGACCACGAACCGCAGGGCCGCCAGCTCGGCGTCGGACAGGTCGTCCGGCACCGTCCCCGCCGCGAGCTGGGCGTCCGTCACGCCGGCCGCGCGGGCGGCGGGCTCGTGCGCGTACCGCTCGAACGCGCAGTCCCAGCGCGCCGCGACGGCCAGGATGGCCAGTTCCCGCACGCGATCGCCCAGCGCGGTCTCGTACCGGACGGCCGCGCCCAGCCGCTGCAGCGCCTGCCCGAGCGCCGGGGCGAACAGCATCGCGTTGAACGGCCCGGTCAGGACGCCCTCGGCGTCGGTCAGCGGGAACGGGCCGCCCGCGCGCGGGCCGGCGGTGATGGCCTCGCGCAGGGCGCGCTGGTCCTCGGACAGGTCGGCCGGGGTCAGCCCGGGCAGTCTCGTCATGCCCCGATCCCAGCAGCGTGCCGCGCCAGGGCGAGTGACTTGCCATTGAATGGCAGGTCCGTTCCGGGACGACGGCCGACGCGCCTAGCGTCGCGGCCAGGTCGGGAGCAGGGAGCGGCAGTGGACTGGCTGGGTCTGCGGGGCAAGGGCGCGCTGGTCGCCGGCGCGGGCGGGATCGGCGGCGCGGCCGCGCTCGCCCTCGCCGGTGCCGGGGCGAACGTGGTCGTCGCCGACCGCGACGCCGAGCGGCTCGACGAACTGGGACTCCGCACCATCGAAGCCGACCTCACCGACGCCGATAGTGCCCGCGACTGCGTGACGCGCGCCGACGAGCTGCTGGGCGGGCTCGACATCTTCGTCCACGCGGTCGGCGTCAACGACCGGCGGCCGGTCCTCGACACCCCGGACGACGTCTGGCGCACGATCACCGCGGTCAACACCGACAGCGCGTTCTGGACGGGCAAGGCCGCGGGCGCGCTGATGGTCGCCCGCGGGTACGGCCGGATCGTCTACCTCTCCTCGGTCTCCGGCCTGCTCGCCCACCCGCACCACGCGCCGTACGCCGCCAGCAAAGGCGCGGTCAACCAGCTCGCCCGGGTGATGGCCCGCGAGTGGGCGGCCTCGGGCGTCACGGTCAACACCGTCGCGCCCGGCTACACCGAAACCGCACTGACCCGCGAGCACCTCGCGAAGCCCGGCGTCCGCGACGGGCTCACCGCACTCGTCCCGGCCGGGCGGCTGGGCACCACCGAAGACCTGACCGGCCCGATCCTGTTCCTCTGTTCCGACCACGCCGCGTTCGTCACGGGACACGTCCTGTACGCCGACGGCGGCCGCACCCTCGTCTGAAGGAGTCCTTCGTGCGTTTCACCGGCAAGACCGTCCTCGTCACCGGCGCCGGCACCGGGTTCGGTGCCGAGATCGCCGTCCGCGCCGCGACCGAAGGCGCCGACGTCGCCGTGCACTACCGCGGCTCGCGCGCCGGTGCCGAGCGCACCGCCGCGCGCGTCGAAGAGCTGGGCCGCAAGGCTTTCCTCGTGCAGGCCGACATCTCCGAGCACGCGCAGATCCGCCGCATGGCCGACGAGGTGTGGAGCCACTTCGGCCGGGTCGACGTCGCGGTCAACAACGTCGGCGACGTCGCCCGCGACCAGATGTCGTGGCGGGACCTCACCGAGGAGTCGGTGGACCACGTGCTCGCCGTCGACATCAAGGGCACGCTGCTGTGCACCCACGAGTTCGGCGACCGGATGCTCACCCAGGGCGGCGGCGCGATCGTCAACATCGGCTCGACCGTCGTCGCGCGCGGCAGCGCCCGCGCCCCGCAGTACGCGGCGGCGAAGGCCGGGATCATCGGCCTGACCAAGTCCTACGCCCACGCCTTCGCCCCGACCGTACGCGTGAACGTGTTCGCGCCCGGCTTCATCGAAACCGAAGCGACGCTCGGGCGTGAGGACTGGCGGAACGGCCGCGCCGAGAAGCTGCGGGACGCCACCCCGATGGGCCGCATCCCGAAGCCCGAGGAGCTCGCCGGGGCAGCGCTGTTCCTCGCCACCGAGGACGCCGGGCACATCACCGGCGGATTCCTCGTCGCCGACGGCGGTTACACCATGCTCGGTGCCTGATGGCACCCCGAGTCGTGTTCACCGGTGGCCGGGTCTTCGACGGCAGCGGCTCCCCCGCCGTCCCGGGCGACGTCGTGGTCCGCGGCGACCGGATCGAGAGCGTCGGCCCCGGCGTTGAACCCACCCCGGACGACCGGGTGGTCGACTGCTGCGGCGCGACGGTCATGCCCGGTCTGGTCGAGTCGCACTGCCACCTCACGTTCCCCTCCGCCGTCGGGCACGTCGACCCGTCGTTCAACCCGCCGGTCGACGTGAGCTTCTTCCACCACCCGCCGAGCCCGGACGAGCACCTGGCGCTCGCCGAGCGCAACGCCCGGATCCTGCTCGACCACGGGTTCACCAGCGCCTACTCCGCCGGCTCGCTGACCCCGGTGCCGACCGAAGTGCGGCTGCGCGACCGGATCGCCGCCGGACTGGCCGCCGGGCCCCGCATGCGGGCGGCGTCGTTCGAACGGGACAACAACCCGGTCAAGATCGGCCCCGGCGGACCGGCCCCGCAGGCCACCGGTCCGGACGCCGTGCGCGCGTTCGTGCGGGAGCAGGCCGAACTCGGCTTCGACAGCGTGAAGCTGTTGATGAGCAACGACGACGTCTTCTTCGAAGGCGGCTCGATGGTCACCCAGTACAGCGCGGAGGAGGCGAACGCGGCGGGCGAGCAGGCGCGCGAGTCCGGGCTGTGGCTCAACTGCCACGCCCAGTCCCCCGAGTCGATCAAGCTGGCCGTGCGGGCCGGGTTCCGGTCGATCTACCACTGCTCCTACGCCGACCCCGAGGCCATCGACCTCCTGGAGGCGCACAAGGACTCGATCTTCCTCTCCCCCGCCGTCGGCATCATGTGGGCCAACGTCCACGAGGGCGCGGAGTTCGGCATCGACGCGGAGAAGATCGGCTCGGTGAAGTCCCTGGCGGCGATGGAGCGGCTGTACCCGGAACTGCGCGAGCGCGGGCTGCGGGTGCTGCCCGGCGGCGACTACGGGTTCCCCAACAACCCCATCGGCCGCAACGCCCGCGACCTCGAGCTGTTCGTCCGGCTGTTCGGCTATTCCCCCGCCGAAGCGTTGCGGGCGACCACCTTCCACGGCGGCCAGGTGATGGACCTGCCGGTCGGGCTGCTCGCCGAGGGCTACTTCGCCGACGTCCTCGTCGTCCGCGGCGACCCGACGTCGGACGTCACGCTCCTGCAGGACCCGGCGAACCTCGAGGTGATCATGCAGGACGGCCGGTTCCACAAGACGGCCGCGTGATCTACCGCGAGGTGCCGGGGTACCGGCCTCTGGAGCTGGACCTGTCTGAACCGGACGACGCGGTAGCGACGATCGTGTACCTGCACGGCGGCGGCTGGCGGCGCGGCTCCCGGCTCACTCCGCTGCCCGGCTTCGAGCACCTGCCCGGGGAGCTGGTGGCGCAGGGGTTCCGCGTCGCGGCGGCCGACTACCGGCTCAGCGGAGAGGCGATTTTCCCGGCGCCCCTGGAGGACGTGCGGACGGCCATCTCCTTCGCCCGCGATGAGAAGCCGTTGTTCGTCTGGGGCGAGTCGGCGGGTGCGCACCTGGCGTTGCTGGCGGCGCTGACCGGGTCCGAAGTGGACGGTGTGGTCGCGTGGTTCCCGCCGACCGACCTGCTCGGCCTGACCGGGGACGTCTCCCGCGAGACGCTCCTGCTGGGCGCGAGCCCCGAGTCGGTACCGGAACTCGCACGGGCGGCGAGCCCGCTGACGCACGCGCGCGCCGACGCACCGCCGATCCTGCTGATGCACGGCGAGGACGACGACCTCGTGCCCGCGTCGCAGAGTGTGCGGCTGGCGGAGGCGTTGCGGGACGTGGGTGCGCCGGTGGAGTTGCACCTGGTCCCCGGCGCCCGCCACCGCTGGGAGGGCGCCGATCCCGCGGCCGTGGTGGCCACCTCCGTCGAGTTCCTGCGGGCCGCACTTCCTCGGTGAGCCGGTCAGTGCGCGCCCAGCTCGCGCGAGATACCGCGCGCCGCCGTCTGGACGGCCAGGCCCAGATGCCGGGGCCAGGCGCCCCGATCCCGCGACCGTGGTGGCCACCTCCGTCGGGTTCCTGCGGGCCGCACTTCCTCACTGAGTGGGTCAGTGCGCGCCCAGCTCACGCGAGATACCGCGCGCCGCCGTCTGGACAGCCAGGCCGAGCTACCGGGGCCGGGCGCCCCGATCCCGCGGCCGTCGTGGCCACCTCCGTCGAGTTCCTGCGGGCCGCACTGCCTCGCTGAGCCGGTCAGTGCGCGCCCAGCTCGCGCGAGATACCGCGCGCCGCCGTCTGCCGTCTGGACAGCCAGGCCCAGATGCCGCGGCCGGGCGACCCGATCCCGCGACCGTCGTGGCCACCTCCGTCGAGTTCCTGCGGGCCGCACTGCCTCGCTGATGTAGGTCAGTGCGCACCCAGCTCGCGCGAGATGCCGCGCGCCGCCGTCTGGACGGCCAGGCCCAGGTGCCGGGGCCGGGCGACCTTCTTGGGCACGAGCACACCGAGGACGCCGGTGAGGACGTCCCCGCGGCCGAAGATCGGCGCGGCGACCGACACGATCGCCACCGTCTCGTCCTGGCGGCGGAAGATCGCGAGCCGTTCCCGCCGGACCTCGGCCAGGGTGCGGCGCAGCTTCTCGGCGGGGATCAGCCGGTTGTCCGGCTCGCTGTAGACCGGCTTGGCCAGCAGCTCCTCCTGCACCTCGCGCGGGGCGAACGCGAGCAGCGCCAGCCCGACTCCGGTGGAGTGCAAGGGAAGCCGGCCGCCGGTGCGGTAGTCGACCGGCGCCGCCTGGTGCCCGGAGAGCCGCTCGACCAGCAGCGCCTGCATCCCGTCGCGGACCGCCAGCTGGACGTGCTGACGGGTGACCTCGGCGAGGTCGTTCATGAACGGCAGCGCGACCTGGCGCAGCCCGTGCCCGCGCGGCGCCAGCGTCGCCACCTCCAGCAGGCGCAGGCCGACGCAGAAGCGGCCGTGGTCGTCACGCTCGAGCGCACCCCACTCGCGCAGGCGGTTCGCCAGCCGCAGCGCCGAGCTCGGCGGCATCTCGCAGCGCCGGCTCAGCTCCGCGAGCGAGAGCGCGCGGTGGTCGGCGTCGAACGCGGCCAGCAGGGCCAGCGCCCGGTCGACGACCGGCTCCCCGTGCGCCGGACGACGCCCCCGCTTTCCATTGGTTGGCACAACCGGTGACCGTACCCGACGTCGCTCGCGCCGATCCGCAAGATCACCGGGCCGGGTGCGTGGCCAGCTTCACCAGGGTGCGCAGGTTCGCGTCCGGTAGGTACGCGCGGGTCAGCGCCATGCCGATCCGGGGCAGGTCGCCTTCGTCGCGGTAGGCCAGGTACATCGGCTCGAACCGCGGGCTGAACTTCAGCTTGAACGCGTGCAGCGAACGGAAGCCGTACACCGGTTCCAGCTCCCGGCTCAGCATGTCCAGCAGCCGCTCGACCGCGGCCGGTTCGGTGGCCGACGCCGACCGGGCCAGTGGTGCGCCCGACAGCGACACGAACCGCATCCCGTCGGCCTGGAACGCCAGGATCGCCGACCCGATCAGGAACTCCACCGCCGGCCGGAAACCGTCGCCGCGGCGGCGCATGAGGTCGAGGGTCCAGCCGTGGACCTCGCCGTCCGGCCCGTGCACCGGCAGCCACGACGTGACGCCGTGCACGCTGCCCTCGGCGTCGACGGCCAGGCCGACCCGGGTCGCCGGGTCGAGCGCCTCGTCGACGCTGCCGAGCGTGAACCCCATTTCCGGCATTCCCTTGTCGCCGACCCATTCCTCGCAGATGGCGCGGACCTGGCTGCGGACGCCCCACGGCTCGTCGGCCAGCACGACCTGGCGGTAGCCGATGCCTTCTTTCGTGGCGCGGTTGAGCGCGGACCGCACGTTCTGCCACTTCTTGCCGCGCAGTTCGAGCCCGTCCAGGTCGACCAGGGTGTCTTCGGCGATCTGCACGTGGCTCCAGCCCAGCCGTGCGGCGGCGTCGGCGACCGGCTGCGTGACGGAGAACAGGCACGGCACGACGCCGGCGTGCTCGCAGGCCGCCGCGAACGCGCCGACCGCACCGGGCGCGGGCCCGATCGGGTCGCCGAGGCCGATGGCCACCCCGGCGTGCCGCCGGTAGGCGAGCACCGCTTCCCCGTCCGGGGTGCGGAAGTGCGCGTTGTCGGGCCAGGTGGCCATCCACGACAGCGTGCCGCCGCCGTGCCGGCCGAGCAGCTCCCGGGCGCCGGCCGCGTCGGCGCCGCCGATCCCCGGGGCCAGCCGCCGTCGCGCCGGTGCGCGGAACGCCCAGCGGGTCGAGACCAGCAGCGTCAGCTCGGCCGCCCACAGCACGGCACCGGTCACGGCGAGGGCTTTCTCCGCCGTGGATTCCTGGCCGAAGGCGACCCCGAACGCCGCGACCGCCCCGATCAGCACGTTGACCGCGGCGATCGCGGTCGCGCCCCACCACGCCGGACGGCGGCCGCGACGCAGTCCGTTCGCCAGCAGCGCGACGACGGCGATGTTGAGGGCGATGCCCCAGCCGGTGTCGCCGCCGCCGGTGGTGCCCAGCGGGCTGTCCGCCGGGAACAGCCAGAGCACCAGCTCGGCGACGGCGATCAGCGCGAGGCCGGTGGCCGCGAACAGGCGCCATTCGCGGCGCCCGGCGCGCACCCGGCCCGCCGGGCCGACGTGCCGGCCACCGGCCAGGCGGCGGCTCAGCGGCAGCGCGACCGCGACGGCCCACAGGTGCTCGAGGTCGGCCAGCCCGCCGAGGAACAGGAAGGAAACGACGACGTAGACCCACAGTCCGGCGCGCAGCCGCAGCCGCCACGGCGAACGCACCGTCGCCGACACCGCCGCCGCGCACGCGAGCGCGCCCGCGGAGATCCCCGCGTCGAGGTGGGTGGCGAGCTCGTGCGCCCACGCCCACCCGGTGTCGCGGAACACGAGCAGCGTCACCGCGGCACCGAGCACGCCGGCCAGCTGGCCGAGCACGCAGATCACCGCGGTCCGCCCGGTGCCCAGCCGCCATTCCGCGCTGCCGGCGAACACGGCGAACGAGACCAGCACCGGGAGGTAGAAGATCGGGGTGAGGGCGAGGAACGAGCCGGTGAGCGGCGTCCACCACTGCGCGCCGGCCAGCGCGGGGAGGCCGTAGCCGACGCCGTCGAACCACGTCCGGTCGCTCGCGGCGTCCCAGAGCGCCCCGGTCGCGACGCCGGTGACGATGATCGCGAGCAGCACGCCGGTCGTGAACGGCAGCCGCCGCCACAGCACCGTGACCAGTGCGTGGACGCGCGACGGCGGGGCGGTCGCGGGCTCGGTGGTGGTGAGCGAGCTGCTCATCGCGGTCTCCTGGTGGGTCGCTGGGGATTCCAGCGTGCGCCGCGAGCTCCCGGCCGGGCACCGGGCCGGCCCGGTGCCCGACGAGGGTTAACCCTGGCCCTGTGTGGGCAACTCGGCCCGCACGACGGTACCGCCGCCGGCCGGGCTCACCACGGTCAGCTGCCCGCGCAGCGCCTCGACGCGGTCGGCGAGGCCGCGCAACCCCGAGCCCGCGGCCGGGTCCACCCCGCCGACGCCGTCGTCGGCGATCTCGATCACCGCGGTGGGTCCGGCGCGCCGGACCCGGACGGTCACCACGCCGGCCCGCGCGTGCTTGGCGGCGTTGGCCAGCGCCTCGGACGCGACGAAGTACGCGGCGAACTCGATCGGCTGGGGCAGCCGCGGCCCGGGCTCGCACGCCACGGTCGTGGGCACCGCCGAGCGGGTGGCGAGCGCTTCGAGGGCGACGTCCAGCCCCTGGTCGAGCGCGGCCGGGTGGATGCCGCGGGCGAGCTCGCGCAGCTCGGCCAGCGAGTGGGCCAGCTGGTCGCTCGCCGAGGTGACGAGCTGTTCGGCGTCCTCGGGATCCTTGCGGATCTGGCGCTGGATCAGGGAAAGCTGCATCGCGAGGGTGACCAGGCCCTGCTGGGCGCCGTCGTGCAGGTTGCGTTCGATGCGCCGGCGTTCGGCGTCCCCTGCGGCGATGATGCGTTCGCGGGAGTGCTCGACCTCGGCCAGGCGCCGCCGCGCTTCGGTGTGCAGGTGCCGGTTCTCCAGCGCGATCGTCGCCGCGGCGGTGACCGCGTCGACCAGCTCGGGATCGTCGTCGAGCGACCGGTCGTAGACGAGGACGGCGACCCGCTGCCCGTCCCGCTCGACGAACGACACCGACCGGGCCGCGCCGGCACCGGGTGGGGTGACCGGCCCGCCGTCGAGATCGGTGTAGCCGCCCGAGGACGCCGTGGCGTAGCCGACCTCGAGGTCCGGGTCGCCGAGGGCCTTGGCCAGCGCGCCGCGCAGGTCGTCGGGCCGCAGCGTGCGCAGCCCGCGGAACAGGCCGGCCAGCCCGCCCCGGGCCAGCCGGGACCGCAGCAGCCCCACCAGGAACGCGATCGGCACGGTGAGCAGCGAGCACACCCCGATCCAGAGGAGCAGCATCGACTTCTCGCCGGTCAGGAACTGCGCCGCGAGCAGCCACCCGAACAGCAGCAGGCAGGCGGCACCCGCGACGCCCGGCACCAGCGCGCGCCGGCCGGGCGCCGATGCCGAACGCCAGCGCAGCGCCACCACCGCGGCGGTGCCGGCCACCGCGACGAGCAGGGTGCCGCGCTGGGCGACGTCGACGATCTCCGCGATCCGCTCGTGGGGCCAGATCGCGATCGGGTTTTCCGGGATCCCGGCGAACAGCAGCCACAGGGGAGCCAAAACGGCCAGCTCCAGCAGCACCGCCCCGGCCAGCACCCGGTCGGCCGTGGTGCGCACCCGGCCGCCGGTGAGGAACGTCAGCACCAGCAGCACGAACGGCAGGACCCAGAGGTCCGGCAGCCACAGGGCGACGACCTGCGCGGGCGGCCAGGCCACCTGGCTCAGCAAGGGACTCACGAAGAAGGCGAAGCCGGTGACGGTCATCAACAGCCCGCTGTGGTTGTCCGGCCGGCGGCGCCAGGCGATCAGCCCGCAGGCGGCGAAGGAGCCGCCGATGAGCCGGAACGCGACGTCGATGGCCTCGCCCGGAGCGCCGTTCGGGAACAGCACCGGGACCAGTGCGCCGAACTCGGCCGCGAGCGTGACGAACCAGAGCAGGATCCAGAAGCCGGGTCCGTGCCCGGCGCGGGCGAACCGGTGGCTGCCGCGGGCCCGCGTCGTCTCCGAAGCCATGACCTGTCCCGTTGGGATCGACCGGTCCCCCTGGCAGCCGCAACGTAGTACAGGACCACCGTGGCCGGTACCGCTGAACCGCCGTCTCGGCCCAGGGTTGTCCCGGTAGCCGGCCGGCGGCGGCGCTGCGACCATGGCGGGATGGTCCCCCGGGTGCTGATCGTGGACGACCACGCCGCGTTCCGGTCGTTCGCCCACCGTGTCCTGGTGGCCGACGGGCTGGTGGTGGTCGGTGAGGCCGCCGACGGCGCGGCGGCCATCGCGGCCGTGCCGCGGCTGCGTCCCGACGTCGTCCTGCTGGACGTCGGGCTGCCCGACATGGACGGCTTCGCCGTCGCCGCCGTGCTGGACGCGCAGGAAGAACCGCCCGCCGTGGTGCTGGTCTCCAGCCGCTCCCGAGCCGACTACGGGTCGCTCGTCGACACCAGCAGCGCCGTCGGGTTCGTCGCCAAGTCCGCGTTGAGCGGCGACTCCGTCCGGCGGCTCCTGGCCCCGGGGACGTGACGGTGGACGAGCCGGCCGCGCGGATCGTCGACGCCGCCGACGAGTTCCGGCGCCGCCTCGAACGGCGGCTGCACGACGGCGCCCAGCAACGCCTCGCCTCCGCCGTGCTCGTCCTCGGCCTGGCCGGGCGGACGCTCACCGGTGACGCCGCCGGGCTCGTCGCCGAAGCGAGGCAGGAACTGACCCTCGCTATGGCAGAGTTGCGGGAACTGGCCCGCGACACCTACCCGGTGCTGCTGACCGAAGCCGGGCTGGGACCGGCGCTCGCCTCGCTCGCCGACCGGTGCCCGGTCCCCACCGTGGTTTCGGCCGTGCCGGCCGGGCGGCTCCCCGCGACGGTGGAACGGACCTGCTACTTCGTGGTGTTCGAGGCGGTGCAGAACGTGGCCGCGCACGCGTCGGCCACGCGGGCCGAGGTCGTGGTCCGCGCAGAAGGAGGTCTCGTGAGCGTCGAAGTCAGTGACGACGGTGCCGGCGGCGCCGACCCGGACGGGCCGGGCCTGCGCGCGCTGGCCGACCGCGTGGCCGCCCACGGGGGCCGGCTGCACGTGGAAAGCGTGCCGGGCGCCGGGACTCGCGTGAGAGCCGACGTGCCATGCGGGTGATGATCGCCGACGACGCCGTGCTCTTCCGCGAAGGCGTGGCACGGGTGCTCACCGAAGCCGGGTTCGACGTCGTGGCGCAGGTCGGCGACGCCGCTTCGTTGCTGCAGCGGGTGCGGCACGACCCGCCGGACGCCGTCGTCGTCGACATCCGGATGCCGCCGACCCACACCACCGAGGGCCTGGACGCGGCCGAGAACCTGCGCGAGCGGTACCCGTCGGTCGGGGTGCTGGTGCTCTCGGCCCACGTCGAACCGCACTACGCGCTGCAGCTGATCGAATCGGGCGCGCAAGGCGCCGGGTACCTGCTCAAGGAACGCGTCGCCGATCTCGACGAGCTGACCGACGCCCTGCGCCGGGTCGCGGCCGGCGGGCTGGTGATCGACCCCGCCGTCGTCGCGCAGCTGGTCCGGCGTCAGCGCACCCGCAGCCCGCTCGACGACCTGACCGAACGGGAGCGGGACGTGCTGGAGGTGATGGCCGAGGGACGCTCCAACCAGGCCATCGGCCAGCGGCTCTACCTCAGCCCGAA
The DNA here is from genome assembly GCF_055633615.1 of Amycolatopsis sp. NPDC114505. Classification (NCBI taxonomy): domain Bacteria; kingdom Bacillati; phylum Actinomycetota; class Actinomycetes; order Pseudonocardiales; family Pseudonocardiaceae; genus Amycolatopsis; species Amycolatopsis sp. NPDC114505. The sequence goes on along the minus strand of NZ_JBVKDV010000002.1, from coordinate 1,939,749 downwards.
GACCGTGGAGGCGTACGTCCGTTCGGTGTTCACCAAGCTGGGGCTGCACCAGGGCGCCGACGACAACCGCCGGGTCCTGGCGGTGCTGACCTACCTGCGCGGCTGAGCCGTGCGGGGCACGCCTCTCGACGCGCCCCGCACGAACTCAGGCGTCGCGGCGCTTGGCCACCGCGATCGCGATCGCCAGCAGGCCACCGCAGACCAGCGCGAAGTAGCCCATCGCGGCCCACGGCTGCTCGGTCAGCGGCGCGCCGTCCGCGGGCCGGCCGCCGAGCAGGAACTGCTTGGCCGCCTGGAACGGCAGCCAGCGGGACGCCGACTCGAAGCCGGGGATCAGCGCCAGCAGCGACTCGACCATCATCGCCCAGGTCAGCACCAGCGCCACCGCGCCCGCGGTGTGCCGGACGAGGATCCCAACGGCGACCGCGAACACGGCGGCCACCAGGTAGACCAGGCCGACCCCGGCGACCTGGCGCCATTCGGTCCCCCCGTGCAGCGCGAGGTCGCGGCCCGGCATCAGGACCAGGCCCAGCGCCCAGCTGCCGAACGCGGCGAGCAGCCCGACCAGTCCCGCGCCGAGCGCGACGACCAGTGTCTTCGCCAGCAGCACCGCGCCGCGGTCCGGCGCGGCCAGGAACGTCGTCCTGATCATGCCGACGGAGTACTCCGTGGTCACCGCGAGCGTCGCCATCACCATGACGACCGCCAGCCCCAGGCCGTACCCGAGCTGGGTCGACGGGACCCCGCTGAACCCGGTGTCCTGGCTGCCGGCCATGGAGATCGAGCCGACGCCGATGGTGGCCGCCACCCCGACCGCGGCGCACCACCAGGGTGACCGCGTCGAGGTCAGCTTGATCCGTTCGGCTGCGATGAGGGACATGGGAGTCACCTTCCCGCCGCGGCGAGCGCCGCGGAGTTGGTCCGGCCGCGGGCGGGGTCGCCCGCGCTGTACTCGACGTCGTGCCCGGTCAGGTGCATGAACGCCTCTTCGAGGGAGCCGCGGCACAGGGCCAGCTCGTGCAGCACCAGCCCGGCACCCGCGGCCAGCTCGCCGACGCGCGTGATGTCGGTGCCGGAGATGATCAGCGACTGGTCGTCGTCCGGCGCGGCCTGCACGTCGACGCCTTGGCGCAGCAGGACTTCCGCCAGGTCCAGCAGCCGCGGGCCGCGCACCCGCACGGTGGAGGTGACGGCGCCCTCGACGAACTCCGCCGTCGAGCTCTCGGCGATCAGCCTGCCCCGCCCGATGACCACCAGGTCGGTGGCGGTGAGGGCCATCTCCGGGAGCAGGTGGCTGGACACCAGCACGCTGCGCCCTTCGGCGGCGAGGTCCCGCATGAACTCGCGGATCCACACGATGCCTTCCGGGTCCAGCCCGTTGACCGGCTCGTCGAACAGCAGGACGCCCGGGTCGCCCAGCAGCGCGCCGGCGATGCCGAGCCGCTGGGACATGCCGAGCGAGTAGGTGCCGGCGCGGCGGTCGGCGACCGCGGTGAGCCCGACCTGGTCGAGCACCTCGTCCACCCGGCTCGCGGGCAGCCGGTTCGACCGGGCCATCCACCGCAGGTGGGCACGAGCGGATCGGTTGGGGTGCACCCACTTCGCGTCGAGGAGGGCGCCGACCTCCCGCAGCGGGTGCCGCAGGTCTTCGTACGGTCTGCCGCCGATCAGGGCGTGCCCCGACGTGGGCCGGTCCAGCCCGAGGATCATCCGCATGGTCGTCGACTTGCCGGCGCCGTTCGGGCCGAGGAAGCCGGTGACGCGGCCGGGCTTGATGGTGAAGGACAGGTCGTCGACGGCGAGCGTCGGGCCGTAGCGCTTGGTGAGTCCGCACGTTTCGATCATGGAGCTCCTCCTCGTGGCGTTCTTCCGAGAAGCCACTGTGGCGGCCGCGGCCGCTCCCCCGGCAGCGGGAAAACCCTGGCGGCCACCGGGAAAACCCTCATCGCCGAACCGGAGTCAGCCCGCTACCGGCGCTCCCGTCGCGGGCGCACCGTGGACCGGAACCCACTGCCCCCAGGAGGATCCGATGTCAGCGATCACCGCGTGGACCCGCCGCCACCGCCTCACCGCGTTCTTCGGTCTCGCGTTCACCCTGTCGTGGTGGGCGTGGCCGTTCTACGCCGCCGGCATCGCTCCGACGCCGTTCTTCGCCTGCGGCCCCGTGCTCGCGGCACTCGTCGTCATCGCCGTCACCGACGGCCGGGCCGGCTACCGCGACCTGTTCGCGCGGCTGACCCGCTGGCGCGTCGGCTGGACGTGGTGGGCGGTGGCCGTCGCGCTGCCGCTCGCCGTGCTGGCCGTCGCGGTGGCGGCAAACGTGACCGTGTGGGACGCTCCCGCCCCCGACCTCGGCGCCGTCGCCTGGGCCGACGTCGGGCTGTTCGCGGCGGTGCGGTTCGTCAACCCGCTGGACGGGCCGATCGGCGAGGAGCCGGGCTGGCGGGCCTACGCCCTGCCGCGCCTGCAGGAGAAGTGGTCCCCGCTGCGCGCCGGTGTCGTCCTCGGCGTGGTGGTGGCGCTGTGGCACCTGCCGCTGGTCACCTCGGGCATGCTCGCGCCGTTCGGTCTTCCGGTGACCTTCGCGATCACCCTCGTCTACGTGTGGCTGGTCAACCGCACCGGCGGGAGTGCCCTGATGGCGGTGGTCTTCCACGTGTCGCAGGGCGCGATCAGTGCCGCCGCGCTCGGCTTCTCCGGCGCCGACGCCGATCGGCTGGGCTGGCTCACCGGCACGCTGTGGTGCCTGGTCGCGGTCGCCGTCGTGACCGCCGACCGCGCGGCTTGGCGGTCACCTCGCCCGATCCGCCGTCACTACGCGGTCTCGCCGAGAATGCCGCTGACGTAGCGCAGTTCGCCCATGCGCAGGTCGTCGTCCGGCAAGGGCGGCAAGTCGTGGGCGGCGAGCAGGTCCCGGGTGCTGACCGCGGTCAGCGTCCAGCCCCGGGCCGCCAGGTAGGGACCCGCTTCGTTGCGCTCGCCGAAGTGCCGCAGCCGCGTCATGTCGGTGTCGAAACCGTGCTCGCGCCAGAGTGCGGAGATGCTGTCGAGGCGGTGCTTCGTCTTGGTTTCGGTGCCCGGTCGCGGGTTCGGCCGGCTTTCGGTGGCGACCCGGCTCCCCGGCGCGCTGAACGCGGTGACGTTGTCCAGCAAGCGATCCTGCGCCTCGGGCGGCAGGTAACCCAGCAGGCCTTCGGCGCTCCACGCGCTCGGCCGGGCCGGGTCGAAGCCCGCGGCGCGCAGGGCGGCGGGCCAGTCGTCGCGCAGATCGACCGCCACCGCTCGCCGGTCAGCGGTCGGCTCGGCACCCAGCTCGGCCAGCGCGCGGGTCTTGAACCCGACGATCCGCGGCTGGTCGAGCTCGTACACGACGGTCCCGGCCGGCCAGGGCAGCCGGTACGCGCGGGAGTCCAGGCCCGAAGCCAGGATCACGACCTGGGTGATGCCCGCGTCCGTCGCCGCGAGGAAGAAGTCGTCGTAGAACCGGGTCCGCACCTTGGCCCCGTCGATCGCCGTCCGGTCGACGAGGTCGCCGGGCGGCAGTTCGCCGGTGGCCAGCCGGGTGAGGAGCTCGATGCCGACCGCCCGCACGAGCGGCGCGGCGAACGGGTCGTCGATGAGCGAATCCGTCCGCGTCGCGATGGCGCGGGCCATCGCCGCCATGGTCGCGGTCGCGCCGACACCGGACGCGGGGTCCCCGTTCGAAGTCATCGGCGGACCGTAACGGAGGCTCCCGGCCGGCTGGCTAAAGTGAGAGCGGTGACCGCCCGTTTGCCTCGCGACCGCATCCTCGAAGCGGCGCGCGCGGTGTTCGTCACCGAGGGCCTGACGGTCCCGGTCCGCGAGATCGCCCGGCGCGCCGAGGTCGGGCCCGCGACCGTCTACCGCCACTTCCCCACGAAGGAAACACTCGCCGCGGCGGCGTTCACCGAGCAGGCCCGGGCTTGGCAGTCCACTGTGGACGAGGGGCTCGCCGACCCCGACCCGTGGCACGGTTTCCGCAGCACGGTCCGGAAGCTTTGCGCACTGCAGGCCCGCGACCACGCCTTCACGACGGCGGTCAAGGCCACGTTCCCGCGCGCGGTGGACCTCGCGGCGATGCGCACGACGTCGCTGACCTCCGCGACCCGGCTGATCCACCGCGCCCAGGAGAGCGGCCACGTACGCCCCGAGGTGACCCTGGCCGACCTGCAGGTGGTGCTCATGGCCGGCACCGGCATCCACGGGAGTACCCCGGCGGCGAGGCGGCGGTTCGCTGCGCTCTTGACCCGGGGATTCCGCCGATCGGGGTGAGTTTCAGCCGTCGGCGAGCCGCTGGATCACCGCCGCCAGCGCGCCGGGGTCGCCGAGTCCGGAGCGCAGCCACCCCGGCCACGCCTTGAACTCGGCGGCGGCGCCCGACCGGTCTGAGCCTCATCCGTCGGCAAGCCGCTGGATCACCCCGGCCAACCACGCCTCGAGCGCACCCGGGTCACCCAACTCCGAACGCAGCACCCGGCGGCGGGTCGAGACACCGAGCACGAACGCATCGATCGCAGTGGCCCGGGCGCGCGCGTCGGCATCGGCCAGCCCGCTGTCGCGCAGGTAGCGGTGCAACGGCTCCAGCGACTTCGCGTCCAGGAACGCGGCCAGCGCCTCCGCCGCTTCCGGGCGCTCGCCCGACGCGCGTTGCAGCACCAGCAGCGGATCCTCCCCCGGATCGCCGGACCAGCGCCGGACGATGCTCGCCGCGAGCCGCGCGCCCAGCTCGGCGCGGTCGCCGTCGAAGGAGTCCTCGACCGGGATCTCGACCCGGGTCGCCGCCAGGAAAAGGCCTTCCTTGCCGCCGAAGTAGCGCGTGATCAGGTTGGGTGACACGCCGGCCGCGTCGGCCACGCCCTTGACGGTGATCGCCGTGTAGCCGTGCCGGGCGAACTGGCGCCGGGCCTGGTCGAGGATCCGCTGCCGGGTGGCCGCCGCGTCGCGCGAAGTCATGTGTACGAGCATACACATCATGTGTATCGTCGTACACATGATGGACGAACTGCGGGACAGACTCCGGCGGACCCGGCGGGTCACGACCCCCTGGAGCACCGACGGGACACGCGGCATCACCGCCACCCGGCTCGACGAGCTGCTCGAACGCTGGGCCGGCGGGTACGACTGGGACGAGCACGAGCGCCGTGTCCGCGCGCTCCCCTGGGTCACGGCGGGTGGCCTGCGCCTGATCCACCGGCGGGCCACGGACCCCGGCGCCCCGGTCGTCGTGCTGCTGCACGGCTGGCCCGACTCGGTGCTGCGGTTCGAACGCGTCCTGCCCCTGCTCACCGACGTGCACGTGGTGGTCCCCGCGCTGCCGGGCTTCCCGTTCGCGGCCCCGCTCACCACGCCCGGCGTGTCCGCCGGCCGGATCGCCGAACTCGTCGCGGACGCGCTCGCCGAACTCGGGTATCCGCGGTACATGCTGTCAGGCGGCGACGTCGGCGGCACCGTCGCGGAGGTCCTGGCGGGCCACCACCCGGACCGGGTGACGGCCCTGCACCTGACGAACGTCGCCCCACAGCGCGCACTCACGGCGGACCCGGCGACGCTCGCCCCCGACGCGGTCGCCTACGTCGGCCAGGCGGCGCGGTGGTTCCGGGCGGAGGGCGGCTACATCGCCGAGCAGTCGACGCGGCCGAACACCCTGTCCGTCGCCCTCGGCGACTCCCCCGCCGGCCTCGCGGCGTGGATCGTCGAGAAGCTCGAGTCCTGGTCGGACAAAGCGGCCTTCACCGACGACGAACTGCTCACCTGGGTCACCGTCTACTGGGCCACCGGCACGATCGGCACCTCGTTCACCACCTACACCGAACCGGTCACGCTCCCCGCCCGGATCGACACGCCGACGGTGCTGTCGGTGTTCCCGCGGGACATCAAGCCGGAGCCGCGAAGCTACGCCGAAGCGTTCCTGAACATCGTCGAGTACGAGGAACACCCGGCCGGCGGCCACTTCGCGGCGTGGGAGCAGCCCGAGGCCTACGTCCGCGACCTGCGCCGCGCGGTCGAGCTGGGCGCTTAGTCGCCGCAGCAAGGGTGGGCCGCGAAAGGCCACCTCAGTCCTCGTAGCGGGCAACGATCGCGGCAGCACGGTCACGCAAAGACTGCGGCGCCAACGCTTCCACGTGGGCGCCGAGCTGCCACAGCGCCCACTCGGCGTGCCACGCGTCCTAGTACGTCGCCTCCAGGCGCAGCCGGCCGGTGGCGTCGGGCTCGGCCGCGCGGACCGCCACCGCGGTGCGCAGCACTTCCTCCCGCCGCGCCGGGTCCACCCGGAGCTGCACCGCTATGTGGCCGCCCGCGAGGAACTGCGCGCAGCGCTCCCGCCAGACCCGGTCCAGGTCGACGCGGGCCGGTCGCCGTGCCGGTTCGGGAAGTCCTTCCGCGGCCAGCACCCGCGACAGCCGGTAGGTGCGGTCCTCGCCCGATCGGATGGCCAGCAGGTAACCCCGTTCGCGCACCGTGACCAGGCCGATCGGGTCCACCGTGCGCCACTCCGGCTGCTGGCCGGCGGCCGCGTAGTGGAGGCGCAGCCGGCGTCCGGCGAGGACCGCGCGCCGGATCTCGAGCATCGCCGGGGCGGACGCCTCCCCGGCGGCCGGACGGCGGGGAAGCAGGTCGGTCTCCGGCTCGACGAGGAACCGGCCGGCCGCGTCGCTCGTGGTGGCGCGGTGGCTTTCCGGCAGCGCGTCGAGCACCTTGCGGCGGGCCGACGCGAGCGCCGGGCCGAGGCCGAGGCCCGATCCGGTGGCGAGCAGCGCCAGCGCCTCGTCGTGGTTCAGCCCGGTCAGCTCGGTCCGGGACCCGGGCAGCAGCGCGAACCCGCCGTGCCGGCCGCGTTCGGGGTAGACCGGGACGCCGGCCGTCGACAGCGCCTCGATGTCGCGCAGCACGGTCCGCGTCGACACGGCCAGCTCGCGGGAGAGCGCGTCCGCGGTCAGCCGGCCGCGCTGCCGCAGCAGCAGTACCAGCGAGACCAGCCGGTCGGCGCGCATGGGGAACGAACGGCGGTCAACCCGACGACGTGGTCGGCGGAGCTGAGGTTCAACCAAGGGGAGCTCGTCGCCGGGCACACCCGGACCCTGTACTGCTCCGGGCAGACCGCGACGAACGCCGAGGGCAAGCCCGAGCACGACGGCGACGTGGCCGCGCAGCTGGCGCTGACCCTCGACAACCTCGAGGCCGTGCTCGCCGAGGCCGGCATGACGCTGGCGAACCTCGTCCGCCTCAACGTCTACACCACCGATGTGGACGGTCTGTTCCCGCACTACGGCGTGCTGGCGGCCCGGCTCGGCGCCGCCGGGGTGGCACCGGCGACCACGATGCTCGGGGTGACGCGGCTGGCCGTCCCCGGCCAGCTGGTCGAGCTCGAAGGCACCGCCGTCGGGCAGTGACGTATCGCTGGCCGGAACGGTTTACTCTAAGCACGGCACCAAAGTGCTATGATTCGAACCGAACCGTTCCTGTCAGCGAAACGAAGTCGAGGACCACGAGCGTGGCCGTCAACAGTACCGCCGGGCGCAAGCCCGCCGCCCCGTCGGACAACACCGGCACCGAGGCCGCCGCCCGGGTGGCCGACGTGCTGCTGCTCTTCACCGGTGGCCCCCGGTACCTGGGCGTCAGCACGATCAGCCGGGAGCTCGACCTGTCCAAGGCGGTCGTCTACCGGATCCTGCAGTCGCTCGTCTCGCGCGAGGTGCTGGCCACCGACGCCGGTGTCGCCGGCTACCGGCTCGGCCCCGCGGCCGTCGCGCTCGGGGCGAGCGCCCTGCGCCGGTTCGACGCCCGGGTCGCGGCGCTTCCCGTCCTGCGGCGGCTGCGGGACGAGACCGGCGAGACGACCACCCTCTCCGGCCTGGTCGGAGACGAACGCGTGTACCTCGACCAGTTCGAAAGCCCGCGCGAGATCAAGATGACCGTCGAGCTCGGCCGCCGGTTCCCGCTGCACGCCGGTTCTTCCGGCAAGGTGATCCTCGCGTCGCTGACCGAAGACCACCGGGAAGCCTTGCTGCACCGGGAGCTCCCCGCGCTGACCGAGCACACGATCACCACCGCCGAGCAGCTGCGCGAGGCCCTCGCCGAAGTGGCCCGTGACGGCGTCGCCGTCTCGCTCGGCGAACGCCAGCCCGGCGCGGGATCGGTCGCCGCTCCCCTGTTCGGCCCGGACGGCGAGGTCCACGGCTCCGTCAGCATCTGCGGACCGCAGTACCGCTTCACGCCCGACGCCGTGGCCCGCTACCGCGACCTCGTGCGCGACGCGGCCGCGGAGATCCGGCAGAGCTGGGCCTGGCTGCAGGAGCAGGGTGGCCGGTAGGTCGTGAGTGAGAAACAGGGTTAGAACACTGTTTCTCACTCACGACCGGCGTTCAGCGGCCGCGCTTGAGGTAGCGGCCCACCGGGTCGCCGGTGATCTTGCCGTCGGCGAACACGTGGTTCCCGCGCACGAACGTGTCGGTCACCTTCGCGGTCATGTCGAAGCCCTCGAACGGCGTGTACTCCTGAGTGGACTCCGACTCGGCCGCGCGCACGGTCCACCGGACGTCCGGGTCGACCAGCGCGAAGTCGGCGTCGAAGCCCTCGGCGATCGTGCCCTTCTTCAGCAGGCCGTAACGGCGAGCCGGGTTCTGCGACGTCAGCTGCGCGATCCGCTGCAGCGACAGACCGCGCTTCGTGCCTTCACCGACCAACCCCGGCAGCAGGTACTCGGCACCGCCGAAGCCGGACTTCGCCAGGAAGACGTCGTCGCGGTCCGAGCCGAACTTCAGCTCGTCTCGGCAGCACGCGTGGTCGCTGACCACCCAGTCGACGTCGCCGGCGAGCACGTGCCGCCACAGCGCCTCGACGTCCTCGCGCTCGCGCAGCGGCGGGTTGACCTTGCCGCCGATGCCCGACGCGGTGTCGACGTCGGCCAGCAGGTGCCCGATCGTCACCTCGCGCCGGAAGTCGATGTGCGGGAACGCCTTCCCCATCGTCAGCGCGGCCGAGAGCGCCTTCTCCGACGACAGGTGCAGCAGGTTAATGTTCGGCAGCCCGGTCTCGTGCGCCAGGTAGGACGCGATGGTGACGGCGAGGCCTTCGGAGTGCGGCGGCCGCGACGCGCTGTAGGCCCGCAGGCCCGACAGCGAGCCGTCCTGCTCGACCAGCTTCGTGTACGCCGTCATGATTTCCGCCGTCTCGCAGTGCAGCGAGAGCGACAGGTGCGGCGCGTACTCGGTCAGCACCTCGCGCGCGTGCTGGACCCCGCGCATGACGAACTCGAAGTGCGCGATGTCGTAGCGCTCGTCCGGCGGGATCATCAGGAAGTCGCTCTGGCTGGTCGAGCGCCCGTGCAGGCCGTGGCTGCCGTAGAACATGAAGATCTTGAACGACGTGACGCCGAATTCCTCGACCAGGTAAGGGATTTCGGAGATGTGCTCCGAGCTCATCGGCGCGAGGTGGAAGGCGTAGTCGACGTAGGCGTTGCCCTCGGACGCGCTCAGCACCTCGGGGAAGAAGTCGCGGTAGCTGCCGCCCTTGTTCAGGTAGTACTGGCCGGTCCGCATGTACGTCAGCGACGTCGTGACACCGCCCTGTGCGCTCGCGCGGCTCTCGGTGCGGGTGTCGGTGGCCAGTTCGTTGTAGATGCCCCAGTGCTGGTGCGCGTCGACGACACCGGGGAACGCCAGCAGCCCGCGGCCGTCGACGACCTGCGCGACGTCGTCAGTCGGCAGGTCCTTCGCGACGCGGGTGATGGTGCCGTCGTTCACGGCGATGTCCAGTAGCTCGGGCTCGGATCCGTCGGCGTCGTCGGGGCGGACGACCCGGACGTTCTTCACGAGCAGTTCCGTCGTTGCCATTTCTCTCCTCAGCTTGCGGGGTCGGGGGTGCGGCGCCGGGCGACGTCGCCGGCGGCCAGGTAGGCCAGCCCGAAGGCGGGCAGGAGTCCGTTGCCGGGCAGGTAGCCGGCGGCGCCGTGCCCGGAGATGCTCGCCGCGGCGCCACCCGCGGCGTAGAGCCCGGGGATCGGGCGGTCCTGGGTGTCGACGACGTTGGCGTGCTCGTCGACCAGCAACCCGCCCTGGGTGTGGAACAGCGCGGGCACCACGCGGACCGCGGCGAGCCGGCCGGTCAGCGGACGCTCCCAGTGGGTGCGGCCGTGTACATCGGCCTGTGAGCCGCGCGCGATGGCGGCCGCGGTGGCGAGTTCGGCTTCCAGGGCGTCCGGCGGCAGGCCGGTCGCCTTCGCGAGCGCGGCGGCGTCGTCGGCCCAGACCAGCGCGCCGGCCGACACGACGTCCCGGAAGTCCTGGAACGGCTGGCACTGCTCGAAGATCGTCTCGTCGAGCACGATCCAGCCGGTCGACCCGGGCCGCGCGGCCAGCTCGGCGGCGTACTCGGAGTAGCCGCGGGTCTCGTTGCCGAAGCGGCGGCCTTCGAGGTCGACGAGGATCGCGCCGTGGATGATCGTCGCCCAGCCGACGAGCGTGCCCGCGCTCGCGGACACCGCGCCGTGGCCCTGGTAGGCGTCGAGGAATCCGGTGGCGGCCCCGAGCTTCTCACCGATGCGCAGCGCGTCGCCGAGCGACTGGTCGCTGCCCTGGTAGAGCGAGCCCGAGATCTCCGGCAGGTGCTTCGCGACGAGGTCGGCGTCGGCGCCGAAGCCGTTAGTGGCCAGCAGGACCGCCCGGGTCGGGATCTCTTCTTCGGTCCCGTCGGGGTACCGGACGACGGCCGCCCGGACACCGTCCACATCGGACCGCACGTCGACCAGCCGGGCTGGTGCGAGCAGCTCGATGTTCTCGTGTTCGGTCACGCGCCGGGCGAGGTGGTCGATGACGCCGGAGCCGTGCCGGCCGGGGATCGTGTGGCACCGGGGCACGGCGTGACCCGGGTAGTTGAAGTCGGTGACCAGCGACAACGGCAGCCCGGCGGAGTCGGCGAGCCACTCGACCAGCGGCGCGCTGACCTCGGCGACGGTCCGGGCCAGACGCGGATCGGCCTGGCCGTGCGTCTTGGCCATGATGTCGGCGACGAACTTCTCGGGCGAGTCGTCGACGCCCTGCTCGGCCTGCCAGCGGGAGCCGGCGCCGGGGAACATGGCGGTGGACATCGAGGTGTTGTTGCCCCGCCGGAAGTGCTCGCTCGCCTCGACGACCAGAACGCTGAGGCCCAGCTCGGCCGCGCGCAAGGCCCCGGCGAGCCCGCCGCCCGCGCCGGCGACGACGAGGTCCGGTCCGTCGGTCACCGCTCCTCCACAGCCAGCAGCCGCATCGCGAGCTCCGTCGGGTCGACGATGCGCGCGGGCAGGTCGGCGGGTTCGACGTCGACGGCCGAACAGCCGTTGATCACCGCGGTGGCACCGGCTCCGGCGAGTTCGCCGACGGCCGTGCCGAGGGCGGCGTTCCACGTCTCGGTCTCGGCGATGGCGGAGAACGGCAGGTCCAGCACGCGAACGCCGACGAAGTACTCGGTGAGCCGGTAGGCGGCGATGCGCTTCGCGAACTCCTCGGCGATGGCGTCGTTGCGCACGACCGCGCCGAACCGGACGCCCTTCGCGGCGAGGTGGCTCGCGGACAGCTTGAGCAGGCCGTGCACCGGCAACGGCGGTTCGGCGACGGCGTCGGGAACGGCCGGGTCCAGCACGCAGTCCGGGAAGGCCAGGTCCCAGCCCTCACCGGCGCCCGCGATGGCCGCGGCGACTTCACGCTCGGAGGCGCGCACGGACTCGCCGGTGTCGAGGGTCTCCGGCGCGGTCGGGCCGACGTCGCGTAGCTCGATGGTCAAGCCGGGCGGGGCGAGCCGGTCGTAGCGCTCCTGCCGCCGCCGGATCTCCTCGGGCGGCAGGTGGATGGGCGTCACCGCGAGGGCACGCATCAGTTCGGCTCCTTCTCTTCGGTTCCGGCCAGCCCGCGCAGCGCCGCGCCGACGCGGGGCAGGCCGGGCAGGTCGCGGCCCAGCGCCGCCGCGCGAGCGACGACGTCCGCGGGCAGCCAGTTCGCGAGCATGCCGACCAGGTCGGGCTCGGTCAGCGGGTGGTGGTCGGCGTCCCCGACCGGGTTGGGCACCTCGCAGGTCAGCGACGTTCCGTCGTCGAACGCGACGGTCACTCGCGCCGCGCGCTCGTCCGGGAGACGGGCCGTGAGGTCCGCGGCCTCGACCACGCGCACGCGGCTCGCCAGAGAACGCACGTCCGCGTCGCAGAGCGGGCTCTCCGGCCCGACCTCGCCGCTCAACGCCGCGGTCGCCACCACGAACGGCGTCGAGAACATCGCCGAAAGCCGGTTCGACCAGTCCACCGAGGACAGTCCGGCCCCCAGGACGTGGCTCTCCACCAGGACGTGCGTGATCCCGGCAGCGCGGAACTCCGGACGGGACCGCAGTTCGAGCACCGCGTCCGCCGCCGGGTGGGTGAACGAGCACGACGCGTGCCGCTTGAAGTAGCCGCGGGTGATGTCCCAGCGGGTGCCCAGCTCCGCGGCCAGCTCCGCCGCGTCCAACGAGCCGAGCAGCGTGCCGAGGGAGAGCGCGGCGGTTCCGGTCGTGCGGGCCATCCCGGCCGCCGCCATCCGGGCCGCGGCCAGTCCCGACGTCGCCGAGGCGCCCAGCCATGCGTTGCGCACCGGGTTGCCCTGGGTCGCCGAGTCGAAGTGCCCGGCGATCACCAGGCCGGCCGCGGTGTCGATGGCCGCCGCGGCCGCGCCCGGTGGGAGGCCGAGCAGCCGCGCGCAACCCGCCGCCGCGCCGGGGACGCCCCAGCTGCCGTGCGGGTGCGCGCCCGCGCGCAAGGTGGTCGCGCGGCCGAACCGCGCCGCGACCTCGTACGCGGCCAGCAGCGCCGCCGCCGTGTCCGCGCCCGTGCTGTCCAGCTCGGCCGCCAGCGCCAGCACCGCGGGGAACCCGTGCGCCGCGGGGTGGCCCTTGGCGTACTTGTGGCCCTCGTCCAGCTCCAGCGACACCAAAGCGACCCCGTTGAGCCACGCCGCCGCGTCGGTCGTCACCAGCCGCCCGCCGCCGATCAGCGGCGCCGGGCCCGCCGGCGCGCGCCACGCGTCGGCCAAGGACCGCTGCTCCGGCAGCGAAGCACCCAAAGCGGTGACGCCGACGACGTCGAGCAGGACGAGGGAAAGCCGGTCCAGCACCGCACCCGGGACGGCCGCGATGTCCAGTTCGGACACCCAGGCTCCGAGCGAGGCTGTCGCCGCCGCCGCTTGTTCGCGTTTCACAGTCCCAAGTACGCCTTCCTGACGCGCTGATCGCCGGCCAGCTCGGCGCCGGTGCCCTGCAGCACCGTCGACCCGCTTTCCAGCACGTACGCCCGGTCGGCGATGGCCAGCGCCTGCTTCGCGTTCTGCTCGACCAGCAGCACCGCCACCCCGTTGTCCCGGATGCGCTGGACCGCTTCCAGCACCGTCCAGGTCAGTTTCGGGGACAAGCCGGTCGACGGCTCGTCGAGCATCAGCAGCCGCGGCCCGGCCATCAGCGCGCGACCGATCGCGAGCATCTGCTGCTGGCCGCCGCTGAACGTCTGGGCGAGCTGCGTCCGGCGCTCGGCGAGCACCGGGAACAGCTCGTACACCTCGTCCAGCGACGAAGCGGCCTGCTCGGACGTGCGGGTCCACGCGCCCATCCGCAGGTTCTCCTCGACGGTGAGCGTGCCGAACAGCGCCCGGTCCTCGGGCACGTGCACCAGGCCGTCGCGCACCAGCTGGTCCGGACGGCGCCCGGCGGTGGGCGCGCCGTCGAGCGTGATCGTGCCCGACAGCGGCTTCAGCTGCCCGCAGATGCTGCGCAACGTCGTGGTCTTGCCGGCGCCGTTCGCGCCGACCAGCGCGACGATCTCCCCGGCGTCGAGGTGCAGGTCGACGTCGTGCAGGATCCGCATCCGCCCGTACCCGGCGCACACCTTCTCAAGCGTCAGCATGGGTCGGCTCCTCACCGAGGTAGGCGTCGATGACGCGCGGATCGCTGGTGACCTCGGCGGGCGACCCGACGGCCAGGACGCGGCCCTGGTCGAGCACGAGGACGCGGTCGGCCAGCCGCATCACCGCGGCCATGATGTGCTCGATGAACACCAGCGTGACGCCCTCCTGCTCGCGCAGCGTGGCGAGCAGGTCGAGCACCGGTTCGCGCTCGGCCGGCACCAGCCCGGCCAGCACCTCGTCGAGCAGCAGCACCTTCGGCCGCGTCGCCAGCGCCCGCGCCAGCTCGAGGCGCTTGAGCCCGGCGGTCGGCAGGTCGGTCGCGTTGCGGTGCGCCCACGGTCCGAGCCCGACGCGGTCGACGACGTCGAGTGCGTGCTCCCGCAGGGCTTTCGCGCTCAGCCGGTGGTGCTGCGCGGCGAGGCCGACGTTCTGCGCCACCGTCATGCTCGCGAACGGCCGCATCAGCTGGAACGTGCGGACCATCCCGGCCCGCGCGATCCGGTCGGGCGCGCGCCCGGTGACGTCGTCGCCCGCCAGCCGCACCCGGCCGGTGTCCGGGGACAGCGCTCCGGAGATCACGTTGAACAGCGTGGTCTTGCCCGCGCCGTTGGGCCCGATGACGCCGAGGATCTCTCCTTCGGCGACCGCCAGGTCCACATCGGACAGTGCGTGCACGCCGCGGAACGCCTTGCCGACGCCGGTGACTTCCACGATGCTCATCGACGCCACCTCGCAGCGAGAGTTCCGACGATCCCCTTGGGCAACAGCCGCACGATCAGGATGACCAGCACCGCGTACAGCACGACGTCGAGTCCGCTGCGGCCCTGCAGGAAGCCCAGGAACTCCGGTGGCGTGCGCAGCAGCGTGGCGGTGACGTCGGTGAGCGAGCCGATGATGATCGCGCCGACCACCGGGCCCCACACCGTGCCGATGCCGCCGATCACGACGGGCACGATCGCCTGGATCGAGATGGCCGAGCCGAACCCGAGATCGGGGTTCACGAACAGGTAGTACTGCGTGTAGAAAGCGCCCGCCACGGCGGTGATCGCCGCCGACAGCGCGACCGTCAGCAGCTTGTGCCGCAACACCGGGGCGCCGAGTGACGCCGCCGCCAGCTCGTCGTCACGGATCGCCGTGACGTACCGGCCGGCGCGCGAGTGCAGGAAGACGATGCTGATCGCGACCGCCGCCCCGGCCAGGACCAGCGCCACCCAGAAGTACGCGGGCGAGTCGGCCGGGAACTGGATCAGCCACAGCGACGAGTCCTGGATCAGCGGGACGCTGAACCCGACGGACTTGTTGGCGAACGCGCTGCTCGTGACGATCAGCCGCAGCATCTCCGCGAACGCGAAGGTCGCCAGCGCGAAGTACGCGCCTTGGAGCTTGTAGCGGAAGGAGAAGTAGCCGATGACGACGGCGACCGCGGCGGCCACCGCCATCCCGGCCAGCATCCCGATCCACGGTGACACGTTGTGCTTCACCAGCAGGTACGCGCTGGTGTAGGCGCCGAGGCCGAAGTAGGCGGCGTGCCCGAAGCTGAACATCCCGCCGAAGCCGCTCATGATGTTCCAGCCGACGGCCATCAGCAGGAAGATCAGGATCCGGACGGCGACCGCGCCCTGGGCCGCCGGGAGGATCAGCGGCAGCGGGATGGCGACCAGCACGAGGATCGCGAGGATGGCCAGCTGCTTGTTCTGCGGCCGCAGCGGCGGTGCCTTGACGGCTTCCGAAAACCCCGCCGGTGCCTCGATCGTGATGCTCATGCGCGCCTCCCGAACAGGCCCTGCGGACGCAGGAACAGCACCAGCACGAACACCACGAACACGCCGAGCAGGGAGCTCTGACCGCCGAGGTAGATGGTCGTGAGCTGCTCGACCAGGCCGATCAGCAGGCCGCCGACGAGCGCGCCCACGACGTTGCCCATCCCGCCGAGCACCACGACCACGAACGCCGTGATGTTGAACTGCTCCCCCAGCGTCGGGGTCACGGTGACGAGCGGGCCGGCGAGCACCGCCGCCGCACCCGCGCACGCCGTGCCGATGGCGAAGGTCAGCGTGTGCATCCGGCGGACGTTGATGCCGACCAGCGACGCGCCGGACGCGTTCGCGGCGACCGCGCGGATCGCCGTGCCCAGCCGGGTCCGCCGCAGCAGCCAGTACAGCAGCCCGCCGAGCACGATCGCACCGAGGAACGCGTAGAGCCGAGAACCCGCGACGACCGCGCCCAGCAGCGGGAACTGGAAGTCGCCGGGCAGCGCGATCGTCTTCGGCTCGGCGCCGAAGAACATCAGCAGCCCGTTCTCCAGCAGGAGGGACAGGCCGAGCGTGATCAGCAGCTGGTTCTCCAGCGACCGGCCGCCGGCCCCGGACAGCAGCCCGCGGTGCACGGCCGCGCCCAGCAGGAACAGCGCCGGGACGGCCACGACGAGCGTCAGGTACGGGTGGAGCCCGGTCGCCTGGACCATGCCGAACGACAGGAACATGGCCACCGCGAGGAACGCGCCGTGGGCGAAGTTGACGATGTCGAGCACGCCGAAGATCAGCGTCAGGCCCATCGCGATGAGGCCGTAGAGCCCGCCGGTCAGGAGGCCGGTGACCACCGACTGCCAGACCACCAGGCCGCTGCCGGACTGCACCAGCGCGAGCACGATCGCGACGACGAGGACGGCGGCCACGATGCCGGCGCGGCCGAGGAAACCCTTGTCCGCTCTGGTCTTCCGGTCGGGTGGTGCGGTTTGGGGGACGACGGGCGCCCCGGTGTCGAGTTCGGTCATGGTCGCCACGCCACCCTGTAGTCGGGCCGGGATTCGGCTTTTTCGGGGGGATACACCTGCTGGACCCGCCCGTCCCGGACCTGCATCAGCACCGGGAAGGCGTTGCGGTTGTCGCCGTTCGGGGCGAACTGGATCTGCCCGCGCCCGACGGTCAACGGCGAAACCTGCGCGCCGGCGATCGCGTCCCGGACCTTCTCCGGGTCGGTGCTCGCGGCCTTCTCGACGCCGTGCGCGATCACCTGGACCGCGTCGTAGGACAGGACCGCGCCGGTGCGCATCGGGTCGCCGTAGCGCTTCTGGTACTTCTCGCGCAGCGCGACGGTCTCGGGGTTGGTCGCGTCGTAGTGGTAGTTGGTGCTGAAGTACAGGTTGCCGACGGCGGCGGCGTCGGTGACGAACTTCGGCTGGTCGTACGCGCCGTTCGAGACGCCCCAGACCGCGTTGAGGTCCGGCTTCACCGAGGCGATCGCCTTGGCCGCCAGCAGGCTGTCGCGGTAGTAGCCGGCGACCGCCAGCACGTCCGCGCCCGCCGCCTTGACCTGGGTGATCTGGGCGGTCAGGTCGCTGACGGTGGTGGCGTCGTAGCTGATGTTCGGGCCGACCTCGATGCCGAGCTGCTTGGCCGCCGCGGTGAAGGCGTCGGCCGCGCCGCTGCCGAAGTCGCTCTGCTCGTGCAGGAACGCGACCTTGCGGACGGGCTTGCCGGCCTGTTCGGACACCGCCTTGAGGTACTGGGCGGCGGCCGTCGCGATCGCCTTGCTGCCGGGCTGCACGCGGAAGGAGTACTTGTAGCCGTGGGAGAAGATCGCGTCGGAGGCGGTCACGTCCATGACGAACGGGACCCGGTTACGTTCGGCCACGACGGCGACGTTGGTGCTCACCGCGCTCTGGTAGGTGCCGACCAGGCTGACCGCGCCGGCCGAGATCAGCCGCTGGGCCTCGCTCTGCCCGATGTCGGCCTTGCCCTGCGTGTCCCCCGTGACCAGCTCGACCTTGCGGCCGCCGAGCGACTTGATGCCGCCGGCCGCGTTGATCGCGTCGACCGCCAGCTGCGCACCGCGGCGCATCTGCAGGCCGTCGACCGCGTTCGAGCCGCTGACCGGGTGCAGTGCCCCGATCTTGACCGGGCCCTCGTCCCGCCCCGCGGCGGCGCCCCCGGCCCCCATCGGAGCCGATCCCCCGCACCCGGTCGCGAGCAGGGCCAGCGCCCCGAGTCCCGCGACGAGCATTCGTGCGGACATGTCACCTCTTCCCACTGGAAGGCTGTGCACCCTAGAAGGACTGGCGTTCCGCTTAGCGAAACGCCAGGTTTGTTGCCGGTCATCGTGACACCCGCCCCGACTTCAGGTCAACATCTGCGCATAACTTGACGGACACGTGCGATCAGTGCGAACTTGGAAAACACCGAGAGACGCCACTACGAAACTCGGCGTTCACAAGTGTTCCCCCCGGCGAAACGGTGCTCGAACCCCGCTCGCCGGACGAGAAAGGCAGGTAAGCCCCATGACGGGCGCTTTGTCCGGGATCCGGGTGCTCGACACGGCCACCCTGTTCGCCGGCCCGCTGGCCGCGACGCTGCTGGGCGACTTCGGCGCCGAGGTGATCAAGATCGAGCACCCGAACGGCGACCCCGTCCGCAGCCACGGCGCGCAGCGCGACGGCGTCGGCCTCTGGTGGAAGATGCTCGGCCGCGGCAAGAAGGCGATCACCCTCTACCTCGGCTCCCCCGAGGGCCAGGAGATCTTCAAGAACCTCGTGGCCGACGCGGACGTCGTCGTCGAGAACTTCCGCCCCGGCACGCTGGAGCGCTGGGGTCTCGGCTACGACGTTCTGAGCGAGATCAACCCCGGCTTGGTGCTCACGCGCGTCACCGGGTTCGGGCAGATCGGCCCGTACGCCAAGCGGCCCGGCTTCGGCACGCTCGCCGAGGCGATGAGCGGGTTCGCCGCGATCACCGGCGAACCGGACGGCCCGCCGACGCTGCCGCCGTTCGGGCTCGCCGACGGGATCGCCGCGCTGACCACCGCGTACGCCGTGATGACCGCGCTGCGGGCACGCGAGCAGACCGGCCGCGGGCAGGTCGTCGACCTCGCCATCATCGAGCCGATCCTGACGCTGCTCGGGCCGCAGATCATCGCCTACGACCAGCTCGGCACGCTGCAGCCGCGCACCGGCAACCGCTCCACGAACAACGCGCCGCGCAACACCTACCGCACCCGCGACGGCAGCTGGGTCGCCATCTCCACCAGCGCCCAGTCCATCGCCGAGCGCGTGATGCGGCTGGTCGGACGCCCCGAGCTGATCGACGAGCCGTGGTTCGCCAGCGGCGCCGAACGCGCGCAGCACGCCGACCTGCTCGACGACGCCGTCGGGTCGTGGATCGCCGACCGCGACCGCGACGACGTCGTCAAGGCGTTCGAGGAGGCCCAGGCCGCGGTCGCGCCGATCTACACCGCCGCCGACGTCATGACCGACCCGCAGTTCGCGGCGCTGGGCACCATCGCCACGCTCGACGACGAGGAACTGGGCCCGGTGAAGATGCAGAACGTGCTGTTCCGGCTGTCCGAAACCCCCGGGCAGCTCACGTCGGCCGGCGCACCGCTCGGCGCGCACACCGCCGAGGTGCTCGGCCGCCTCGGCCTCGGCGAGCCGGAACTGGCTTCGCTGCGCGAAAAAGGCGTGATCAAGTGAGCGAGGTCCTGCGCAGCTGGCTCTACGTGCCCGGCGACCGGCCGGACCGGATCAAGAAGGCGCTCGACGGCGAAGCGGACGCCGTGATCATCGACCTCGAGGACGCCGTCGCCGCGGCGGCCAAGGACGAGGCACGGCGGAACGCGCAGTCCGCTTTGGACGATGGCGCGCAGGCCTTCGTCCGGATCAACGCGCCGGGCACCGACGCCGGCGAGGCCGACATCACGGCCTTGCGTGGGGCCGCGGGCGTCCGCGTACCGAAGTGCGAGGACCCGGGCGAGCTGCGCCGGGTCGCCGACGCACTCGGCGTGCCGGTGTACCCGGTGCTGGAATCCGCGCTGGGCGTGGAAAACGCCCTCGCGATCGCCACCGCGCACCCGCTCGTCGCCGGGATCTCCCTCGGCGAGGCCGACCTCGCCGCGGACCTGCGCGTCGCCGGTGGGGACGCGCTGACGTGGCCGCGGTCCCGGGTTGTCGTGGCCGCACGGGCGGCCAGGCTGCCGAGCCCGGTACAGAGCGTCTGGACCGCCGTGCGCGACCTCGACGGCTTGCGCACGAGCACCGAAGCCGGGCGGGCGGCCGGGTTCTTCGGCCGGTCGGTGATCCACCCCGCCCAGATTCCCGTGGTGCACGAGGTCTGCGCCCCCGATCCGGCCGAAACGGCCTGGGCGAGCGACCTGCTCGGCCACCTGGAAACGACCGGGTCGGCGGCCTGGATCGACCACCACGGACAGTTCGTCGACGCCGCGATCGTGGCGCGCGCCCGGTGGGTGCTCGCGCTCGCGGCGCCGGCAGAAAAGGAAGGCCAGCACTCATGACACGTCCCCAGGATCCGCTGCTGTCGGCGATCGCCGGCGGGGTCCGGCTGATCGAGCTCGGGCAGCCGTTCTTCACCGGCATGCCCTGCTCGCCGAACCACCCCGGGTTCCGGATGACCCTGATCCGCCGCCACGGCGACATGCGCCGCCCGGACGGCGGGTCGGCCGCCAACGAGATCATCGTGACCGGCGGGCACGTCGGCACCCACATCGACGCGCTCTCGCACGTCAGCCACGACGGCAAGCTGCACGGCGACGTCGATGCCGCCGAGGCCCAGCAGGGCGGCGTGTTCCGCACGCACGGCGCGGAGAACCTGCCCGGCCTGCTGCGGCGCGCGGTCCTGCTGGACGTGGCGGCCGTGCACGGCGTCCCGACGCTGGAGCCGGGGTACGGCGTCACGGCCGACGACCTCGACGCGGCCGCGAAGCGGGCCGGTACCGAGCCCGGCGACGGCGACGTCGCGCTGATCCGCACCGGCTGGGCGCGCAACTTCGACGACGCCACGACGTACATGGGCAAGGAAACCGGCGTCCCCGGCGCCACGACGTCGGCCGCGGAGTGGCTGGCGGAGCGTCGTGTCGTCGCGACCGGCGCGGACACCACCGCCTACGAGCAGATCCCGGCCGGGGCCGGGCACGCCGTGCTGCCGGTGCACCGGATCCTGCTGGTGGAGTCGGGCATCTTCATCATGGAACACCTGAACCTCGAGGCGGTGGCGGCCGAAGGCATCCACGAGTTCGTGTTCGTGCTGGCGCCGCTGCGGATCGTCGGCGGCACCGGCTCCCCCGTGCGGCCCCTCGCGGCGGTGAGCGCATGACCGCGACGATCGTCCAGCAGCTGGCCGCGTTCGCGACGTCGGTGCGGGCCAAGGGTCTGCCGCCGGAGCTGCGCGACGACGCCGCGCGGCGGGTGCTCGACGTGCTGGGCAACAGCCTGGCCGCGACCGCCGAACGACCCGCCGCGGCCGTCGGCGCGCTGGTCCAGGAGTGGGGCGGCACCGGCCGGGCGACGGCGATCGGGACCGGCGACCGCCTGCCCGAGCCGAGCGCGGCCCTGCTGAACGGGACCCTCGCGCACTCGCTCGACTTCGACGACACGCACCTGCCGTCGGTGCTGCACCCGTCGGCGTCGGTGGTGCCGGCCGCGCTGGCCGTCGCGGAGTCCCGGGGCGCGACCGGGGCCCAGCTGCTCGACGCGATCGGGGTCGGCGTCGAGATCACCGTGCGGCTCGGCATGGCCGGGTACGACGAGGAACTGGGCAACTCGGTGTTCTTCGAACGCGGTCTGCACGCGACGGCGATCTGCGGTGCCCTGGGTGCCGCGGCGGCCGCGGCGATGCTGTCCGATGTGGACGCCGAGGGGATCGCCGACGCGATCGGCATCGCGGCCAGCATGGGTTCGGGGCTCTTGGAGGCCAACCGCACCGGCGGCACGGTGAAGCGCATCCACTGCGGCTGGGCCGCTCACGCCGCGGTGACGGCGGCGGGCATGGCGCGTCACGGCATCACCGGCCCGCCGACAGTCCTGGAGGGCCGGTTCGGGCTGCTGCAGGCGTTCTGCGGCGACCAGTCCGATGTGGACGCGATCGTCGACGGCCTCGGCGAGCGCTGGGAGCTGCCGGGGATCTTCTTCAAGCCCTATCCCTGCAACCACTTCACCCACGCGGGCATCGACGCGGCCCGGCGGCTGCGGTCCCGCGGGGTCGATCCGGCGGAGATCGCCGAGATCGAGCTGGGCGCGCCGACGGCGGTCTTGCGCACGATCGGCGAGCCGCGCGAGGACAAGATCCACCCGAAGTCGGGCTATCACGCGGCGTTCTCCGGCCCCTACACGGTGGCGGCCGGGCTGCTGGGCGGCGGCGGGCTCGGCGTCTTCCACGACGACTTCACCGACGAAGCCGCCGCGGACCCCGCGCGCCTGGCGCTGGCGGCGAAGGTGCACTGCGTGCCGGACGCCCGGTGCGACGAGATCTTCCCCCACCAGTTCCCGGCGGTCCTGCGCGTGCGGCTGACCGACGGCACCGAACTGGCGGAACGCGTCGACGTGAACCGGGGCGGACCGGACAACCCGCTCTCGGCGGACGAGCTGGCGACGAAGTTCCGCCTGAACGCCGCCCGGGTCCTCCCGGCCGAGGTCAGCGCCCGGATCACGGAGCTGACGTACGGCCTCGCCGAGCTGGGCGACCTGTCGGAGCTGACCCGCTTGCTGCGCGTCTGACCGCCGGTGGTGCCGGCCGGAATTTCGTGACCGGCACCACCACGGGAACCTCTGGGGGCCACTGTCCGTTTACCCTTACCTACGGCACCGTAAGTTACGGTCGCGTAGGTACGGAAGGACGTCCCCATGCCGGTTCCGGAAAGCACGCGCCTGTTGTACGAGCTGGAAGGGACGGTCGAAGAGAACCTCAACCGGCACCTCGCCGCCGCCCAAGAGTGGATGCCGCACGAGTACGTCCCGTGGAGCCAGGGGCGCGACTTCGCCGAGCTCGGCGGGGAGGCCTGGGACCCCGAGCAGTCCCGGGTCAGCCCGATCGCGCGGACGGCACTGGAGGTCAACCTCCTCACCGAGGACAACCTGCCCAGCTACCACCGCGAGATCGAGCGCGCGTTCGGCCGCGACGGCGCGTGGGGCACCTGGGTGCACCGCTGGACGGCCGAAGAGGGCCGCCACGGCATCTGCATCCGCGACTACCTGCTGGTCACCCGCGCCGTCGACCCGGTCGAGCTGGAGCGCATGCGGATGGAGACGATGCAGGCCGGCTACGAGACCGGTGACAAGCCGCTGCTGCACGTCTGCGCGTACGTCTCGTTCCAGGAGCTGGCCACCCGGATCTCGCACCGCAACACCGGCCGCTACACCCAGGACCCGCTGGCCGAACGGCTGCTGGCCCGGGTGTCCACGGACGAGAACCTGCACATGGTGTTCTACCGGAACCTGGTCAAGGCCTCGCTGGAGATCTCCCCCGACGCCATGATGCGCGCGATCACCGACGAGGTCGTGTCGTTCGCGATGCCCGGCGCGGTGATCCCGAGCTTCGCCCGGAAGGCGGCGCTGATCGCCAAGGCGGGCATCTACGACCTGCGCATCCACCACGACGACGTCGTCCTGCCGCTGCTGCGCTACTGGAAGGTGTTCGACCTGGCCAACCTCGGCCCGGAGGGCGAACGCGCCCGCGACGAGCTGGCGACCTTCCTCAAGACGCTCGACGCCCAGGCGGCCCGCTTCGAAGAACGCCGTGACGCCGCCGAGGCCCGCCGCGCCAAGCTCAAGAACGGCTGACGGTCTTCAGGCGGGCGGCTCTCCGAAGGCCTTGAGCAGCAGGCGGTGCAGGGTTTCCCGCTCCCCCGGGCTCAGCGCGGAGAGCAGCTCGCCGGTGACGGCGGCCGAGACGTCCTCGACCTTCGCGACCGCGGCCCGGCCGGCGTCGGTCAGGGTGAGGAGGTGCCGCCGCCGGTCCTCGGTGTCGCGTTCCCGCAGCACCCAGCCCGCGGCCTCGAGCCGGTCGAGGACCTTCACCAGGTCACTGCGGTCCAGGCCCAGCCGGTCGGCGACGCGCTGCTGGGCCAGCGGCCCGAACTCGCCGACGCAGACCAGGACGTAGTAGTCGCGCAGGGCCACCCCGAAGCCGGCCAGCGCCTCGTCGATCCGGGCGACGCCGCTGCGGTGCAGGTTGCCCATCACGTACGTGGGCCAGCGCAGCAGCGCTCGGGGACGGTCCGTCATGGTCACGATCCTACGTGGAAAAAGCGGGTTGGCACAATTGTAGGAAGTCCCTACAGTAGGTCTCATGAACGAAAGCAAGGTCGCCCTCGTCACCGGCGCGAGCCGTCCGCAGGGCCTCGGTTTTGCCGTCGCCCGTGAGCTCGCCACCCGCGGCTACCACGCCGTCCTCGCCGGCCGTGACCTCGACCGGACGCGCGCGCTGGCCGGGAAGCTCGTCGCCGAAGGGCTCTCCGCGGACGCGGTGCGCCTCGACGTCACGGACCCGGCGGACGCCGCGGCCTGCGCCGAGTTCGTCCGCTCGGCCACCGGCCGGCTCGACGTGCTGGTCAACAACGCCGCCGCGATGCCCGACTTCACGACGCTGTCCGTGCTCGACGTGGACCTGAGCGAGGCCCGCACCGCCTACACCGTCGACGTCCTCGGTGCCTGGGGCCTGGTCCAGGCCTGCCTGCCGCTGCTCCGGGCCGCTCCGGCGGCGCGGATCGTCAACATCTCCAGCGCCGCCGTCACGCAGTTCACCGGGACCGCGGGGGTCCGGTCGCCCGGCTATTCCCTCGCCAAGTACGCGCTCAACGCGCTGACCTCGTCGCTGGCCGCGGAGCTGCGCGATACGGGGATCCTGGTCAACGCCGTCGACCCCGGCTCGGTGGCCACGCACCCCGAGCGCGGCGACGACGCCGACGACCGCTCGCCCGCCGAGGCCGCACTCGGCGTCGTCTGGGCGGCGACCCTGCCCGCGGACGGCCCCACCGGCGGTTTCTTCCTCGACGGCGAGCCTGTTCAGGGCTGAGTTGCCCGCCCGGCACAGTGATCGCCGGATTTTCGGGCATCTCCGGTTCACCTCCGCGACACCCGGCGTTCTCGCGCTGCTACTTTCGCGCGGGTGAGCAATCCGTTGGTCGCGGAAACCAAGGACTCCACCAAGGCGTACTCGGGGATTTCGCTGCTGGAGTCGGCGAACGACCTGAAGTCCGCGATCGAAAGCGGCGACTGGGCGTCGGTGGCGATGGGTGCCGTCGGCACCGCCCTCGACGCGCTCTCGATGGCCATGGACCCGTTCGGCGCGATCCTCGCCGCCGGCGTCGGCTGGCTCATCGAGCACGTCGGGCCGCTCAAAGAAGCTCTCAACGGACTCACCGGCAACGCCGATGAGATCGCGGCGCAGTCCGAGACCTGGAAGAACGTCGCGAACGAGCTCGGCAGCATCGGCCAGGACCTCACCGGGATGGTCAAAACCGACATCTCCTCCTGGACCGGCACCGCCGGCGACACCTACCGACAGCGCGCCCAAGACACCGTCGTGCTGCTGGAAACCGCCCAAAAGGGCTGCGAAGGCGCTTCCAGCGGCGTCAAAACCGCCGGTGAGGTCGTCGCGGCGGTGCGGGCGCTGGTCCGCGACATCATCGCCGAACTCGTCGGGCACCTGATCAGCTGGGCACTCCAGGTGATCTTCACCCTCGGCATCGGTATGACCTGGGTGGTGCCGCAGGTCATCGGTGCGGTGGCGAAGACGGCGTCGAAGATCGCGGACCTGGTCAAGCGACTCGTCACGGCGCTCAAGGCGCTGGTGCCGCTGCTCAAGCGGGCCGGTGATCTGTTCGGTGACGCGGCCAAGGCGCTCAAGAACATCAAGCCGGGCAAGGCCGCGCCGCCACCGAAGCACGCCGACATCAAGGGCAACCCCAAGGGACTCGACGGCCCCAAGGGCAAGGGCGACCCCGACGCCCCGCCACCCAAGACCGACCCGCCGCCCAAAGACGGCGACAGCACCACCGCGTCGGGCGCGAAGGGCGACCCGCCGCCGAAGAACGACCCACCGCCCAAGACCGATCCGCCACCGAAGAACGACCCGCCGGCCGACGGCCCGCCGCCTGGAGGCACCCCGAAGGGCGGGCCCGACGGCGGCGGAGGAAAGCCGATGGGCGACCCCAAGGGCGACGGCCCGCGCGACCGCGCGATGCCGGACGACAAGAAGGTCTGCGTCTCCGACCCGGTGGACGTCGCGACCGGCGAGGTCGTGCTGACCCAGGTCGACCTGACCCTGCCGGGCGACGCAGGCGAGCTGATGCTGTCCCGCACGCACCTGTCGTCCTACCGCGCCGGCCGGTGGTTCGGCCGGTCGTGGGCGTCCACTTTGGACCAGCGGCTGGAGGTCGGCCGCGACGGCGTCCGGTTCTTCGCCGAGGACGGCACGGTGCTCGTGTACCCGCTGCCCGGCGGCGACCGGCCCGTGCTGCCGATCGACGGACCGCGCCACCCGCTGCGCCGGACCGCCGGGGGCTACCGGCTGTCGACGGGCGTCCGCGACCTCGTGTTCGCCGACGGGCGCGGCGGGGTGCTGCCGCTGACGCAGATCGAGCAGGGCGGCTCCCGCACCACGATCGACCACGACGGAACCGGCATCCCGCGGCTGCTGCGCCGCGACGACGGCACCGAGATCACCATCGACTCGACGTCCGGCCGGATCGCCGCGCTCGCCGTGCCCGGCGGCGCGCCGGTCGTGCGGTACGGCTACAACCGCCTCGGCCAGCTCACCCAGATCGCCGGCTTCACCGGGCGCCCGGTGAACCTCGACTACGACGTCGACGACCGGATCGTCGGCTGGCAGGACCGGGCGGGCACCTGGTACCGGTACGTCTACGACGCCCAGGGCCGCTGCGTCCGCAGTGTCGGCGCCGAGCGCTACCTCAACGGCGCGTTCGCCTACGACACCGGCACCCGGACCACCCGGCACACCGACGCGCTGGGCCACACCTGGACCTACCGGATGAACGAGGCGGGCCAGCTCGTCGAGCGCACCGACCCGCTCGGGCACACGCGCCGGTACTCGTGGACCCGCTACGACGACCTGCTGTCGCAGTCCGACGAACTGGGCCGGATCACGTTCTACGGCTACGAGAACGACGTGCTGGCGACGGTGACGCGGCCCGACGGTTCGGTGGTGCGGCTGACGCCGACCCCGACGGGCGAGGTGGAGCTGCGGGCGGGCGACGCGCGGACCGTGACCGCGGCCGCCGACCCCTACACCGCCCTCCCGGGTGTCTCCACGCGGTTGCGCGTCGACCGCGCGGCGGACGCACTCGGCGACGAACCGGAGATCACCGCGGCGGCGCGGCCGGGCGACCGCGACCCGTTCGGCCGGCCCCGGCTGGTGCACACCGCGTCCGGCGGCCCGGCCCGGCTGGGCTGGACGGCCGAAGGGCAGCGCTCCTGGCGGATCGGCCCGCACGGCGAGCGGGAGAGCTGGCGCCACGACGCCGAAGGACGCGTCGTCGAACACCGGGACGCCGGCGGGCGGACGATCCGGCGCACGTACGGCCCGTTCGGGCTGCCGATCGAGGAGTCCGACGCCACCGGCGCGCGCACGGTGTACGGCTACGACGCCGAGCTGCGCCTGGTCGCGGTGACGAACCCGCGCGGACTGACCTGGCGCTACACCTACGACCCGGCCGGCAGGCTGGTGGAGGAAACCGACTTCGACGGGCGCCGGCTGACCTACGCCTACGACGAGGCCGGGCAGCTGCGCCGGATGACCAACGGACTCGGCGAAGTCACCGAGTACGCCTACGACGCGCTCGGCAACGTCGTCGAGCGCCGCACGGCCACCGGGGTCACCGGGTACGCCTACGACGCGCTGGGACAGCTCGAGTACGCGGTCGACAACGACTCGGTCCTGCAGATCGTGCGCGACGAGCGGGGACGCGTGCGCGAGGAGACGCTCAACGGGGTCGGCGTCCGGTGGACCTACGACGCCGCGGGCGTCCACCGCACCACCGTGTCCGGTGTGGACAGTGAGTGGCGGTACGACGGCGAGCTCGGGACGTCGCTTCGCATCGCGGGTCACGAAATCGCGTTCGAGTACGACGAAGCCGGCCGCGAGGTCCGCCGGACGGTCGACGGCGCGGAGGTCCTGCGCCAAGCCTTCGACGCCGCCGATCGGCTCGCCGAGCAGGTGATCACCGGCCTCGGCCGGCGCGCCTACACGTACACGCCGGACGGCAGGCTCGCCGCGCTCGACGACGCGCGGCCGGTCCGGTTCGGGTTCGACCCGGCCGGGCGGGTCACCGAGGCGCACGCACCCGAAGGCGTCGAACGCTTCACCTACGACGCGGCCGGCAGGCTCCTGCCGCCGGCCGGGACGCGGTACGGCCACGACCCGCAGGGCCGGGTGACCGGCCGGGTGCGCGCGACTCCCACCGGGCCGGAGGAATGGCGGTTCGTCTGGGACGAGCTGGACCGGCTGATCGCCGTCATCGCCCCGGACGAGTCGTTCTGGACCTACCTCTACGACCCGCTCGGGCGGCGGTTCGCCAAGCGGCGCTGGGTGCTCGGCGACGACGGCTCACCGCGGCAGACCGCCGAGACGTGGTTCGTCTGGAGCGGCGCCGAGCTCGTCGAGGAGATCGAGCTGACCGACGACGGCAAGTCGCGCGTGCTCACGTGGGAACGCCGTCCCGATGACGGCCGGCCCGTGGTCCAGGTCGAGCAGCGGGGCCCGGAGGTGCGGTTCCACACGGTGGTCACGTCGCCCGCCGGCACCCCGACCGAGCTGATCGGCGCGGACGGGACCCTCGGCTGGCAGGCGCGCACGAGCTTCTGGGGCGAGCTGCTGCCGTCGACGACGGGCACCGCGCCGATGCCGCTGGCCTTCCCCGGCCAGTACCGCGACGCCGAGACCGGGCTGCATTACAACGTCTACCGCTACTACGACCCGCGGACGGGGCGGTACCTGAGCCAGGACCCGCTCGGCCTGGCCGCGGCGCCCGACCCGGTGGGGTACGTGGCGCAGCCGCACCTGCAGAGCGACCTGCTCGGCCTGGTCGGCAGCCCGTGCGGCAAGACGGGCGGGTCGAAGGCCCCGGACAACCCGGCGGGCGGCGGCGACGCGGCGAAACTGCCGCCGGGCGCCAAGAAGCCGGACGGGCTGGGCGAGTTCCGCGACCCCGACGGCAAGATCCGCCCCCACAACATGACCGACGAGCAGTACGCCAAGTTCTCGAAGAAGTGGGACGAGATGATGGCGCCGGGCAAGGACAAGTCGTGGTTCTGGTCGGGCGGCCACATCAAGGACTCGGAGTTCTCCAGCGTCCCCCACTGGGGCAAGGACGTGGACTCGTCGAAGCCGAACTCGCACCTCTACGACCCCGTCACCGGCAAGAACATCACTGAGCAGAAGTACCACGGCTCGCTCGAGGACCCGGCGATCGACATGGCGAAGAAGAAGGGTGGCAACACCCTCGAAGGCATCTTGAAGGACAACGGTGTCGAGATGCCCAAGTTCGCCGACAAGCACCCGAACGGCGAGAAGGTCTGGAAGGACGCGTCGAAGGCACTGGCGCACAACGCGGAAGGCGACGTCCACATCGCCCTGCCGAACACACCGGGCAAGTCGAGCGGCTGGCCGAACATGGGTGACGAGCTGGGGTCGCGGCGGCCCAACAACGTGTTCGACATGGACGAGTTCCCGATCCTGCGCCACAACCCGAAGGTCGACAAGGTCTGGGCCCACGACGCCGACTACCCGGACGCGCCCCCGGTGCTGCTCTGGGACAAGACCAAGCGCTGACCTCAACCGGCCGGAGGTCTTCACCACGATCCTGCTCTCCGAAGACAGCTGACCACCTCCGCCCGGGTCAGGCCGCCCACCGCTCACGGCGCGAACGGCCGGTGCGCCACGATCGGATGACGGCCCAGCCGAGCACGCACGCGGGTGGCGGGCCTACCGGATCCGGCGCCTTCGTCCTAGCGTGGACCGTGCCGCATGGCACCGCGGATCGCCTGAGGAGAGACGATGCTGGGCACGCTCGACCTCGAGGTGGCGTCACAGCCGCTGTACACGCTGGTCACCGTGACCGGCGGCCTGCACCTCGGCAGCTACCGGCGCCTGCGCGACGGCCTCCTGGAGGTCGCGGCGGACGAGCCGGAAGCCGTGATCGCCGGCATCGACGGTCTCGACGTCGGCGCCGTCGCGCCGGTCGGGGTGTTCGGGGTGGTCGCGCGGCGGCTCGGGACCTGGCCCGGGATCCCGTTCGCGCTGGCCGGTGCCGCGAGCCGGACCCGGGCGCTGCGGGAGCACGGCATCCACCGTCAGGTCGCCATCGGCGAGGACGTCGGCAGTGCCGAACGCGCGTTGTGCAAACCTTCGCGCCAGCAGACCGAACTGGTCCTCCCCCGCGGCCTCGAAGCGTCGGCGATGGCGCGGGCCGCCGTGCGCGAGGCCTGCGCGCAGTGGGAAGCCCCGCAGTTCGTCTACGACGGCATCCTCGTCGCCGGCGAGCTCGCGGCCAACGCCGCCCAGCACACCAGCTCCCCGGCCACCCTGCGGCTGGACCTGCGGCGCGGGCGGCTGACCATCGCCGTGCTCGACGACGATCCCCACCCGGCCGTCCTTCTTCCCCGGCCGCGGCCGGGCGCCGCCGGGCTGGGACTGCACATCGTGGCGCGGTCGGCGGAGGCGTGGGGCTGCAGTTCGCGGTGGTCCGGCGGCAAGGTCGTCTGGGCCGTCCTCACCAGCGAGCGGCACAGCGGCGACCCGGGCTGAGCCGGTTCAGCACGGTTCCGGGTCCATCGCGATCGGCTCGGCGCGCACCGCGCACGCGGCGAGCGTCCCGGTAGCGCAGTCGATGCGCGCCCACACCGTCTTCCCGGGCTCCTCGGACCGCACGCCCCACTCCCGGGAGAGGTCCCCGACCAGCACCAGCCCGCGGCCGCGGCCGCGGCCGGCCGCCGGACCCGGGGCGACGACCTCCGGACGGCCTTCGCCGTCGTCGTGGACCTCCAGCAGCACCGAGCACGGCACGAGCGTGGCCGACGCCGTGACCGTCACCGGGCCGGCGCCGTGTTCGCAGGCGTTCGTGGCCAGTTCGGTGACGACCAGCTGCACCGCCCACAGGTGATCGGCGTCGAGCCGCGGCAGCGCGCCGGCGATCCACCGCCGAAGTGCGCTGAGCGGCGGGAGCGGGCCCCGCTCGATCGTGAACACGAGCCGCTCGCCCGTTTCCGGGGACTTCATGGGACCAGTGTGCTCCGGCGGCGCCGGGTCCGTTCACCCCGGCTCGGCCGGGTTCGCCCGCAGCGCCTCGGCCAGCGTCGGGTACAGGAACACGCGGTCGTCGTTCCAGAACGTCAGCAGCACGATCGACACGGGGTGGGCCGGCGTGACGAGGCACAACCGCCGCCCGGCGTGGCCGCGCCGCGCCGCCTGGCCCAGCGCCCGCAGGCCGGCCGCGCCGAGGAAGGTCACCCGGGACAGGTCCACCACCGTGACCGCGGCCAGGTCCTGCCACAGCGCCCGCCGCAGCAGCCCGACGGAAAGAGCGTCGATCTCCCCGGCCGCGCTGATGACCAGCAGGCCGGGACGCACGTCGTGCCGGGCGACCGAAAGGATCTTCGCCGCCGTCTGGCGCGGGCCCGGATTCGAGGACACGACCGTCCTCCTCTCGCCCGGGCCGGGCTGCGACGCGAGTACCCGGCGGAGTCCGCCCGGCCCGGTTCCAGGGTATCCACCCGAAGCCTTCCGCGTCCGGACGATTGGCCGCGCCCGGTACCGGGTAGCCGACTTCGGAACGGCTCCACGCCGGAGCCGTCCGAAGGCTGAGCGGAGCGTGGTGGCCGTGGCCGATTCCTTCCAGCCGGAACGTCTCCAGGTGGTCCGGACGCTCGGTGCCCCCGGCGTCGTCGTCCTCGCGCTTTCCGGTGAGCTCGACGCCGGCACGACCCCCAAGCTCGCGCAGGCGACGGCCCTGGTCCTGGCCGGCGAACCGCGGCCGGAGGTGCTGGTCCTGGACCTGTCCGAGCTGGCGTTCCTCTCCGTCGCCGGGATCCGGGAGGTCCGCGCCGCCCACGACCGCAGCGGCGCCGACCGCCTGCGCGTGGTGACCGGCGAACGCCCCCTCGTGCGCGACTTCCTGCACGCGACCGGTTTCGAAGCGGTCCTCGACTGCTACCGCACCCGGTTCGGGGCGATCGCCGCGGGCAGCCGCGCCGACTTCGTGAACCGCGCGGAAGCCGTCTGGAACGCCGGCTGACGGGGATCATCCGGTCGTGACGTCCGAAGCGCTCCGGTGGCGGAACAACGCCCGGTAGTCCCGCGGTGAGGTGCCGAGGTGCCGGTGGAACGCCGCCCGCACGGTGGCCGTGCCGCCCAGTCCCGTGTGCCGGCCGAGGTGTTCCACCGGGATGTCGGACGTCTCCAGCAGCTCCCGGGCCCGGTCCAGGCGCGCACTCGTGAGCCAGGCCATCGGGGACGTCCCCGTCTCCTCCCGGAACCGCCGCAGGAACGTGCGGCGCGACAGGTGGACGCGGGCGGCGAGCGTGTCGACGTCGAGCTGCCGCGTGAGGTCGCCGAGCATCCATTCGCGCAGCGGGCCGAGCTCGTCGCCCGTCGCGTCCGGGCGAAGCCGCTCGATGTACTGCGCCTGGCCGCCCGCGCGCCGCGGCGGGGCGACGAGGTCCCGCGCGCGGGAGTTGGCCGCGGCGGCTCCTTCGTCGGTGCGGATCAGGTGCAGGCAAAGGTCGAGCCCCGCCGTCACACCGGCCGAGGTCAGGATGTCGCCGTCGTCGACGTAGAGCCGGTTGGGCAGCACGCGCACGCGTGGGTAGCGGGCGCGCAGGGCGGCGGTGCGCTGCCAGTGCGTGGTCGCGGGCCGTCCGTCGAGCAGGCCGGCGGCGGCGAGCGCGAACGCGCCCGTGCAGATCGAGACGATCCTCGCGCCGCCGTCGTGGGCGGCCCGCAGCGCCGCCAGGACCTCGGCGGGCGGTGGTGTGTCGACGTCGTCGTAGCCCGGGACGATCACGGTGCCTGCCCCTTCGAGGGCCTCGAGCCCGGCCTCCGCCGTGATGGTCAGGCCGCCGCCCGACACCGGCACCGGGCCCCGCCGCGCGCACACCGTCAGCTCGTAGTGCGGGTCCGAGCCGAAGACCTGCACCGGGATCCCGACGTCCAGGGCGAGCACGCCCGGGAGAGCCAGCACCGTGACGCTCTTCATGGCACGATCCTAGCGGTGAACGACCCTCGGGCCACTGTCCCGCGGGTCCGCCGACTCCTAGCGTCGACGTCGTGACCGACTTCCTCGCACTGCCGGCCGGACCGCTCGCCGCCACGATCCTCGCCACCGTGCGGGGTTCGGAGAGCCCTTCGGTGGCCAACCACAGCATCCGCAGCTTCCTGTTCGCCCGGCTGCTCGCCGAGCACGAAGGCTGCCTGGACGACGCGGCCTACGACGACGGGCTGCTCTTCGCCGCGACCGTCCTGCACGACCTCGGCCTGGGCACGCTGGCGCCGGGCCGGACGCGCTTCGAGGTCGAGGGCGCCGACCTCGCCGCCGAACTGCTGACGAGCCACGGCGTCGGCCGTCCCGACGTCGACCGGGTCTGGGAGGCGATCGCCCTGCACACCTCGCCGGGCATCGCCGAACGCCGCGGCCTGCTCGCTTACCTGACCCGCGAAGGCGTGGGCATCGACTTCGGCCGCAACGCCCACGTCGTCGCCGACCGGCACGAGCGGATCCACGAGGAGCACCCCCGCCTGTCCATGGTCGCTTCCCTCGTCGACGCCATCGTCGAGCACGCGGGCCGCGCGGACGGGGCGGCGGCACCGCGCTATTCGATCGCGGGCGAGCTCGTGCGCGAGCGCCGGGAGGCCGGGGTCACCGAGCTGGAACGCGCCACCGCCGGCGCCCCCTGGGCGAGCTGATCCCGGACGTTCGCCCGGGTTTCGTCGTCCATCGGGTGGAAGCACTCGATGCGCAGCTCCTGCAGCGTCACGTCCTGCGGCGTGCCCAGCGTGGTCACCGTCGAGAAGAAGCCGAACCGCAGGCCGTCGCGGGCGTAGCGGATCGGGACGATCGGCAGCAGCGGGCCGGTCGCGTCGAGGGTCCGCAGCGAGGCCGGCACCCCGGGGTAGTGCAGCACCTCGTCGAGGATCCGCTGGGCGCGTTCGTCGGTCACGCCGCCGAGCGCTTCCCGGCGCACGCGGCCGACGAGGGCGCCGGCCACCTCCGGCCAGTTCGTCACGTGCGGCCGCACGCCGTCCGGGTGGAACATCCGCCGGAGCACGTTGGGCGGCCCGGGCGGCTCTCCGTCGTGTCCATTGTGGAGGAAGGCGAAGAACCGCCGCGCGGCGCCGTTGACGTGCCGGATGTCCCAGCTCCGGTCCATCACGAGCGCCGGATACGGCTCCTGCTGCGCGAGAATGGCGTCGAGCGCGTCACGCACCGCGGCCAGGGCCGGAGCGTCCAATGCGGACTCCGCGTACTCGGGCGAGAACCCGGCGCTGAGCAACAGGGCGTTGCGGTCCCGCAGCGGCACGTCGAGCACGCCGGCGAGCTTGAGCACCATGGCCCGGCTGGGTTTCGCCCGCCCGGTCTCGAGAAAGCTCAGGTGGCGCAGGGAGACGGCCGCCTCGGCGGCCAGCGCCACCTGGCTCAGCCGCCGGGCGGCGCGCCAGTGCTTCAGCAGCGGCCCGACGTCAGCCACCCGCGCTCCACGCGTGCGGTTCGACGACGGGTTCGAGCGGCGGCCGGGCGACGTTCGCGGCGTAGTTCGTCATCGCCGAGATGCCCACCCCGGTGATCACCTCGAACAGCTGCGCCTCGGTGAACCCGGCCGCGGTGAAGGCTTTGACGTCCACCTCGCCGAGGTGACCGCGCTTTTCGATGTACGCGGTCGTCAATGCGGACAGCGCCGCCATCCGCGGGTCGGCGGGCAGCTCACCCTTGCGCACGGCGTCGACGGCCTCCGGAGCGACGCCGTCGGCCAGCGCCTCCAGGGTGTGGAACGCGACCGCCCATTCACTGGCGTTCGCGACGGCGTTGGACAGCAGCAGGACCTGCCGCTCCGCCGGGGTGAACGTGCCGCCGCCGCGGAAGTGGCCGAAGGCGGAGAAGAACGAGTTCAGCAGCGGCGGCGAGCCGGCCATGACGGCCGCGGCGCCGGGCACGAACCCGAACGTCTCCCGCAGGACGGTGAGCGGCGTCTTCGCCTCGGTCGGGGCGGTGTCCACGGTGTGCATCGGATAACTGGTCATGCCGGAAGCTTGGCCCAGCCGGGTCATGGAAACAATTCCCTCGGAGGTAAGCACGCGGGTCAGCGCAGCCGCCGCCAGGCTTCGCGGCGCCGGCGCTGGGCCTCCGGGTCCGCCACCGGCGCCGCCGACAGCAGCCGCCGCGTGTACGGGTGCGCCGGTCCCGTCAGCACCTCCTTCGTCGGGCCCTGCTCGACGACGTGCCCCCGGTGCATCACCGCGACCCGGTCGGCCAGCTGCTCGATCACCGCCAGGTCGTGGCTGATGAACAGGCACGCGAACCCGAACTCGCGCCGCAGGTCGCGGAGCAGGTCGAGGACCTTCGCCTGGATGGTGACGTCGAGCGCGCTCGTCGGTTCGTCGGCCACCAGCAGGTCCGGGCGCAGCGACAGGGCCCGCGCGATGCACGCGCGCTGGCGCTGGCCGCCCGACAGCTCGTGCGGGTACCGCCCGGCCAGCGACGGCGAGAGCTGGACCGCCGACAGCAGCTCCGCCACCCGTCCGTCCACTTCGGACGAGCGCACGGCCTTGTGCAGCCGCAACGGCGTCGCGACGCTCTCCCCCACCGTCGTCCGCGGGTTGAGCGAGGACAGCGGGTCCTGGAACACCACGCCGATCCGGCGCCGCAGCGCCTTCGCCGCCCGGCCGCGCACCCGGGTGATGTCCGTGTCTCCGATGTGGACGGACCCCGCGGTGGGGGCGAGCAGCCCCGTGACGGCCCGCGCGACGGTGCTCTTGCCCGACCCGGACTCCCCGACGAGCCCGAGCACCTCCCCCGCGCCGACGTGCAGGCTCACGCCTTCGGCGGCGCGGACGGCGATCGCGCGGAACCGGCCGCGGTAGGTCACCGACAGGTCCGCCACGCGCAGCAACGGAGTCTCGGCGGGAACGTCCGGGACTGACGCCGTGGCCGGGTGTTCGGCCGCCGCGACGTGGCCCGGCCCCACCTCGATGTCCGCGGACAGCGCGCGTTCGAGCCCGGTCGTGGCCGTGCTCGACAGCGAGACGACCGAGCCGAGCAGCTGCCGCGTGTAGTCCTCGGCGGGCGCCGAGAAGATCGCGGCGGCGGTGCCCTGCTCGACGACCCGGCCGTCGTGCATCACCACCACGCGGTCGGCCAGGTCGGCGACCACGCCCATGTCGTGCGTGATGAGCAGGATCGCCGTGCCCAGCCGCGAGCGCAGGTCCCGCAGCAGCTCGAGGATCTCCGCCTGCACGGTGACGTCCAGCGCGGTGGTCGGTTCGTCGGCGATCAGCAGCTTCGGCTCGTTCACCACCGCCATCGCGATCACGACCCGCTGCAGCTGCCCGCCGGACAGCTCGTGCGGGTACGACCGGAAGCGCTCGCGCGGGTCCGGCAGCCCGACCAGGCCGAGCAGCTCGATGGCGCGGTCCCGGGCCGCGGCGGCGGTCAGCTCCCGGTGCGTGCGGATCGCCTCGACGAGCTGGTCGCCGACCGTGAACACCGGGTTCAGCGCGCTCATCGGCTCCTGGAACACCATGCCGACGTCGCCGCCGCGGACCGCGCGCAGCTCCGCCGGGGTCATGGCGTAGAGGTCCCGCCCGGCCAGCTCCGCGCGGCCCGTCACGCGGGCCGTGGGCGGGAGCAGGCCGAGCAGGGACATCGCGGTGACCGTCTTGCCGGAGCCGGACTCCCCGACCACCGCGACGACTTCCCCCGCGTCCACGGAGTAGCCGACCCCGCGGACGGCTTCGACGTCCCCGAACGAGACCGCCACGTCGTGCAGCCGCAGGAGCCCGGCTCCGGTCACTGGGCGATCCCGAACTTGCGGTAGTCGACGTAGGCCGGGAAGCGCCCGATCTGGACGTCCCCGACCTGCGACCCGCGCAGGAACGAGTTGCGGGTGTAGATCAGCGGCACGACCGGCGAGTCGGCCAGGATCTTCTTGTCCAGCGCCGCCCACTTCTTGCCGGCCTCGGCCGGGTCCACAGTGGCCTGTGCTTCGGCGATCAGCCTGTCGACCTCGGGGTTGCTGTAGCGGGACTCGTTGTACCCGCCGTTGCCGATCTCGGTCGACTGGAACAGCGGCTGGATGTTCGCGTTGGCCGACGGGATGTCGGGCTGCCACGAGGTGAGCGTCAGGTCGTAGTCCGACAGGCCCTTGGTGTCCACTTCGGACGTGTAGGTGTCCGTGTCGAGCGGCTTGATCGTCACCTTGATGTTCGCCCGCGCCAGGGACGCCTGGATCGCCGCGGCCTTCTCCGGGTAGCCGTTTTCGTTGTGCGTGGCCAGGACCAGGCCGTCGATCCCGTTCGGGAAGCCCGCCTCGGCGAGCAGCTGCTTCGCCTTCGCCGGGTCACCGGACGGCGGCGCCGGGAAGAGGTCGTACTGCTCGCGGCCCTGCAGGCCGGGCGTGATCAGCGTCGTGGCGACGTCGCCGGCCAGCTGCGCGCTGCCCGCGCTCGCGACCTGGTAGGCGGCCTTGTCCACGGCGTACTGGAACGCCTCGCGCACCTTCGGGTTGGTCAGGTTCCCGCGCTGGGTGTTGAGCGAAAGGTAGGCCAGCGCACCGGATTCCGACGTCACGAGCCGGGACTTCGCCGACGCGTTGCCCTGGATCTGGGCCAGCTGGGCGGGCGAGGCGAACGACATCCCGAAGGCGTTCCGGTCCTTGCCGGTGTCGTCGATGAGCCGCTTCGAGATGACGCTGGTGTCCTGCCCGAGCTCGAAGTCGATGGTGTCCGGGTACGCCTTGCGCGTGGTGTCCTCGTCGCGGCTCCAGTTCGGGTTGCGCACCAGCTTGGCCGACTTGCCGCGCTCGTAGCTCTGCAGCTGGTACGGCCCCGACGCGACCGGGTGGTCGTTGTAGTTCGCTTCGGCGCCCTTGCCCTTGGGCACCGGCGAGAACGCCGGCGTGCTGGCGACCCAGTTGAAGTCGCCGTACGCGCGGGCGAGGTGGAAGACGATCGTCTTCGCGTCCGGCGTCTGGATGGTGTCGAGCTCCTTTCCGCCGTCGAACGGGCCCTTGTAGGCGAGGCCCGGCGAGAGCAGGTCCTTGTGGTAGGCCAGCCCACCGGAGAAGGCAGGGGCGAACGAACGCTCGAGGCCCCACTTGACGTCTTCGCTCTTGATCGGCGTGCCGTCGGCGTACTTGAGGTTGTCCTTGAGGGTGAACGTCCAGGTCTTGCCGCCGTCGCTCGGCTTCCCGGTGTCGGTGGCCAGGTCGGGCACGATCGTGGTGTCCTTGCCCGGCGCGACGTCCCACGACGTCAGGCGCCGGTGGATCAGCCCGAGCGTGGTGACGACGAGGTTGGAGCTCTTCGCCGGGTCCCAGGTGATCGACGGCGCGTCGTTGAGCAGGACGAGGTTCCCGCCCGGCTTGACGGCACCGCCCTGGGCGGCCGGCGTGTCGTTGGCCCCGCACGCCGTCAGCAGCGTGACGGCGGCCAGCACCCCCGCGGCGAACCGCAGCTGTTTCATCGTGTCCCCTTCAGACGAGGCGGGCTCGCGGATCGAGCGCGCCGTAGCAGAGATCGACCAGGAAGTTCAGGAGCGTGACCAGCAGCGCGGAGAACAGGGTCACGCCCAGCAGCACCGGCAGGTTGAGCGACGAGATCGCGTCGACGAGCAGCCGCCCGACCCCGGCCATGCCGAAGATCCGCTCGGTGATCACGGTGCCGGCCAGCAGCGCGCCGAGGTCGACGCCGAACACGGTGATCACCGGCAGCAGGACGTTGCGCAAGGCGTGGCGCCCCACCACCTTCCGCTCGGTGAGCCCCTTGGCCCGCGCGGTGCGGATGTAGTCCTCGCCGAGGGTTTCGAGCATCTGGCCGCGCGTGAGCCGCGCGTAGATCGCCGCGTGCAGGAAGGCCAGCACGAACCACGGCAGCACGAGGTGCCACGCCCACTGCACGGGATCCTCGGTCAGCGGCACGTACCCGTTCTTCGGGACGACGTCGAGGGCGAACGCGAAGATCGTGATGCCGATCATCCCGGCCAGGTAGGCCGGCATCGACACGCCGGCCATCGCGGCGGCCATGGTGACGCGGTCGACGGCGGATCCCCGGCGTAGCGCGGAAAGCACGCCGAGCCCGACCCCGAGGACGATCCAGATCACGGCCGCGCCCAGTGCGACCGAGAAGCTGACCCCGACCCGGCTGCCGATCTCGCTCAGGACGTCGACGTTGTTCTGGAAGTCGTAGCCGAAGCACGGCGCGGCGCAGTGGATCGCGGCGGCGCCGGTGCCGAACGCGCGGCCGCCGAAGATGCCGCCGAGGAAGTCGAAGAACTGCTGGTACCACGGGCTGTTGTAGCCCATGAACTCCCGCGCCATGGCGAGGCTCTCCGGCGAGCACGGGCGGCCGCAGGCCATCCGCGCCGGGTCGGCGGGCAGGACGTAGAACACCACGAACGTCACGAAGGCGACGACGAGCAGGACCAGCAGCATCCCGGCGAAGCGGGTCGCGACGAAGCGGGCGGTGCGCATCAGGCGGTACCCCCCGACCGCGGGTCGAGGGTGTCGCGGATCGCGTCGCCGACGACGTTGAAGGCCAGGGTGACGAGGAACAGCATCAGCCCGGGGAAGACGAGGTACATCGGGTCCGTCTCGAAGAAGTCGATGGCCGCGCTGATCGTGCGGCCCCAGCTCGGGGTGGGCGGCAGGACACCGACGCCGAGGAACGAGAGCGCGGCTTCGCTGCCGATCATCGACGGGATGGACAGGCTGGCGACGACGATGATCGGCGCCCAGAGGTTGGGCAGCAGCTCCTTCGTGAGCACGTGCCACGGACCGCCGCCGACGGCCCGCGCGGCGGCGACGAAGTCGCGCTTGGCCAGCGTCAGGGCCTGGGCCCGCACGATGCGGGCGATGCGCGGCCAGCCGAAGAGCCCGAGGACCACGACGAGCGTGATCTGACGCGGGAAGTCCACCGGCAGGACCGCCCCGAGCGCGATCATGAAGATCAGGTAGGGGAAGCCGAGGATGACGTCGGCGGTCCAGGTGACCGCCCGGTCCCACCAGCCGCCGAGGTAGCCGGCGCTCACCCCGACCACGACGCCGAGCGCGGTGGCCAGCACGGTCGCGCCGAGCCCGACCAGCAGCGACGTCCGGGCACCGTGCGCGACGAGCGCGAAGAGGTCGACGCCGGTCAGCGGCTCGACGCCGAACCAGTGCGCACCGCTGACCCCGCCGAGCGTGCCCGCGGGCAGCCCGGTGGGACCGAGCGTGGCGATGTCCGGGGTGAGGCTCTGGCCTTCGACCAGGACGAACAGGTCGGCACCGGCGGCGACGAGCACGATCAGGACGGCCAGCACCGCACAGGCGGACGTCCACCGCCCGGACCGGACGGCGCGCCACACGGCGGCGGGCAGCGAGCGCGCCGCGAGTGGCGGGAGGGAGGGGGCGGACACAGCACCTCAAGTTCAGCCGATCGAGTGACGATCGGGACCTTAAGGAGTTTTTCCGTGATCGATCCACCGTCTCACCATGTGGACGGCAAGTCCCTCACGGGTGTGGGGTTTTGTCTTGTTCGCCCCGGTTTTCGGTCAGGATGCGGACGCGTCCCGCGTACGAGGTCAGCGCCGGCAGTGGCGACGGGAGTCCGGGCACCGCTCGAGTGCCGGCCCGGACCGGCAAACCGGTACCCGGTCGCCACGTCGGTGCTGAACCTGCCGGCCGCCAGGTCACGCGGAGACCTTCGGTCAGGATGCGGACGCGCTCCCCCGGAACCGGGTCAACCGCAGGCTGTTCGACACCACCAGGCAGCTCGACATCGCCATCGCCGCGCCCGCGATCATCGGGTTGAGCAAGCCCGCCGCGGCCAGTGGGAGCGCCGCCACGTTGTACGCCAGTGCCCAGAACAGGTTCGCCTTGATCGTCGCCAGCGTGCGGCGGCTCAGGCGGATCGCGTCCACCGCCGCCAGGAGGTCGCCGCGGACCAGGGTCAGGTCGCTCGCCTCGATCGCCGCGTCCGTGCCCGTGCCGATCGCCAGGCCCAGGTCCGCCGTCGCGAGCGCCGCCGCGTCGTTGACGCCGTCGCCGATCATCGCGACCACCCGGCCCTCGGCCTGCATCCCCTGGATCACTTCGACCTTCTGCTCCGGGGACACGCCCGCGATCACGTCGGTGATCCCGGCCTCGCGGCCGATCGCGCGGGCGACCGTCTCGTTGTCGCCGGTCAGCAGCACCGGGTTCAGGCCGAGCCGGCGCAGCTGGAACACCGCGGGCGCCGACGTCGGCTTGACGCTGTCCGCCACCACCAGCACCGCGTGCGCCAGCCCGTCCCAGGCGAGGATCACCGCGGTGTTCCCCTCCTGCTCGGCCCGTTCCTTCGCGCGCAGCAACGACTGCGGCAGCCGGACGTTCAACCGCCGCAACAACTCCGGGCGGCCGATGACGACGCGGTGGCCCTCGACCCGGCCCAGCACACCGAACCCGGCCACCGTGCGGAACTCCCGCACCTGGCCCACCCAGCCGAACCGCTTGACCGCCGCGGCCGTGACGGCGACCGCGATCGGGTGCTCCGACGCGTTTTCCAGCGCCCCGGCCAGCTGGAGCGCGAGGTCGCGCGGCGTGCCATCGTCGGTCCGGACGGCGGCCAGGCTCATCTTGCCCGTGGTGACGGTGCCCGTCTTGTCGAGCACGACGGTGTCGACCCGCCGCGTCGACTCGAGCATCTCCGGGCCCTTCACCAGCACGCCGAGCTGCGCGCCGCGGCCGGTGCCCACGAGCAGCGCGGTCGGCGTCGCCAGCCCGAGGGCGCACGGGCACGCGATGATCAGCACGGCGACGGCGGCGGTGAACGCGGCCGCGGTCTCCGCGCCGGAGACGAGCCAGAACACCAGCGTGGCCAGGGAAAGCGCCATCACCACCGGTACGAACACCGCCGACACGCGGTCGGCGAGCCGCTGCACGTCCGCCTTGCCGCTCTGGGCCCGCTCCACCATGGCGGCGATCCGCGCCAGCCGCGTGTCGCCGCCGACGCGGGTGGCGCGCACGACGAGCCGGCCGCTCATGTTCACCGTCGCGCCCACGACTTCAGCGCCGGCCGCGACTTCGACGGGCACCGCTTCCCCGGTGACCAGGCTCAGGTCGACCGCCGACGTCCCGTCTTCGATGACGCCGTCGGTGGCGATCTTCTCACCCGGGCGAACGACGAACCGATCGCCGACGCGCAGTTCGTCGATCGGGATCCGCTCTTCGCGGCCGTCGCGCAGCACGCAGACGGACTTCGCGCCGAGATCGAGCAACGCCCGCAACGCGGCTCCGGCGCGCCGGCGTGAGCGCGCTTCGAAGAACCGGCCGGCCAGGATGAACAGCGTGACGCCGGTGGCGACCTCGAGGTAGATCCCGTCGACGTCGTGGTCGGCGGCGAGGGTGAAGTCGAACTCGTGGCGCATCCCGATCTCACCCGCGCCGCCGAGCAGCAGCGCGTACAGCGACCAGAGGTAGGCCGCGGCGACCCCGATCGAGACGAGGGTGTCCATCGTCGCCGTCCGGTGCTTCAGGTTCGCCCACGCCGCCCGGTGCAGCGGCCCCGCGCCCCAGATCACGACGGGCGTCGCGAGCACCAGCGACACCCACTGCCAGGCCGGGAACTGCAGCACGGGCACCATCGCGAGCACGATGACCGGCACCGCGAGGACGGCCGACACGAGCAGCCGCCGCCGCACGGGATCGTGCGCCGGAATGGGAACCGCCGCCGGTTCCGGCGGGCGGGCGGTGTACCCGGCGGCTTCGATCGTCGCGACGACGTCCTCGACCGTGAGCGACGCCGGAAC
The DNA here is from genome assembly GCF_055633615.1 of Amycolatopsis sp. NPDC114505. NCBI lineage: Bacteria > Bacillati > Actinomycetota > Actinomycetes > Pseudonocardiales > Pseudonocardiaceae > Amycolatopsis > Amycolatopsis sp. NPDC114505. Next base: position 1,897,060 of record NZ_JBVKDV010000002.1, on the reverse strand, counting down.
CGAGACGACGGCCTTCGCGGTGGCGTAGTTGACGGTCGCGCGGACGCCGTCGACGCGGTTGAGCTTGCGTTCGATCCGCGCGGCGCACGAGCCGCACGTCATGCCGCCCACCACCAGCTCCACGTCGCGCGGCGGCCGCAGCGCGGCGATGGGCGCGGTGACCGGGTCGCGCAGGTACCCGCTGGTCATCGGACGAGCTGGTAGCCCGCGACCCGGACGGCGCTCTCGACGTGCTCGAGGACCAGGGCCGATTCACTGGTGACGACGACGCGGCCGGCCGGCACGTCGACGTCGACCGCCCGGACGCCGGGCAGCTCGCCGAGCTCTTCGCGGACCGAAGCGGCGCAGTGCCCGCAAGTCATCCCTGTCACCGCGTACGTACTCTGAGTCATCATCGCGCCTTCCGGCCGTGGCCTTCCCGAGATCGGGCAGTGGCCTTGCCGTAACAAGGTCGGGCGGTGGGCTCGGATGGTTCCCGCGAATTTCGCCCAAGATCATCTTCAACCGTTCCGGCCCGGCAGCCGTATCAGCGGGTGTGAGGCCACTGCGTGCGGATGACGACGAAATCACGTCCTGGGCCCGGCTCGCCGGCCGCGGCGACCAGGTCGCGCTGGAGCACTTCGTGCGCGCGACGCAGCCGCACGTCCGGCGATTCGTGGCGAGCCTGGGCGACGCGCAGACCGCGGACGACCTGGTCCAGGAGACCTACCTGCGGGCGCTGGGCTCGTTGAGCCGCTTCAAGGGCGAGTCGTCGGCCCGCACGTGGCTGCTGTCGATCGCCCGCCGAGCGGTCGCCGACCACATCCGCGCGGCTCGCTGCCGCCCGCGCTCGGCGTCCGCGGCCGACTGGCAGACCCTGTCCGAACGCGACGAGCCGTCGACGCGGTCGCTGCTGGAGGAGCAGGTGGTCCTAGACCAGCTGGTCGGGGCGCTGGACCCCGAGCGGCGGGACGCGTTCGTGCTCACCCAGGCCCTCGGGCTGTCGTACGCGGACGCCGCCCAGGTGTGCGGGTGCCCGGTCGGCACGATCCGCTCGCGCGTCGCCCGGGCCCGCGACGACCTCCTCGCCGCGATGGCCGACGCGCCCTCCCGGCGCAGCGCCGTCGTCTGATCCGCGGGAACCGGGCCGGGCTCATGAGCGACTATCTAGGCGTGGACTGCGCACTTTTCCGGGAATCGCTGTCGGCCGCGATGGACGGCGAGACCGGCCCCCTGCCCGAGGCCGAAGTCGACCGCCACCTGCGGAGCTGCGGCGCGTGCCAGGCCTGGCGGGACCAGGCCCAGCGGTTGCGCCGCTCGATGGTGCGCCAGGCGCCCGCGGTGCCGGACCTGACGGCCGCGATCCTCGAGCGAGCACCGCTGCCGTCCCGCGAGAAGTGGGCGGCGCGGGTCGCGCTGGGTCTGGTCGGGCTCGTCCAGTCCGGCCTCGGGTTCGCCGAGTTCCTGGTCCCCGCGGACGCGCACGCGGCACACGCGGGGGCGATCCACCTGAGCAACGAGAGCGCGGCGTGGAACCTGGCCCTGGGCATCGGACTGCTGTGGGCGGCCCTCCGACCCTGGACCGCGGGGGCGCAGTTGCCGCTGGTCGCCGGTTTCGCGCTGGTGCTGGGGGTGGCGTCGGTGATCGACGTGTCCGACGGCCAGGTCGGTGCCGGGCGCCTGCTGACGCACAGTCTGCTGGTGGTGGGGCTGGTGCTGATGTTCGTGGTCCACCGCGAACACCGCCGGCAGCCGGCGCCCGCGCCGTTGAACGCCGACGCGCTGGGGACCGAGGAGGAGGTGCGGCTTCCGTCGCAGGACGCGCCGGCGCCGCTCGCTCCGGTCCGCAGCCGGTTCCCCCGCAGGCCGGCGAGCCGCCACCGCGCGGCCTGACGCCGTCAGCTTCCACCGCGGCCGGTCGTGAGTGAGAAACAGGGTTAGAACACTGTTTCTCACTCACGACCTACAGCATCGCCAGCAGCATCACGGTCGTGCCGAGGCCCATCAGGGCGTCCGCACCCCACCCGGCCGTCCGGACCGGCGGCAACGCGACGCGCACCCCGTCGATCGCCCGGGCCAGGAACGCCAACCCCGCCAAGCAGAACGCGATCGCGAGCACCACCGCGACCACCACGACGTCGACCGGCACCCCACCCCCGGCCGACGGCAGCGCCATCGCCATGCCTTCCATCCCCGGCATGTCCATCGTCGTCGCCGCGCCGCTGCCCACCATCGCGCGGGGCATCGCGAGCACCATCCACGCCATCGCCGCCATCATCACCGCGTGGTAGCCCGGGTGCCACCGGTCGCCGTGGGCGGTGCCCCGGAAGACGGCCACCGCGAACCACGCCGTGGCGACGCCGAACAGGGCCAGCTGCGGCAGCCGGGCGAAGCTCATCGTCGCCGGCCACACCATCGCGACCATGCCCGCGCACATCGCCGCGTGCAGCACGTCGCCGAAGCGGCTCGTCGCCGGTCCCTGCCGGAAACACCGGTACACGCAGAAAACCCCCGTCGCCACAAAGACAATCGTCAGGATCCACCGCAACCCCGTCGCCTCGATCACGACGCCACCTCCTGACGACGAGCCGCGACGATCAGGTCCACGACGAGCAAACCCAGCAGGGACAAGCCGAACACCGGCAGGTAGTAGCCGACGACCGCGGTCACGACCAGCACGGGCGCGAGCACCCGGCCCGGGATCCGCCGCCAGGTCCCGCGCGACGGCGGACGGCCGGCGCGCGCGTCGCCTCGGGTCGGGCGGCGCAGCCACCACATCCGGTAGCCCCAGACGATCACCGCGATCAGCCCGAGCGCCAGCGCCGTCAGCACGATCTGGTTGGCGACGCCGAACAGCAGGCCCATGTGCGCGTCGATCCCCCACCGCGCCAGCTTCGCCGCCAGCGAGTAGTCGGCGAACGGCAGCGTGTCGGTGATCCGCCCGGTCGCCGGGTCGACGGCCATCGAATCCGCCTTCGTCGGCCAGTCGCGGCCGACCTGTTGCACCACATAAGCCTTGCCCGGCGCGGACGGCGGGCGGATCTCCACCGGGTCCGCCAGCCCGGCCCGCGCCGTCGCCGCGCGCACCGCGTCCACGCCGACGTCCTGGCCCGGGGACTCAGGAAGCGCCGTGGACACCGACGGCGTCGTCCAGTCCAGCTGCGAGCGCAGCTCGCTGATGCTCGCGCCCGCGTGCTCGGACCACGTCAGCCCGGTGGCCGACAGGACCAGCAGCCCGGCCGCGATCACCAGGCCGGTCGTGCGGTGCCACGACAGCAGCCGCCCTCGCGCACTCCGTGACGACTTGCGCTTCCCCAGCCACAGCACCAGCCCGGCCAGCACGACCACCCACAGCCAGCTGGCCGCGAGCTCGCTGTACCACCGGCCGACGTCGCCCAGGTGCAGGCTGCGGTGCAGGGTGTCGACCCAGCCGCGCACCGGCATCGCCTGCCCCGAACCGTAGGTTTCCAGCTGCCCGCGCACCTCCGCGGTGTGCGGGTCGACGAAGACCGTCCAGTGGTAGCTGGCCTCGAGCCCGGGACGGTTGAAGATCACTTGCGTCGCGTCGGTAGGCGTGGGCCCGGGCCGGATGCCGGTCACGGTCCCGTCGGGCACGGCGGCCCGCGCGACGGCGGCCTGCCGCTCCAGCGGGACGACGCCGGGCGCGGCCGGGACGTGCAGTTCGTGGTCGTAGACGGCCTGCTCCAGCTGCGGCGTCCAGACGTAGGCCAGCCCCGTCACGGCGGCGACCAGCAGGAACGGCCCGATGAACACCCCGGCGTAGAAGTGCAGGCGCAGCACCAGCGGCCGGATCGCCGCCCAGGTGACCCGCGGTGGTGTCGCCGGCTCGGCCGTGCGCTCGTCGCTCTGGTCGATCGACATCGAGCTCCCTTCTCCTCGAGCGGCGCACCGCTCCAGTAGAAGGTCGGCTGGACCCGGCCATCGGTTCCCGGGAATCCCGGCGCACCACGTCAAGCCGTTCCACCCGCCGGGCGGAGGCCCGCGACGCCGCGCTCGACGGGATCGTTCACCGCTTCGAAGGTTCGGCGCCGGTCACGCCGACCCGACCGTCCTTTGTAGACTCAGCCGACGATTCGCCAGAACGCTTCCCGTTCCCGGCGCGACAACGGCACTCTCGGCACGTCCGCCGGCCGCGGGACCGGCACGGCCACGCCGGGCTCGAACGGCGGGACCGGCGGCACCAGCACCCACCCGAAGCCGGTGAACGCCCGGGTCAGCGCGTCGATCATCCGCTTCATCGTGCACCCCTTCCGCCGTCCGGACATTGTCGGCCCCGCGGGCCCGCCGGCCCAGTGCGTCCACATCCTGAAAGCAGGTGCGCCGCGGCCCGGGCACCGGATAGCTGTGGAGCCATGACTTCTCGCAGCCTGCACGTCGCGGTGGAGATCGACGGCGCCGACCCGGTCGCCGACGTCGTCACCGCCGCCGAACGCGGTGGCTTCACGTTCGTCACCTTCGACGACTCGCCCGCCGGTGGCCGGCGGGCCGAGGCGACCACCCGCGCCGCCTACGTCTCGACGCTGACCGACCGGATCGGGCTCGCGCCGGCCGCGAACGTCACCACCGCCGAGCCGTTCCACCTGGCCGCCCAGCTGGCGAGCCTCGACCACGCTTCGCACGGGCGCGCCGCCTGGGTCGTCGGCGCCGACAGCTCGGCCGAAGCGCTGGCCACCGTCGGCGGGTCGCGGCTCGACCCGGACGCACTGCACCACGAAGTCGCCGAAGTCGTCGAGGTCGTGCGGCGGCTGTGGGACTCCTGGGACGACGACGCCGTCATCAAGGACGTCGCCACCGGGCGGTACCTCGACCCGGACAAGGTGCACCACGTCGACTTCACCGGCACGCGGTTCTCGGTCAAGGGCCCGCTGATCACGCCCCGGCCGCCGCAGGGCAGGCCCGTCGTGCTGGCCGACGGCTCGCTGGCCGAAGCCGCCCGCCCGGACATCGTCCTCGTCGGCGGCACCGGCCTCGACGACGTCCGCACCCGCGCCCGGCAGGCCCGCGAGACCGGCGCTCCGCTCGTCTTCGCGGAGGTCGAGGTCGTTCTCGGCGCCGCCGAGCGCCGGCCACCCGGGGATCGCCTGCGCTACACCGGATCCGCACCCGGACTCACCGAGCTGCTCGGCTGGCTGGCCACCAGCGTCGACGGCGTCCGGCTGCACCCCGCGGACCTCGCCGCCGACCTGCCGGTGCTGACCGGCGAGGTGCTGCCCGCGCTGCGCACCGAAGGACTGCTCTGCTCACCGGAACCGGGCGCCACCTTGCGCACTTCGCTCGGCCTCGCCCGTCCGGTGAGCCTGTTCGCGACCGGCGGTGCCGCATGAGCGCGCGGCTGCACCTGGGCGTGTTCTACACCGGCGTCGGCCCGCACTACCTGTGGGACGACCCGTCGAACGCGGCGCACACCGAGATCGAGACCTACGTCTCCGTCGCGCGGACGCTCGAACGCGGCCTGTTCGACGCCTTCTTCCTCGGCGAAGGGCTGCGGGTGCGGGAGAACCGCGGCCGCGTGCACGCCCTCGACGTCGCCGGCCGCCCGGACGCGATCACCCAGCTGAGCGCGCTGGCCGGCGCGACGACCCGGATCGGGCTGGTCGCCACGCAGAACACGACGTACAACTTCCCCGCCGACCTCGCCCGCCGGCTGTCCTCTTTGGACCACCTCTCCGGCGGCCGGGCGGGCTGGAACATCGTCACCACCGACAACGCCTGGACGGGCGCCAACTTCCGGCGCGGCGGCTGGCTGGCGCACGAACGCCGCTACGAGCGCGCCGAGCAGTTCGTCGAGGCCGCGCTGGCGCTGTGGTCCGACCGCGGGCCGGTCGCGCGGCACACCGACCTGGTGAACCTGCGCGCGACGCCGACGGTGCCGCCGAGTCCCCAGGGCCGGCCGGTGCTGTTCCAGGCCGGGGACTCCCCCGGCGGCCGCGAGCTGGCGGCGAAGTACGCCGACGTCGTCTTCTCCGCGAACACCGCCTACGACAAGGCCGTCGCCTACGCCGAGGACCTGCGCGCCCGGCTCGCGCGCCACGGCCGGCCCGCCGACGCGGTGCGGATCCTGCCCGGCGCGACCGTCGTCCTGGGCGACACCCCGGCCGACGCTGCCGAGCGGGCCGAGGACATCCGGCGCCGGCAGATCACGCCCCAGCGCGCGCTGGCGTTCCTCGAGCAGTACTGGGGCGAGGACCTCTCGGCGTACGACCCGCACGGCCCACTGCCGGAAATCGAGCCGGCTGACGGGGAGCTCGACCCGTCACGCGGCACGATCTCGATCGAGGACCGGACGGGCAAGTCCGACCGGATCCGCCGGTGGCGGGAGCTGGCCGAGGCGAAGAACCTGTCGATCCACCAGCTCGTCCTCGAGGTGCAACCCCGTCAGCACGGCTTCGTCGGGACGCCGGGGCAGGTCGCCGACGAATGGGCGCGGTACGTGCGCACCCGGGCGGTGGACGGGTTCAACCTCAGCCCGCACCTGGTGCCGGCCGCGCTGGACGACGTCGTCGACCGGCTGGTGCCGGAGCTGCAGGACCGCGGCGTCTACCGGACGGAGTACGAGGGCACGACCCTGCGGGAGCACCTCGACCTGCCGTGACCGCTATTTCTCGTGGAGCTCGATCGCGTTCCCCGCGGGGTCGGCGAGGAAGGACTGGCGCGCGGCGCCGACGGGGACGGGATCGCTGACGTCGAACCCCTCGCCCCGCAGCCGCCGGACCTCCGCGTCGAGGTCGTCGACGAGCACGGCGAAGTGCTGCCCCCGCGCGGGACCCGGCTCCCCGACGACGAGGTGGACCTGCTGGCCCCCGACGTCCAGCCAGGCACCGGGGCGGAGGTTGCCGGGCCGGCCGGTGGAGAGCCGGAAGCCCAGCGCGCGGGTGTAGAAGCCGACGGCCTGGTCGAGGTCGTCGACGACGACCGCCACGTGGTGGATCGCTGGCATAGCGGGGTTTCCGTTCTTCCCGGCCGGTACTCTTTCGTGCACCATATATCGCTTGCCGGTGGACCCGGGGTACCGCAGACTGGGCGGCCGCTGAGCGAATGGGTGGTTCATGCTCGATGTGATCATTGCCGGTGGCGGGCCGACCGGTGCCATGCTGGCCGCGGAACTGCGGCTGCACGACGTGCGGGTCCTCGTCGTGGAGAAGGAGCCCGTGCCGGTTTCGTCGTTCGTCCGCGTGGTGAGCCTGCACGTGCGCAGCCTCGAGCTGATGGCGATGCGCGGACTGCTGGATCGCCTGCTCGAGCACGGAAGACAGCGTCCGGTCGGCGGTGTCTTCGCGGCCATCCCGAAACCCGCGCCCGAGGGCCTGGATTCCGCCTACCAGCTGGGCATCCCGCAGCCGGTCGTCGACCGTCTGCTCGGTGAGCACGCGCTCGACCTGGGCGCGCAGATCCGGCGCGGCAGCGCGGTGACCGGGTTCGAGCAGGACGCCGAGGGGGTGACCGTCGAGCTGGCCGACGGCGAGCGGCTGCGCGCGCGTTACCTAGTCGGCTGCGACGGCGCGCGCAGTGCGGTGCGCAAGCTCCTCGGCGTCGGCTTCCCCGGTGAGCCTTCGCGGACCGACACGCTGATGGGCGAGCTGGAAGTGGGGGCGTCGCCGGCGGAGATCGCGGCCAAGACGGCCGAAGTCCACGAGACCGACAAGATGTTCAGCCTCCGGCCTTTCGGCGAAAGGGTCTACCGCGTGGTCGTCCGCGCCGAGGGAGTCAGCAAGGAGCCGCCCACCCTCGAGGACTTCAAGCAGCAGCTGCGCGCCACCGCCGGAACAGATTTCGGCGTGCACTCCCCGCGCTGGCTGTCCCGCTTCGGCGACGCCACCCGGCTGGTCGAGCGGTACCGGACCGGGCGGGTCCTGCTGGCCGGCGACGCGGCCCACATCCACCCGCCCGCCGGCGGCCAGGGGTTGAACCTGGGTGTCCAGGACGCGGTCAACCTGGGCTGGAAGCTGGCCGCGCACATCAGCGGCCGGGCGCCGGAGGACTTGCTGGACACGTACCACGGCGAACGTCATCCGGTCGCCGAAGACGTCCTGAACAACACGCGGGCGCAGGTGGAGCTGAGCGCGACCGGGCCGGGCCCGCGGGCTGTGCGCAGGCTCCTGACCGAGCTGATGGACTTTGACGAGGTGAACCGGCACCTGATCGAGAAGATCACCGCGCTGGGCATCCGTTACGACTTCGGCCCGGGGCCCGACCTGCTCGGCCGCCGCCTGCGCGACCTCGACCTGAAACAGGGCCGGCTCTACGACCAGCTGCGCGAGGGCCGCGGACTGGTGCTGGACCGCACGGAGAGGCTGGCGGTCGAGGGCTGGTCGGACCGGGTGGACCTCATCGCGGACCCGACGGCGGCTGTGGACGTCCCGGCGGTGTTGGTCCGCCCTGACGGCTACGTCGCCTGGATCGGCGAGGACCAGGAGGGGCTGAACGGTCAGCTGGCCCGCTGGTTCGGCGAGCCTGACGGCTGATCCGCCGCTAGCCGTCCGCGGGGCGAGGCAGCCGGATCCTGATCGGTCCCCGCCACTCGCCGTCCGGGTCGAGTGGCCGGCCGCGCTGGGTCAGCTGCACCCGGCCCGCGCGGGCCAGCTCGCGAGCCACCTCCCGTGCCTCCGGCAGCAGCGGACGCCACTCCTCGGCCACCGCTCTCGCCGCGTCCGACGGGCACGTGCTGCTCTCCGCGCCGCGCCCCGTGGCCAGGGCCAGCACCGCCGCCCGCAGCCGGTCCGCGGAACTCCCCGCGGTCAGCGCCACGGCGGCCTCCTCCGCGCCCGGACCACCGCCCGCGCGGATTCGCTCCAACTCCCGTCGTGGCGCCGATCGCACAGCGTCCGACCCTAGTGCGTCTCCGTGGAATACCCGCCGTCGATCGCGAACGTCGCACCCGTGATGTTTCCCGCCACCCGGTCGCTCGCCAGGAACGCCGCCAGGTTCGCGACCTCCGACGGTTGCGTGAATCGCCCGGTGACCGCGTGCGAAGCCGCTTCCTCCGCGACCGCCTCGGGGTTCGCGCCCGTGCTCGCCGCGATCGTTTCGGCGACGCCGCCGCTGCCGAGCCACAGTCGCGTCGCCACCGGGCCCGGGTTGATCGCGTTGGCGCGGATGCCGTGCGGGCCGAACTCCTTCGACACCGACTTCGTGAAGTTGACCAGCGCCGCCTTCGCCGCGCTGTAGTCGATGACGCCGGGGTCGGGCAGGCTCGCGTTGATCGAGGCGATCGTGACGACGCTGCCGCGACCGGCCGTCACCATCGCCGGTAGCACCGCCCGCGTGGCCCGGATCGCGCTGAGGAGGTTCAACGTCAGCGACCGGGTCCATTCGTCGTCGGTGACCAGCAGGAAGCCGTTCGGCCTCGGCGTGACCGCGCCGACGTTGTTGACCAGGACGTCGATCCGGCCGAACTCGGTCAGCGCCAGCTCCGCGAGCCGGCCCGGCCCCTCGGCGGTGCCGAGGTCGACGGCCAGGGTGTGCGCCTTCCCGGCCCGGGCGAGGGCCTCCAGGTCCGGCCCCGGGTCGCGGGCGCCGGCGACGACGTGGGCTCCCTCGGCGGCCAGGGTTTCGGCGACGGCCAGGCCGATCCCCCGGCTCGCACCGGTGACGACGGCGACCGCGCCGTCCAGTCCGAGATCCACCCGCCTAGATCCCGTGCTCGCGCAGCCAGCCGAGCACGGCGTCGGCGACCTCGCGCCAGCCGTTGTCGATGGTGAGCGAGTGGCCGCGGCCCTCGAACTGCTTAAGCTCGGTGACGGCGGTGGAATCCCGGTACTGCTTGAGCGTGGAACGCGTGACGACGTCCGGGACGGTGTGGTCCGCGGTGCCGGAGATCAGCAGGAGCGGGCCGCGGTCCTCGCGGTGGGTGTCGACCTTCGCCTCGGAGTGCATCACGAAGTTGGCGGCCGCGGCCTGGAACAGCGGCCGGGCCGGCGACGGGATCGTCCAGCGCCGGAAGAGCTCCGAGGACTCCTCGTCCGACAGCGCGTTGCCGAAGCCGAACCGGAACTCCTTCTCGGTCAGCGAAACGGCCCGGTGCAGGTTGGCGGGGTTGCCCAGCGCCGGCAGCCCGGCGCGCAGCTGCGCCAGCGGCAGGGGCAGGACGCCCTTGATCTGGGCGGGGTCGATGGCGACGCCGGCCAGGCCGATGCCCTGGCCCAGCAGCTTCTCGGTGATCAGGCCACCGAACGAGTGGCCGATGATCACCGGCGGCCGGCCGAGGCCGGCGATGATCGAGGCGTAGTGGCCGGTGGCGTCGTCGATCCCGATGTCCGCGACGGCGTCGGGGTTCTCCCTGGCCTGTTCGACGGTTTCGGGCTCCTGCGGCCAGCCCGGGGCGACCGGCTCGTACCCGGCCGCCCGGAAGTGCTCGATCCAGGGCGTCCACGAGGTGGCGTGCAGCCACAGTCCGTGGATGAACACGACAGGGGTGCGGCCCGGCTCGGCCATCGGATCCTCCAGTTCGCGGGGGCTTTCCCCCAAGCCAACACGACCCGCGGCCCCCGCGTCCAAGACCTGTCGGGTCCGCATCGATAGCCGTGGTGGCATCGTTGACGCACTGCCTCACTCCCTTCGCGCCGGAAGGCCCGCATGGACCTCGACCTCAGGCTGGTGCGGTACTTCGTCACCGTCGCCGACGAGCTGCACTTCGGACGGGCCGCCACCAGGCTGTTCATCAGCCAGCCGACGCTGTCCAAGCAGATCCGCCGGCTCGAAGCCGACGTCGGCGCGCCCCTGCTGGTGCGCGACAGCCGCCACGTCGCGCTGACCCCGCGCGGCGAGCGGTTCCTGCAGCTCGCCCGGCAGCTGCTGGCCACCGCCGACCAGATGCTGCGCGAACCCGCGCCGGACCACCTGCGGGTCGCCCACATCTTCGAGCTGGACACCAGCCGGGTCGTCGCCGACGCCTTCCTCGCCGCCCACCCCGGGGTCCGGCTCGTGCAGAGCCAGATGGACAGCGCCCGCCAGCTCACCGCGCTGCTCGAGGACCACCTCGACGTCGCGATCATCCGCGTCACCACCGGCCTCAAGACCGAATACCCGGCCGGCTGGCGGCACGCCCTGCTGCGGCTCGAGCCGTTCTGGCTGGTCGGCAGGCCCGGCGACCCGAGCCGGCCGGCCGCGTCGCTGCACGAGCGGCCCCTCGAGGTCTTCGCGGACGGCCCGGGCACGGCGCTGTACAACGTGCACGGCCGGTACCTGAGCTCCTGGGAGCAGCACACCGGCGTCGCCCTGCGCTGGCTGGGCAACCCCGGCACGTTCGACAACTGCCACGCCGCCGTCAGCCGCGCGCGGGACAGCGCTTACCTGCTCGAGTTCGACAGCTACGCCCGCCGCTACGCCGACCGCGGCCTCCCGGTCCACCGGCCCCGCGAGCTGCAGCCGGTCTACCCGTGGTCGCTGGCCTGGCGGGACGGCGAGCCGCCGGAGACCGTCCGGGCCTACCTGCGGATCGCGCGGGAGACCGCCGGGCAGCGCGGCTGGCTCCACCCCGAGCACGCGGACACCGCTCCGCTGTGGGTCCCGCCGGAAGACCTCACGACCGCCTAGCTCAGAGCTCCCCCGCGCGCTCGTACAGCGCCCGCACGGGGTCGGTGAACGCGGCGCCGCTGAGGTCCGTGGTCACGCCGTCCTCGGTCATCGTTCCCCGGCTCGTGACGCTGAAGATCGTCCCCTTGCCTGTCGCGGGGTCGAAGTCCCGCAGCCACGGGCCGCCGCTGGAGCCGCCGGCGAGGTCGCAGCCGGTGTTCCACGTCGTCGTGACCGAGTTGGACTCGAGCGTGGCGGGCCGGGCGCAGGAGAACAACGCCTCGCCGCCGGCCGCCTTCGAGACCGGGTAGCCGAGCATGGTGGTGTCCACAGGGGACGGTGGCCGCTCGAACGAGACGTCCTGGGTGCCCGCGACGTCGGCGGCGTGGTGCCCGTCGACCGGGTCCAGGGCGAGCACGGCGTCGTCGTCGGTCCCGCTCGTCGGGCCCGAATAGGTGCTCGACCAGGCGAAGGCCCGGACCGGGAACACCCCGTGCGGCGCCTTCCCGTGGTCGTAGCCCGGGACGAACACGACGTTGACGATCTTGATCGGGTTGTCGAACCGGTCCAGGCCGCCGTTGACGCAGTGCCCGGCGGTCAGCGCGACGTCCTGGGTGGCGCTGGGAACCACGGTCGCGGTGCAGGACTCGTCGACGCCGGGTACGGCGGTGAAGAACAGCCGCCCGACGCCCGCCGGCACCGCCCCCGGCCATTCCCGGCCGATCTTCTCGGCCGGGGGCAGCCAGTCGGCGCCCACCCACTGCCGCATCCGCTCCGGCGTCCAGTGGGCCAGCGCGGCGGCGCGGTCCGCCGCGCTCACCCGGGTCACCACCTGGTCGCCGGCCGCGTCCACCGGCGGGGCCACCGCCGTGGCACCGATGGCGACCAGCAGGGCCAGGACGAGACGCCGCTTCGTGAAGATCATGAACGGTGGACGGTTCAGCCGGCGGCGAGGTTGCCCGCGACCACGATGACGTGCAGCGTCCGCGGCCCGTGCACGCCCTCCACCCGGGTCAGCTCGATGTCGCTGGTCGCGCTCGGACCGCTGATCCACGTCTGCGGCCGCGCCGGGTCCAGCGCGGCCACCGCTTCCGGCACCCCGGCCACGATCCGGTCTTCCGGCAGCACGCAGACGTGCACGTCCGGCACCAGGCTCAGCGCCCGCCGGCCCTGGCCGGGGCCGTGGTCGAGCACGATGGTCCCGGTCGTCGCGATGCCCAGCGCGGCCGTGGTGACGACCGCGTCGGCCTCGGTCAGCCCGGCCTGCGACGCGGCCACGCCGATGTCGAACGGAAAGCCGTCCGGCACCAGCACTTCGCGCGCCGATCCCAAGGCCGAGCGGATGGCGTCCGGCACCTCGGCGACCGTGCAGCGGGTCAGTGCCGCCCGGTAGTCGACCACGCGCTCGGCGAAGAGGTCGACGTCCGCGGCGGCGCCGGACCGGTATCCGCGCGGGACCGCCGCTTCCGTCCGGTCCGCGTCCCGCAGGGCGCCGCGGACCGCCGCCAGGATGTCCTCGCGTGCCGTCATCGCCGCCGCCACCAGGCGCGGAACGCCTCCCGCGGCGGGGCCGGGAGGTCGCGCGCGGTCGTCCACAGCGAACCGGGCCACGGCAGGCGGGACAGTCCGCGACGGCCGCCCGGCAGCACGCGGCGGCCGAAGCGGTGCGCGAGGCCGAGGCCGCGTTCGGCCAGCCCCAGCCTTCGCGCGTCGGACAGCACCCACGACGCCGATTTCATCGCCACCGCCTCGGGTTTCGGTGCTCCGCCGCGATGCGCGTCGACCACCTGGGACCGCAGGTGCACCAGGACCTCGGGGATGTCGATGCGCACCGGGCAGGCCTCGAAGCAGGCGCCGCAGAGGCTGGAGGCGTACGGCAGGGAGTCGGTCTGCTCATCGACGCCGACGCCCTTGAGCAGCGGGTTGAGGATCGCGCCGATCGGCCCGGGGTAGACCGAGCCGTAGGCGTGCCCGCCGGTCCGCTCGTACACCGGGCAGACGTTGAGGCACGCCGAGCAGCGGATGCAGCGCAGCGCCTGCCGGCCGACCTCGTCGGCGAGCGCGCGCGTGCGGCCGTTGTCGAGCAGCACGACGTGCGTCTCCCGCGGCCCGTCGCCGGGCGTGACACCCGACCACGTCGAGGTGTACGGGTTCATCCGCTCCCCCGTGCTGGAACGCGGCAGGAGCTGGAGGAACACGTCCAGGTCGGACCACGTGGGCACGACCTTTTCGATGCCCACCACCGAAACGAGCACCTCGGGCAGCGTCAGGCACATGCGGCCGTTGCCCTCGGACTCGACGACCACGAGCGTGCCGCTCTCGGCGACGGCGAAGTTCGCGCCCGAGACGGCCATCTTCGCCCGCAGGAACTTCTCCCGAAGGTGCAGCCGGGCCGCGCCGGCGAGCTCGGCCGGGTCATCGGTGAGCCCGTCGGGCGCCGGACGGCCCGCCGCGGCCATCTCACGGCGGAAGATCTCCCGGATCTCCGCGCGGTTGCGGTGGATCGCCGGCACGAGGATGTGGCTGGGCAGGTCGTCGCCGAGCTGCACGATGAGCTCGGCGAGGTCGGTTTCCCACGCGGTGACGCCGTGTTCGGCGAGGGCCTCGTTGAGCCCGATCTCCTGCGTCGCCATGGACTTGACCTTGACGACCTCGTCGACGCCGTGGTCGCGCGCGATGCGGGCGACGATGTCGCAGGCCTCCCGGGCGTCGCGGGCCCAGTGGACGGTCGCTCCCCCGGCCCGCAGGGCGGCTTCGAGCGTCAGCAGGTGCTCGTCGAGGCGGCGCAGGGTGTTGTCCTTGATCGCCGCGCCCGCCAGGCGCAGCTCCTCCCACTCGGCCACCTCGCCGACGACGGCCGCGCGCTTGGCGCGGATCGTGCCGGTGGCGTGGGCGAGGTTGCGACGCAGCTGGGTGTCGGCAAGCGCTTCCCGGGCCGCCGATGGGAACGCGGGCATGCCGACGAACGTGGCGCTCACGCGTCCCCCTCGGTCGAAGCCAGCACGTCGGCCAGGTGCAGCACGCGGACGCCGGAGCGCTGCCGCGACAGCAGGCCGCCGATGTGCAGCAGGCAGGAGTTGTCGCCGGCGACGAGCACCTCGGCGCCGGTGTCCTGGACGTGCCGCGCCTTGTCCGAGCCCATCGCGGTGGACGTCTCGGCGTTCTTGAGCGCGAAGGTGCCGCCGAAGCCGCAGCATTCGTCGGCCCGGGGCAGCTCGACCAGGTCCAGTCCGCGCACCTTTCGCAGCAGCCGCAGCGGCTTGTCGCCGACGCCGAGCATGCGCAGCGAATGGCAGGTCGGGTGGTAGGTGACGCGGTGCGGGAAGTACGCGTCCACGTCGGTCACGCCGAGGACGTCAACGAGGAACTCGCTCAGCTCGTAGACCTTCGGCCCGCTCTCGGCCAGCCGGGGATCACCGGCTCGGCGCGCGACCAGGCCGTGCTGGTGACGCGCCGAGCCCGCGCAGGAACCGGACGGCGTGACGATGTAGTCGTAGCCGGCGAACGCCCGCGCGAAGGCGCGGACCATGGGCACGGCTTCGTCGAGGTAGCCGGTGTTGACCATCGGCTGGCCGCAGCAGGTCTGCGCCTCGGGGAAGTCCGCGTCGACGCCGAGGCGGCGCAGCAACCGGAACACCGCCTTGCCCGTGTCCGGGAAGAGCGAGTCGTTGATGCAGGTGACGAGCACGGCGACCTTCATGCGTGCCCTCCGGATCGAAACGTTTCAACACCTCGTGCGGCGACGCTACTACGTGCTCGCCGGACAAGTCAACGCGCTGATTTCTACGTTTCAATAGATCACGGGCGACCGAGCACCGCGGCCGTGAACCCGGCCGCCTCGGCGAGCGCCACGAGGTCGCCGGACCGGGCGGCCGGCAGGAGCACGAGCGGGTAGCAGTCGGACTCGATGTCGAGGACGGCGAGCGCGGTGCCGGTGCCGCGCAGCCGCTCCCCCGCCTGCTCGAGGAACTCGTACGTCGGCAGGTCGCTCTCCCCCAGTGACGCCCACAGCTCGTCCGCGCCCGGCGCGGAGCGCAACGCCCGCAGCCGACCCGCGATCTCGTCGGGCGCTTCCTTCCAGTCGACCTCGGCCAGCAGGCCGTGGTCGGCGAGCGCGTCCACGAGCGCGATCCACGGCAGCCCCGGGAAGGGCTCGTCGATGCCGCGGTCGTCGAGCCGGTCGGCGTGCTCCACCAGGTAGGCGCCGGGGTCGTCGTGGGCGGCCGCCGCACGGGCGGGCACCCGCGGGGCGTCGGGCGCCAGCAGGGTGGCCACCGCCACGAGCGCGTCGCGAGCCGGTGTGGTCATCGATGTCCTCCAGGGGTGCTCGGCCGCAGGGATGATCGCACGCCGCCGAACCACCGGACCCGCTGACCGGGACCTCACCGGTTCAGACCAATTTCACCCGAGCTTGATCGAGCAAGATCCCGCGGCGCTACCGGACCGACCCGATCACGGGTGATCCTGTCGGTTCCCCGCCCCGGATCGACCGAGGGATGTGGCCATGAAGGTCTCCCGGTTCCTTTGTCTCACCGTCGTTTTCGCGCTCCTGACCGCACTCGTCGCACCGGCCGCCGAAGCGGGGCAGACCGCGTTGCGCGCGGCCGATCCCAGCGTGCTGCGGGTCGGCTCCACCTACGTCGCCGTGCAGTCGTCCGGGGGTGGGATCGTGGTGCGGCAGGCCACGTCACCCGACGGCCTGGCCGGTGCGCCCGCCCGGCGGATCTGGTCGGACAGCCGCGGCCGCGGCGAGGTGTGGGCGCCGGAGATCGTCACCGACGGCGGCCGGTTCTACGTCTACTTCTCGGCCGGAACCGGTGCGGCGCACCGGATGTACGTGATCAGCTCCGCCGTCGCCGACAGCGGCTACACGGCCGAGACCCAGCTCGCGCTGCCCGACGGCAAGTGGGCCATCGACGGCACGCTGTTCACCTTCGGCGGGCAGCGGTGGTTCGTCTGGTCGGGCTGGGCCGGCGACACCAACGTCGAGCAGAACCTCTACATCGCGCGGATGAGCTCCCCGACGACGCCGACCGGCGCACGGTACGTCATCTCCCAGCCGCGGGAGAGCTGGGAACGCGTGGTGGGCAACCCGTTCATCAACGAGGCCCCTTCGGTGATCAAGGATCCCGGCGGGCAGCTGCACATCGTCTACTCGGCCAACGGCAGCTGGAGCGACCAGTACTGCCTCGCCGAGGTCCGGCTGCGCGCCGGCGGCGACCCGACGTACGTCTGGGACTGGTACAAGTCGAACGGCTGCCTGTTCGGCTCGCATCGCGAGACGATGATGGCCGGCTGGGACCCGACGCTGTACGTCGACGGGCCGGGCAGCCACAGCTTCGTCCTGCTGAACGGCGACATCGCGACCAGCCCGCCGGCCGGGCCGAAGTTCCCGCTGATGTTCCACGCCGTCCCCAAGGGCACGCCGTACTCGTGGGCCAACCGCTACTGGTACACGGGGACGTTCTGCTGGTGGGGTTCGACGACGTACCGCCGCGCCAACGTCCCCGGCGCGAACACCGACACCGGCTGGAGCCTCAAGTTCTTCGAGTGAGCGGACTCACCGGCGCACGCTGAGGCCGTCGAGGATGAGGGCCAGCATCGACGGCGACCGGTCCTCCGGCCCCGACGCGGCCCGCCAGAGCGCGCCGGTGAGCTGCAGGAAGTCGCGGGGGTCGGCGTCGGCGCGGATGGTGCCGTCGCCCTTGCCGGCGTCGAGCAGCCGCGTGATGGCGGCGATGACCGGGCCGTAGGTCTGCTCGCTGATCGCCTGGTGCGCGCCGGGGCTGAGCGCGTCGCCGAGGCCGTGCTTCTTCCGCATGGCGACCACC
Source organism: Amycolatopsis sp. NPDC114505 (assembly GCF_055633615.1). Classification (NCBI taxonomy): domain Bacteria; kingdom Bacillati; phylum Actinomycetota; class Actinomycetes; order Pseudonocardiales; family Pseudonocardiaceae; genus Amycolatopsis; species Amycolatopsis sp. NPDC114505. The sequence goes on along the minus strand of NZ_JBVKDV010000002.1, from coordinate 1,879,718 downwards.
AGGTCGACCGTCCACTGCCGCAGCGCCTCCAGCGGGGCCAGCTCGGCGAGCAGGTCCGGGACGGACGCGATGAGCCGGTCGACTTCGTTCTGGTAGATGGCCAGCACGAGGGCCTCACGGGTCGGGAAGTTGCGGTACAGCGTGCCGGGCCCGACGCCGGCGAGCTGCGCGATCCGGTTCATCGAGACGTCGCTGCCCTCGGCGAAAGCTTCGCGCGCGACCTCCAGGATGCGAGCCCGGTTTTCCCGCGCGTCCGAGCGAACCATGTGCCGTCCTTGCTATCCGGAGAAGTCTCCACTAACGTATGTGGAGAGCTCTCCGGAAGCTTAGACGAGCGGCGCGCGCGACGCCAACTCCCACTCCCATCCTTGTGAGGTTCAACCATGGCTGAAGTACTGGTCACCGGCGGCTCGGGCTACATCGGCAGCTGGTGCGTGCTCGCACTGCTGGCCGAAGGGCACACGGTCCGCACCACGGTGCGCGACCTGAAGAAGGAGCCCGAGGTGCGGGCGATGCTGAGCGCCGGCGGGGCGCCCGAGGACGCGAAGCTCACCGTCCTGCGGGCGGACCTGCAGCAGGACGCCGGCTGGCGCGAGGCGGTGGCAGGCTGCGACTACGTGCTGCACGTCGCCTCCCCGACGCTGACCAGCGTGCCGAAGAACGACGACGAGATGGTCGTGCCCGCCCGCGACGGCGTCCTGCGCGTGCTGCGGGCCGCGCGCGAGGCCGGGGTGAAGCGGGTCGTGCTGACCTCGGCGTTCGGGGCGATCGGCATGGGGCACCCCGAGAAGTCGCGGGTGTTCACCGAAGCCGACTGGTCCGATGTGGACGCCGGGATCCCGCCGTACCAGAAGTCCAAGACCTTGGCCGAGAAAGCGGCGTGGCAGTTCGTCGCCGAGCACGGCGGGATCGAGCTGGCCGTCGTCAACCCCGTCGGCGTGTTCGGGCCGGTGCTCGGCTCCGACTACTCGCCGTCGCTGGGCCTGATCCGGCGGATGCTGGCCGGGCAGATGCCCGCGCTGCCGAAGTTCGGCATGGGGTACGTGGACGTCCGCGACGTCGCGGACCTGCACCTGCGGGCGATGACCGACCCCGCCGCGGCGGGCGAGCGGTTCCTCGCGATCTCCGGCCACAGCCTGTGGGTGCGCGAGATCGCGGCGATCCTGCGCGACCGCCTCGGCGACCGGGCGTCGAAGGTACCCACGCGCGAACTGCCGGTGTGGACGGCGCGAGCCCTCGCGCGCATCAACCCCCGAATGCGCATCCTCGGCCCTCAGCTGGGCCGCGACTACGACGCCACGTCGGAGAAGGCCCAGCGGGTGCTGGGCTGGTCACCGCGGCCGATCGGAGACACCATCGCCGAGACCGCGGAGAGCCTGCTCGCCCTCGACGCCGCGACGGTCTGACGGCCGCGCGCCGGGCTCAGCCCGCGACCTTCGACGGGTGCACCGAAGTGCTCCTGCGGACCACCACCGGCGCGGGCGACTACGCGATGATGCGCGTGCCGGGCCTGCTGGCACGGGCCCACCTCGCCGAGGCCCGCGCCGACTCCGCCGGCGTGCTGCGCGCGCTGTACCCGCTGACCCGGCCGGCGCCGGGTGCCGGCACCGACGAGCCCGGCCACTGGCCGTGGCCGGACATGTACGCCCAGGCCCTCGTCGTGCTCGGCCGCCTCGACGAAGCCGCCGACTTCCTTGCCCCGCACGAGAAACTGGCCGTCAAACGCGACCACGTCTCGGCCCGCGCCCGGCTCGGAGCGGTCCGCTCGCGAACGGAGCTCACAGCCCGGCGCACCCCTTCGGAGGACTGACGGCGGGTCTCAGCGCAGGACGGCCGCCAGCAGGTCGGCCCCCAGCGCCGTCACGTCGGGCACGTTGAGGGTGTAGCGGACGAACCGGCCGTGCCGGCGGGTCGTGAGCAGGCCCGCGCGGCGCAGGACGGCCAGGTGGCGGGAGACCTCCGGCGGCGAGAGTTCCCAGGCGTGGGCCAGTTCGCTGGTGGTGTGCGGGCCGCGGGCCAGGGTGCGCAGCAGCCGCAGCCGGACCGGGTGCGCGAGCGCCTCCAGCCGCAGCGTGACCGTCTCCAGCGAAACCGGCTTCGGCGGGCTCGCCTCGGCGACGGGGTACTGCAGCACCGGCTGCCACCCGCGCGCGTGGACCGCCACCAGGTGCGGGCGGCCGAAGACGCTGGGCACGAAGGTGACGCCGCGGCCGGCCGTCGCGTTGTCCTGCAGCTTGTCGACGACGATGCTGGTGCCGTCGGGCGCCAGGGTCACGGCGCCGGAGACCGACGCGAGGGCCGCCCCGATGCCCTGGCGCTTCAGCAGGTCGTTCTTGAGCCGCAGGTCGGTGGCGAGCTGCCCGGCGATGCCCGTCCAAGCCGCGTCGAAGAAGGCCTCGGCGCACTGTTCGAGGGTGTCGCGCACCCGCGCCCGCACGGCGGCCGGGTCCGCGAGCAGCCGTTCTGCGAAGGCCTCCTGGAGCGCGCCGCGGGCTTGGGCGAGGTCCAGGGCTCGCTCGCGCACCGTCGCGTCGGCGAGCGGTGACGGCCCGGCGAAGTGGACCCGGTTGCTGCCGCACGTGGTGATGAGCGCGGCGGTCACGTAGGTTTCGTCGTCGATCCGGTCGACGTCGTCCAGCTCTTCGACGAGGGTCGGCCGGGGACGCGCGGGCACCAGGAAGTCGGCTCGCGAGGAACGCCAGAGGAACTCCGCCTCCTTGAGCCGCTCGGCCAGCTCCGGCCGCAGCCCGGCCCAGACGTCCCCGGCCCAGCCGGCGAGCTGCGGGTGGTGCCCGGGTTCGGCCAGCACGTGCAGCATCGCGGTCAGCTCGGCCAGCGGCGAGGCGGCGAACCGCAGCCGCCCCGGCGGCAGGCCGCCGATGTCGATCCTCAACGTCACCCCGTCATTCTCGCTGGTCGGACGGCCGATGACCGCGCCGGTTGACGGTGTCCGTCAATCGACGAGGCCAGGGCGGCGGCCGGCCGCACCGTGGACGCCATGGCAACCCTCACCAAGATCCGGCCTCGTGCCCTGGTCCGTGCCTCCGGCGGGCCCCGCTATGCCGTCGCGCTGGTCGTGGACGCGCTCGGCACCGGCATGCTGCGGCCGTTCCTGCTGCTCTACGGGGTGACGGTGCTGAGGCTGTCCCCGTCGGTGACGGGCATCGCCATGACGGCCGGCGTCGTCACGGGCCTGGTGTGCATGCCGGCGGTCGGCCGGTGGCTGGACCGGGGCGCGCGCAGCACGGTCGTGGCGGCGTCGATGCTGGTGCGGGTGCTGGGTGTGGCGCTGCTGCTGGCCGCGCCACCGGGGCACGTCTGGCTGTTCACGACGGCGGCGCTCTTCCTGGGCATCGGCAACCAGGCGTGGCCGGCCGCCCACGCGGCCCTGGTGGCCACGGTCGCCCACGGCCGCGAACGCGACGCGGCCCTCGCGGGCGGGCGAGCGTTGCGCAACGCCGGCCTGGGTGTGGGCGCGCTGATCGCGACGGCGTGCCTGGCGGGCGGCACCACGGCGTTGCAGGTGCTGGCGGCCTGCACCGGGCTGGCGTACCTGGCCGCGGCGACGTTGGCGTGGTCGGTCCACCTCCAAGCCCACCCGAGCACGACCCGGCCCGAGGACGACGGCCCCGCACCCCGGATGCGCGCGCTGCTGGCGGCCAACGTGATCTACGTGTTCTGCCTCAACGTCCCTGAAATCGCACTGCCGCTGGTCCTGCTGACCGAGCTGCACGCGTCCCCGGTGTGGGCGGCGGCGATCTTCGTGGCGAACACGGTGCTGGTGGTCACCCTGCAGGTGCCAGTCACGGTCTTGCTGTCCCGCTTTGCCCGGCGGACGGTGCTGTCGCTGGCCGGGGTGGTGATCGCGGCGTCGTATCTGGGTTTCCTGGCGGCCACGTCGTGGGGAGGCTGGGGTGCCGCGGCGGTGGCGGCGGTGTCTGTGGTGTGCACTCTTGGCGAGATCGTCTACGCGGGCAGTGCCACGGCGCTCGTCGCTGCTCTTGCTCCGGCTCCGGTCTTGGGTCGCGCTCTGGCGCGGTTTCAGCTGTCCACGGGCTTTGGTCTGGCTGTGTCTCCGGCTGTTATCACGAGTCTTGCGTCTCAGGGTTCGGTTGTTCTCTGGGGAAGTCTTGCCGCTGCGACGCTGGTGTCCGCGTCGGCCGTTGCGACCGAGAAGTGAGCGCTCGGCCCGCGATAGAACGTCAGCTGCAGGTCTTCGTCGGGTGGGCAACTCGGTATGCACCCGTCGTCGCCCGCGGCGGTCAGCGCTTGGGCGGTGCAGGCGATGAAGGCTTCGTCGACGTCCAAGTCAGCCGGGCGGCAAGAACTGCATCGCGGTACTGCGTCGCGGTGTGCCGCACATCACTCACGCCGGACAAACCAGTAGCGGACGAAAGGCCCATTGAGCAGGATCAACCCCCGTGCTCTCCGATCTGTGGCCTCAGTACGGCCTCGCCATCCTCACGCCGCGGCTCGAGCTTCGGCTCCCTCGCGACGACGAACTGGCGGACCTCGCCCACCTCGCCGCCATCGGGGTGCACGCCCCAGATGAACGTCCGTTCCTGACGCCCTGGACCGACGGCGGCCCCGACGAACGCGCACGGTTAGTGCTCCAGGGCCACTGGAGCAGGCTCGCAAACTGGACCGTCGAAGCCTGGCAACTAGGCCTGGGCGTCTTTCGCGACGGTGACCCGCTCGGCGTCGTCACGCTCCGGGCGCGCGACTTCACGGTCGTCCGGGAGGTCACGACCTCCGCGTGGCTGGGCTTGGCCCACCAGCGCAAGGGCTACGGCACCGAGGCCCGCGCCGGGCTGCTGACGCTCGCCTTCGACCACCTCCGCGCGCGGGCCGCGCTCACCGAGGTGTTCCAGGACAACCACGCGTCGCAAGGAGTATCCCGCCGGCTCGGCTACGAGCCCGACGGCATCTCCGTAGACGCCCGAGGCGACGAGGCCCTCGTCTCCGACCGGCTACGGCTCACGCGGGACACGTGGACCCGGCAGGCGCGAACCGGCACCCGGGTGGAAGGCGTGACGGCCTGCCTGCCGATGTTCGGCCTCTGACCAGCACCGCTCAGAACAGCGTCGCCGGCTCGATCGGCTCCGGCTCGGGCAGTGGGTCGAGGCCCGGTACCAGCGCTCGCACGTCCGCGTGGAAACGGCGGGCGAGCGCCGGGGCGTCGTTGTTGTCGGGGGTGTGCACGAACACCGTCGGCGATCGGCCCTCGCGCAGCCAGCCGGCCACCTCCTCCGTCCACGGCCGCCAGCCCCCGACCGTCTCCTCGACCGAATCCCGGCCCAGGTAGCGGACGATCGGCTGGTCGGTCAGTGCCCGCGTCCGCCGGGGGAGCCGCGGTTTCTTGCCCCACGCCTCCTGCTCGGCCTCGCTGGTCGGCGGGGTCCGGAAGAAGACCGTCGTGTCGAACGGCACCCACTCGGCGTCCGCGCCGGCGAGCGCCCCCTCCAGCAGCGACGTCGACGCGGCGTCGGTGAAGAACTCCGGGTGACGCACCTCCACGGCGCGCCGGCGGTCGGCGGGGAGCCGGCGCAGGAAGCGGACGAGGGCGTCGACGTCCGCGGGGCCGAACGAGCCGGGCAGCTGCGTCCACAGGACCGCGCGTTCGCCGAGCGGTTCGATCGCGTCCAGGAACGCCCGCATCTCCGTCTCGACCCCGGCGAACCGGCGCTCGTGCGTGACGACCTTGGGCACCTTGACCACGAACCGGAAGCCGGGGTCGGTCTGCTCCGCCCACGTCACGACGGTGCTCCGGGCGGGAGTCGCGTAGAAGGTGGTGTTGCCCTCGACGGCGTTGCACCAGCCGGCGTAGGCCCGCAGCCGTTCCTTGGCCGGCAGCGGCTGCGGCAGGAACCGCCCGGGCCACGCCTTGTGGGTCCACATCGCGCAGCCGACGTGAAGACGTCCCACCGGCGTCACCTCCCCTCGATCGTAAATGAAAACTACTACCCGGCCCGCGGCCTTTACCCTCGACGGGTGGACGACGCTTCGACGCGAATGGCGCTCTCGATCGCGAGAGCTGCCGAACACCGCGGTTGCTTCGCGCCCGCCGACTGGCCGGACGTCGCGGTCAGCCTGCTGCTGGAAGGCAACGACGATCCGGAGATCGCCGAACTGGCCGGCCTCAGCCGCCGGGTGAACGGGTGGGACACCGAACCGCTGGTGGCCGCCGTGTGCGAGCGGCACGGGATCTCGCCCCTCGGCGCGGACGAGGCGACCGATCTCCTCGCCCGCCTGCTGGCCGACGACCTCCGCGCCCGGCCGGCCGCGGTCACCGCACCGATGATCCGCGCGCTGGCCCGGCTCGCGCCCCCGGACTTCGCCTCGGACCTGGCCAGCCGATGCTTCGCCGCGGAGGAGTACCTGGACTGCGGCTGCGCCCAGCCCGACTTCGACCTCGAGGCGGAACTGCGACGGTCGCCGACGCTGCGACTGCCCGCCGCCGTCGTCGAGGCCCTCGCGCGACCGCTGCGCCCGACTCAACCCGCTCGCGGGCACTAGCCGACGCATGGAAGACCTGAACACGCGGCTGGTGCGTCGATTCGGTCCCGAGGCCGAAGCCTGGCTCGCCGACGTCCCGGCCCTCGCCGCGCGGCTGGCCTCGCGATGGGGACTCGTGCTCGGTGAGATGTTCGGCAGTGGGGCCTCCTCGGTCGTCTTCCGCTGTCGGCCGCCTGACGGGACGCCGGCCGTTCTCAAGCTCAGTCTCGACCGCACATTGCTGGCCAGGCAAGAAGAAATGGCACGCCTGTTCGCGCCGTCGGGGCGGGTGCCGGCCGTGTTGTGCGCCGACGCGGACGCCGGGGCGATGGTCATGGAGGAGGTCCTCCCCGGCACCGAAGCCGAAGACCTGCCACCGGCATCGCTGCCGCAGCTATGGGGCGACCTGCTCGCCGACCTGCACGCGGTCACCCCGCCCGCGCGATGGCCGTGGGATCTGCGGGGGCGGTGCGACGAGGCGTTCGCCCGGATTGGCCGGCGACTGGCCGAACCCGCCATCGGCGCGCGGATCAGCCGCGCCGACTGGCAGCGGGCGATCCGGCGCTGCGAGGCATTGCTGGACACTCAGCACAGAATCGTCCTGCTGCACGGCGATCTCCACCTCGGCAACGTCCTCGACGGCGGCCCGTCGCGGGGCCTGGTCGCGATCGATCCGAAGGCGTGCCTGGGTGATCCGTGCTTCGACGCCGTCGACTACGTCGTCGCCGGTGCCGGGCACGAGGGTGTCGACGCGCGTTGCCAGCAGGTCGCGCGCGCATGCGGGCTCGACGGGGACCGGTTGTTCGCCTGGAGCCGGGTGATCGCGCCGATGTTCGCCATCGCCCACCTCACGAACGGCGGTCCCGAAGCGACGATCGACGAACTCCTCACTCTGTCCTTCGGCTGAGGTCCGCCAGTTCGGCGGTGCACATCATGAGCGTGCGGGTCGGCAGGTGCCGGAGGTAGTGGTCCACATCGGCCCCCAGCACGAACACGTGCAGCGACAACCCGCTCTCGTGACACGACTCGACGGCCTGGCGCAGCGCGGCCAGCACCGCCGGGTGCCGGGTACGGTACGACGACGCGACGAGGTGGTTGCCGCGGTCCGCGGCGAGGTAGAACTGGATCAGGTCCTTGGTGCCGATGAACAGCTCGCTGGCTCCCGCGGCGCGGAACCCGGCCGTCGAGTGCACGGCGGCCGGGGTTTCGAGGAAGACGCCGAGGGGTGTGTCACCGGTCAGGCCGAGGTGCTGCCGCAGCCTCAGGAACTCCTCCTCGTCGTTGATGAACGGCACCGCGAAGCCGACGCGATCCGCGTCCCAGCCGAGACGGTCCTGCAGGTACGCGCGCAGTGCCCGGAACGCGCGCGGATAACGCTCCTCCGCCAGTAGCCACCGGGCGCCGTGGAGACCGAGCTCCGGGTTGGGTTCCGCCGGCACCGTCACCCCGGTCGTGATCCGGGCGGCGTCGTCCGAACGGAGGTCGAGCAGCCTCATGACCAGGCGCTGGCCGGGGAGGAGCTCCTTCACCATCGAGCACAGCTCCGAGGCGATCGCTTCGCCGTACCGCTCGGCCTCGCGATCCCCGGCCCGGAGCGCGTCGACCGGGCTCAGATCGGCGGCGAAGCAGACGAACTCCTCGCGGACGAAGAAGCAGCTCGCCTGCTCGACGCGCGGCACGAGGTCGTTCGTGGACCGGATGTCGGCGGCGTCGGCGATGACCACGCAGATCGACTCCAGGTCGTCGACGCCGGTACCCGGGACTCGCGCCGGCCGCGGCGCGACGTCGACACCGCCGAGGACGACCGACTCGCGATCGACCCGGATGGTGACTTCGCCGGCGAACACGGCCGCGTCGAACTCGTCGACGCGCAAAACGGGGATTCCCCGCGAGCGGCACAGCGACTGCATGTGGCCGGTCCGGCCGCCTCGGGCGCAGATCACGGCGGACGAGACGACGATGGCGTCGTAGCAGTCGGGGCTCAGCGTCTCGACCACCAGAATGGCGCCCTCGACCGGTTTCCCGGTGGGGTTGCAGACACCGCGAACGCTCGCTCGTGGCGAGCCGACGAGCAGGGAACCCGGTATCTCACGCAAGCCCGGCCGAGGCATCACACCAGGCTGAACGACCATCCGCCGCCGGCGCGTCTTCCCCCTTGCGGCTCCCGGTGGTCCACTGTGGACACTCAGCCGAGCGACTCCACCGGCTCGTCGAGCCCGAGCAGGCCACGGAGTTCGCGCGGGGTGACGGACAGGTCGTTGAGCTTCGTCATGGCGGCCGTGTTCACGGCGGTTCGCACGCCGCGATCGGTCCCGCCGGAGGTGTCACCCCTGAGGCTCGCCTCGAGCCGGGTCGTCAGTGCGTCCCGGTCGCGCTTGCGGCGCGCGGTCAGCCGACGCACCTCGAGCATGACCGAACGGGAGAACGGCTCCCCCGCCCCGAGGTCCTCGGCACGCTCGCCGTAGCACGATTCGAGCCGGCGCAGCACGGTCGCGGCGACGCCGACCGAATGGTTCTTGATCGCGGCGAGGTTGAACGTGAACGCGCCGATCCGGCCGTACCGGACGATCTCGTCACCCTCGCGCGGACCGCCGATCACGGAGATCGGGCCGGACGCCGCCCCGGACGGTCCGAGGAGGGCACCCGACGCGTCGACCTCCACGCCGCGCCCGGTCCGCCGGTGCCGCACGGCGATCTCCTTGCGCAGAAGGGCCGCCCAGAGCGCCGACCCGGTCCGGCCGTAGTCCGGCTCCCGCCCGAAGTTCGAGATCACGAGGTCCGCTTCGAGCGTCCGCGCCGGCGACCCGGCCACCGACACCCTCAGTGTGCCGGCCTCGGCGCCGACGATCCGGTCCACCTTCCCGGTGACGAGGGTGATCGGCCCGCCGCCGTCGATCGCAGCGTCGACGATCCCGGTCGTGTACGCGACCGCGCCGACCCGCAGGGTGGCCAGCAGCGTCCCGTACTGGTCGAGCAGGGCCCGCAGGTCGGCGGCGGGGATCCGGGCCAGCACCGCGGGCAGGTGGGGTTCCCACGCTTTCGAGACCCGTTCCGCCACGACCACCGGCGCCACCTCCGGGTGTTCGCGGACGACGCTCGCGCACGCCCGTTCCCATTCGGCCGTGACGCGCCGAAGCAGGGCTTCGCGGCCCTCGTAGCTTTCGCTGTGCAGCCGCGGGGCGGGCAGGCCGAGAACGCGGTGCCGGTGGTCCGGCGGGTAGGTCCGCAGCATCCGGCCCGACCGGGAGATCATCGCGATCTTTCCCGTGTGGCCACGCCGCAGCAGCAGCGCGGCCGAGTCGTACGCGGTGAGCAGCGTGCCGATGATGGCGACCGTGGCGTCCTTCCGGATGCCGAGAATGCGCGCGGTTCCCGCTTCGGAATAGGGGTGCCGCACGAAGGACGGGTGGTTCGTCACGTCGGTCGCGAACGGAAGGTCCCGTTCTTCGAGGCCCGTCGCGACGACGACGTGGTCGGCGCGGAGAGTCACGCGGTCGGGTTCGGTACCGTTGTGCGGCAAGGAGAACCGGTCGACGACGACGTGCGCGTCGCCGGCGCCGATCGCCACATCGACGACTTCACCGTCGGCTTCGACCAGGGTCACGCCGTCCGCCGCTTCGCGCGCGGCTTCGGCGAGGCGGCCCGCGAGGTAGTCGGCGTAGATCCGGCGCGGCGCGGGCCCGGACTCGGTGAACGTGAAGCCGCTCCACTGCGCGGGCCAGCCGGTGCGGTCGGCCTCGGTGTTCGCCCAGGACAGGAAATCGTCGACGTCCTCACGGAACATCGACATCCGGCCGGCCTGGATGTTGAAGACGTGGTGCCAGTGGTTGCCCGCCCGGTGGTAGGCCACGCCGGCGCTGCGGTACTCGGGATGCCGCTCGATCAGCAGAACCTGCAGGGGTTCTCGCGCGAACTGGAGGAGCCTGACCGCGGTGGCGGTCCCGCCCAAGCCCGCGCCGACGATGACCACCCTGCGAAAACCGTCCGAGAACCGCATCTGTGCCACTCCTGCGCTTCGACAGCGAGCGATGAGATTACCTGGTGCCGCCCCGGATACGCGGCGTCCGATCGTGTCCGCGCATTCACCCGACCGGGGGCGAATCGGTCACCGGCCGGTCGTCGCCCCGGTGGCGGACGCGATGAGGGTCATCGGCCAGCGGATATCTTCGGTCGTTTCCTGGAGAATCGACACCCCGTCCCCGTGCGAACCGGTGAACCGGCCGCCGGTGGCGAGGCAGTTGCGAACCAGGGAAAGCAGTTCGTCATTCGCGAACCCCGGTTGAAGGTCGCGCTCCCAGAGTTTCAGCGCGTGCAGCGCCGCGCGTCGCGAGACGTCCGGGTTCTCCGCGTACCAGTGCCCGCCCATTCTGCTTTGGGGCGCGTCGCCGGGCGACGGCACACGCCGGCCGAGCCGCTTCTGCCGCACGCGCGCGTTCGTGTACTGAGTGGCCTCCGCGCGCCACACCGCGCGGCTGGCCTCCAGCTCCTCCAGCGCACGCACCAGCGCCCGCTCGTGCCGCTGGTACGGCCCGGCCAGCTCCTCGAGAAAGCTCAACGTCGCCCGGTGGCCGATCGGGTGGTACAGACTCACGCACGAACACAGCGCCGCGACCCGCCGGCCGTGCGCGAGCCGTCCGTCACGCACCCTCCGCGCCCGCTCTCCGAACCCCATCAGCCGACCCTACCCACCGGCGCGCTCGAGCTACGGGCCGTCCCGATCTCCGCCGCGCCTCGACGGCCGCCCCTCGCCCTCGATGGGCTTCGGCCTGCTGCCGAAGATCGGACGCGCCGCCGAGCCGGGCGGCTCGCTCGTCGCGCTCGGCGGCGCGGTCGTGCGTCAGTGCGGCGCGCAGCAGTCCCTTCCGGGCCCGGACCCACGCGGCCCGCTCACGCTGCTGTGCCTCGAAGAGCGCGGCCGCGGGCCTCGACTACGGGGCCGCCCTCATCCCGCGACGAAGAGCGGGGGCACCGGATTTCCGGTGCCCCCGCTCCCCTGTCTCCCGCGAACCGTCAGACGGTGTGCGGGCTGTGCGCGACGGTGTTCCAGCCCGAGGCGTGGACGCCGGCGTCGCCGCCGTTGCCCGCCCAGCCGGAGTTCCCGCCGGTGGTGGTGCTGTCGTTCCCGGCGTCACCGGTCCAGCCGGTGGCACCCGTCGTGCCCGAGTCGCCCGAGGTCACCGCGGTGTGCGACTTCGTGCCACCCTGGTGCCAGCCACCGCAGTGGTGGCGGCCCGGCTGCTCGTGCCCGCGGGCCGACGTGACGGCGGTGTTGCCGCCGGTCGAGCCCGAGTCACCCGAGTTGCCGGACATGCCGCTCACCGCGTTGTCGCGGCTGGTGGCGTTCCCGGCGTCGCCGGAACTGCCACCGTTGCCGCCCTTGGCTGCGCCGGACACGGCACCCAGGACGCCCTGCTGGTGCCGGTTCCAGCTGCTGCCACCGGCGTTCGTGCCGGACGCGATCGCAGTGGCGTCGCCACCGTTGCCCGCGTTGCCGGAGTTGCCGCCGGTCGTGGTGCTCCAGTTGCCCGCGTCACCGGTCGAACCGGTGGCGCCGGTGTCACCCGAGTCGCCCGACGTCACCGTGGTGGCCGACTTCGAGCCGCTCTCGTGGTGCCAGCGGTTGCCCTGGCCACCCAGAGTCCAGACGACGGCGGTGTTGCCGCCGGTGGAACCGGAGTCGCCCGAGTCGCCGGAGTTCCCGGTCACCGCGCTGTTGTGGCTGGTGGCGTTCCCGGCGTCGCCGGAATTGCCACCGTTGCCGCCGGTGGCGGTGCCGGTGACCGAGCCCAGGACGCCCGTCTTGCCGCCCTGGTCGTGACGCTTCCAGCTGCTGCCACCGGAGTTCTTCCCGGACGCGGCCGTGGTGGCGTCGCCACCGTTGCCCGCAGTGCCGGAGTTCCCGCCGGTGGTGGTGCTGGTGTTCCAAGCGTCGCCGGTCGAACCGGTGGCGCCGGTGTTCCCGGAGTCACCCGAGGACACGGTGGTGCTGCACTGCGCCAGCACGCACAGGCCATAGGCGCTGTTGCCGCTGGTCGAACCGGAGTTCCCGGAGTCGCCCGAGTTGCCCGACACCGCGGAGTTGCCGCTGGTGGCGTTCCCGGCGTCGCCGGAATTGCCACCGGTGCCGCCCTTCGCGGTCCCGGTCACCGAGCCGAGGACGCCGCGGGCGCCCCGCGAGTCCGCGGTGTTCTTGCCCGACGCCGCCGTCGTCCCGGAGCCGCCGTGGCCGGCGTTCCCGGAGTTGCCGCCGGTGGTGGTGCTGGTGTTCGAGGCGTTCCCGGTCGACCCGGTCGCGCCCGTGTTCCCGGAGTTGCCCGAGGACACCGAGGTGCTGCACTGGGCCAGCACGCAGACGCCGTAAGCGCTGTTGCCGCCGGTCGAACCGGAGTTGCCCGAGTTGCCGGAGTTCCCGCTGACAGCGTTGTTGCCGCTGGTCGCGTTCCCGCCGGAGCCCGAGTCGCCGCCGTTACCGCCATTCGCGGTGCCGGAGACGACCGAGTGCAGCGTGGTGCCGAGCCCGCCCAGCGGGCCCTGGTTCCCGGTGTCCGCACTTGCCACCGCTGACCCCAGCAGGACGAACCCGCCGGAGATGAACGCGGCGGTCAGGCCGCGTCGCACGTACTTGTGCATGACTTCCCTTTCCTACTCTCTGTCCATTGTGGATTTTGAGGGTGGAAAGGGTTTGTCAGCTCGGATGGTCGTTGCCGTAGTACTCGAGCCAGTGCAACGACCACGCCCCGGCGGGTGGTGCCCGCCACGTGCGATCGGTACCGGGAACGGCGCTCCCGGCCGTGGTCACGGCGTACTCGCCGCCGTGCTGACCACCCGGACTCGCCGACATCGCCCCGCTCGTACCGGAGACATCGGCGGGTAGCCCGCCGCCCGAACCGGACCACGGACCGGCCACCCCGGAAATCGTCTCCCGGGTGACGTGGCGATGGTGCGCGTCCCCGTGCCCGTGCCCGGCAACGGCCGGAAGGCCCGTCACCTGGGCCGGAGAACCGGTCTCACCGGGCGCCGACGACGGTACTGGCTGCCCGGTCACCGGCGACAGCACACGGTCGGTCCCGATCGGCCGCACCACGGGTGCGGTCAGCGGAGCCGTCGCGGCCAGCACCGGCTCGGTCACCGGCGACAGCGCGTGCAGCACCGGCTCCACCGCGCGCGACACCGGCGCGACGACGGGCTCGAGCCCATCCGTCACCGGCTTCACCACCGGAGCCAAGCGCGACGTCACGGCGTGCAGCGTGCCCGCCACCGGCTCGACCACTGGAGCCACGCGCGATGCCACCGCGTGCACCGTGCCCGCCACCGGCTTCACCGCCGGAGCCAGGCTCGTTGTCACCGAATGCACCGCGCCCGCCATCGGCTCGACCACCGGAGCCACCTGCGACGTCACCACATGCACCCCGCCCACCACCGGCTCGACCGGCTTCACCACGCCATGCGCGGCGTCGCCGGCCCGATCGAGCAGGCTCGGCCGGTCCGGCGGCGGCGCTCCCGGAGAAGCGTCCGCGGCCTGCGACACGGCCAAGGCCAGCAGGGTGAACCCGAACAACGCGCCGGCCACCACGAGCACCCGCAGCAGCACCGGATGCCGGACCAGCGCGTCGTCCGTCTGGGAAGTATCCATCCATTTCACCCCCTTTCGAGTCTGGACTTCACCGTCAGTCGTGTTTCGGCGCGACAGCGATCACCGGATTGGGTCTAAATCAATGTTTTTCTTTTCACCCCAACGTGTTTACTACCTCTGAGTAGCGGGTAACTGCGTCCGTTTTCGGGTGTCCCGTCCGGACACTTCACCCACTCGGGAAATCGACCCATCCGCGGCGCGCCCGGCCCCGAACGCGCACTGTCCACGAAGGATCCGTCCCGCCGCCGGGGTCCGGCAGCGGGCAACGTCCGCCGTCCGTGCGGGCGGGTTAGGAGATCACCCGTGTTTGGCAAGCGCTATGCCGCGTCGATGATCAACCGCAGTGCCGAAAACGACCAGGACCGCCGCCGCTTCCTCAAGGCGGCCGGCATGACCGGCCTCGGGGTTGTCGGAGCGGGCGCCCTCGGCGGCCTCACCGCCGGGACCGCGTCCGCCGCCGGCGCCCGGCCCGCCGCCGCGGCAGCCGCCCCGAGCGGGGTGAGCGACGGCGCCGTCCTGAACTTCGCCCTCAACCTCGAGTACCTCGAAGCCGAGTTCTACCTGCACGCCACGACCGGCAAGGGCCTGGCCGACGCGATGACCACCGGCACCGGCACCCGCGGCGGTGTCACCGGTGGCCGCGCCGTCCGGTTCCAGACCAAGGCCGCCCGCCAGTACGCGCAGGAGATCGCCGGCGACGAGAAGGCCCACGTCCAGTTCCTGCGCACCGCGCTCGGCTCGGCCGCGGTCAGCCGCCCCGCGATCGACCTGCAGTCCAGCTTCACCGCCGCCGCCCAGGCCGCCGGCCTGGTCAAACCCGGCCAGACCTTCGACGCGTTCTCCTGCGAGGAGAACTTCCTGCTCGCCGCGTTCCTCTTCGAAGACGTCGGCGTGACGGCGTACAAGGGCGCCGCCCCGCTGATCACCAACAAGACCTACCTGGAAGCCGCGGCGGGCATCCTCGCGGTGGAGGCATACCACGCGGCCAACATCCGCAGCGCGCTCTACCAGCGTGGCGACGGCAAGGCGACCGTCAAGCTCTCGAACGCCCGCGACAGCCTCGACGGCTCGAGCGACGACGACCAGGGCGTCATCGACAGCCACGGCAACGCCAACATCGTCCCCACCGACGCCAACGGCATCGCCTACAGCCGCTCCCCCGGCCAGGTCCTCAACATCGTGTACCTGACCAACAAGGCCGCCAAGTCCGGCGGGTTCTTCCCGAAGGGCGTCAACGGCGAAGTGAACACCAGCGCCGCCAACTGACTCGGCGCTCGAACCCGGCCGGCTCGGCGATCGACCAATCCGATCGCCGGGCCGGCCCGAACCATGAACCGGGCCGGTGTCGAGGGAAGGTCGGTTTCAGCGATGGATTTCGACAACGAGCTGGCGCGGCTCACCCGCCGGGTCGCCGGGGCGGCCGAAACCACCGTCGGGCTGGGTGAGCTTCCGGA
Organism: Amycolatopsis sp. NPDC114505; assembly: GCF_055633615.1. Taxonomy (NCBI): domain Bacteria; kingdom Bacillati; phylum Actinomycetota; class Actinomycetes; order Pseudonocardiales; family Pseudonocardiaceae; genus Amycolatopsis; species Amycolatopsis sp. NPDC114505. The sequence goes on along the minus strand of NZ_JBVKDV010000002.1, from coordinate 1,864,136 downwards.
CCTGCGGCACGTGCGGAACCTCGTCGCCGACGCGCTGATGTTCGGTGCGTGCCCCGGTGACCGGTTCGGCGGGGTCCTGCTCGTCATCGACGAGCTGGTCGGCAACGCCTACCGGCACGCCACCGCGGTGCGGGAACTGCACGTCACCCGCGCCGCCGGGAACCTGCTGGTCGAGGTGAGCGACCGCGATCCGGACGTCACCGCGGTGCGGGCTCTCGGCCCGGGATCGGGCCGGTTCGGCCTGCGGCTGGTGAGCCAGCTGTCCCTCGACTGGGGCATGCGCGCCGACGGCGACGGCAAGGTGGTCTGGGCACTCGTGCCGATCAGGCTCTTCCCCGCGCCTCTCGAAGGGCCGGCCGCCGCCACGACCCTGGAGTGATCCGGCGGTGGCGGCGACCGGCGGGACGCCGCCGCTGTTCGGCGTCCCCCGACGGCGGATCCCCTGCACCCCGCCGTCAGACCGGACCGCCTCCCGAGACCCGTGCAGGAAGCGGAAACACGGCCGTCGCAGCTCCCCGGGATCGAGGAACTGCGACGGCCGTTCGTTCACCGGGCCACCCGCAAGGGAAGGCTGACAGCCCGGGAGCCGGTGTTACTTGTTGGTGCCGGGGGTCAGCACCTTGTCGATCACGAAGACCGTGGCGTTCTTCGTGGGGATGTTGCCGCACAGGATCTTCGCGCCGTTGACGGTCATGTTCTCGCCCGAGCCCTCGATCTTCAGCTGACCGCCGGCGGCGTTCAGCGAGTCGAGCATGCCGGCCGACTCGAGACCCTTGGCGTCGTACCGCTTGCCGACGACGTGGTACTGCAGGATCGGCGACAGCTCGGCCGGCTTGCCCGCCAGCTCGGCGAACTTCGCGTCGCCCAGCGCGGCGAACGCCGGGTCGGCCGGCGCGAACACGGTGATCGCCGGGGCGCTGTTGAGCGTGTCGACCAGGTTGGTCGCCTTGACCGCCGCGACCAGCTTGGTCAGCAGCGGGTTCGTCGACGCCGCCGACGCGACCGGCTGCGGGCCCATCGAGTCGAGCGAACCGGGCGCGGAGCCCTGCGGCAGCTGCGAACAGGCCGGGCCGAAGACGTCGGCGTTGGTGGTCACGCCGTTGGACGCGGCGGAGTCGGCGGAAGACGACGGCGCGGCCATCGACGACGACGGAGCCGGGGCGCTGGAGCTGCCCGAGGAGGCGGTGTCGCTGCCGCTGCACGCGGTGAGGGTGAGCGCGGCGGCCGCGGTCAGGCCGATGCCGGCAATACGAAGGTTACGCACGAGAATTCACTCCAATTGATTACGCGGCTGAGGCGACCGGTTTCGGTATCCGCCTCTGTTACTGGGTATTCGGGGCTCCGAGCCGACCGGATTGGTGGATCGGAAAAGAATTTTCAGGCGGCCGTGAACGTGACGTTGTGCCAGCCGGTCGCGCCGTCGGGCACGGTGCCCGCGCGCATGTCGGTCTGGGTGTAGCCGGACTTGTCGGTGGCGCGGCAGAACACCTGGTGGACACCCGAGGGGATGTCGATTTCGGTCCACCACATCCGCCAGGTGTTCAGGTTGACCTCCTTCGACAGCGTCGTCTCCTGCCACGGACCCTGGTCCATGCGCACTTCGACCTTCTCGATCCCGGTGTGCTGCGCCCACGCGACCCCGGCGACGCGCACCTTTCCCTTTTGGACGTTCGCGAAGCCGCGGTGGGAGTCGATCCGCGACTCCGTCTTGATCGGCGCCTCGCGGGCCCAGCTGCGCTTGAGCCAGTACGCCTGGCGTGCGTCCCACGTCGTGACCTCGATGTCGACGACCCACTTCGTCGCCGACACGTACCCGTAGAGACCGGGCGTGACCAGCCGCGCCGGGAACCCGTGCTCCAGCGGCAGCGGCTCGCCGTTCATCCCGATCGCGAGCATCGCGCCGCGGGCGCGGTCCTGCCCCGCGGCGACCGGCGTGCCCGACGTCCAGCCGTCGACGCTGGTGCAGAACAGCTGCTCGGCGCCGGGTTTCACGCCGGCTTCGGCGAGCAGGTCGGCCAGGTCGACGCCGATGAAGTTCGACGTCGACACGTAGTCCCCGCCGACCTCGTTGGACACGCAGGTCATCGTGACGGTGCGTTCGACCAGGGGCCGGTTGCGGATGTCGTTGTAGCTGAAGCGGACTTCGCGGTCGACCATGCCGTGCAGGCGCAGGCTCCAGTCCTCGGTGCGCACCTGCGGCACCGACAACGCGGTGTCGACGCGGTAGAACTTGTCGTTGGGGGTCAGGAACGGCGGCGTGCCCAGCTTCGCGAAGTCCGCGTCGGCCGGGATGGTCGGCGCGGTGCGTGCCGGGACCAGCTTGCCGACCGCCGCCCGCGACGCCGTGGCGTCCCGGGACGAGCTGATCAGCTGCCCGCCCAGGCCCGCCGCGCCGGCCCCGACGACCACGCCGGCGCCCCCGAGCAGGAACGCCCGCCGTGACGTGCCGCTCTTCTCGTCGGAGTCCGCTTCCCGCCAGACGCGGGGCGCGATGCGGTGCAGCAGCAAGAACACGGCGATGCCCACGACCAGGCTGGCGATCGGGGCCAGCAGCGCGACGAGCGTCAGGTCCGGCCGCTGGGACACGGCGAACGCGCCGACGAGCCCGAACAGCGCCACGATCACCGTCCCCGGCACCGGGGACCGTCGCGAAAGGACACCCGCCAGCGCTGCGGCCAGCACCATGACCGCGGCCATGCTGCCCAGGAGCACCAGCTTGTCGTAGGTGCCGAAGGTGCGGACGGCGAAGTCCTTCAGCTCGACCGGGGTGAGGTCGATGGCGCCGTTGCCCACCGCGAGGTAGGGCGAGGCGTTGATGCTGATGAAGCCCGCCACCAGGTGCCCGGCCGCCAGCGCGGCGGCGAGTGCGAGGACTCCGGTGAACGCCGCCGCGAAGAAGCGCAGCCGCGTCGGCGTCGGCGGAGCGGGGGTGTCCGGCGGGTGAGTCACTTCGGTAGCGGCCATACCCGTTGTTCGGGCCTGAGGCGGCGCGGTATGGGTCTGTGACCGCGACGACACCCGGAACACGCCCGAACAGGTGACGGCCGGGCCGGTCCGGATATCCGGACCAATACGCGGGGCCTCGACCGACGAATCAACGGCGACAGGTCGTCCACGGCGCACTCCGTTCGCCGTGGGCGCGGCTCGGCTCCGGCCGGGAAGGATTCGCCATGGCCGCCGCGCGCGCCACGTTGACCGCTCTCCGCCCACTACCCGATGCGCCGGCGACGTCCGAGGAACTCCTCGGGCGCGTGGCACTCGGCGACGAGCACGCGTTCTCCGTTCTCTACGACCGGCTCGCCGGTCCGGTCTTCGGGACCGTGCTGCAGGTGCTGCGCTCCCGGCCGTACGCGGAGGAGGTGACGCAGGAGGTGCTGCTCGAGATCTGGCGCAAGGCCGCGCGGTTCGACCCGGCCCGCGCGAAGGTCACGACGTGGGCGCTGACCATCGCGCACCGCCGGGCCGTCGACCGGGTCCGCTCCGAGCAGTCGGCACGCGACCGCGAGGACCGCGTCGAACTGCTCGACGTGCGCCAGCCGTATGACGACGTCGTCGAGACCGCACTGTCCACAGAGGAACACCAGCAGGTCCGCGACGCCCTGTCCGCGCTGACCGAGCTGCAGCGGGAATCCCTGCTGCTCGCCTATTACCACGGACTCACCTGCCGCGAGGTCGCCGAAAAGCTCGGCGTCGCGCTCGGCACCGTCAAGACCCGCGTGCGCGACGGCATGATCCGCCTGCGGGACGCGTTGGGAGCGACCCGATGACCACGGCCGACGTCCACACCCTGACCGGCGCGTACGCCCTCGACGCGGTCACCGACGTCGAGCGGGCCGCGTTCACCCGGCACCTGGCCGAGTGCCCGGTCTGCGCGGGCGAGGTCGCCGAGTTCCGCGCGACGGCCGCGAAGCTCGGACTGGCGGTGACGGCGTCTCCCACGTCCCGGCTGCGCAGCCGGGTCCTCACCGCGGTCGCCACGACGCGGCAGATCCCGCCGTCGGTCCCCGCCAGGCGCAAGCGCGCGACGGTCGCGCTGGCCGCGGTCGCCGCCGCGGCCGCTGTGCTCCTCGGCGGGATCGGCATCGGTGCGCTCCAGTCGTCGTCCCCGACGGCTCAGGTCGCCGAGCCCGCCCCGGACGCGATCACGATCCGCGCGAGCGCGACCGCGGGCGGCGCGGCGACCGTGAGCTTCTCGCGGCAACACGGCGAAGCTGTCGTCACGGCGGAGTCGCTGCCCGAGCTCGACGCGGGTCACGCGTACCAGGTGTGGCTGATCGGGCGCCGCGGCGCACAGTCCGCCGGACTGCTGCACACCGGATCCGGCACGGTCATCGCGGCGCTGCCGGCGGACGTCGACCGCGTCGGCATCACGACAGAGCCCGCGACGGGGTCGCCGCAGCCGACGACGCCGGCGGTGGTCCGGGTGCCGATCACCTGATCCCGGGCGCGCACCGCATCGGCGGGATCAGCGAGCCGAGCAGTCCGCGTCCGCTCGGTGGGGTCTCGGGATCCATCTCCACAGCGCCCCCGCCGCCGCGAAGCCGACCAGGCCGCTCGCCACGATTCCCGCGCCGAGGCCCGCCAGTGCCGTCACCGCCGACAGCACCAGGGGGCCCACCCCCGTGCCGATGTCCGCCAGCTCGTTCCAGATCCCGATGTGCGTCGGCCGGCCCACCTTCGGGGACACGTCGGCGCCGAGGGTCATCACGATGCCCGAGCCGATTCCGTTGCCGAAGCCCATCAGCATCGCCACCACCGTCAGCAGTGCCGCGCCGCTCGCGAGGGGCATCACCAGGAACGACACGCCCAGCACCAGCGTCGCCGGCACCGCCACCCAGCGCCGGCCGTAGCGGTCCATCACCTTGCCGGCCGGGTAGAACGTCAGCGCGTCGACGGCTCCGGCGATGCCGTAGATGATCGAACTGGTCGTCGGCGACAGGCCGATGTGCGCCGCCCACAGCGGCACCACCGTCTGACGGGTCTGGCGGATCGCCGACAACAGGAGGATTCCGACGCCGAGCGTCGCGTACACCCGCCACTGCTGCTTGAGCATGCCCCGGGTCGTGACCGCGGACGCGGCCGCCCGGTCGTCGGCCGTGACCTCCAGGTCGGGCACCCGCAGCACCAGCGCACCCGCCGCGAAGATCGCGGCCAGGCTCACGTAGTACGCGCCGGGCAGCCCGGCGAACTGCATCACCGCGGCACCGGCGAACGGCCCGAGGAACACGCCGATCCGCATGCTCCCGCCCAGCGTCGACAGCGCCCGGGCCCGCATGTGCGCCGGGACGATCTCGGTCAGGTACGTCTGGCGGGCCAGGCTGTAGACCGCGGCGGCCGCCCCGATCAGCGTGACCCCGCTGCCGTAGAGCAGCAGCGACCACGGTCCGTGCCCCGCGTCGACCAGGCAGACCAGCAGGCCCACGACCATGACGGCCGCCGCCACCAGCATCGACCTGCGTTCACCGACCCGGGTCGCGAGCATGCCGGCCGGGATGTTCGCGGCCAGCGAGCCGACCCCGAGCAACGCGGCGATCAGCGCGGCCGTCGACGTGGTCGCCCCGCGGTCGATCGCGCTCAGCGCGATGACCGGCAGCACGGCTCCCTCGGACACCCCGAACAGGGCGGCCGGCCCGTACGCCGCCGCGGCGACCGAGCGCAAGCGGAACTCTTCGACCATGTCCGACCATCATGCGCGACGGCGGCGAACCGCTCGGCACGGGACCGCCGCGGAGTGATCTTCGTCGCTCGGACACGTCTCTTACCAGGGCATTCCGGACTAACAGCTCCAGTGCATCCGCAAGGAGGCGATGTCGTCCCACAGGCCGGCGTCGAAGTTCGCCCAGGCACGGAACCGGCGGTGGTCCGCGCCGCTCGGCGTGGTCCCGACGAACTTGCGCCAGTCGCCCTCGACCGGGTGCTCGGTGGCCAGCGAACCCAGGATGGTGCCGCGCGCGTCGAGCAGGTCGACGTGCCAGATCACCCAGGCGGGGCCGGGTTCGCCGGCCACGGTGCCGTCGAAGGCGGCGGTCCCGTCCGGGAAGAGCGTCCACCGGGCGCCCTCGAAGACCGTGCGGCACCCCCGCCGGAGCGGGCCCCAGGTGAAGGCCCACGGCGTCCAGCCGGCGAGCCGCTCAGCCGCGGCGTTCGCCGTCGCCACGATGACCGACGGATCCATGTCACAGCCTCTCGTCGAACTCGGCCTTGGCGAAGGACAGAGACTCCGGCGACGGCCCTGATACGCCTCAGCGGCCGGGTGTCGCGGGCAACGCGAGGGACAGGGCGAGGGTGCCGTCGAGGAACATCAGCCCGCGCTCGCCGAAACTCCGGAAAGCCTTTTCCACGGCGGAAACCGGCATCGTGAGACCGAGTTCGCGGTGCACGGCCTGAGCGGTCCGCGGCCGGTCCACACAGGCCAGGTAGACGTCGGCGAGCGTGTCGCGGAAGGTGAACGTGCCGTGGGTCTCGGGGTGCCGGCCGTCGTAGATCTGCAGGAAGCCGGGGGCGCAGCGGTACACCAGCACCGGCGGCTGCTTCGCCTCCCAGGCCGCGGTCCACGCCGACACCGCGTCCTTCAGAGGTGCGTAGACCTCGGGTGGCAGCTCGTCTTCCGGGGCGTAGTCGAAGAAGTAGGCGACCCGGTCGATGTCCACAGTGGACGGGTAGACGTGGCGGTAGCTGGACTCGGGCTCCCGCGCCCGCAGCGGGAACCGGCCGGGCTGGGTGAACAGCGGGCTGAACCGCTCGAGCCACAGCCGGTTCGCCCCGGACGGCGGCTGGAGGTGGACGAGGTGCGGGACGGCCGCCGCCTGTGCGGCGTACTCCTCGGCCGGCTCGCCCGGGAACCCGCACAGGATGTTCCAGGCGACCCCGATGCCGTAGTAGCGCGCCCAGCGCAGGAAGTTGACGTTCTGCGCGGCGCGGACGCCCTTGTCCATCAGCCGGAGCACGGCGGAGCTCAGGGATTCCACGCCGGGCTGCAGCTGCGTGACGCCGGCTGCGGCGAGGAGTTTCAGCTGCGCGCGGGTGAGGTTCGCCTTGACCTCGTAGAAGATCTGGTACTCGCGGCCCGCCTCGCTGAGCGCCGGCAGCAGCTCTTTGAGGTAGCCCGGTTCGAGGATGTTGTCGACGGCGTCGAACCGGAAGGTGCGGTAGCGGCGCGCCTGCTCGTCCAGCTCGCCGAGCACCCGGGACGCCGACTTGGCGCGGAAGCGCATGGTCGTGCCGTTGAGGCCGCAGAAGGTGCAGTGGTGCTTGGCGCCCCACCAGCACCCGCGCGCCGACTCGAACGGGAGCGCGATGTGCTCGGTCGGCAGGCCGAGCCGAGCCGCCCGCTCGAAGTACTCGCCGTAGTCCGGCACGGGCAGCTCGTCGAGCCGCTCGTGCGGCGGCTCGGCGGGGGTGGCGACGACGTCGTCACCGACCCGCCGGGCCACCCCGGGGATCGCGCCCGGATCGCCGCCGTTCGCCAGTGCGTCGAGCAGCCGCGGGAAGGCCACATCGCCCTCGCCGAGCACGGCGAAGTCGACGCAGCCCACGGACCGCACCAGTTCCCGGCCCATCTCCCCTTCGAAGTTGGCCCCGCCGAACACGGTGACGACGTCCGGATCGCGCTCCTTGAGCCGCCGGGCGAGCGCGAACGACGCCGCGTTCTGCTGGAACGTCGAGCTGAAGCAGACCACCGGAACACCGGCGAGTTCGTCGGCGACGGCGTCGAGGTACGCGGGAACGTCCTGCTCGCGGATCGCGAGCAGCCGCTCCGGACCGTCCAGGTAGGACAGTTCGGCGCCGAGCTCGTCGAGCAGCTTCCCGTCCGGGTCCGGCGCGGCGTCGCCGAAGGCTTCGACGGAGAACAGCCAGTCCCCGATCTGCCGGCCCCGGTGGTCGGCGAGCCGCCGGTAGTGGTCGAGCCCGATCCGCACGGCGAAGTCGAGGTTGGCGTGCAGGGTGCGCACGGGAAAGCCGTGCTGCCCCGCGATCGCCTTGAGCAGGCCGAGCTGAATGGACGGCCGATCGGCTTCGAGGAACGGCATGGAAACGAGCACCACCGGCGGCGCGGTCATGGAAGTGTCGACCGGATGAAGCGAAGGTGAGGAGTCAGGACCACCCCTACCTGCGGCGGGGAGTAGGACAGGATCAACTCGGCCTGTTCCGGCGAAAACGACCGGTCGAACTCGGTTGCGAGTGGGTCACCGTCCTGGCTGGCGACCCACGCGAGCCCGACGATGTTCTTCATCAACTGCTGCCCCTTGGGCGACAAGCAGGATATGAAGTTCTCGAGCATCTGGTTGAATCCGTCGAGATCCAACTCTTCTTCTGCGGTCATGGAGTGCCTCCCGTTTCCTCACTACCACTGTCTACTTCGGACAATCGCTTCCTCACCTCGTCGGCATCGGGATGAGCCAGCCGGGTCAGGATGTCGTGGGCTCGCTGCCACCCGGACCGGGCCGACTCGATGTCGCCCATTTCGCGGTGCAGGTTCGCGAGTTCGATGTGCACCCGTGCCTCCGTGACCAGGTTCCCGTTACGGTGCACCAGTTCCAGCGCTTTCTCGTAGCAGGCGATCGCCCGCACGTGATCACCGAGCTGCTTGTGCGCGTAACCGATGCTGTGCCAGCTCTGCGTCGCGCCCATGAGATCGCCGAGCTGGGTCTGCAAGTCGAGAGCCTGCTGGCAGTGCTCGATCGCCGACTCGTGTTTGCCGAGCAGGGTGTGGAACCAGCCGACCGCGTTGAGGGCCGTTGCCTGCCCAGCCTGGTGCTCGGCCGCGCGGAACAGCTCCAGTGCCTGCTCCGCGTGCGTGAGCGCGTCGGCAATCTCCCCCTGCCGATCGAGCAGCCACGCGAACTGGCGGTGCGCGTACGCCTGGCCGACGACGTCGTCACTCGCGCTGTACAAGCTCAGCGCGGCCTGGAGGTCCTCGCCGGCTTCGGCGTGCCTGCCGAAGCGGACGTGCGTGCCGCCCAGGTGCAGGTGGGCGAACGCCTGCTTGCGCCGGTCGCCCAAGCGGCGCGCGCCGGCCAGAGCCGTCGTCAGGACGTCGCTCTCGTCGTGCCAGTGCCCGCGCATCGCCAGGAACCGCTGGATCGCCCAGGCCAGCTCCCACACCCGCGCGTCGAACGCGGCATCGACGTCGACCGCCTGCAGCAGCACCCGGTGCTCCGTCTCGAACCACGCCAGCGCCCGCCGGTGGTCGACGATCCGCTCCGCCTCCGCCCCCTCCGGCAACGGAGTCAACGCGGGCGGGACCTCCAGGCGGGGATCGAGGAACCCGTCCGCGTGGTAAGCCGTGTGGGCGTAGTGGCCGAGCAGCCGGTGGACCGCCGCCGTCCGCTCAAGGGCGGTGTCGGACTCCTGGACCAGCTCGTCGGCGTACGCGCGCAGCAGGTCGTGCATCGTGTAGCGGCCGGGTGCGTGCTCCGCGACCAGGTGCGCGTTCGCGAGCTCGGCCAGCAGCGGCCGCACCCGGGCGGCGGGCAGGCCGGCCAGGCTCGCCGCCGCGCGGGTGCCGATGTCCGGGCCGCGGTGGAGACCCAGGAACCGGAACAGCCGGGCGGCCGCGGGGTCCAGCCACCGGTACGACCAGGAGAACACCGCGCGGGGGTCGGTCGCCGGGTCGGCGCCGGCGAACTCGTCGAGGCCGCCGCGCGCGTCGCGCAGCTGGCCGGCCAGCGCGGCCAGGCTGAACGCGGGGTACGTCGCCGCGCGCGCCGCCACCACGGCCAGCGCCAGCGGGAGGTGCGCGCACAGGCCGATGATCTCCTCGGCCGCGCCCGCGTCGGCCGCCAGCCGGTCGGCACCGATCCGGCGGCGCAGCACGGCGTGCGCCTCGGCGTCGTCGAGGAGGTCGACGACGAACGGGTGCGCTCCCTCCGTGACCAGGCCGGCGAGCTGGTCGCGGCTGGTCACCACGACCACGCAGGCCCGCGCGCCGGGCAGCAGCGGCCGCACCTGCCCGGCGTCGCGGGCGTTGTCCAGCACGATCAGGACCCGCCGGTTCGCCAGCAGCGTCCGGTACAGGCCGACCTGCGCGTCCAAGGTGGACGGGATCCGCTCCGCCGGCACTTCGAGCGCTTCGAGGAACCCGCGCACCGCCGCGGCCGGCGTCATCGGCGACCCGGCGGGGTCGAAGCCGCGCAGGTTGACGTACAGCTGGCCATCCGGGAAGTCACCGGCGACCGAGTGTGCCCAGTGGACGGCCAGCGTGGTCTTGCCGACCCCGGCGGTCCCCGAGAGGACGACGGTCCGCGCGGCCGGCGACGGTCCGCCGGTCACCTCGCCGAGCCGGCGCAACGCGTTCTCGCGGCCCGCGAACCCCGGGGTGTCCGGCGGCAGCTGGGCCGGCGACGACGACGTCACGACCGGCACCACGGGAGCCGCTGGAGCCGCCGCCGGCAGCTCGCCCCGCAGGATCGCTTCGTGCAGCGCGCGCAGCTCGGGGCCCGGGTCGGTGCCGAGCGCCTCGGCGAGCCGCTGCCGCACGACGGCGTAGCGGTCGACGGCTTCGGCGTCGCGCCCGGCCTCGTGCAAGGCGCGCATGAGCAGGACTTCCAGGGGTTCCGTGAGCGGGTACTCCGCGGCGAGGTCGGCCATCGCGGCGATCACCGCGTCGGGCCGGTGCAGCCGGAGCTCGAGCTCGCCCCAGCGCACGGCCGCGTCGAGCCGTCGCCGGTGCCACGTCGCGCGGACCCCGTCGGCCCAGTCGCCCCGCAGGCCGGCCAGCGGCGCGCCCCGCCAGAGGAGCAGCGCTTCGCGCACCGCGGCGGCCCGGTTCTCCTCGGTTTCGGAGACGTCATTTCCGCGTTCGACCAAATGTGCGAACCGGTTCAGATCAACCGCGCCGGGATCGATTTCCAGCACGTATCCCGCGTGGCGCCGGGCGACCTCGGTCTTTGTCCCGGTCAGCTCGGTGACCTCGGTGAGCAGCTGCCGAATTCGGCTCAGGTGGGAATACACCACATTGCGCGCTTCACCCGGCGGGTCGTCACCCCAGACGCGGTCGATGAGTGTCTCGATCGACACCGGGCGTCCGGCGTCGATCACGAGCGCCGCCAGGACGGCCTGCCGCCGCGGCGTCCCGACGTCCAGCGGCTCTCCCGCGACGCGGAGCTGCACCTCCCCGAACAGCAGGAACTCCATGCGGCGGACTCCCCGTGCTCGACGCGCCCCGACCGGCCCCGTCGATGCTGCTCGCCCCGCAAGGTCTCTGCAAGGTCGGCGAGCAGGGCGTGGCGAAATCGTGAACCCGGGAACATCCCAGTCCGAGGAGGGGCCATGCACGACTCGCCGGTGACATTGCTGGAAAATGCCGCTCGAGGTGCCGAATGGGCTTGGCGGGATATCGTCGAACGATATTCTTCGCTGATCTCGTCGGTGTGCGCGCAGTACCGGATCGGCAATGCCGACACCCAGGACATCAGTGGCGCGGTGTGGCTGCGGCTGCTGGTGAACCTGCCGAAGCTCCGGGAACCCGAAGCGCTGCCCGGCTGGCTGCGCACCACGACCCGGCACGAATGCCTGCGGCTGCTGCGCCACCGCAACCGGCAGATCCCGACCGACGACCCGCTGCTCGGCGAGCTGACCGAGCCGGCGTTCGACGCCGGGCTGATCGGTGCCGAACGCCGGGCCGCCGCCCGCCGCGCGTGCGCCCGGCTGCCCGAGCGGGACCGGGAGCTGCTCGCGCTGCTGTTCTGCGACCCGCCCAAGTCCTACCAGGAGATCAGCGCGACGCTCGGCATCCCGGTCGGCTCGATCGGCCCGTCGCGGGCGCGGTGCCTGGACCGGGTGCGGCGCACGCCGGCGATCGCGGCGCTGCTGGCCGACGAGCCGCACTCCGGTGGTCATGGTCTCCGGAGCGGGCAGCGGGCCGCTTGATACACCGGGGTTCACGGGTGCTGGTTCTGGAACTGGAACTGCACGCGCACCGAGCCGTCGAGCGGGACGACGACCGTCGCGCCGCTCGCCGACCACCGGTCGGCCACCAGGAACATCCGGTCCTTCCCGTGGATCAGCAGGCGCAGGTTCCGGTAGCGGTAGTGGAAGGCCTGTCCGTCGGAGGCCGGCGGCAGCAGGGTCTCCTGGATGCCGGGGCTCCGGAGGAACAGGCTTTCCTTGGTGTCGAGGATGACGCTGGGCAGCTTGTCCAGGCGGCTCGCCTCGTACATCGCGAGTCCGCGGCCGGACCACTGCGCCACGGTCGCGGTCAGCCAGAACGCGCTGACGGCGATCGCGACGTAGCCGAGGACCGCCGAGATCCGGCGCGGCGGCGTCGGGTCCGCCGGCGGGAGGGCCTGCCGCCGGACGAACGAGCCATACCGGAACAGCGTGCCGCCGACGGCGATCAGCAGCGGGGTCACGAGCCCGTACAGCCGCCAGTCACGCAGGAACGCGTACCCGGACAGCAGCAGGAGCCCGGCGGCCAGTGCGGCCAGGCCCAGCACCTGGCCGCAGCGGCCCAGCCGGGCCGCGGCACGGGTCCGCCGCCGGACGACGGCGTGCACCGCGACCGAGCCGGCACCGACCGCGGCGAACACCAGCAGCGGCGTGAGCAACGGCTGCGGGCTGCGCATGATGTAGTCCTGCGTCCCCAGCCCGATCGTGTCGACGTCGACGCCGAAGTACTCGTACTGCGCCCGAGCGGAGACGTAGCCGAAGTAGAACAACAGCGCGCTGAGCAGGGTCAGCGGCGGGATGACGGCCTTGCCCGCCTCGACGAAGCGCTCGAACCGGCCGGGCCCCTCCTCCGCCACCGGTGTCACCCGGTCGTGGCGGTGGTTTCGGGCGTCGACGGCCCGGGGAGCTCGTCCGGCTGGGTCAGGCCGATGGAGCCCGGGCGCACCCGGTCCCGCAGGTCCCGGCACGCGCTCGCCGACGCGCAGGTCGCCTTGCCGCCGATGGTCAGCCGGGCGCTGCCGCCGGTCCCGCGCGCTTTCACCGCGACCGAACAGCTGTCGCCGTTCGCGTGGAAGGTGAACGACGAGCAGGCGTCCGTCCCGCCGCAGCCGCCGCCCACGCTGAACGCACCCGCGGGCGAGAGCCGGATTCCGGTCACCTTCACGCCCTGGCCGGGCAGGTCGCCGGCCTGCAGCCAGCTGACGGTGACGCACTGCTCTTCGGCGGTCGAATCGTCGGAGCCACCACCGATCGGCAGCTGCGCGATCGAGATCGCGACACCGTCGTCGGCGGATCTCGCGGTCTGCGGGCCGGTCGGCTCGGTGCCCGGAGCCGGCATCGACGACTCCGTGGTGGTGGAGCCGGTGTCGCCGGGAACGGCCGGGTCGGCGCAGCCGGCGGCGAGCACGGCGACAAGGACGAGACTGCTGGTGCGGAACAAGGTCATCGCGGTACCTCCTCGGCGTTCAGAGCCGCGGGAGAGCACGGTGATACGCCGTCCGGTCCGAGAACGCGGGTTCGCGTCGTGAACCAGACGGCCAGGGCGCCGAAAGCCAGCGCCGCGCCCAGGATCGCCGAGCGCGCCCAGCCCGCCGCGGCGAACACCATCGTGGTCGCCGTGGCCCCGAACGCCGAACCCAGCGAGTAGAACACCATGTACGCGCCGATCGTGGTGCTCGTACGGCCGGCGGACGCGGTCGTCAGGATGTGCTGGTTGCCCACGTGCACGACCTGGACCGCGAAGTCCAGCACCAGCACGCCGGCGGCCAAGAACACCAGCGACCAGCCCAGCTGCCCGATCAGCGCCCACGACCCGAGCAGCAGTGCCAGCGCGATGCCGGTGGCCCGTCCCTGATGACCGGCGTCGCCCCAGCGGCCGGATCCCGCCGCCCCCAGGGCGCCCGCGAGGCCGGCGATGCCGAACAGCCCGATCTGCGTCTCGCTCAGGTGCCACGGCTCACCGGCCAGCGGGAGCGCCAGGCCGCTCCACAGTGTGCCGAACGAGGCGAACAGGAAGAACGCGATCAGGCCGCGGCCGAGCACCAGGGGCCGGGCGAACATCCCGGCGAACGACCGGAGGATCTGCCCGTACGGCTCGGTGCCGGTCCGGACGTCGGCCGGCAGCGCGACGAGACACAGCACGCACAGCACCGAAGCCAGCGCGGCCAAGGCGAAGTAGCTGCCGCGCCAGCCCCACAGGTCCGACAGCGCGCCCGTGCCGGCCCGGGCGCCGAGGATGCCGACCACCACGCCGGACGTCACGATGCCGAGGTTGCGTCCCCTTTCGGGAGGCGGCGAGAGCGACGCCGTGTACGCGACCGTCGTCTGCACCACCACCGCGAACACCCCCGCGACCGCGAGGCCGCCGAACGCGATCCCGGCGGTCGGCGCGGCCGCCGTGACCGCCAGGCCCACCGCCACCAGACCCAGGTGCGCGGCGATCAGCCGGCGGCGGTCGAGCCGGTCACCCAAGGGCACCAGCAGCACCAGCCCGGCCAGGTAACCCAGCTGGCCCACGGCCACGAACCAGCCGAGCGACTCGCGGGGAACCCCCAGCTCGTCGCCCATCGGGCCGAGGACCGGCTGGCCGGCGTAGACACCGGCGACCGCGACCCCGCACACGACCGCCAGCAGCAGTCTCGTCCCGCGTCCCACCACACCTCCCCGATTGGTTGCGATTTGCAACTCTTCGGAGAGTAGGTCAGAATGGTTTCATTACGCAACTCAGTGGAGCAGCAATGTGGACGGACCCGACCTGCCCGGTCGCGCGGGCGGTGGACCTGATCGGCGATCGGTGGAGCCTGCTGATCGTCCGGGACGCGATGGACGGCGCCCGCTCGTTCACCGACTTCCAGCAGCGCACGGGCATCGCCCGCAACATCCTCGCCGACCGGCTCCGCAAGCTGGTCGCCCACGGCCTCGTCGAGCAAGTCGAGGCACCGTCGGGGAAACGCCTCCAGTACACGCTCACCGCGGCCGGCAAGGACCTCTTCGCCGTGATCGTGACCCTGCGGCAATGGGGTGAGCGGCACGCCTTCGACGACGGCGAGCCACATTCGGTCCTGGTCGACGAGCACGGCGCCGTCGTCCCGCCGGTGGTTCCCGCGGGCCCGGACGGATCACCCCTGACCAGCGAGACGACCTCAGTGCGGAAGTGAGCCGAAGCGCTTGCCCAGCCACTCGGTGATCTCGGCGGCGGCCAGCTCGTTGCCCGTGGGCTCGCCCTCGGCGATGGCGCCGCCGAAGTGGAGGCCGCGAACCGTCGCCGTCGTCAGGTCCGAGGCGCCGAGGGCGTTGATCATGCGCCGGGAGTCCGCCGGGAACGCCGCCTGGTCGCCGGTCAGCTCGATGAACAGCGTCGGGACCGTGACACCCGGTGCGCAGCGGACGAAGTCGGCGCGGGAGCTGAGGCCGGACCACGTCGACAGCCACGCTTCGGGCGTGGCGAGCCGGCCGAAGCCGACCAGGCCGTAGTCGATCAGGTCGGGGCGCTTGCCGAACAACGAGCCGTACGGGCGCTCGCTGGGGTCCAGCGTGAGGTCGACCGTGCGCGGGTCGGCGTCGGTGCGGAACACCGTGATGACCCGCGGTGCCAGCGCACGGCGGCGGTCTTCGGCCCGGCCGCCGGCCTTGAACGCCGTGCGCGCGGCCGCGGTGCCGGCCAGGTGCGAGCGGGCGACGGCGTCGATGCGGGCGACCCGGTCGCGTTGCGCCGCGCGGTAGCGGTCGAGGAATTCCGTGGTGTAGGAAGATTTTCCGGGCGGCTCGGCGAAGCCGTTGGCCGGGGAGAACGGGTCGAGCTCCGGGACCACGGACAGCGGGTCCGTCTCGTCGGCCACCGACGGGTCGATGCAGGCGAGCAGCAGCTTGCCCTGACCGGGGTGCGGCGCCAGGAAGACGACGCCGTCCGGCACCGGCATCTCCGCTTCGGCCAGCCGGGTCGGCCGTCCGCCCGGAGTCGTCGCGACGCGATCGGAAGAGGCGGCCTGCTCGCAGTAGTACGCGAAGAGCGTGCCGCCGCCCGAATGACCCAGCAGCACCCGCGAGTCGAAACCCTGCTGCCGCAGGAAGACCTGGCCGGCGGCGACGTCGTGCAGCGCCTGCTCGTGGACCAGGTTGAGGTCGTTGTTCACCGAGCGGGTGTGCTGGGTCCACACCGCGACGCCGGCCCGCAGCAGCAGGGGGACGAGCGGGTGGTGCGCCAGGTCCTGACGCGGGTGCATCAGGGTCACGACCGTCCGCGCACCGGCCACAGTGGACAGTATGCCGCGCACGGCCGCGCCGTCCGCGGTGGTCAGCTCGTGCAGCGTGGACGGCGGCCGCTCCCCCGCCGCGAGGTACCGGCCGGCGCCGAGCCGCTCGCTCACACCGGCTCCACGCGCAGCGCGTTCTTGTCGTGCTGGGTGATCCGGCTGTCGCGGGCCACCCCGGCGATGCACGAGTACCAGACCGCGTGGCGGCAGCCGGTCGCGCGCCGGTCGACCACGATCGCACCCGGCGCGCCGATCTCGAAGTACGGCCCGATCCGGCCGACCGTGACGGCGGGGTCTTCGTCGGCGATCTTGGCCACCGCCGTGTTCTCCGGGACGTCGAGGACGTACAACGTCGTCATCGCGCGGGCTCCCAGTCCGCCGCCCGCTCGACGATCAGCTCCGCCTTGCGCGCCAGCAGCTTCCCGAACGTCGGCTCCGGCTCGCCGACGACGTCGAGCAGCGCGTCGATGGTCAGGTTCGCGTCCAGGTCCTCCTGGGGCGTCACCGGCCGCATCGCGCGGGTGATCTCGAACATGTAGCCGTTCGGGTCGTGGGTGTAGATCGACTCGATGGTCTCGTGCTGGATCTGCATTTCGACCGGCCACGCGCTCGCGTCGAGCCGGCGCCGGTACTCCAGCAGGTCCGCCTCGTCGTTCACGTGGATCGCCAGGTGCCGCGACCGCACGAAGTACTCCGGGACGTCGGCCCCGAACCGCGCGTAGACGTCGCCCTGGACGCCGGGGGCGCCGCCGACCGCCGGCTCGGTGCCGAAGTAGTAGAAGAACGCGATCCGGTCGTCGTTGCCGATGTCGAAGAAGAAGTGGATGAAGTCGGGGTGGTCCTCCGGGCCCCAGCCCGCCGCGCAGATCGAGTGCACGACCGGGAACCCGAGCACGTCCCGGTAGAAGCGCACCGTGGCGGCGGGGTCGAAGGTGGGGAAAGCGACGTGGTCGACGCCCCGCACCCGGTGGTCCAGCTCGGTCATGACTGCCTCCCGCGTGGTCTCGTGAAGTTCACGGTACGCGAGAGTCGACGGAGGCGTCAATATTCTGACGCCTGTGCTGAATGCCACTCGGACGTCGAGGATGTGCAGGCGTCACGATGCCTACTCGTGTTCGCTGCCAGGATGACGACCGCCAAACGCGTACCGTCCACGCTGGACTTCCCCACCGCCTTCTGCGCGTCGCCGAGATCGAGGCGGGCAACGCGGCCAAATCCGTTCTGCACCACCTGCGGCTGCCGGCGCTGGCGTATCCACCCGAGGCGATGATCGACACCGGCCTCGATCCGGACGGGTGGCCGGGCCTGTCGACCTTCCCCGTAGCCCGGTCGCTGCTGGAAGCCGCAGCGCTGTCGAGCTGGTCGCTGACACCGGACAAAGCCGAGCGGCTTCGCCGATGCGCCCAGCTTCAGATTTGGTCGGCGAACGAGGGCCGCAAGAGCGACGTCGGCCTTGTTCAAGGGGAGGCACGCTCAGTGGAAGTGGTCCGCAAGAACGTCGAAGCCGCCGGTTTCGAGGTCCGGGAGCTCGGCCGCCACCAGGACCTCGGCGTAGTCGTGAACGGCGACGTGAAAGCCTTCTACATCTCTGGCGTGATCTCCGCCGGCCTCGGCGAGACAGGCCGACGGCTCTATCGCTCATGGAGCGGGCTCGCCCATCACGTCTCGTGGGCCGTCTCCCCGTGGACCACGCTGGACCTGCGTGACGACAAGGCCGGGATGTACCTGCCCGCCTCGAACTTCGAGGACAAGCACCTGGAACTCGCCGCCGATGTCGCCGCCATCGTCCTCGCCGCCGGCCGGTCAGTGGCAAACTTCTACGGCCGCGACCGGCAAGCTTTCGACAGGCCCTGTCAGCAGGTGGAGACCAGGCTCAAGAGCATGATCCCGATTACCCGGAACGCCCTCGGCCGGCCCGACGGCGATCCCACCCAGCGCTGAACCGGACCCGCGCTCAGGCCCGGCAGCCGTTCGAGAACGGCACGTGTCAGACGTCGAGGATGCGCTCCAGGTGGTCGAGGTCCTGACGCAGCATCTTCAACGCCGCGGCCGGCCCCTCCCCATCGAGAACGTGCTGGTCAGGACGCTGCAGCGCACCCACAGCCATGTCGGCGAGCTGCTCGACGACGACGTCCGCCGTGTCCCGTCCGCCGGGGTGGAACCACCACGCCACCCAGTTGCACATGCCGAGGACGCCCAGCGCCGCGACGCGGGCGTCGACCGGCCGGAACCGGCCCGCGCGCACGCCCTCGTCGATGACCCCGGCGATCGTCTTGAGCACCGCGCGGCGGCCCTCGTCGTAGGCCTCGGTGAGCGCGGCGGGCAGCTCGGCCTCCGACCGGATGAGCAGCCGGAACCGCTCGGGCTGCCGGACGCGGCGGCCGACGATGATCTCCACGATGCCGCGCAGCTTCGCCACCGGGTCGAGATCGCGCGCCACCAGCTCGGTGAGCTCTTCCAGGGGGCCGTTGGTGACCTCGGTGACGAGCTTGGCGAGCAGCTCTTCCTTGCTCTTGACGTAGTAGTAGAGCGCGGGCCGCGTGATGCCGAGCGCGTCGGCGATGTCCTGCAGGCTCGTGCCGGCGAAGCCGCGCTCGGCGAAGAGCCGGGTGGCGTGCTCGTAGAGCTCGTTCTCCACCAGTTCCCGCCGCGCGGTGGTCCCCTTTTCGCGGGACCCGCCCCGCGGTGTGCTGCCGCTCATCCCTGTGATGGTAGAGGTCCCGCGAGCAGCCGACCGGCTCCCGGCAGCCGCGGCGCGAGGTTCAGGCCCCGCAGGAGCGCGTACGCGCCGGCGGTGGCGGCCGACAGCACCGGCAGCCCGAACTCGGTTTCCGCGGGCTCGACCAGGTCCAGCGAGGGCATCTGGACGCAGGCGGAGATGACCAGCGCGTCGGCCTCGGCCAGGTCCAGCCCCCGCGCGGCGGCGAGGACCCGGTCGCCGGGGATGCACCCGACTTCGGCGTTGTCCGCGACTTCGAGCGCGACCCAGTCCACGACGTCGAAGCCCTCGGCCCGCAGATAGGCCACCACTTCTTCGGCCAGCGGCCGCAGGTACGGCGTCACGAGGGCGATGCGACGCGCATCGAGCGCACGCAGCCCTTCGACGAGCGCCCCGGCACTCGACAACACAGCCGGGTGCGCGTCACGGGCCGCCAGCTGCCCGGTGACGGCCTTCTCCGTGCGCTCGTGCTCGCCCGGGCCCTGCGCCATCACCGCGACCAGGCACGCGTAGAGCAGCGCGTCGACACCCGCGTCGGCCAGCTCGTCGACGCAGCGTTCGCGCTGGGCGTTCATCGCGCGCAGTTCCTCGGGCGACACCTGGTGCATGCGCATCCGGCTGCTGTGGAAGGAAAACGCGGCGGGGTGCCGCGCGAGCAGCGCCGGGATCTCCGTCTCGACGGTGACGTTCGAGCTGGGGACGACGAGACCGATCCGGTGCGGGGTCACGGGGTTTCTCCTTGTTCGGTGGCGACCTTCGCGGCGATCTCCGCCTGCAGCCGCTTCTTGTCCAGTTTTCCGACGAGGGTGCGCGGGATTTCGGGGACGACTTCGACGCGTTCGGGCCACTTGAACTTCGCCACGCCCTGCTCGGCGAAGTGCCGCCGGACTTCGGGCAGGTCCAGCGGCCCGCCGGCGACGAACGCGCAGGTGCGCTCGCCCAGCCGCGGGTCGGGCATGGCCACCACGGCGGCCGCGGTGACGAGCGGGTGGCGCAGCAGGAGCAGCTCGACCTCTTCGGCGTTGATCTTCTCGCCGCCGCGGTTGATGACGTCCTTGATCCGGCCCTCGATCGACACGTACCGCACGCCGTCGAACACGCGCACCGCGGCGAGGTCGCCGGTGCGGTAGAAGCCGTCGGCGGTGAACGCGCGCGCATTGTGCTCTTCGGCGTCGAAGTAGCCGCGCAGCGTGTACGGGCCGCGGCAGCAGAGTTCGCCGATCTCGCCGTCCGGGACTTCTTCATCCGTCCCGGGTTCGAGGACGCGCACTTCGTCCATTTCGGACAGTGGCGTACCGACGGTCGTGGCCCGCGCGGCCCGGGGTGCGCCCGGCCGCGTCGTCAAGAACAGGCCCTCCCCCATGCCGAACAGCTGCGCCGACCACAGCCCGCGCCGCTCGAGGTCGTCGAACAGCGCGGGCGGGACCTTGCTGCCCGACAGGACGACCTGGGTCAGCGCGGCCGCCGCGGCGGCGAACTCCGGGTGCCCGGCGGCCCGGAAGTGGCCGTGCCCCAGCAGGACGTGCGTGGCCGCTTCGCGCGCCAGCAACGGGAGCGACGCGTCGAGGTCGGCGGTGCCGAGGATCAGCGAAGCGCCGACGCTGTGCGAGGCGTGCAGCGCGCAGACGATCCCGGCGTTGTGGACGATCGGGATCAGGTGGGCGACGCGGGTTTCCGGGGTCCAGCCCCAGGATTGCGCGTAGGCGAGGGCGTTGTACCAGTACTCGGCGTGCAGCCGCGGGATCACCTTGGGTACGCCGGTGGTGCCGCCGGAGAGCTGGAACACCGCGACCTCGTCCGGGCCGATCCGCGCCTGGATCTCCTCGACGGTCTTGCGCGCGGCCCCCGCGTCGACGTCCTGCCCGAGCCGGGAGACGGCGATCCCGCGTGGATCGTCGCCGAGCACCAGGACGTGCCGCAGGGTCGGGTGATCGCGACCTTGCTCGAGCGCGAAGCCGACGAGGTCGAACCCGCCGGTCTCGACGAGGTGCGCGACCGCGCCCACCCGGCGGCTGATCTCGCCGATCTCGTGCCCGCGATGGGCCGCCAGGGTGCACACCGGCACCAGGCCCGCCTTGAGCACGCCGTACCAGGCGAGCACCGTGGCCAGCCGGTTGCCGGCCTGGAAGAGCACGGGGTCGCCGGATTCGAGGCCGAGCCCGGCGAGCCCCGCGGCCAGCAGGTCGGTGCGTTCGTCCAGCTCGCGGTAGGTGACGCGGCCGTCGAGCGCGACGACGGCGTCGCGGTCCGGGTGGGCCAGCGCGATCCGGTGCAGCTGGTCGGCGATCGTGCGGGTGCCCCACAGGCCGCCGTCGCGGTAGGCGCGCACGGCGTCCGCCGGGTACGCGACGACCTTGTCACCCCAGCTCATGCGGTCTCCTCGATCAGGTCGGTGCGGGCGCTGACCAGGCCGGCGGCCAGGTCGTCCCGCAGCGCCGCCGGTCCTTCCACCAGCACGATCCCACCGGCTTCGAGCCGGACGCGCTCGGCGAGGTCCAGCCGGGTGAGCAGGGCGCCACGGTCACCCGGTCCGGTGAACCGGAATCCCGCCGCGCCGCGCTCCCGGGCTTCCCGAGCGCGCGCCACGACCGCGTCACCGGCCGCGTCCCACGGGTCGGTGACGACGTCGTCGACCGTGACGAGACCGTCGGGCGGGGCGGGCGGCTGGTCGAGCACCCAGTCGACGAGCCCGTCCGCCGGGGGTGGCGTCCCGGCGTACTGGGTCAGCGCCGTGGCGACGAGGTCCGGGCTGGTGGCCGCGAAGCGGTCGAGGGGGACGTTCCCGGCGCGGGTCATGTAGGCGACCATCAGCCGTTCCACCGGCAGGTCCAGCCGGGACGGGAACGACTCCCACCACAGGCGGCTCCGGCGGGCCAGTTCCTGCAGCCGTTCGACGGCCGGCCGCCGGTCCGCCTCGTACCGGGCGAAGGCTTCGGCGGTGTCATCCGCGTCCCGAAGGGCGTCGACCAGGCCGATCGCGTCCTCCATGGCCAGTTTCGTGCCGGAGCCGATGGAGAAGTGCGCGGTGTGCGCGGCGTCGCCCAGCAGGACGGTGTTCCCCGCCGACCACCGGACACAGTGGACGGTCCGGAACCGCAGCCAGCGCGTGCGGTTGCCGATCAGCCGGTGCCCCCGCAGCGGCTCGGCGAACACGTCTTGCAGGTATCGCAGGGAGACCTCGTCGGAATCCCCGTCGTCGACGGCGTGGTCAAAACGGGCTCGCCGCCAGGTGGCTTCGTCGGTCTCGATGAGGAACGTGCTGTTACCCGTGCCGTACGGATAGGCGTGCGTGACGAAGACGCCGTGCTCGGTCCGCACCGGCTCGAACAGGGCGTCGTCCAGCGCGAAATCGGCTCCGCACCAGAGGTACAGGCCCCGCCCGGTGCCGATCCGCGCCCCGAAGTCCCCCTGCTCGCGGGTCGCGCTGCCGACGCCGTCGGCGGCGACCACCAGATCGGCGTCGAGGTCGGCGGCCGACCGGCGGGTCCCGAAGTTCAGCTCCACCCCGGCCTTCTCCGCGTGACGCTGCAGGATGGCCAGCAGCTCGGTGCGGGCGACGCCGACCAGGCGGTCGTTGCGGACCCGGGCGACCCGGCCGCCGACGCGCAGGGTCATGTCGTGCCGGCAGCCCGCGGCGACCAGGTCGCGCAGCGTGTCGGGGTCGGCGGCGGCCAGCTTGCGCTGGGTGCCCGCGGCCAGCCCGACGCCGAACCCGAAGGTCGTGTCCGGCTCCCCCTGCTCGTGCACGGCGACTTCGCAGGACGGAAACGCGAGCTTGAGCAGTCGCGCGGCGTAGAGCCCGCCAGGCCCTCCACCCAGCACCGCGACTCGGCGTGGCTGCATCCCGACCTCCTTGTTTGACGATTACGTCGACTATTTGACGTCAAGGACCACAGCTCGTCAAGAGGGTTGACTCTTGTCACATGCGTTGAATAGTCTACGCCTCAGTTAGCAGATCTTCTCCGCGCAAAGGAGCGTGAGTCATGGCCTATGTCATCGGCGTGGACGTGGGCGGCACGTTCACCGACGCCGTTCTCGACGACGACGCCGGGACCGTGCTCGCCGCGAAGTCCCCCTCGACCCCGCCCGACTACTCGCAGGGCGTGCTCGACGTGCTCGGGCTGCTGGCCGAGCAGCTCGGCCGGTCGCTGCCGGAGATGCTGGCCGACACCCACCACATCGCCCACGGGACGACGTCGTCGCTCAACGCGCTGGTGACCGGGAACGTGCCGCCGGTCGGCTTCCTCACCACGAAGGGCCACCGCGACTCGATCTTCATCATGAACGTCGAGGGCCGCTACCTCGGGCGCTCGCCGCACGAGCTGCAGAACGTGCTGCGGCAGAAGAAGGACCACGGCCTGCTGCCGAAGCGGCTCGCGCTCGAAGTGACCGAGCGGATCGACCGCGACGGCGCGGTCGTCGTCCGGCTCGACGAGGACGAAACCCGCGCGAAGATCCGCGAGCTGCTGGCCACCGGCGTCCGCGCGATCGCCGTCTCGCTGCTGTGGTCGTTCCGCAACCCGGCGCACGAACAGCGGATCCGCGAACTGATCCGCGAAGCGGACCCGGACGTCTTCGTCGCCCTGTCGTCCGAAGTGAGCCCGCGCATCCGCGAGTTCGCCCGCAACGCCACCACGATCATGAGCACGCAGATCGGCCCCGGCCTGCGCGACTACCTCACCACGCTCGAAGACACGCTGCGCGAGAACCGGCTTTCCGGACCGCTGCTGGTGATGCAGAGCAACGGCGGCGCGGTGGCCGCCCAGGAGGCGCCGGCCGCGGCGATCAGCACCGTCGGGTCCGTCCTCACCGGCGGCGTGATCGGCTCGGTCGCACTGGGCCGCCAGCTCGGCCACCGGAACATCATCTCGACCGACGTCGGCGGCACGACGTTCCTGGCCGGCCTGGTGGTCGATGGCGAACCGGTGCGCGACACCACGACCGTCATCAACCACCACCCGATCAACGTCCCCACGCTGCGGGTCGACGCGATCGGCTCCGGCGGCGGCGCGATCGCCTGGCTCGACGCCGGCGGCAACCTGCGGATCGGCCCGCACAGCGCCCAGGCCGTGCCCGGTCCCGCGTGCTACGGCAACGGCGGCACCGAGCC
This sequence comes from Amycolatopsis sp. NPDC114505, assembly GCF_055633615.1. Lineage (NCBI taxonomy): Bacteria > Bacillati > Actinomycetota > Actinomycetes > Pseudonocardiales > Pseudonocardiaceae > Amycolatopsis > Amycolatopsis sp. NPDC114505. The sequence goes on along the minus strand of NZ_JBVKDV010000002.1, from coordinate 1,840,165 downwards.
GACCAACACCGACGCCAACCTGGTGCTCGGCATCCTGCCCGAGCGCGGGCTGCTCGGCGGCCGCAAGCCGCTCTCGCTCGAGCTGGCGCGCGAAGCGATCGACACACACATCGCCAAGCCGCTCGGCCTCACCGTCGAGGAGGCCGCGGCCGCGATCTACACCGTGCAGAACGCGCAGACCGGCGACCTGCTGCGCAAGACCGTCGTCGAAGCCGGGCACGACCCGCGCGGGTTCGTGCTCTACGCGTTCGGCGGCGCCGGCCCGGCGCACTGCGCGGGCTACGCGGCTGAAGTCGGGTGCACCGAAGTCGTCGTCCCGCTCGGGCCGGTCGCGTCGGCGTTCTCGGCGTTCGGGCTCGCGTCGTCGGACATCGTGCTGGCGGCCGAACTGTCCGACCCGCTGAACGTCCCCTTCGACCCGCGGCGCGCCGAACGCAACTTCGACCGGCTGGAACAGCGCGTCCGCGAAGGGCTCGACCGGCAGGGCCTGAAGTTCGAAAAGGTCGAGCTGTACCGGGAAATCGACATGCGGTACTCGATGCAGCTGGCCGAGGTCACGACTCCCGTCGTCGAGGGACCGCTGGACATGGCGGCGATCGAGGAAGCCGCCACCGGGTTCGAAGAGCGGTACGCCACGCTGTACGGCAAGGACGCCGGGTTCCGCGAAGCCGGGATCCAGGCCATCACGTTCCGGGTCCGCGGGGTCGGCGTCCTGCCGTTCAGCCCGCGGCTGCCCGACGTGCCGGCCGCGGACTCGGCCGCCGCGCCGGCCGGCACCCGGCCCGTGTGCCTCGACGCCGCCTCGGGCTACGTCGACACCGCCGTCTACGACTACCGCGAGCTGCGCAGCGGCCACGTGCTGACCGGCCCGGCCATCGTCGAGGTCCCGACGACGACGGTCGTGGTCCCCGCCGGCTCCACCGGAACCGTCGACCACCTCGGCAACCTCACGATCAGGAGCGCCGCATGAGCATGCCCATCCCGGGTTCGGAGCAGTTCTCCAGCCGTCCCGTCGACCTCGGCGAGCTGCGGCGCTCGCTGCCGTCCTCTTTGGACGTCCACAGTGTCACCCAGGACCAGGTCGACGCCCTCGACCCGCTGACCTACGAGGTCATCCGGCACCGGCTGTGGTCGGTCACCGACGAGATGGGCGAGGCGCTCAAGCGCATGTCCGGCTCGCCGATCGTCACCGACGCCAACGACTTCGACTTCGCCATCTCCGACGAGCTCGGCCAGGAGGTGCAGGTCGGCCTCTACAACACGATGCTCGTCGGCGCGGTCGACCTCGCCATCTACTGGACGCTGCGCAACCGCGCCGCGAACCCGGGCATCGAAGCCGGCGACATGTTCCTGTGCAACGACCCCTGGGTCGGCGGCGGGCTGCACCAGAACGACGTCATCGTCTACCAGCCGGTGTTCCACGACGGCAAGCTGTTCGCCTGGACCAGCGCCATCGCCCACCAGCCGGACCTCGGCGGCGTCGGGCTCGGCTCCTTCTCCCCCGCCGCCGAGGACGTCTTCTCCGAGTCCCTGCCGACGCCGCCGGTGAAGGTCGTCCGCGACGGGCGGCTGCAGCGCGACGTCGCCGACCTGTGGGTGCGCCGCTCGCGCGTGCCGATGCTCGTCGGGCTCGACCTGCGCGCGAAGATCGGCGCGAACAACGTCGGCGCCGAACGCCTGCACGCGCTGATCGAGCAGTACGGCCCCGACACCGTCAAGGCCGTCATGAAGCGGATGATGTCCGACGCCGAAAGCCGGTTGCGGGACAAGCTTTCCGCGTTGCCCGACGGCTCCTGGTCGGCGACCGGCTACCAGGACCAGTCGCACGAGGGCGACCGCGGCCTGCACAAGATCACGGTCAAGACCACCAAGACCGGCGACCACCTCACGTTCGACTTCACCGGCACCGACCCGCAGGCCGGCGTCATCAACTGCACGTACGCCGGCATGCGCGGCGGTGTGATGCTCGCGCTGCTGCCGATCCTGGCCGGCGACATCCCGTGGTCGGCGGGCGGGCTGATGCGCTGCTTCGACCTCGTGACCGAGGAAGGGACGCTCAACAACGCGACGTTCCCGGCGGCGGTCGGCCGCGGCCCGATCGGCCCGGCCTGGCTCACCGGCAACCTCATCGCCGAGTGTCTCGCGCAGATGCTCGACCGGGACCTCGAGCTCGGCAAGAGCGTCCAGGCGACGTGCTGCGGCACCTGGGACACCGCGGTGATCGCCGGCCTCGACGAACGCGGCGAGGCGCCCGCGCCGTTCCTCAGCATCATCATGGAACCGATGGCCGGCGGCTACGGCGCGCGCCCGGACGCCGACGGCATCGACACCGGCGGCCTGTTCTGCATCCCGATGGGCCGCGTTCCCGACGTCGAGATGACGGAGTTCCTCTACCCCGTACTGACGTTGTGGCGGCGCGAGGTCCCCGACTCCGGCGGGCCGGGACGGCACCGCGGCGGGCTCGGCGCGTCGATCGCGATGACCCCGCACGGCACCAGCATCCCGATGGGACTCGTGCTGGCGTCGGCGGGCAAGGCGATCGCGCAGAACGGCGGGCTCGCCGGCGGGCACCCGGGCAACAGCGGACTGGACGTCGTGGCGAGGCAGAGCCCGGTCGCTTCCCTGCTGGCGTCCGGCCGGATTCCGTCCACTATGGACGAGCTCGGCGACGCGCTGGAGCCGGGGCAGAACTACGCGTCGAGCTACCTCGCACCCGGCGAGGTGTTCGCGATGACGTGGCAGGGTGGCGGCGGCTACGGCGACCCGTTGCTGCGCGACCCCGCCGCCGTGGCGCGCGACCTGCGTGAAGCCAAGATCACCCCGTCGGCGGCCACCGACGTCTACGGCGTCGTCGTCCACGACGGCGTGGTGGACGCGGCCGCGACCGAAGCCGAACGTGCGCGGCAGCGTTCAGCACGGCACTCACGCTCGGCGTTGTCAGGGCCGTCCCTCGGCAAGACGAGCCTGTCCGGCGCCCGCCGGCTCGACGACAACCTGGTCGAGCCCGCGGACGGCGGCCTGGCCTGCGGCCACTGCGGCGAGCACCTCCGCACAGCGGACGGCGAACCGGCGGTGGCGGTGTACGAGGGACCGCCCACGGAGGCGGGCCCCCAGATCATCGCGACGGCGGCCGACTACGTGGACGCGTCGGTGGTGTTCCGGCAGTACTGCTGCCCGTCCTGCTGGACGGCGGTGTACTCGGGCGTCGTCCCGGTGGACCACCCGAACTCCCTGCGGGCCCTCGGTCACCTCGTCGGGTGATCACCCGCGTAGGGCGGGTCCGATCCACCGCCGGACGAGGGCCCGGATCCCGTCGTCGGTGAGCGGCGGGGTCGAGGGGTACTGCAGGAAGGACAGGAACAGGCGCATCAGGAGCTCCGCGAGGCCCTGGAGGTCGTCGTCGGTGGTGACGCCGACGGCGGCCCAGTCCACCGGGACGTTGCGGAGAATCCTCGCGCCGTAGGAGAAAGCCAGCGGCGAAATGACGCCGACCGTGAAGAAGTCGGCTTCGCCCGCCTGCAGGAGCAGGCCCAGGTGCGGTTCGCCGGGCAGCGTCCGGGCCGCGAACACCACCGACTCCACGGCGACTTCGGTGGCGCTGCCGAACGTGGCGAGGTGGCGTTCCATCCGCCCGGCGAACTCCTCGACGCCGGCCAGGGCGACCGCGCGCAGGATGTCGTTCAGGCTCGGGAAGTAGCGGTAGACGGTCTGCCGCGTCACCCCGGCCTCGGCGGCGACGTCGGACAGGCTGGTCTTCGCGAGCCCGGCCCGGTCGAGGCACGCCGTCGCCGCGTCGACGATCCGGCGGCGGGCCTCGTCTTCCGTGCCGGGCGGGTTGCCCCGCCATCCGTGGTGCCCCATGCGCCCCATCTTCCCCGACCGGGCCGGCTCAGACCGGAGCAGGTGCCCGCGCCTTGCGGTACAGCGCGACGAGCACCAGGCCGGCCGCGGCGAAGCAGGCGAGCGTGTAAGGCACGCTCCCGGGCGGGCCGTCGCCGTCCGCGGCGAGCCAGAACACCGCCAGCGCCCCCAAGTAGACGGCGGGGTAGATCCGCGCGAAGGCCGACGGCGGCGGCCGGTCCGCCCGGTTCGTCCCGATGATCCACGCGCCCGCCACCCAGACCAGGGCCAGTTCGACGCCGAGGATCCACGCTTGGACGGCGGTGTGGCCGTCGAAGAGGCTCGACGGGATGCCGGCGACCGCCATCGCCGGCGGGGTGAGCACCCCGGCGACCAGCGTCCGCCAGGTCAGCGACCACCCGCGGCGCGGACCGTGCGCGAGCCGCACCACCAGGTAGGTCAGCGCCCCGAACGAGACGGACGCGAACAGCAGCATGCTCGTCATCGGCACCGACGCCAGCGCCGGGTGGTTGACGATCCGGTTGCCCGGGTTCCACGCCCACCACGTCAGCCGCGGGCCGAGCTGGTCGAAGACCTCGTAGAACACCTGGCAGACGAAGGCGACGGCCACCGAACCGGCGAACGGGCCCCTCCCCCGGAAGATCCCGAGCGACCGCACGACCTCGTAGGCGAGCTGGCTGAACGCCGGGTAGAACGCCACGATGTAGAGCGGCAGCCGATCCGCCATGAACTGCACCGTGAACTGGTTGTGGGCGAAGATGAACCCGTAGACGCGGTCGAGCCCGAACCACTCCGGGAAGTACAGCGGCGGCTCGGTGACGAAGAGGTAGACCAGCGACGCCCACCACAGCGCCAGGTTGACCGGATCGCCCGCGCGGTACCGCTTCACGGCGTGCACCAGCGCGAAGACGGCCCCGCCGACGATGAGCAGTTCGAGCAGCGGCATGGTCCAGTGCGCGAGCGTCCAGGGGAAGCGCACCGAGACGACCGGGGCGACGTCGTGGCAGTCGAAGCCGAGCCCGCGGGTGAGGGCGTCGGCCTCCGGCCCGCACGCCACGCTCATCGCGCGGTCGCCGTCGAATAGTCCGTGGCGGGCGGTTCGGCCTGGGCGTCGAACCCGAAGGGCACCCGGTGCCGGCCGAGCGCCGCGCGGACGCGGTAGCGCACGATCCCCGCGATGACCCGGGGGTTGCGCAGCATGTCGCCCAGCGACTCGTCGAGGTTGAACACCTTGGCGAAGTGCTCGTCGACGACCTCGTCCTCCCGGGCGGCCCCGACGATGAGGCTGAACGCGGGCGCGGAGACGGCCGCGAGGAGCCGGCGTTTCCACTCGCGAGGCTTCTCGGTGCCTTCCGCGCACTCGTAGCCCTGATCGCGGGCCATCGCCAGGCTCCACGGCACGGCGAGCAGCTTGCGTTGCGCGGCAAGGAACTTCGCGGAGAACCGCGCGTCGAGCCGCTTCGCGCGAGCGAGGTGGTCGCGCAGCAGCAGGGCCGAGCCGGCCGCGGAGCTGATGCCCTGGGCGTAGAACGGGTTGAACGCGCAGATCGCGTCGCCGACGAAGACCAGCCGCTCCGGCGGGGTGCGCAGGCGGTCGTAGCGGCGCCACTTGTTGCCGGTCGAGCGGGTCAGGTGGACTTCCGAGGTGGGTTCGCAGTGGTCCATCGCGGCCGCGAACATCGGCGTCCGGACGCGGCGGGCCGTCTCGACGAACGCGTCGGTCGTGCGCGGCATCTCCAGGCCCCACGAACCCATGCAGGCGATGACCCGGTTGCCCTCGACCGGGAAGAAGTTGACCAGGTAGTCGTGTTCGTCGGGGTGCTCGCCCTTGTCCGGCGTCGGCATGATCACCAGGTGCTGCCACCACCAGGTCGCGGGCCGCGACGCGGGGAGGTCGTACCAGCGCGAGGTGTAGGTGACCTTGGCGTCGAGCGTCTTGACCTCGGGCTCGGGCCAGCCCGCCGCCACCAGCCAGCTGCCGACGGACGAGCCGCGGCCCATCGCGTCCACGACGAGGTCGGCCTCGATGTGCCCGCCGTCGGTGTCGACGCCGGTGATCGCGCCGTCCCGCGTGGTCAGGCCGGTGACGGCGGTGCCTTCGCGGATGAGGACGTTCGGCAGCTCGCGCACCTTGTCGCGCAGGACGCGCTCGATGAGGATCCGCGAGCTGTAGATCATCGTCATCGCGCTGCGCTTGCGGGCCGACCAGCCTTCGCCGTCGAGGTAGGCGGCGTCCATGGACGGCATCAGGTGCAGCCCGCCGGCGGCGATGAGGTCGTCCTCGAAGCCGTCGAACAGCGCCCCGATCGCGCGGCGGCCCGAGTTGAGGAGGAAGTGCGGGTGCTTGCTCTGCGGAACGCCCCGCCGGTGCTCGGCCTCGGCGGGGAGCTCGTCGCGTTCCAGCACGACAACCTGGTCGAAGTACCGGGCGAGCGCACCGGCGGAACACAGGCCGGCGGCGCTGCCCCCGAGGACGACGGCGGTCTTGCCGAGCCGCATGCGGATCAACTCCCCACGTCGAATCATACAAAGTGACGACGAATGTATGAATGAGCGGGCGCGAGTGTCAAGGCTCCGATCGGGCGCTGACTAGGGAGCGGGCGAGCTCACCCGGAGCACGGTGCCGTCCGGATCGAGCAGGCGCATCTCGTACATCCCCCACGGCCGGACGAACGGCGGCTCGGCGATGTCCACCCCACGCCCGCGCCACTCCCGGAACAGCCGGTCGACCTGCCCTGCCGAATGGACGTCGAGGTGCAGGCGGGTCGAGTGCGGGCCGGCGACCTGGGTCAGCATGAGCTGGACGGCGTCGCGCCCGACCAGTGCCGTTCCCGGCTCGTGCGGCTCGTCGTCGGTCAGGAACCGGGCCTGCCGGTCGGACCAGCGCCAGCCGATCCGGAACCCCAGCGAGCCGGCGTAGAAGTCGAGCGTCGCGGCGAGGTCGTTGACCAGGAGGTTGGGCCGGCAGGCGAAGATCGCCGGCGCGGTGGCCGGCCGGTGCTCCGCCAGCAGGCCGAACAGGAGGTCGTCGGTCCACTCCCCCTTGAGCCAGGTGTGCCGGCGGCGATGGCCCTCCAGGCCGAACCCCAGCCGCTCCAGCAGCCGCGCCGACGCCGTGTTCCGCGCGTCGCACTCCGCGGACACCCGGCGCACGCCGGCGGCGAACACCCGGTCCAGGACGCACCGCACGGCCTCGGCCGCGTAGCCGTTGCCCTGGTGCGCCCGGGCGATCGTGAAGCCCACCTCGGCTTGCATCCGGTTGCCGTCGAGGCAGATCCCGACGTCACCGACCAGGACGCCGTCGCACTCGACGGCGTACTGGAACCACCCGGGCGTGCCCTGTCGGGCGGCCGCGAACTCGGTGACGAGCCGCCGGGCGGCCTTTTCCGGCACCGGCGCGTCCCACCCCTGGTAGCGGGCCACCTCGGGATCGGAGCGGTAGGCGGCGAACGCGGCCACGTCCCCCGCGGCGAACCGCCGCACGACCAGCCGCTCGGTCCGAACCGGCAGTTCGCTCATGACCCCAGGCTAATGCGCTCTCAGCGAGCGGAACCGTGCGAGCCGCGGATGCGCAGCCCGTCGGACTCGATGATCAGCTCGGGCGGGTAGCCGTTGACCCCGACGCCCGCGAACCGGATCGGCTCGCGACCGGCGCCGACGAGCGTGGTGGTGCCGTTCTTCTCTTCGAGCCGGACCGTGCGGGGACCCGTCCGGGTGTCGAACACCTGCAGGCTGCCGAAGGACGCCTCGAGGTCCGGCCAGGTCGCCTGGCGGGGACCGCCGTCGAGGACGAGGGACGGCAGCGGCTGCGGCTCCCCGTCGAGGAAGACCTCCATCTTGCCGGACTCGCCCGTGTCGATCCGCAGGCCCGTGCGTTCCTCGCTGTCGACCGTGAGCTCGACGTATCCGCCGCGCGGAGCCGTCTCGCGGATCTCGAGCTCACCACCCGGCCGGACCAGGAACTCCGCCGGATACCGGGCCACGACCGCCAGCAGCGGATGGCGCAAGCCGTTGACGATGCGGATCGACTTGACCCGCTGCACTGTCGATTCGGTCAACGGACAAACCCTTCGGAGGAGCTGGGAACCGGCAGATCGTACCTCCGCCGTCCGGCGCTTCCGCGCAACCCTAGGGGTGTCCTTAGGGGATGGTCCGGACCGGTGCGGAGGACGCAACAGCCCGGCGGCCGGCCTCAGTGGCGGCCGCGGCGTCCGGACGGGTCGTGGGCCGCCCGGCCGCGCTGGCGCGGGGCGGGTTCGGGCGCGTCGTCGGAGGGCGCCGCCGGGGTGTACACCGGCTGCCGGAAGAGATTCCCGTACCGGTCGTCCTGGGGCGCGGTGAACGCGTCGGAGCGGGGTTCTTCGGCGACGGGGTGGCTGAACAGCGAACTGTCCACTGTGGAAGAAGTGATCGGGTGATCCTTTCGTGGGCGCCACGTGGTGTGGCGTGCTTCGGGTTTGACACGAGTACGTGATCAGGCTGTGAAGACCAGCCGGATGGGGGCCGAGGACGGCGCGGACTTTTGATCACTCGCGCTCGAAATGCTCTCGGACACCACTCAGCGTACACCACTCCCTCGCGGAATGTGCACGAGACCCGTCCCCGGGGGGCCGCGCACCTCCGGGAGTCCTTTCCGGACAGTCCACATCGGAGGGGAAAGCGGTTTCTTTCCGGTACCGCGCACCGCGGAGGGCCGGGTACCGCAGAATGGACCCCGTGGACAAGCTGGGCATCGACCTGCACCTCGACGTCGGCGAACCGCGGGCGCGGGCGATCGAATCGGCGTTGCGCGAGGCGGTGACGACGGGCCGGCTGCCGGCCGGGACCCGCCTGCCCGGCACCCGCGGCCTCGCCGACGACCTCGGGATCGCCCGCGGCACCGTCGTCGCGGCGTACGCCCAGCTGGTCGCCGAGGGGTGGCTGGTCAGCGCGACCGGGTCGGGCACGCGGGTCGCCGACGTCACGCTTCCGGCCGCCGGCGGCCCGCGCGACGCCCCGGTGCGCGGGGTCATCGACCTGCGCCCCGGCCGCCCGGACCTGAGCCTGTTCCCGCACGGCCGGTGGGCGGCCGCGGTCAAGCGGTCACTGGCCGCGGCGGGCACCGCGAGCATGGACTACGGCGACCCGGCGGGCACGCGGGCGCTGCGCGAGGCGGTCGCGACGTACGTCTCCCGGGCGCGCGGCGTGCGTGCCGAAGCCGGGGCCGTGGTGATCACGAGCGGCTTCACCCACGGCCTCGCGGTGCTGGCCCGGGCGCTGCCGGGGGCGAAGGCGATCGCCACGGAGGACCCCGGGCTGGCGCACCACCGGCGGCTGATCCACGGCGCCGGGCTGGCGACGGCACCGTTGCGCGTCGGCCCGGCCGGCGCCGACCCGGCGGACATCCCCGAGCGGGCCGGCGCGGTGCTGCTGACCCCCGCCCACCAGCACCCGCGCGGGGTGGTGCTGGGCCGCGAGGCGCGTGCCGGGTTCGTCACGTGGGCGCGCGAAAGCGACGGGTACGTCATCGAGGACGACTACGACGGCGAGTTCCGCTACGACCGGCACACGGTCGGCGCGCTGCAGGCCCTGGACCCCGACCGGGTGGTCTTCGCGGGCAGCACGAGCAAGGCGCTGGCGCCCGGGCTGCGTCTCGGCTGGCTGATCCTGCCGCCCCGGTTGCGCATCCCGGTCTTGGACGCACTGGCGGCAACGGGCGCGACGGTGGGTGTGCCGGGCCAGCTGGCCCTGGCCGACCTCCTCGACCGCGGCGACTACGACCGGCACGTCCGCCGAGCCCGGCAGATCTACCGTCGGCGACGCACCGAGCTGGCCGGCCGGTTGGCGTCGTTGACGGAGGTACCTCTGGATGGCGTCCCGGCCGGGTTGCACGCGCTCTTGCCGTTGGCGTCGGCGTCGGAGGAGCGCCGGCTCGTCGAGGCGGGGTTGGCGGCCGGCCTCCAGCTCGCGGGCCTGCACGCGGCGGGGTATTGGCACGGCGCGGAGAGGGCGAAGGCGGGGCTGATCATCGGGTATGGGACGCCACCGCAGCACGCTTGGCACCCGGCGTTGGATGCGCTGGCCGAGGTATTGCGCGGGGCTGCGATCGAGCCTTGGTGACGCTGCGCGGCCCCGGCCGGCTTCCCGCGCCCAGTGGGGATCCGCGCCGCGGCGCGGCCGGTGCGACCCGGCGAAGCGCGCCCGCCACAACACCGGCTCCTCGCGCACCCGGGCGCTGTCCGCGCCGCGGGCGCAGCCAACTTCCCGCGCCTAGCCGGGGTCCGCGCCCGCGGCGCGACCGTCCTCCGCGCGAGGCGCGGCCGTCACAAGCCCGCGAACCCCTCCCGCCACGAAACGAAACCCGGCACCCAACCCAACTCCCCACGCGCCAGGGTGTTGTCCGCGCCGCGGGCCCAGCCCGTGCGCTCGCCCTCCACCCGGGCCGGCCCCGGCACCCCGACCGCGGTGCAAAACTCCGGCACCCACTCGTATCCCGCCGCGGGCTCGTCGTCGCAAATATTGACCGCTCCCGACCGCCACTCCAACGCCCCAACCGCCGCCGAGGCCGCATCATCGACATGCACGAAGCTCGTCACGTCGGCGTTCGCCGGCAGGTCTCCGGACTGGGCCAGCCGCGCCATCAAAGCGTCGCGGTCGTACCACGTCCCCGGGCCGTACAACGTTCCGTAACGCAGCACCACCCACTCCGGCAGCTCCGCCACCGCCGTCTCCAACGCCTCGATCCCTCCTACCGTCGCCACCCGGTCGGGCGCGCCGTGCAGGTCGAGCGGGGTTTCCTCCCGCGCCGGTGAGACGCCCGGCTCGTACGCCCACGCAATGCTCTGGGCGACGATCCGGCGCACCCCGGCCGCCTTCGCCGCGTCGACCACGTTGCGCGTCCCCACCACGCGGACCTTCGCGTTGGCCGCCCGGTCGCCGGTGGCGAGGTCGGTGAGCTGGTGCATGATCACGTCCGGCCGCGCCGCCGACACCACCTCCGCGAGCGCGGCCGCGTCGTACACGTCACCGAGTACCGCCGTCGCTCCCCGCTCCTCGATGCTCACCGCCGAGGCCGGGTTCCGGGTCAGGCCGACCACTTCGTGCCCTTGGGCCACCAGCGCCGGGACCACTCGGCGGCCGACGGCGCCGGACGCGCCGGCGAGGAAGATCCGCATGGTCACTCCCTCCCGACACGGCGGCCGGCGCGCGCGGCCAGCTCTTCCGGGCCGACGAACGTCAGCATCTCCTGCCCCGGCGCGCAGATCATCACGACGACGAACCGGCTCCACGCTCCGGGCAGGTTGTTGGCCGCCTGGTAGTGGATCACGTCGCCGCCGGGCTCCCAGAACGCCTCGCCGGCCTTGATCACCCGTTCGGGTTCGCCTTCGAGCTCGAAGATCATCTCGCCTTCGAGCATGTACCCGAAGACGGGCCCGGAGTGCCGGTGCGGCGGCGTGCCCGCGTCGCCCGGCGGGAGCTCGATCGTGGCCGTCATCACGTGCGCACCGTCCGGAATGGACGGACTCTGCGAGGCCAGCATGGTGAGGACGGAGTTCGTCCTCGGTTGTGCGTCGGTCATGGGTCCACGCTAGGCAGCACGCGCCGCGGCCGGCTGGTCCACTTCCGGCCCGGTGCGGTGGACCGGTTCGCCGCCGTACCATGCCCGGGATGAGGAGCACGACGTGACGACCGGCGACCTCGACGGGGCGGTCGCGGCCTTCGAAGCGACGCGTCCCAAGCTGTTCGGCATCGCCTACCGGGTGCTGGGCACCGCCGCCGACGCCGAAGACGTCGTCCAGGACACCTGGATCCGCTGGCAGGGCACCGATCGCACCGAGGTCCGGAACCCCGAAGCGTTCCTGGTCACCACGGCGAGCCGCCTGGCGCTGACCGCGGCCGGGACAGCGCGGGCGCGCCGCGAGCTCTACGCCGGCCCGTGGCTGCCGGAGCCGGTCCCGTCCGGGGACGACACCCCGGGCGCGCTCGACCGGGGCGAAGCCCTCGAGCTGGCGATCCTCCTGCTGCTCGAACGGCTCGAGCCGGCGGAACGCGCCGTCTACGTGCTGCGCGAGGCCTTCGACTACCCGTACCGCGAGATCGCCGGCTTCCTCGGCATCAGCGAGGAGCTCGCGCGCCAGAAGGGACACCGGGCGCGGACGCACGTCGCCCGCGAGCGCGCGGGACGCGTCGCTCCGGCGGAGCGTGACCGGCTGCTCACGGCGTTCCTCGCCGCGGCCCAGCGCGGGGACCTCGATGCCCTGCGGACCATGCTGGCCGCCGACGCGGTGTCCTCTTCGGACGGTGGCGGCGTCGTGACGGCGGCGCGCAAGCCCGTCGTGGGCCGGGATCGGGTGGCTCAGTTCCTGCTGCGCACCATCGCGATCTACGGTCAGGACGCCGAAGCCGAGATCGTCGAGGCCAACGGGCAGTCCATCGCGCTGATCTTCCGTGGGGACACGCCGCTCGCGGCCTGCTGGGTGGACGCCTCCGCCGACGGTATCGACCAGGTCAGCCTGCTGGTCAACCCCGAAAAGCTCGCGGCGTTGTGGGCGGCCGCCCGCCCGTGAGTGTGACGGGCGACTCACGGTGTCACGTTGCGGGGAGGCCACCCGGTCTGGTGGGTGACTGACACCGGAAGGGGACAACGATGCGAGTGGCCGTCGCCGGCGGGACCGGCATGATCGGCAGGCTGGTGGTCCGGGAGCTGGCCGGAGCCGGGCACGAACCGGTCGTCCTGGCGCGCTCGCGCGGGGTCGACCTCAGCACCGGTGAAGGGCTGGCCGACGCGCTGGCCGGCTGCGCGGAGATCATCGACGTGACGAACGTCGTCACGCTCCGGAAGAAGCGGGCGATCGACTTCTTCGGCCGGGTGGCGCGCCACCTCGCCGGCGCCGACGTGCGCCAGGTCGTCACGCTGTCGATCGTCGGGATCGACGACATCGACCTCGGGTACTACCTCGGCAAACGCGAGCAGGAGCGCGTCGCCCGGGAAGGCCCGGCGCCGTGGACGATCCTGCGGGCGACGCAGTTCCAGGAGTTCCCCGAGCCGCTGCTCGACGGCGCGCGCGGTCCCTTCGTGGCGGTGCCGCGCCAGCTGTCCCAGCCGGTAGCCGCGATCGACGTGGCCCGCGCACTGACGGCCCGGGTCGGGCAGGCGCCGGCCGGCTACCTGCCCCCGCTGGCCGGGCCCGAGCGGCTGCGGATGGTGGACATGGCGCGGCAGCTGGTCAAGGCCCGCGGGGAGCGCAAGATCGTCGTCCCGGTGCGGGTGCCCGGCGCGGTCGGCAAGGCGATGGCGGGCGGCGGGTTGCTGCCGCCGGACGACCACGTCGAAGGCACTCGCACGTTCGCCGAATACCTCCGCCAGGTGACGCGATGAACACTCTCGCGATCCGCCTGGCCCTGGTGATCCCGTTCGGCGAGCAGCTGGTGGTGGGCGGCTGGAACCAGCTGTTCCCGCGCAGCTTCTACGACGACTTCCCGACGGTGGACCTGAACCCGCCGTTCAGCGACCACTTCGCCCACGACTTCGGCAGCGCGACCCTCGGCATCGCCCTGCTGCTCGGCATCGCTTTGGTGAAGCCGAAAACGCACTACGTCGTGCCGGCGTCGCTGGCGTATTCGGTGTGGTCGGTGCCGCACTTCTTCTTCCACTTGTTTAACATGGAAGCGGCGAGCCCCGGGCAGAAGGTGTTCTTGACGGTCGCCAACGCGCTGGTGGCGCTCATCGGCCTGGCCCCGATCGCCCTGGCTCTGCTGCGGGACCGCCGGCGGTGACGGCGTCGCGGAGGGACACGTGCAGCATGGCGGACGGGTTCCGCCGGTGGTGCGGCTTCCACGGCCCCAGCCCGATTTCCGCGCAGCGGTGGGTTCCCGCGACCAGGTGTGCCGGGCCGTCTTCGGCCAGGGCCCGCACGTCTTCGGCGGCGAGTTCGTAGGCGCGCCGGCTGCCGATGAGGAACAGGGTGTCCGCGGCGAAGGCGTACCGCAGGTGGTCCAGGAAGTCCTCGTGGTGGAACCGCTCGTGGTCGGCACGCCCGAAGGCGGGGAACGGCCGGGGCGGCAGGGTCACGGTGGACATCGCCGGCGGGGACAGCCGTGTCCGGAGCCGCTTCCAGCTCGACACCCGGAACCCGAGGCTGTGGTGCAGCAGGACCAGGTCGAGCGGCCCGCCCGCGCGCAGCGGGAGGTGGATGAGGCTGTGCGGCGAACGCGCGGCCAGCCACCACGCGACGGCGAGGTCGACGGCCTCGGCCGTGCCGATCGCCAGTTCCGCCCCGAAGCGGTGCTCCTCCAGGGCGGCGTTCCGGAGCGGACGTAACGGACGGACCACCCGGTAGCCGACGCCGTCGAGCCGGGCCGTGCCGACCGTCGCGCGCCACCGCACCCCGGCGAGCCGCATCGCTTCCTCCTCGTTTCGGCTGACGGCGAAACCATAGGCGGCGGGGAACGCCCGCGGCCATCGGATTGTCGGATCTCGTAGCGTGGCGAAAGATCTTCGGAGGGAGTCCTGTGGTGGCGGAATGGCGAGTGGTGTCCGAACCCACCCCCGGGGTGACCCCGCCACCGCCGTCGCCCGGCGACCACGACGCGAAACCCGAGCCCACGCCGTCGCCCTCCCCCGGACCGTCGCCGAAGCCCGCGCCGCCGTGGGGAGAGCCGGACATCGGCGTGACGCCGTCCTGGCTGCGGCAGCGCGCCGATGCCTGTGACGAGACCGCCGTCGCCGTGAACGCCTTGCGTGGCGCCGCCGACGACACCTTCGGCCCGCTGGCGCACGCCGCGCCGGGCTGGGACTTCGTCGGCAGCATCGACGACATGCAGTCCCGCTGGGACGGCCTCAACGACCTCCTGCACCGCCGGCTCACCGACGGCGCGGAGAACTTCCGGCTGAGCGCCGACGCCTACACCAAGACCGACGCGGCGGGCGGGGAGCGGATCGGTGGTTGACTTCAAGCAGCTGACGGAGCTCGACGTCGCCGGGCTGGAGACGTTCGCCGGGCAGTGGGCGCAGGTCCACGAGAAGCTCCACCGGATCCGCGACGCCTACGAATCCGCCGTCGTGACTCCGCTGGAAGACGGCGGCTGGGCCGGTAAAGGCGGCGACGCGGCGACCCGGTACTGCGCCCGGATCCGCTGGGACTTCGACGCCGTCGACGCCGAAGTCAAGGCACTGCGGAAGTACATCGACGTCGAAGCCGACGGCAGCGAGGGCACCGCGGGGCTCAAGGGCCTCGAAGGCCACCAGCGTGCCGTGCTCGACCTGCAGCGGCAGGCGCGCGAACAGGGCATGACGGTCACCGCCGCGGGCAAGGTCACCTGGGACGACACGCCGGGCGTGTCGCCGGGGTACTTCGACGCCCTCGGCGAGCAGGCCGCCATCGCCGACGGCCTGGAAAAACAGATCCAGGCGCATCTCAAGCAGGCCACCGAGATCGACGAGGAACTCGCCCGCAACCTCAAGGTCGTCTTCGGCACGCAGGACAACTTCGAGACCGAGGACCGCCGGTACGGCGTCCTCCCGCCCACCGAACACGACCGCCGGGTCTGGAACCAGCTGCACAACGTCGTCCTGCTGGGTCTGGTGAAACAGGGCAACGACCACGCGGCCTGGCTGCTTCAGCACTACCTCGACGGCGACGGCAAGACGGTCGAAGCGCCGGTGCAGGACATGCTCGACGACATGCCGTCCTTCCGGGAGCAGGTCGACAAGTCCGTCGCCGAGGCGGGAAAGGGCCCGGACGGCCCGTTCACGACCGGCTGGACGACGACCGCGCCGGACCTCGCCCGCGACGGCAAGGGCGGCCAGGACTGGTACTACTCGTTCAACCACTTCCAGTACCGGCTGGTCGGCGAGAAGCACGGCGATCAGATCGACTACCACGTCGAAATCCAGAAGCGGTACGACTGGGGCATCCCGAGCGAGCACCGGCGCGACCTCGAGAAGGATTCCCCGGTCCTGGACGTCGACTTCGAGCAGGCCGACATCGCGCACCTCAACACGACCGGCAAGGCGCGCGACTTCGACGTCGTCGGCAGCTCGGGCCAGAAGACCGCGCGCGTCTAGCGGCTGTCCCGCCGCGCAATCCCGAAACAGGCCGCGCGAGAAAGCGCACCTCACGGCGCCCGGAAATCGGCCCGCTCGTCCGACCAGGGGAATTGCGACGGCGATTCGCCGGAATCGGCACACCGGTGTGTGATCGTGTTACCGCCCGGATTTCCGAGGGGAGCACGATGCCGTGCGGTTCCGGGTGTGAGGGAGGCGAATCGCCGTGGCCGTCACCGTGCACGCGGATGTTCCGCTCATCGGCCGGGATCGGGAACTGCGACGGCTCGTCGAATGCGCCGGCCGGGTGCGGACCGGCGGGGCCGCCGTGGTGGTCGTCGAGGGCGAGGCCGGGATCGGGAAGTCGCGGCTGGCGACGGCGGCGCTGGACTGGGCGTGCGCGGACGGCTTCACCGGGCTGAGTGCCGGCGGGGCGCCGCTGCAGCGCGACCTGTCCTACGCCGTGGTGGTCGAGGCCCTGCGGCCGCTGGTGCACGGGCCGGCGGCCGGCGTCGCCGCGCTCGTCGACGGACTGGGCGACCTGGCCCGGCTGTTCGACGGTCTTCCCATCGCCCGCCCCGCGCCGCTCGGCGACCCGGGGCTGGAGCGCACGCGGCTGTTCGAAGCGGTGTGCGGCCTGGTGCGCCGGGCGAGTGCGCGGGGGCCGCTGGCCGTGCTGGTCGACGACCTGCAGTGGGCCGACGCCGAATCCCTCGCCGTTCTCCACTACCTGGTCCGGGGGCTGGCCGATCGCCCGATCCTGTTCCTCTTCACCTGCCGGTCCGGTGAGGCGCCGCGGGAGGTCCGGGAGCTGTTCACCGCGTTGCGGCGCGGCGACCTGCTGACCGAGATCAGTGTGCGGCCGCTGGGGCAGGGCGCGGTCGGCGCCCTGGCCCGGGCGCTGCTGGGCGACGAGCCGCCCGTCGCGCTGCTGCGGGCGCTGACCGGCCGGGCCGGCGGGGTGCCGCTGTTCGTCACGGAACTGGTCGGCGCGCTGGTCGGCAGTGGCGCGCTGGTGCGCTCCGGCGACCGGTGGGTGCTCGGTGCCGGCGACCTCGCCCCGATGCCCCGCGTCGTCGGCGACCTGCTGCGCGGGCGCATCGAAAGCCTGCCGGCCGCCGCCCGGCCGGTGCTGGACGCCCTGGCCGTGTTCGGTGGGCAGGTCACGCACGCGGTGCTGCGCGAGGTCGTGGCCGACGACGTCCCGCTGCTCGACGGGATCGCCCGGTTGCGGGCCGCGCACCTGGTCGACGAGCAGGTGCCGGCGGGCGTGGTGGTGTACCGGGTCACGCACCCGCTGCTCGGTGAGGTGGCTTACGACCTGCTCCCCGCGGCCGCCCGCGGCGAGCGGCACGCGGCGGCCGCCCGTGCCCTCCTGCGCACCGCGCCCGGCGACCTGCGCGCACTGGCGTTCCACGTCCGCGCCGCCGGCGACGTCCTGCCGGCGGCGCAGTCCTTCGACATCCTGGACCGCGCGGTCCAGGAAGCGATCGCGGCGAAACGGGGCGAGGAGGCCGCGGCGAACGCGCGCGCCGCCCTCGCCGCGGCGACCCGGCTCGGCCGCACCGACGTGCTCGGCGAGCTGACCCGGACGCTGGCCGAAGCCAGCCAGCTCGCCGGCCGGCCGGAGGACGCCCGGACCGCCTGGCTGGCCGCGGCGGACCTGGCCGGCGACGACGTCCGGACCCGGGCGCGGTGCGTGGCCAGCGCGGCCATGGCGGAGTGGGAACGCGGCCACGTCGACGCCGCCGAGAAGCACCTGGCGCTGGCCGCCGAAGCTCTCGCCGGCGTGCCGCCCGGCCCGGAGCACCTGACCGTCACCGAGGCCCGTGTGCGGGCCGCCGGACGCCGTGGCGACACCGTCGCCGAGCGGCGCCTGATCGCCGAACTGGACGATCTCGCCGAAGCGACGGGATCGCGGCGCGGCCGGGTGAGCGCGGACGTCCACCGGGTCGCGGCGGCGTTCACCGTCGGCGACTTCCGCACCGGCCTGGCCGGGGTGGACACCTTGGTGCGCAAGACCGACGAGCTCCAGGACCCGGTGATGACGGAGCTGGCCACCCGGTCGGTCTTCATGCTCCTGCTCAACGGCGGTGACCTCGCGCTGGCCCGGGCCCACGCGACCCGGGCGCTCGGCGGGGCCCGGCGGGCCGGGGTGCCGACGCTGGAGGTCGTCCCGCTGCTCCTGCTCGGCTTCGCGGACCTGTTCCGGGGCCGTTGGGACGACGCGATGGCTCGCTCCTTCGACGTCCTCGAGCTGGCGCAGCGGGTCGGTATGGCCCGCGGCGTGGCGTTCGGGCTCGCGCTGCAGGGCCTGCTGCTCGCCCGGCGCGGCCGGTTCGACGACGCCGAAAGCCGGGTCGCGGAGGCCCGCGCGGGTTACGGGGACCGGCCGGACGTCGACCGGCGGGTCTCGACCGTCCTCGACCACGTGAGCGTGGAGGTCGTCCTCGGCCGCGACGGCGCGGCGGCCGCACTGGGCCCGGCCGCCGCCCTGGTCGCCGGCCGGCCCGTCCTCCTGCCGGTCGCACTGGCCATGCTCGGGCACGCCGCGCTGGACACCGAAGACCTGGTGACCGCGGAAAAGGCGGCGGACCGGCTCGAGGCGCTGGGCGACGAGGTGCGGTACCCGGCCGCGCTCGCCCGGTGGCTGCGGGGCCGGATCACCCGCGACCCGGCGCCGCTCGACGCGGCCGTCGACAGTCTCGCCACCGCGGGAATGGTCTACGACGAGGTCGTCGCCCGGCTGGACCGCGCGGAGCTGCGAGCGGACGGGCCCGGGCTCGCGGCCGACCTCACCCGGTGCGTCGAGGTGCTCGACGGGCTGCGCGCGCGGCCGCAGGCGGACCGGGCGAGGCAGCTGCTGCGCCGGCTGGGGCAGCCCCCGGTGCCGCGGCCGGCGCGGGCCCGGCCGAGCGAGCTGAGCGACCGCGAAGAACAGGTCGCCCGGCTCGTCGCGCAGGGCCTGTCCAACGCCGAAGTCGCCGGACGGCTGTTCATCAGCAAGCGGACCGTC
This sequence comes from Amycolatopsis sp. NPDC114505, assembly GCF_055633615.1. Lineage (NCBI taxonomy): Bacteria > Bacillati > Actinomycetota > Actinomycetes > Pseudonocardiales > Pseudonocardiaceae > Amycolatopsis > Amycolatopsis sp. NPDC114505. The sequence goes on along the minus strand of NZ_JBVKDV010000002.1, from coordinate 1,821,263 downwards.
ACCACCCACCTGCAGAACATCTACGGCCGGCTCGGCCTCGGCTCCCGCACGGCGCTCACCCGCTACGTACTCGAGCGGCTGCCCGGAAATACGTAGTCCGGCCGATGCCGCGCCCCCGGCGTAGTCGGCGACGGTGGACTCACCCGATTCGCGAGGAGTCCACGATGACGACGTCCCAGGCTGTCCTGCTTCCGTTGGCGCGGGCCACCGACCGGCACCTCGCCGGCACCAAGGCCGCCACGCTCGCGGCGCTGGCGGCGCACGGGTTGCCGGTGCCCCCGGGCGTGGTGATCCCGGCCGGGGTGTTCGCCCGGTCGGTGGCCGCGGCGCGCGAGCCGCCGGCCACCCCGCTCGCCGTGCCCGGCGACGTGCTCGCCGCGCTCGCCGAGGCGGTCCGGCCGTGGGGTGACGTCGCGCTCGCCGTCCGCTCCTCCGCGGTCGACGAGGACCTGGCCGGGTCGTCCTTCGCCGGCCAGTACTCCACGGTGCTCCGCGTGCGGGGCGCGGACGCGCTGCGGGCGGCCGTGCTGCGGTGCTGGACCTCCGCTTCCGGGGACCGGGTCGCCGCCTACTCGAGGGGGGTGGGCGGCGACCCGGCGATGGCGGTCCTGGTGCAGCCGATGGTGCCCGCGACCGCCGCGGGAGTGGCGTTCACCGCGGACCCGGTCACCGGCGAGCGGGACGTCGTGGTGATCGACGCCGTACCGGGCCTGGCCGAGCGGATGGTCTCGGGCGAGGTGACGCCGGAGCGGTGGACGGTCCGAGCCGGCGTGGCCCGCCGCGAACCGGGGACCGGGGCCGCGCTCGATCCCGGCTCGGCGCTCGCCGTCGCCGAACTCGCCCGCGCGGCCGCCCGGCTGCGGGGCGCGCCCCAGGACGTCGAGTGGGCGGTCGCGGACGGCGAAGTGGTGCTCCTGCAGTCGCGACCGGTGACCGCGCTGCCCGTCGCTCCGGTTCCGCTGCCGGTCGAAGTCCCGGCCGGCTACTGGATCCGGGAGAGCAGCCACGCGCCCCTGCCGTGGACGCGGCTGACCCACGTGGCCTACCAGCCGCGGAAGACGGTGATCCGGACCGCGGTCGGCGAGCTGGGCCTGCTCGTCGACGGGGTGGAGCTGCGCGACATCGGCGGCCTGGAGTACCTGCGGGTCGTCCCGCTCGGCGGCCGGGACCCGGTCCGGCTACCGGACTGGGCCGTGCCGCTCGCCTTCCGGCTGGTTCCGGCGCTGCGGCGGCGGGTGCGCCGGTGCGTGGCCGCGATCCGGGCCGACCTCCCCATGCGCCACCTCGAGCTGTGGCCCGGCGAGTGGCGGCCGCGCCTCGAAACCTGCGCCGCCACCCTGCGGGACATCGACCTCGCCCTGCTCGACGACGACGCGCTCGGCCGGCACGTCGAGTCGACGCTGCGGCTGTTCGAGACCGGCCTGTCGATCCACTTCCGGCTGCACCTGGCGCTGGCGATGGTGCTCCACGAGTTCGCGCTCGCCTGCCGGGACCTGCTCGGCTGGGACGACCAGGCCTGGCTGCGGCTGGTCGCCGGCACCTCGGTGCGCTCCACCGAACCGGCCCGCGCGCTGGCGGAGCTCGCCGCTCACGTCGCCGCCCGCCCCCGGCTGCGCGCGCTCGTCGACGACCCGGCGGCGGACGCCCTCGCCGAAGACGCCGACTTCGCCGCGCGGTTCGCCGGCTACCTGCACCGGTACTGCTGCCGCACCTTGAGCTACGAGCTCGCCGAGCCCGCCATCGACGAGCGGCCCGACCTGGTCCTCGCGCTGCTGCGCCACCAGCTGGCCGCCGGCTTCGACCCCCGGGCGCGGGAGGCGGAGCTGGCCGGGCGGCGGGCCGCGGCCGCCGCCGAAGCTCGGGCCGCACTCGACGCCGCCGGCCGGGAGCGGTTCGAAACGGCGCTGACCCGGGCCCTCGCGGCCTACCCGGTGCGCGAGGACAACGAGTTCCACACGATCAGCGCCCCGGGCGCGCTGGTGCGCCGCGCGGTCCTGGAGCTCGGCGGCCGGTTGACGCGCCGCGGCCTGCTCCCCGGTCCCGCGGCCGCCTTCCACCTGCGCCCGCCCGAGTTGCTGGCGGCGTTGCGGGACGGCGACGACCTGCACGCGACGGCCGCGCGCCGGGCCGGCGAGCGGAGCTGGGCCATGGCCCACCCCGGTCCCGCCGCTTACGGCACCCCACCGCCACCTCCGCCGTCGATGGCTTCCCTGCCCGCGGAAGCGCGGTTCGCCAACCAGGCGTTCCTGTGGACCCTCGACCGGATCCTGCCCCCGGCGCCGGAGCAGGACACCGACGAGCACGTAGTGCGCGGGATCGCCGCGTCACCCGGCCGCCACACCGGCGTGGTCCGCGTGATCCACGACGAGACCGGGCTCGGCCGGCTGCGCCCCGGCGAGGTCCTGGTGTGCCCGATGACCTCGCCCGTCTGGTCGGTGGTGTTCCCGAGCGTCGGCGCGCTGGTCACCGACACCGGCGGGACGCTGTCCCACCCGGCGATCATCGCGCGGGAGTACGCCGTGCCGGCCGTCGTGGCCACCGGCGACGCCACGACGCGGCTGCGCGACGGCCAGGTCGTCACCGTGGACGGCACGCGAGGCCGGGTCCGGATCGTCCGGTGACCTGCTCGCCGGATCAGGGAAGAAGGTAGTCATGGGACCGTTCCTGCAAGTCGGCGGCCGCTGGGAAATGGTGCAGCGCAACGGGTTCCGGGTGCTGGTGGACATCGACCAGGACCAGGACCGGCTGAACGCGTTCGCCTCGCACTCCCAGGGTTCCGTGCAGAGCCTGGAGGCCACCGGATTCGTCCGGGGACCGAACTTCGAAATCGTCATCACCTGGAACAACGGCACGAAAGGGAAGTACACGGGGGTCCTGTCGCACGGTCCGTTCACGCCGCCGCCCATCGGTTTCCTCAAGGGCGACACCGTGGATCTCGACCACCCGGCGAGCACGTCCACGTGGGAAAGCGAAGGGCGGGTCTTCCAGGTGGCCTGACCCCGGAAACCGTTGCACCACCGAGGAGGGAATCATCATGCGAAACCAGAAGCCCGCACGCCGCCGTCTGGCTCACCTGCTCGCGACGGCCGCGGTGGCCGTCGCGGTACTCCAGCCGGGCGCGGCCTCCGCCGCGGGCGAGCACCCGCGATCCGAGGCGGCACCGGCCGCCGCGTGGTCGCTGCTCGCCACGCTCGACCCGGTCCACGTGCAGGCGCCGAGAAGCGAGCTGGTGCTCTACGGCGTGTACGCGTTCACCCCGATCCTGGTGAACTTCAACCCGCACGTGCTGGATCCGTCCATCAACCAGAGCGCGGTGCCGATGTACGCGGTCCCGGACGCCGCGCCCCACACCTACAAGGTGGTCTTCCACCTCACCACCGACGTCACCACGACCACGCGCTACCGGTTCGGCGACCGCCTGCCGGTCACCGTCGCCGGCGGCGACGCGGACGTGGAGTTCACCGACGTCGTCCAGGCCCGGGGCTGGCGCTCGTGGGCCCTGCGCAACGCGGACAACGACCATTGGCTGTTCTACTCGGCCAAGATCTACGAGCTGATCGGCTGACCCGGCGGGCGCGTTCCCCGGACGCGGGGAAGGCGCCCTTCAGCCGGCCGCCAAGGCCCGCACCTCCGCCTCCCCCAGCGCCCGGCCGTACAGGCGGAAGTCCGCGACCGCGCCCTTCAGGTACGGGTGCTTGACGTTCTGGGAACGTCCCAGATAGTTCAGCTGGGTGGCGCCCAGCAGGAGCGGGCTCATCAAGGGCGCCGGGTTCGCCCCGGTCAGCTCGCCGCCGAAGTACAGCCGCAGCGCGGGTCCCGCCGTGACCGCCACGTGCGTCCACACCCCCGCCGGGAGCGCGATCGCCGCGTCCACGAAGTCCTCCGTCGCCATGCCGCCCAGCTTCATCGCGCAGCGGGCGACGCCAAGGCCCGTGCGCGGCGTCAGGAACAGGTACGACTGCGCGTTGAAGCCGAGGTCGAACACCCGCGCCGAGTTGACGATCGTGTCCGACCGGACCCACATCGACACCGTCAGCTCGGTCAGGTTCGCCGGCAACCCGGACGCCAGCCGCACGTGCCCACTGACGCCGTCGAGCTCGATGCCCCGCTCCCCCGCGACCGCGCCACCGGCGAGCACCGCGGCCGGCCAGCGGTGCGTCGACTCCGCCAGGTTCGCGCCGAGCGGGTACACCGCCACGGTCTTCGGCGCGGGCCGGTCCGGTGGGGCGGCGAGGTAGACGCTGTAGTGCTCGTGCTGCACGTCGAGGAACGGGCTCAGCCGCAGCCGCTCGGCCCCCGCCCGCACGCTGAACTCCACCCGTCCGGGCTCGCGGCGCAGCGTGCGCGGGTCGATCGTCGGGATGACCGGGGGCGTCGACGACCCGTGCCGGGCGGCCAGCACCAGCGGCCCGTACGTCAGCGCCGACACCGCGGGGTTGTCCGGCGCGGGCAGCCACTTCGGCGTCATCGGCAGGTGCAGCTCGACGACGTCGCCCCGGCGCCACCGCCGCCGGATCGTCGCGAAGCGTCCCGGTGTCGCGGCCACGGGGGCGTGGTTGACGGTCAGGCGCGGGTGGGCGACCCACGACGGGATCCGGACGCGCACGGCGAACGTACCGGAGCCGTCGACGCGCAGCCGGACCGTCTCGTCGTACGGGTATTCCGTCTCCAGCCGCACACGCGTGCCGCGAAAGTCCACAGTGGACGGGATGAACAGGTTGACGGACAGCGTGTCACCGTCGGCGAAGTAGATGTTCTCCGCGTACTTGACGTGCGTCTCCAGGCCGGTGCCGTGGTCGCAGGTGAAGTTGCCGTAGTCGCTGCTGTACGTGCCGGGGTCGGACGCGACCCCCTGCTTGCCCTGCCGCTGCGTCCCCGGCGTCAGCCCGGTGTAGTAGGTGACGAACCCGTGCGCCGAGTCCGGGTCCTGCTCGCCCAGCAGCTGGTTGAGCAGCGTCCACTCGTAGTGGTCGAGGTACTCGGTGCGGCTCGGGTCCTGCAGGAACAGCAGCCGGCCGAGCTTGAGCATGTTGTAGCTGTTGCAGTTCTCGCAGGTGTTCTCGCCGAGCTGGCTGACGATCTGGTCCGGCGGCCCGAAGAACTCGGCGTTGGCGTTGCCGCCGATGACGTAGCTGTGGTGGTGCACGACCTGGTCCCAGAAGTACGTCGCGATCGTGCGGTAGCGCTGCTCGCCCGTGACGTCGTACTCCGCGGCCGCGCCGACGATCTTCGCGATGTCGGTGTTGGCGTGGCGCCCGGCGAGGGTGTCCTGCCGCGCCGAGAGCGGCGTGAAGATCTCGTCGTGGTCGAAGCGGCGGGCCAGCGTGAGGTGCAGCGGGTCTTTCGTGATCGCGTACAGGTTGGCCAGTGCCTCGTTCATCCCGCCGAACTCGGTGTGCAGGACCTTCTGCATGGCGTCGTGGGACAGCGGTGCCGTGCGCCCGTCGATCCAGCGCGCGATGCCGCGGGCGACGTCGAGCGCTCCCGCGGTGCCGAGCAGCCGGTGCTGGTCGATCAGCCCGGCGAGGATCTTGTGGATCGTGTAGTACGGCGCCCACACGGACTTCCCGGCTTCGAGATTGACGAAGTCCGACTCCGGGAACGCCGACAGGTAGCCGGACGGCGCCTGGCACTTCGCCAGCTCGGCCACCAGCCGGGCGCCCTTCGCGGCCAGCTCGGCGTCCCCGGTGTTCGCGGCGGCGAGCGCCAAGCCGGACAGCAGGTGCCCGGTGGTGTGGCCGCGCAGCTGGATGTCCGGGGCTTCCCAGCCGCCACAGGGCTCGGCCGAGGTGGGCAGGCCGGCCGTCAGCCGGAAGGTGTGCAGCAGCCGGTCCAGGTCGACGAACTTGAGGTACGCCACGGTCCGGCGCATGTTCGCCAGGTACCGGCTCTCCAGCAGCCGGACCCCGCCGAGCGCGACGGGCTTCACCGAGACCTCCGGAGAAGCCGCTGCCTCCCAAGGGACCACTGCCGCCAAGCCGAGTGCCGCTCCGAGGCTGAGCGCGGTGCGCCGGGTGACCGTCATCGGATCTCCTCCTGCCGGTAGGGCACCAGGCGGACCGGGCCGACCAGGCCGTACGCCTGCCGTGCCGCGATCGCGAACACTTCGGGACGGCTCACCCGGAGCCGGTTGGTGAGCGTGGTGGCGACTTCCACCTCGATGCTGTTGCGCCCGGACCGCAGCCACGGCCCGACGTCGACGACCGTGTCGAGCACGTCGGACGGCGGCAGCGCGGTGCCGTTGACCCGCACGCGGTAGGTGTCGAACACCTCCCCGAGGTCCAGGTAGGCGCCGAGCCCGCGGTCCCAGCGGCCGAGGTCGACGGTGGTCCGGTAGCGCCCGACCCCCGAGACGTCCTCGAGTCCGGGAATCGACGGCCATGCCGCCAGCGCGGTCAGCGAAAGCCGCCGCTTCGGCTTGAGCGTGGACGTCGGCGTCGCACCCGGCTGCCAGTCTTCGACTTCGAGGTCCCAAGTGGACAAAGCGATCGGCGCGGGCGGGGCGGTCACCGGAGTGCGGGCGACCCGGCCGTTCGACAGGGTCGTCGAGTACGTGCCCGCGGCCGACGACCGCACGACGAGCTTGCCGTCGAGGTACCGCACCTCGGGCGCGTCCGTCGCCACCGCGCTCGGACCACGGTCGCCCCGGCCGAGCGCGATGATCACCGGCTGCCCCGGGTTCAGCGACACCGAGACGCGGATCTTGTTGCCGGAGCGGGAAAAGATACCCAGCCGTTCGGTCTCGCCGGTCCACGCGTCGAGCACGAACGGCTGCGCGTCGCGGCTCTGGGCGGTCAGCCACACGTCCTGCGTGACGGCGGTGATCTTGCGGTTCTCCGCGTGCCGAGCGTTGCAGAGGTAGTAGTAGTCGGTGTCGCCGTCGATGCGGTGCACGCTCATCACGGTCGACGGGTCGTGCTCCACATCGCGCGTGACACCCAGCTCGGCGAGGGCGGCCGGGATCCCGGTGGCGTCGGCGACCACCCGCACCGAAGGCAGCGCGACCAACGCCGTGACCAGAGCCCGCAACCGGTCGTTCTCTCCCGGCTGAGCGATGCCCTCGGCGTGGACATCGGCGGTCCAGGTGCCGATGACGACCGTCGGCAGGCCCGCCCGCGCGAAGTCCAGGAGCTTCTGGGCCGCGGACACCGACAGGGTGTGCTCGCTGCCGTGGAACTGGTCGCCGCCGAGGATCATCGCCTTGTACGCGGGCCCGTCCGGCGCCAGCCTGCCGTGCCGGACGACGGCGCTGGGCAGCTCCAGGACCGCTTCGCTGAGGAAGCCGTGGGTCCAGCCGGCGGGGATGCCGTCGTTGGTCGCCCACGGCGCGCCGATGCCGGTGGACGTCCAGCCCTTCTGGCGGAAGAACGCGATGTCGACCTGGGGCTTTCCGGTGCGCAGCACCAGCTGCGTGCGGGCGAACCAGCCGGCGATGTCCGGCACGTGGCCCCACGTCGGCTGCCGCGGTCCCCACGCCTCGGCGTACCCGATGCCGTTGCCGTTGTACGGGGAGAAGGCCGCGAACCCGGGCCACTGCGCGCCGGGTGCCATCGCGTAGGCGAAGCCGTGCAGGACGGCCTGGTTGACGCCGCCCGCGAAGACGCTGCCCATCGTCTGCAGCACCTTGTCCCAGGTGGTGTTGTACGCGCCGTTCGCATACGCCGCGGACTCGCACGACAGCAGCTTCCGCCCGCCCATGTCCCGGCCGGACGCGAGCACGCGGTAGTCGTCGAGGTTCTTGAACCCCAGCGACTCGCTCTCCGGCACGTCCAGCAGCGCCGCGCTGCGGATGGCGTCGGTCTGCAGGCCGTACGGCTGGACGCGCAGGGTCATGCCGAGGCGGTGCGCGAAGTCCCGGACCGGGATCAGGTGGTTCTCGTGGTAGAGGTCCGAGAGCACCTGGTTGTAGTCGTCGCGCACGTGGTTCGAGGTGTCGGAGTCGAACGCGAACAGGTACTTGCCTTTGCGCTGCACGACGACCGGCAGGTACGGCAGGAGGTCGTAGCCCGCGCGCTCGCGGAACTCGGCGAGGAACGCGGGTGTCCAGATGGTCGCGTCGGTCTCGATCTCCAGGGAGTCCTCGAACAGGTCGCCGCCGACATCCTTCAGCAGGCCGCGGATGGCGCGGGTGAGGATCGTCGAGTTCCACTCGTCCAGCACGACCTTCGTGCCCGCCGCGCTGAAGTGGTCGACGACGTAGGCGAGCGGCGTGGTGTGCGGGCCGGCTTCCGGCTGCTGCGCCGAGCCGCGGGCCCAGTACGCGAACAGCATCCACGTGCCCGCGGGCGCGGTCCAGTCGATCTGTCCGTTGTGGACGTCCACGGTCCGGACCGACGCCGGGTCCAGTGTCACCGTGGCGGCGGTCGGTGAACCGACCACCAAAGCGGCTTGGACGGCGATCAGGTCCTGCTTGCCCACCACGGATTCGGCGGGCACCACCGCGGCCGGCGGCGGTCCGCTGTAGCTGCCCTGGACCGTGACGACGCCGTGCGCCAGTTCCTTGCTCGCCGCGACGTCGTCGGGCGTGATGGTCGGGACCGCGGTGGGCCAGCACGGGCCCATCGCGAGGTCCACGGTCAGGCCACGCGCCTTGGCGCGCCGCAGCGCCGTCTCGACCGCGGCGAGCCACGCGGGTGTTCCCCAGCCGTGGTGCTCCGGATCCATCACGGTCTGGACGCTGTGGTGGACGTCCTGGATCTCGACACCGCCGAACCCGGCGTCGGCGATCTGGTCGACCTCGCGGGCGATCTCGCCGAGGTCGACCAAGCCGTGCGGCCACCACCAGCGGAACTTGGCGGCCGTGGATGCGTCCGGCTTCGCGAATTGGCGTGCGAAGGACTTCCCGGGCGAGGCGAGGGCGGGCGGCGCCCACGAGAGGGTCGCGCCCACGCCGAGCGCGGCACCGACGGTGAGGACCGTGCGTCTGCTGACTGTCATCGGGTGGCCTCCAGCCGGGCGGTGACGGCGGCCCGCGGGCGCAGCGCGACCGGGCCGGCGAGGCCCGACGGCAGGATCTTGTTGCGCTCGTTGGCCAGGGTGTTGGTGACGCGGACGCTGATCGTGTTGACGCCCGGGTGCAGCGCGGTCGTGGCGTCCACGGTGTACGGGTGCCAGAGCGCGGCGGGCAGCGCGGTGCCGTTCACCGTCGCCGTGGCGAGGTCGTGCACCTCGCCGAGGTCGAGCACGAGCGTGCGCTTCGCGAGGTCGGCGGCCGTGAGCGTCACCGTCGTGGTGTAGACGGCGCTGCCGGAGAACGTCGGCGCGAAGGTGGTCCAGGAGCCGAGCGGGCGTTCGGTGGCGACGGCGCCGTCCTGCTCCAGCCGGACGGTCCACGGCCCGTCCAGCGCGATCGGCGTCAGCGGATCGGTGACCTGCACCGTGCCGCGGTAGGTGCGGCCGTCCGCCTGGCCGGTGAGCGCGTACGTGCCGGGCGTCGTCGCGGTGACGGCGGCCTGGAGGTCCCGCCCGCTCGGCGAGACCGAGGTGGCGGGCAGGGTGCCGTCGGTGAGGTGCGCGGTGTCGCGGACGCCCTTGCGGAACACCACGCCGAGGGTCTCGTACGGCTGGAGCGTGATCGGGACGCCGGTGGTGGCCCGGCCGGCCGAGTACGCCGTGGCGACCTTCGCCGTGCCGGTGCGCGGATCCCAGATCTCCGGGGTGCCGTCGACCGGGAACGTCGCGGTGGTGGTCACGACCGCGACGCTCTCGTTGTTCAGCAGGAACGCGGTGTCCGCGCCGCGGCCGGTGCGTGCCACCCGGACGGCGTCGGCCGCGGGCTGCAGCCGGGCCGCCCCGACCCCGGCGTTCTGCGCCAGGCCCGCGATCGCGTTGACGTCGGAGACGAGGGTGACCGCGCCGGACAGGGTCCGCAGCTCTCGGGCCAGGTCGGCGTCGCGGCCGGTCGCCTCCCTCGTCGGCAGCGGACCGACCGCGATCAGGCGCCCGCCGCTCCGCACGAACTTCACCAGGGTGCGCGCGGTCTCGAGGTCGAGCACCGGCGTCCGCGGCAGCACCGCGAGCCGGTAGCTCGCCTCGCCGACCCGCAGGGTTCCCCCGCGGACCTGAGCTTGGAAGCGCGCGGCCGGGTCCCCGGACAGCGACGAGTCGCTCAGCAAGTCGAAGTCGACCTGCCCGCGTTCCAGCGCGTACGCCGTGTCGGAGAAGTCCTTGTCCAGCTGGTGACTCGCATCGGACATGCGGGTCTGCTCGGCGGCCCGCTGCGGCTGGACCAGGGCGGTCTTCGCGAGGTTCTCGCCCCGGCCCAGCTCCATCACGCGGCCGATCCACGCGTCGACGTCCGGCATGTCCTCCCAGAACGTGCTGCGCGGCCCGAACGGCGGCGCGAACGTCACCGACGTCTCGTCGGTGTACATCGCGTGCAGGAAGGTGAGGTTGACGCCGCGGGTGGCCAGCGCGCCGACGGTGGCGTGCATGTAGTCCGGCGCGACCTGCCAGCCCGCGTTGCCGAACGTCTCCATCAGCGTCCGCGGCGCGCCGCTCTGGTGCGCGGCCGAGGAAGCGTTGCGCCCCAGCGTGGTCTGCTGACCGGCGGTGTAGTCGGTGGTGATCATGTCGCTGCCGGGCACCTGCGCCCACTGGTTGTCCTTGGACAGGTCACCGGTCGAGTTCATCCGCTGCTGCGGGCTCTGCTCGTCGAGCAGCGGGTTGGAGATCAGCTTCAGGCCGTGCTGGGCCATCCAGTCGGCTTCGCGCTTGTAGTAGCTGGTCGAGAAGAGGTTGTCGACGGCTCGCCAGTACGTCCCGGCGGCCTGGTCGGCGACCGCGTCGAGGCCGTCCGCGGCCGCGGTGTAGGCGACGCCGGGGGTGCCGCCGGCCGCGCGGACCGCGTCGGCGAGCCCGGGCGAGGACGGCAGGCGCTTGAACGGGTGTGGCTGGGCGGAGGCGATGAACGGCTCGTCGTCCCAGAACCCGGGCACGACCGTGCCCATCGCCCACGGGAAGCGGCGCGCGTACTCCTGGGGCGCGATGCTCAGGAACGCGTCGGTCGCCTTCGGGTCGAGCAGGTCGAGGTAGCCGCGGACGTACCCGCTGGAGTCGTCACGCAGGAGGACCTGCGCGTAGACGTCGACTTGCCAGCGGCCCGCCGGCACCTGCCAGGTCGTGCCCTTGAGCTCGACGGCGTCGTTCGTGCCGACCGGCCGGGCGGCCGCCGCCGTCACGCCCGCCAGGGTGACGCGGTTCTGGGCGAAGTCCGCGAGCGCGGTGGCGTTGTCGAAGGTCGACGTCCACAGCTTGGTGCCGTCCGGGGCGGTCACGGTGAGGTCGTCCCACAGCGAGCGCTGCGTGCCTTCGGCCGACACCGCCGCGGCACCCGTCGGGTAGCTCGCGTCGGTGGCCGCGGGCTGCACCGTGTTGTTGATCTTCGGGGTGATCGTGTTCCCGGAGACCGTGAGGGTGATCGTCTGCACGTGGGTCGGGGTGAAGCCGGGTGTGTTGACGCCGGTGGTCAGCCGCGTCCGGTTCGCACCGTCCACTTTGTACACACTGGCCGCGCCCTTGGCGTCGACGTCCACGAGGTAGCCGTGGGTGCCGTCGGAGCGCACCGCCAGCTGGACGCCACCCGCGGTCAGCGTGACCTTGCCGCTCACGGTGTAGTCGCTCCAGCCGGCGCCGGGCGTGAGCGGTGCGGCGCCCGGCGCGGTGGCCGGGTCGACGACCAGCTTGCCGGTGTCCACGCTGAGCCCCGACGTCTCGGCGAGGGGCAGCGTCGTGGGCCCGTCGACGATCCGCGTCGAGCGCAGCAGGCCCTTCAGCCGCAGGTCGGGGCGGGCGGGGATGGTGCGGGTGCCGAGGGTGCCGCCGTTGACGACGTAGTTCGCGCCGCGGCCGCTCGGGAAGTTGTTGTCGTTGAACAGCCACATCTTCATGCCGGTGCGCTGCGCCTCGCGCAGCACGTGCCCGACGAGCGTGAACCAGTCCTCGCTGAGGAACACCGGCTTCATCGAGTCGCCGCCGAGCGGGAAGATCACCGCCTCGTACACGCCCTTGGCGCGCATCTCGGCCATCTGCCTGTCGGTGATGTCACTGGTGATCGTGTTGTTCCAGTACCAGTAGATCGCCGGGCGGCTGTCCTTCGGCGGGTTCGCGAAGGCGGCCGGGTCGAAGTGGGCGAGCGTGGTCGTTTCGGCCGGGCCCCGGTCGTGGCCGGCGGCCGCCGGGGTCGTCAGGCTCACGGCGGTCGCCGCCGCGAGCACGAGGGACGTCACTGTCCTGCGCATGGGATTTCCCTTCAGCCGCGCGGAATGGGTTGCCGGAAGGTGTGGGTGCCCGAGCCGACGGGGAAGACCTCGTCACCCCGCGGCAGGTGCACTTCGGCGGTGCTGCCCGGCGGGACCGTGACGGTCAGCCGGTACTCGCGGTCGGACTTCGTCCACGCCGTGCTGACGCGGCCGTTCGGGGTCTCGTAGCTGCCGGACGCCGACGTCAGGTCGCCGACCACGGCCGGGTCGATCACGAGGTCCCGGAAGCCCGCGGAGCTCGCCGCCTGCCCGATGCCGGTCAGCCGCGTGGTGAGCCAGCCGTCCATCGCGCCGAGCATGAAGTGGTCCTGCGACTGGCCGCTGCCGCCGTCCCAGGTCTCCCCCAGCGCGGTCAGCCCGGCCACCACCTGGTGGCCCAGGCTGGGGCTGGTGGTCTGCGTGGCGATCCGGTAGACGACGTCGTCGCGGCCGGAGGCCGACAGCACCCGCAGCACCGACGGGAACGAGATCTCCCCCATCACCAGGTGCCAGCCGGCGGCCTCGATCGTGTCGACCAGGTGCTGCGTCTGGCCGGCCCGCAGGTCGGCGGGCACCGCGCCCATGTCGAGCGCGAGGGCCGTCGCGCCCTGACCGCCGCCGCCGAACAGGCCGGTGGCGGGGTTGTAGTACTTGGCCCACACGGCTTTCGCGAGCGCGTCGGCCTGGGCGCGGTAGGCCGAGGCGTCCTGGCCGAGCACCGTCGCGACCTTCGCGAGCCCGTCCTCGACCGCCCAGACGCCGAAGCTGCTGGGGATCGCGCGCGGCATCGCCGGGGACTCGGTGGTGATCCAGTCGCCGAGGCCGTAGTCGTAGACGCCGTCGACCCACCGCGCGGTCTGCCCCCGCAGGTACGCGAAGTAGCGCTGCATCGCCGGGTAGTACTGGCTCAGGAGTTCCTTGTCGCCGTAGGTCTGGTACGCCTTCAGCGGCACCTGGACCAGCGCGCCGCCCCAGTTCGGGTCGTCGCGGTAGGAGCCGGCGAGCGTCACGTGGTCCGGCACGGTGCTGGGCACCAGGCCGCTCGTCTCCTGGCCGTCGGCCATGTCCCCGACGATCTTGCCGAGGTAGGCCTCGACGTCGTAGTTGCGCGCGATCGCGTCGAACGCGAGGTGGTCCTGCTCCAGCCAGCCGAGCTTCTCGCGGCTCGGGCAGTCGGTGAGGATGCTCTGCATGTTGTTCTCGACCGCGGCGCGGGTGAGCCGGTGGATGCCGTCGAGGGTGGCGTCGGAGGAGTCGAAGTCGCCGGCGGAGTCGTTGTCCGCCATCGTGCGCAGGCCGGCGACCGCGAGCTGCGCGTCCTCCGGGACGCCGACGACCTCGAGGTAGCGGAAGCCGTGGTAGCCGAAGTCGGGGTGCCAGGTCTGCTTCCCGCCCTTGCTCGTGAAGCTGTCCCAGATCGGCGTCCCGACGTTGCTGATGGACTGGTCGACGTGCCCGTCGCGCAACGCTTCGGCGGGATAGATCCGCACGGACGTGCCCTTCGGCGCGGTGAGCGTCACCTGCGGCAGGCCGGCGATGGTGCGGCCGACGTCGTAGACGCGCACGCCGGGTGCCGGACGTGAGATTTCCTTGCCGGGCAGCTGTTCCACGACCCGGACGGGCTCACTCCGGCGAGATGTCAGCTTCGCCGGGCTCGACGCGGGCACCACCGGCGACCAGCTCCGGCGGTCGGCACCGGGCTTGTCCCAGCCCGGGATCTCGCGGCGGGCGTCGTAGTCCTCGCCGCCGTACCACTGGGAGACGGTGGTGGCGCCCAGCGTGGTGCGCCAGCTCGCGTCGGTGGCGATCCGCTGCACGGTACCGTCCGCCAGCGTCACCTCCAGCTGCGCGATGACCTGCGGATCGCTCGCCGTGCGCGCGAACTTGCGGTAGCGGCCGGAGGTGTGCAGCGCGTCCGCGGTGCCGTTGCCGACCGCGATGCCGATCGTGTTCGCCCCGCCCCGGACCTGGTTCGTGACGTCGTAAGCGGCGTAGGTGACCCGGTCGGCGTAGTCGCTGTCGCCGGGCTCCAGCACGGCGTCGCCGACGCGGTTCCCGTTGAGGCTGGGTACGTAGACGCCGAGGCCGCTGACGTACAGGCGGGCGCTCGCGACGCGGCCGTGCACCGAGAAGTCCTTGGCGAACACCGGCAACGCGGGCGGCAGCCAGGTGGCGGGCGTCGGCTGGTCCGTCACGGTTTTGGCGACGGTGAACGGCCCGGCGGCGGCGGTCGCGGTCTGCACGGTGTAGTCGACGGGGAAGTTCGCGGTCCGGCCGTCGGCGGTGAGGGTGTCGGTGCGCGGGTACAGCACGACCTGGTCGAAGGTGTGCGCGGCGCCGAGATCGACGGTGAGCCAGACGTCGGCGTCCGCACTCGTGTGCGCCGCGCTCTGGTAACCGGCGTTGCCGGCGTCCTCGGGGTTGGACGTCGTGAGGCCGTCGGCGACCAGGCCGGGCTCCCACTCCTTGCGCACGGTCTGGGTTTCCGAGGCGGTGACGTACTTCTGGCGGCCGTCGGCGAAGTTGACGCCGGGGTCCGCCGAGGCGCGCACCTGCAGTTCGGCCAGCTGCAGCCGGTGGGTCAGGTCGGGGAAGCGGCGGGTGTCGCCGGTGGTGACCATGCGGTTCTGGCTGTCGAGCGGCTGCTCGGCCAGGGGCAGGCCCAGCTTGGTGACGTCGAGCTTCACGAACTGCGCGGTCTGCGCGGGCAGGGAGACGACCACGGGCTGGGCGGGTTTGGCGCCGAGCTGCCACTGGCTGTTCGTGACCCACCCGGCCGACCAGTCCTTCGGTGCGGTCAGCCCGGTTTCGAACCAGGTCGGCCGGCTCCAGGCCGAGGGCGAGTTCCCGGCCCAGACCCGGACCCGCCAGTAGACGCGTTGACGGTTGCCGATCGCGCGGCCGGCGTAGTCGAGATCGGACGTGGGGCCGGCGACGCGGCCGGTGTCCCAGAGGTCGGGGCGCGCCAGCCGCGCTTCCGAGGTGGCGGCCTGGACTTCGTAGGCGGTCTGGTCGCGGGCGGTGGTCCGCCAGCTCAGCTCGGGGGTGGTGTCGTCCGTCCCCAGTGGCCGGTCGAGGTGGTTCGCGCGGAGGTCGGTGGCGGCGAAGTCGCGGCTGCCGGCATCGGCTGCGGCGGGCGTGGCGGTGCCGAGGACGAGCAACGGGACGAGGGCGAGGAGACGGCGGGATCGGTGGCGCACGGCAGCTCCTGGGACGGCCGGTGGGGACGGCCTGGATTCGACGGTGAATCGTTTCAAGTGAGCGTGAACATTGAGCGGCATCAACGAGGAGGAACGGATCTGGATTCAGCCGGGACAACGCGGTCTCAGCGGGGCACGCGCTCTCGAACTGGCGGGTAACAACGCTGCCGATCGAAATGGGAGAGCAGAAGGGACTCGGGGCCCAGCCTCTGTCGCTGCATCGCGATCTCCGTATTGAAAGGTTTCATAAGCCCGACGCCGAGACGCTACCTTGCGGCCGAAGAGGAAGTCAATGACGAGCGGACCCGCGCGGCGACGGGTTCGGGGTGACGCTTCATCCGGCGTCCACCGCGATCTCCACGAACTGGCGCAGGAGCGCCTCGTGGACGTGCGGGAGGAACACCAGCGTCACCGGGCTCGGCGGGGCGCCGCGCAGCGGGATGAACCGCACCGCCGGGTGGATGTTGCGCCGCATCGCCACCTCCGGCCCGACGCCGATCCCCCGGTCCGCCGCGACGCTCTCGATCCACTCGTCGAAGTTCGCCGTCTCCACGATCGTCTTCGGGCGCTCCTCCGGCGGCCACGACCACGGGCCGGTCGTGCCGCTCACGATGTTCACCACCAGCGGCCACCGCGGCACCTCGTGCCAGTCCAGCTCCGCCCGGCCGGCCAGCGCCGACCGCACCGAACACGCCGCGACCCTGGCCTCGTCGAACAGGTGCACCACGCGCAGCGCGGACGACCGCACCGGCCCGCGCACCACGGCGAGCTCGACCTTGCCCTGCTGCAGCGCGGCGAGCGGGTCGTCGGTGCGCACCAGGTCGACGGTCCGCCCGGTCTCCCGCTCGAACCGCGTGACCGTCCGCTGCGCCCACGGGTCCGGCAGCAGCCAGCTGAACCCCAGCCGGACGCTCGACTCCCGGCGGACGGCGCCGAACCCGCGTGCCAGCTCCGCGAAGGCCCGTTCGACGTGGGCCAGCAGGGTCGCCCCCGCGGCCGTCAGCTCGACGTGCCGGGTGTCGCGGTCGAACAGCGTCACGCCCAAGGCGTCCTCGAGCTGCCGGACCGTGCGGCTCAGCGCGGGCTGGGTGATCGCGAGGTCGGCCGCCGCCCCGGTGAACGACCGCAGCCGCGCCACCGCTTCGAAGGCGCGCAGGTGCCGCAGCTCCACCCGGCCGAACGACCACTCGCTCATGCCTGAGCAGCATAGCTGCAGCCCAGCAGGCATTTCCCCGCCGGCCGCGCGCTGCCTAGCCTCGATTTCATGCACACCACGCTGGACGCGCTCGGTCTCTCGGCGCCGATCCTCGCCGCGCCGATGGCGGGCGGCCCGACGACACCCCGGCTCGTCACGGCCGCGGCGTCGGCCGGTGGGGCCGGGCTGCTGGCCGGCGGTTACCAGACGCCCGAGGCGCTCGCGCGGCAGATCTCCGAGGTGCGCGCCGCGGCCGTCCCGTTCGGGGTGAACCTGTTCGCGCCGAACCCGGTGCCGATCGACGCCGCCACCTACGCCGCCTACGCCCGGACGCTGCGGCCCGAGGCCGACCGCTACGACCTCGACCTGGCCGGCATCCCCCGCACCGAGGACGACGACGGCTGGCGCGACAAGATCGACCTGCTGCTCGACGCGCCGGTCCCGGTGGTCACCTTCACCTTCGGCCTCCCGGAGCCGGCGGTGCGCGAGGCGCTCCGCCGGGCGGGCACGCTCGTCGGCCAGACGGTCACCTCGCCCGACGAAGCACGTCGCGCCGCCGACGCCGACTTCCTCGTCGTGCAGGCGTCCGCGGCCGGCGGGCATTCGGGCACGCTCACCCCCGGCTGGACGCCCGCGGACATCCCGGTCACCGACCTCCTCCGCGCCGTCGCCCGGGTGAGCGCGCTCCCCCTCGTCGCGGCCGGCGGGATCGCGACCGCCGACGCGGTGGCCGGCGCGCTCCGGGCCGGCGCCGAGGCCGTGCTGGTCGGCACCGTGCTCCTGCGCTCCGACGAGAGCGGCGCGTCGAAGACGCACCAGGCCGCGCTCGCGGATCCTCCCGGCGCGCACCGGACCGTCGTCACCCGCGCGTTCACCGGCCGGCCCGCCCGCGCGCTGGCCAACGCCTTCACCGGCCGCTACGACCGGCTCGCGCCGGCCGGCTACCCGGCGATCCACCACCTCACCCGGCCGCTGCGTCAGGCGGCCGCCGCCGCGGGCGACGCGGACCGGCTCCACCTGTGGGCGGGCACCGGGTTCCGGCACGCCTCCGCCGAACCCGCGGCGCGCATCCTCGGCCGGCTCGTCGCGAACCTCTGAACCAGGAAGGCATGCCGATGATCGAACTCGTCGACTACCAGTTCGGCCCGCAGGCGCGGGCGCGGCTGGACGAGGCACGCGAGCTGAGCCGGGCCGGCGCGGTCGCGGCGCTGGAAAGCTTCTACCACGCCCTCAACCGCCGCGACCTCGACGTGCTGTCCGCCGTGTGGTCCCAGGACGAGCTGGCCCAGCTGAACAACCCGGTGGGCGGCATCCTCCGGTCCGGCGCGGCGGTCACCGGCCTCTACCGCCGCATCTTCGCCGGCGACCTCGGCCTGACGGTCACGTTCGCCGACGCCGTCACCTACTGGTGGGCGGACGCGGTCGTGTTCGCCGGCCGCGAGCTCGGCCAGTACCACGACCGCGACGGCGCCACGGTCCCGCTGACGATCCGGACCTCCCGCGTGTTCGGGTACGACCGCGAGGCCGGCCGCTGGCTGCAGGTCCACCACCACGGCAGCATCGACCACCCGGAGGAGCTCGCCGCGTATCAGAACGCCGTGCGCGGCTAAAACCCCTACGGTCACGGGGAAACCGCGCCGAGCAGGCCGGTGCCGGGGTGGCAGCCGACGTACTCGAAGTACTGCTCGCCGGCCGCCGCCACCGTCACCTCGTGGTAGAGGCGCAACCGGGCCGCGGGACCGAGCGTGGACAGGTACTTCATCGCCTGGCCGAAGATCGCCTTGTGGGTCGGGTGGTCCTTCGCCCACCGGTCGAGGTCGGCGAGGCTGCGCCACCAGCTCATCCCGAAGCTCTTGTCGAGCGGGCTCCCGCCGGCGTCGACCACCCGGAGGTACCGGTTGGCGTAGCAGCCGATCGCGCGCCCGTGGTCGCGCAGGAAGTCCATGCCCGCGCGCAGGACCGGTTCGACCTCGTCGAGGTACATCCGGCGTTCGTCGCCGTCGGTGTCGGACCAGTCCTGGCCCGAGCGGATGAGGCACAGGTTGTGCCGGCCCCGCACCACCCGGCGCACGCCGTCGTCGACGATCGCGGGCGGCTCGCCGGGATCGAGCCGGTCGTACTGGCCGATCGGGAGGCGGTCCCGGGCGCCGCCCCAGTACGCGTGCTCGCGGACCTCTCCGCTGAGGGTGTCCGCC
This sequence comes from Amycolatopsis sp. NPDC114505, assembly GCF_055633615.1. Classification (NCBI taxonomy): domain Bacteria; kingdom Bacillati; phylum Actinomycetota; class Actinomycetes; order Pseudonocardiales; family Pseudonocardiaceae; genus Amycolatopsis; species Amycolatopsis sp. NPDC114505. Next base: position 1,802,434 of record NZ_JBVKDV010000002.1, on the reverse strand, counting down.
AGGTGCGCGGCGCCCTCGATCCGGTCGTTCGAGAACAGCGTCTCGAACCGGGCCGTCGACGGACGCACGACTTCGACGAAGAACCCGTTGCCGCGCAACCACAGTGGCCGGGCGGCGGCGAACCAGCGGTCGTGCCGGGCGGGGTCGGTCCAGTAGGCGATGGTGACGACGGTCCGGTAACCGGCCTCGTCGACGTACGCGGCCCGATCGACCTGACCGGGTCCGTCCGCGTCCGCGCAGGCCGCGTCGAGGTCGGCCAGCGCGGCCGTGGGTTCGTTCCCGGGGCGGTACTGCACGCCGAAGTAGGCCATCGCCACCTGCGTCACCGAAGGCGCGAACCGGGCGACGAAGGACGGGTAGGGCGGCTGCCAGTCCGGACGGGGCCCGGGCGCCGCCGTCCGGTCGGCCACCAGGTGCGCGGGGATCGCCGATTCCACGGGTTCAGCCGACCGGCGCGAATTCGGGGGCGGCGGGCTGCGCCTCCGCGGGTGTCTCGACGACCGCGGGCGCGGGGTTGCGGTTGACGAGCAGCCGCAGCACGTCGGGGCGGGAGTAGTGGCCGACCGGGTCCGCGGCCGACTTGGCGATCGCGATCAGGTCCGGGTCGAGGTCGCCGTAGAGGATGCCTTCCTCCGTCTCGGGCAGCGGTTCGGCGAGCGGCGTGCCCTCGGGGCCGTAGATGCGGGCGAACCCGCCGCCCGGCAGGAGCAGCTGCCGCTTCAGGTCGGTGTCGCAGAACAGCTCGAGCGCGGCCGGCCCGACCACACCGCAGGGGGCGACGACGAACGTCCCGCCCTCGACGGCGTACATCAGGCTGGCGGCCGTGTTGACCTCCGGTCCCAGCGCCCGCGCGGCACCGCGGTAGACGGAGAAGGCGGGCCAGGCCGCGACGTGGATTTCCTCGCCCTGGCTGTACATCGCGTACTTGGTCAGCGGTTGCAGGTGTTCCCAGCAGTTCAGCGCGCCGAGGCGGCCGAGCGCGGTGTCGTGGACCTGCAGGTCGCTCCCGTCGCCCTCGCCGAACACCGCGCGCTCGACGTGGGTCGGCTTGAGCTTGCGCCGCACGGAGATGAGCTCACCGGTGTCGGCGACGAACGCTTGCGCCATGTAGAGGCTGCCGCCGGCGCGTTCGCTGAAGCCGAAGACGACGTGGATCCGGTGCTCGGCGGCGGCCCGGCGGACGCGGTCCATCTCGGCGCCGTCGCGGGTCATCGAGTGCGCGGCGTACCGCGGGACGAACGCCATCCCGGCGGCGGGCGAGTCGAGCCAGATCCACCACGGGTAGCCGGGGAGGAAGGTCTCGGGGAACGTCACGAGCCGGGCCCCGCCCGCGGCGGCCGCCCCGATCAGGCCGACGACCTTGTCGACACCGGCGGCCAGATCCAGCCAGGCCGACTCGGCCTGGACGGCCGCCACACGCACGGTTTCCTGCATTGCCGGGCTCCTTCGCTGGGGGGGTTCCCAGAGTGCGCCCGGGCTGTGGTGTCCGGCTGACCGATCGTGCCGGGGTTTGTGACCCGGCGTGCCACTCACGGCACTCGCCCGGCACCCGACCGGCGACCGACCACGCCACCGTCACTTAGCCTGCGCGCCCCCGCGGCGGTACTCCCCCGGCGACTTACCGCTCACCGCGCGGAAAGCGCGGTGAAACCCAGACTCACTGTCGAATCCGCACGCCGCGGCGATGGATCCGATCGGCCGTCCGGGGTCGGCGACGAGGAGGGCCTGGGCCTGCTCGATCCGCATCCGGCGCAGCCGTGCGGCGATCCCCTCGTCGCCGGCGATGCGGTACAGCGTGCGGCGCGAGACGCGGCATGCGCGGGCGACCGCCTCCGCGTCCAGTCCGGGGTCGGCGAGGTTGCGGCGCAGGAAGGCCAGCACGCGCTCCCGTGCCACCGCTTCCGCGGCCTGCGGGCCCGGCCGGGCGTCGCCGGCGAACGACGCCGTCGCCGAGAGCAGGCCGAGCGCGTGCGGGAGCAGCACCGCGGACTGGTCCGGCGCCGACCGGGCCGTCTCCGCCAGCGACGTGAAGAAGGTCGAGACGACGGCGCCCGGGGTGCCGCGGCCGCACGCCCGCGCGGTCAGCCCGCGGGTGTCGCGCACCGCCAGCTCCCGCTTCGGGACCTGGACGACGAGCTGGTGGAACGGGTCGTCGAAGTGCAGGGTGTAGGGCCGGGTGCTGTCGTAGAACGCCAGGTCACCGGGCGAAAGCAGCGCCGCCCGGCCGTCCTGTTCGACGCGGCCCCGCCCGCGCACCTGGATGCTCGCGAGCAGGTACTCCTCGTCGCCGCGCGCGACCAGCGACCGGGTGCGCCGCACGTGCTGGCCGCCGGCCACGACGGTCGACAGCTCGAGATCCCCGACCGGGACGTGCTCGATCCGGCCGCTGAACCCGGCGCCGGGCACCGGCTCGGCCACCAGCCGGACGAACGTCGCGCAGATCATCTCCCGCCAGTAGGCGAACGCCTCCTGCGCCGACACCATCGAGGTCGTCAGCTCGGCGTAGGCACCTCTGTCCAAAGTGGCGGACACGCACTGAGTATCACCAGGTCACGGGGGCGCTGTCCAGCGGTCGCGCATGGGTCTCCATCGAACTCCTCCGGTCGTCGCGGCAGCTCGTCGACGTCCACGGTCGCAGCACGACGGCCGGCGCTCCATCGCTCGCGGAGTGACGGAACCGGCCCGGGGCCTCATCATGGACCGGTGCGCTCCGACGACGACTCGGGTAGACCGCCCCGGCTCCGGGTCGACGCCGAGACGACGCTGATCCTGCGCGAGGCGTTCCACAAGATCGACGCGAACTACCGCAACGACCACTACGGCCTCTACGACTACGCCCGCGCCGTGATGAGCAAGATCGTTCCCCTGGACCACTTCTACATCGGGTTCTTCCACGGCGCGAACCGCGTCCGCTACCCCTACGGCTACGACGGCGGCATGTACACCGACCCCGCGTCGCACATCTACGGGCCGCACGGCCAGGCGGCCTGGCTCCTCAAGCACCGCCAGACCTACCGGATGCAGTACGACAACGGCGCCGCACTCAACGCCGGCGTCGCTTCCGGGGACACGAGCCGCGCTTCCGCCGACGCCGTCACCACTCCGCTGTTCCGCCGCGGCCGTGACGGCGAACCGGTGTTCGGCATGATGTCCATGCAGAGCTACGAACCCGGCGTCTTCGACGACAACGCGGTGCGCGCCTTCGAATGGCTGGCCGATCTGGTGGCCCGCGTGCTGACGACCGAAGCCGAAGACGTCGACGCGCTCCGCCGCCTGCCGGCCGACGTCGACGACGCGCCGCCGCTGGTCACCGCCGACCACATCGTCGAGCTCCTCTCCTCCCGCGTGGCGGACGTCCGGCAGCGGGCCCAGGACGCCCTCGCGCTCCCCGACGCGGGTGCGCTGCGCGAGGCCCTGCAACGCATCGTCACCGACTGCCAGCAGCTCCAGTCGGACCTCGTCGAGCTCACCCTCGACATCGACAACGGCCCCGAGGAACGCTTCCGCTCGCTCACCGCCGCCGAGCAGGGGGTCGCGGTGCTCCTCGCGAGCGACCTGCGCAACGAGCAGATCGCCGGCGAGCTGGGCATCAGCCTCAACACCGTCAAGACGCACGTCCGCGGCATCCTGGCCAAGTACGGGATGAGCGGACGCGCCGGGGTGGCCGAGGACGTCCGGAAGCACCTCGCCCGGTGACCGGTCAGGCCGCCGGGCGCACCCGGGCGACGAGACCGCGCACGGTGGCGAGGGTTTCGCCGGGGTGGTCGAGGTGCACGCTGTGCGTCGCACCCGGCCAGCACACGACCTCACCGCCGAACGCGGCCGCGAGCCTGGTGTGGCCACGCCGCATCGCGGTGCCCGGCTCGCGGTCCGCGGTCACCACCACCGACGGCACGCGCGGCAGGTCGGCTTCGCGCAGGCCGCGGGACAGTTCGGTGATGCCCGTGACCGCCCGGGCCAGCACCGGGAGGTCGAGGTCCGCCATCCGCAGGTAGGCGGCCTCGCAGTCCGGCCGCAGCCCCTGGCGTCGCGCGGATCGGACGATCGAGGCGCGGACGAGCCGGGGAACCACCGAGCGGATCCCGGGCAAGGCCGCGACCGTCCCGAGGGCGCGCGTCATGCGTTCCAGCCCCGCGCAGGTGCGCGCGTCGTTGATCACCGTCGGGTCGAGCAGGACGAGACCCGCGACCTGGTCCGGGTGGTCGCGGGCCAGCAGCACGCCCACGGCACCGCCGAGGCTCTGCCCGACGACGACCACCGGACCGCACCCCAGCCGCGTGATCAGACCGCTTAGGTGCTCGGCGGCGCCGGCGAGCGTCCCGTCTGCGGCGGTGCCGGTGCCGGGCCGGTCGTGCACGATCACCCGGCACCCCGGATCGGCGACGAGCCCTTCGACGAGGCCCGGGAAGAAGCCCTCACACGCTTCGGCACCGCCGGGCAGCAACAGCACCGGCGGCCCCGATTCGCCGTGCACCCGGACCCCGTCGATTTCCATGCGCGCTCCTCGCCACCTACGTCGTCCCGCGGATTGTTGCACAATCTGAGGGCAGACCGTAGGCCAATGACTCACGCGCAGCCGGCGGAATCGGCGTCGAGCACCGGGTCCGTCGCCGGTCGGCCGCTGAACGGGACCGTGTCGTGGACACTCAAGGCGCCGTCGCGCAGGGTGTAGACGGTGCGAGTGCCCGAGTACGTGAACTGGTCGACCGGGCGGCCGACGTCGTCGCTCTCCGCCGCGACGATCGCGAAGGCACGGCCTCCGTCGAGCGGCGTGCACTGGTAACCCAGGTGAGCGGCGACGCCCCCACCCTCGGCGACGGAGAACGGCTGGTCGTCGGCCCCGACGACCTGACCGAGGTTGCGTCCGTCGAAGTGCAGCACCGAGAAGAACGTCGTGTTCGCGCCGATCGACCGGGCGACGAGCAGCTCGGCCCGGCCGTCCCCGTTGAGGTCGGCCACGCGCGGCGCCTGGATCCCGAACCGACTGTCGGCCGGCAGGTGGATCGACGTGTACGTCCCGTCGACCGTGGCCGAGATCAGCTGGTCACTCTCCCCGACCAGGTGGACGTTGACGGTCTCGATCTCCCCGTCGCCGTTCAGGTCGGCGACCGCGGTGACCGGGTCCGCGGCGGCCATCGCCGGCGCGGCGACGGCCAGCCCCAGGGCCGCGGCCAGGCCGGTGATGGTGGCGGTGCGGACGATTCCGGTGCGGTTCATGAGATCTCCCTCCCATTCGGTGATCTTTTCACCGAACGTGCTCCCATGAAGAAAGACGACCACGATCACGACGCGTGCAGCGGGAGTGCGATGTGCCACCCGAACGCAACCGCGTCAGCCTTGGCGGGCCGGGCGGATGGTCAGGTCCCCGATCTCGACGTCGTCGGGCTGGTCGATCGCGAACGCGATCGCCCTCGCCACCGCCTCGGGGTCGATGCCGAGCTCGGCCATCGTGCGCTGGGCCTGCTCGCGCACGGCCGGGTCGTCGACGGCGTGGTCGATGAGCTCGGTGCGGACGTAGCCGGGCGAGATCGACGTCGTCCGCGGGACGCCGTCGGTGCTCTCCTGCCGCAACCCCTCCAGGAGCGTGCGGACCGCGTTCTTCGTCCCCGCGTACACCGCCTGAGTCGGGACGATCTTCAGGCCGGAGGTCGAAACGACGGTGACCAGGTGCCCGCTGCCCTGCCGGCGGAACACCGGGAGCGCCGCGGCGATGCCGTGCAGGATGCCCTTGACGTTCACGTCGACCATCGCCGACCAGCCTTCGACGTCCAGGTCGGCGACCGTGCTGATCCGGCTGACCCCGGCGTTGCCCACCAGGACGTCCAGCCAGCCGAAGCGCTCGACGGCCGTGGCGACGAGCGCGTGGAGGTCGCCGGGGTCGGTGACGTCCACGCGTACGGCGGCCGCCCTTCCGCCGCCGGCTTCGATCTCGGCGACGAGCCGGTCCAGGCGATCGGTGCGCCGGGCCCCGAGGACGACGGCCGCGCCGTGCGAGGCGAGGTGACGGGCGGTCGCCGCACCGATGCCGCTGCTGGCACCGGTGATGGCGACGACCTTGCCGTGAATGGTCACGATTGATTCCCCGATCGAAGTGGACATGTGTCCGATTAGCTTAGTGGACACATGTCCGCTTCTGTCAAGCGCGCTCCGCCGAGCCCGCGTTCAGGGCTGGTAGGTGCAGAAGGCGCCGACGCTGTTGTGCTGCTCGACGACGGTCTTGCCGTCGACGGTGATCTTGCAGGTGTTGTCCTTGGCGCCCAGCTTGAAGTCGACCGGGGTGACGGAGACCGTGGTGAACGCCAGGTCGTCCATCGACAGGGTCTGGCTCCAGGTCTTGCCCTTCTCCAGGACGTCCTGCGAGTTCGCGGTGAACCCGCTGTTCCACTGCACGTTCGACTTCGCCGCCGTCGTGACCTCGAGGACGATGGTGTGCTTGGCCGACGCCGCCGCGCTCGGGGCCGCCGCGGCGGGCGCGGATCCCGCGTCCGCGACCGCGGCCGGCGCCGCCGCGGCGGGCAGGCCGTTCGCGGTGTCGTTGACGGCCTTGCCGAAGGCAGCCGCCCAGACGACGCAGATGACCAGGCCGAGCACCGAAAGCACGACCGCGGCGATGGCCAGCCCCTTGTTGCTCGCCTGGCCGCGGTTCGCGCGCAGCGTCCCGACGATGCCGAAGACGAGCCCGAGGATCACCATCGGCCACGCGATGACGCCGATGATCGGGATGAACGCGAAGATCAGGCCGACCAGGCCGAGGACGAACCCGGCGGTGCCGAGGCCGTTCTTGTATCGGACCGGAGCGGACAGGGGTGGCACGGGCGACATCGGGGCGTAGGACACGGTTGCCTCTTTCAGTGCAGCGGCGGCAGGACCGAATGCGGTCACGCTCTGCGCCATCCGTCGTCACGCGGGCTTCGCGCGTAACAGGGCCCGGAAGCCACTCCCGGTAACGAACGAGACTCGGTCACGTCGGCCCTCGATCATTTCCGCAGTTGAACGCGGTTGGCGACTGACTCACTGCCGTTACCCAGGGTGAGAAATTGAAGCTCTGAGTTCACTCGTACGGATTACATGAGCGGACTCGGGAGACATCTCGCGTCAGGCCGTAACGGATCACCCGTCCGGTCGATATCCCGATCGTGTCCGGATCATCCGGACCTTCACGAGGGGTCTTCACATCATGCTTCGTCACCACCTGGGAGCACTCATCGCCGGCGGGGCCGTCGCGGCCCTGATCTGCACCGGCTGCTCGAGCACCGCCGGGACGCCGTCGCCGGCCGCCGGCTCGTCCACCGGCGCCCCGACTTCCGCCAGCGTCGCGGCCGCCTCGCTCGACGGCGCGAAGGCCGGCTCGGCCGTCGCCGCCGCCGCGAAGCAGGCCAAGTCCGTCCACGTCCGCGGCACGGTCACCGAGGGGAATGTCAACCTCGACCTGCAGCTCAACCCGGACAGCGCCAGCGGCACCGTGGTGCAGGACGGGCTCGAGATCCCGGTCCTGCGCGTCGGGGACAAGTACTTCTTCCGGTTCAGCCAGTCGCTGATCGACAAGGCCGGGATCCCGGCGTCGGTGGGCAAGCTGCTCAAGGACAAGTGGGTGCCTTCGACGTCGCAGATCGGCGCGGGGATCGGCGAGTCGTTCAAGCAGTTCCTCGACTACAAGACCTTCACCGACAACACCGTCGGCCAGCTGGACTCGGAGCCGTTCAAGGCCGGCGGGGAGACCACCACCGGCGGCGTCCCGGCGCTGACGTTCACCAGCGCCGACGGCACCGCGACGGTCGCCGCCGCCGAGCCGCACTACCTGCTGCGCATGCAGGAGGCCAAGAGCGGCACGCTGGAGTTCTCCGACTGGGACAAGCCGACCACGGTCACCGCTCCCCCGGCGTCGGAGATCTACTCGGGTCCCGGCGCCTGACCGAGGGCCGGCGTGATGTCCATGTGGACGCGGTAGTCGGTCACGCGGTCGCCCGCCAGCCGCATCACCGTCACGCACGGGAGGGCCAGCTGTTCGCCGTCCGGAGCCGCCGTTTCGATCGTGAAGCGGCAGAACAGCTGGTCCTCCCCCACTTCCGCGACCTGGTCGACGACGTGGCGGACCCACGGCAACACGCCCGCCGCGCCGGCCGTCGCCGCGGTGATCGCCGCGCGGCCGGTCAGCGGCTCGTCGTTCGCGAACACGTACGTCGCGTCGTCGGCGAACCACGCGGCGAACGCCGGAGCGTCGCCCGCGTCGACCGCCGCGCACATCGCGCGGACCATCCGCTCACGGCTCACTTCCGCAGTTCCAGCCCGTAGCGGGTCATCACTTCCGCGACGAGCTTCATGTCCCGGCCGGGCGGCAGCCGGGACAGCTCCCGGTAGTAGTTCTCCAGCCCGGGCGGCGAAACCACCGCGATGACGCGGGTCTCCTCGTCGAACGGGTTGCGGAACACGTGCGGCACCCCGCGCGGCATCAGCAGCGAGTCGCCCTGGCCGAGGACGTGCCGCTCGCCGTCGAGCTCCACCTCGACGCGGCCCTGGACGCACGTGAACAGCTCGTCCTCGCGGGTGTGGACGTGGGTCGGCGGCCCGCCGAGGCCCGGCGGCACGACGTACTCGAACAGCGAGTACGCGCCGTTCGTGTCGGCGCCGGTCAGGCGGGCGTGGATGCCGAGCCCGATCGCGCCGAGGTTGGTGCCGTCGCCGGGGTGGATGACGTGGTGGCCGGTCGCGGTGCTCATCGGAACTCCTTTGCTACAGCGGGCTTTTCGCGGGTTCGGGGGCGTCCTTCAGCCGGGTCAGCACGGCCGGCGTGAGCGAGCGGTAGGCCGCGGGGACCACCGGGTTCAGCCAGTGCGTGAAGCGGGTGAAGCGGCCGATCTGCACGCCGAGGTCGCCGAGCACCTCGTCGACGTTGTGGATGGAGAACGGGATGATCTTGGTGCCGCGGCAGTGGTGCGCGCCGGTCGCGGTGTCCAGGAAGGCGAGCTGTGCGACGACGTCCGCGCGCCGGGCCGCCTCGTCGGGCAGAGTGAGCGCGCCCGCGAGGTCGGCCGCGATCCACACCGCCGCCATCTCGGCGTTGAGCGGGCTGAAGAACGACGAGTTGTACCCGTTGAAGTAAAGACCCGGTGCGTCCAGGGGCTGGATCTGCCGGTACAGCAGGAAGTTCCCGCGCTCGTCGAAGAGTCCCTTGTGGATGGTCTCGGGCAGGAACGGGACGCCCTGGGTGAACCCGGTCGCGCAGACGACCAGGTCGGCCGGCAGCACCGTGCCGTCGGCCAGCTCGGCCTTTGGGCCGTCGGCGGAGGCGAACAGCCGCGTGATCACCTGGTCGCGGCGGACGCGGATCGAGCCGTCGGCCACGCCTTCGAAGAACCCCTCGGTGGCCAGGCCGATCGCGTTCTTGACGATGTCCTCCATCCGCCCGCGCGGCACGAGGTCGTGCTTCGCGAGCCCGAACTGCCGCACCGACACGCTGCCGATGGAGTTCAGCATCGAGCGTCGCAGCCGGTTTCCCGGGCCGTGCAGGAACTTCTCGAACCCGCGCAGCCACCGGTAGCGGAACAGCGCCTCCCCCAGCCGGGTCAGCAGGAGCATCTTGAAGTTGAGCACGCCCGCGATCTTGCGCGGGACCTTCCACAGCAGCTGGCGGGCGATGACGTCGGTCGTCCCGGCGACGTCGCTGATCGCCACGGTCACGTCGCACGCGGACTTGCCGTACCCGACGACGAGCACGTGCTTGCCCCGCGCGTCTTCGACGTCGTGGAAGTCCGAGCCGGCCAGCAGCCGGCCGCCCGCCGCCTCGAACTCCGCGCGTCCCGGGTAGTCCGGCAGCGCCGGCTCGCAGAACACGCCGTTGGCGACGACGACGCGGTCGACCACCGAGGCCCCCTGCGCCCCGGTGGTCACCGCCCACCGCGCACCGTCGGGGACCACCGACTCGACGGTGGTCCCGAGCCGCAGGTGAGGCGTGACGCCGAACTCGTCGGCGTAGCCGGCGAGGTACTCCTGGATCTGGGCGCCGGTCGGCCACTCCGGGAAGTGCTTCGGCATCGGGAAGTCCGAAAAGGAGTACTGGGCCTTGGGGCTCTGCGTGGTCAGCCCCGGGTAGCGCCGGATCCGGCTCCACACCCCGCCGACGTCCGGGGCCTTGTCGAAGACCTCGACGTCGTGCCCGGCCTGCAGCAGCACCTTGGCCGTGGTCAGCCCGGCCAGTCCGGCCCCGATGATCGCGACGCGCATGCCTGGTCCTCCTCGTCGAGGCATTCGTTGTGCGCCACAGCGTGGATCAGCCGCGGGCCGCGACCCAACCGCGAGTCCTGGTCACTGGGACGGCAGCTCCGGCCGGGGCACCGCCCACCGCCGGGCGGAGTACGCGCGGCTCGCCGCCGCGGCCGCCATCCGCACGGCCGGGCCGATCCGCTCGGGCTGCACGGCGGCGCTGGGCCCGGTGACCGACAGCGCGGCGGTCACGGTGCCGGTGAAGTCGAAGATCGGGGCCGCGACGCAGCTGATGCCGGGGTTGCCCTCCTCGCGGTCGTAGGCCCAGCCCTGCTCGTGCACGACGGCGAGCGCGCGCTCCAGCGCGTCGGCGTTCGTGATGGTGCGCGGGGTGCGGCGCGTGAGGCCGGCCGCCACCACCGCCGCGACGACGTCGGCGCCGGACCAGGCGAGGATCGCCCGGCCGAGCCCGGAGCAGTGCGCCGGGATGAACCCGCCGACCTGGTCGAGCATCGGCAGCTGGCGGTGCCCGCTGATCTTCTCGACGACGAGCACCCGGGTGCCTTCGAGAACGCCGAGCTGCACGGTCGTCTTGGCCGCCGCGTAGAGGTCCTGCAGGTACGGCAGCACGGCCTCGCGCAGCTCGTGGCGCACCGGCACCAGGCCGGACAGCTCGAACAGGCGGTTGCCGATCCGGTACTTCTCGCCGGGCTTGTCCAGCCAGCCGAGCTCGATCATCCGCGCCGCGGTCCGGTGCACGGTCGAACGCGGCAATCCGCTGCGCTCGACGAGCCGGGACAGCGTCAGCTCGCGATGAGCCGCGTCGAAGGCGTCGAGCAGCGCGGCGGCGCGTTCGAGTGCCCCGGTGACGTCTGGGGCGCTTTCGGGGTCCCGGGCAGTGGGACCCGGCTTTGGCCGGCCGGCGGTCATGGGCCGAATGTAGGTCACATCATGGAGAGCAACCAGTCCTACGCGAAGCGCCGTCGCGTCGCCCTCGTCGGCGGCGGTGCCGGCGGCATCGGCTCGGCCTGCGCGGCCGCGCTGCTGGCGACCGGCCACCGCGTGGTCCTCGCCGGCCGCACGGAGTCGACCCTGGCCGAGACCGCGTCGAACCTCGGCGACGACGTCGGGCACGTCGTGTGCGACCTCGCCGATCCGGCCGCGGCGGCCGACGCCGTGACCCGGGTGCGCGAGCGCCACGGCTCGCTCGACGTCCTCGTGGTCAACGCCGGCGGGCCGGCACCCGGCCGCGTGCTCGACGTCCCGGCCGGCCAGTGGCACCACGACCTCGATCTGCTGGTCCTCGGTCCGCTGTCGCTCATGCGCGCCGCACTGCCCGCGATGGCCGAACGTGGCTTCGGCCGCATCGTCGTGATCAGCTCGACGGCGGTCCGGCAGCCGCAGCCCGGGCTCGCCGCGTCCACGGTGCTGCGCTCGGCGACGACGTCGGCGGCGAAGCTGGCCGCCCTCGAGTACGCCGACCGCGGCGTCACCGTCAACTGCGTCGCGGTCGGCGCCACGCTCACCGCGCGACGGCTGGAGATCGTGCGCGGCCGGGCCGGTGCGGCGGGCGTCGACGTCGCGACCGCGATGGCCGAGGACCTCGCCGCCATCCCCGCCGGGCGGGCCGCCGCGCCGCGCGAGGTCGCGGCCGCGGTGGCGTTCCTGGCCTCGCCCGAAGCAGGCTATGTCAACGGAACCGTGCTGACCGTCGACGGCGGCCGCACGGAATGTCCCGCCTGAGCGGAAGGTGCGCATGACCACGACCGGACCCGGCTTCGCCATGACCGACTTCCTCGCGAGCATCAGCCACACCGTCCGCCCCGACGGGCGGCGGCCCCTCGTCGTGCACGACGGCGACCTCGAAGAGATCCCGCCGGGCGCCGTCCCGAACCCGACGTCGCTGCGGATCGCCGGCACGCTGCCGACCGCGACGTTCGAGCTCTTCCGGCAGGTCATCCCGGCCGGCGAGAGCTCGGACATGCAGCGGCACCACCACGAGACCGTCCACTTCGTCCTGTCCGGCGACGGCCACAGCGAGATCGAGGACGAGACCGTGAGCTGGACGACGGGGTCGTTCGTCTACACCCCGCCGTGGACCTGGCACCGCCACCACAACGACTCGGCCGGCCACCCGGTCGAGTTCCTGACCATCGAGAACTCGCGGCTGCTCGGCCCGCTCGGGCTGAACCGCCGCCAAAGCGCGGGGATGGCGAGCCTCGCCGAGGCCCGCGCCCGCTTCGACCACCGGGAGGACCAGTGACCAAGCCGATCCCCGAGCACGTCGGCATCTGGGGCGAGCTGGGCGAGCTCGAACACACCCTGCGCTACGTCGACGTGCCGCTGGACGGACGTCCCGTGCGGACGCGGGTGCTGCAGGCCGGCGCCGGACCCGACCTGGTCCTGCTGCACGGGACCGGCGGGCACCTCGAGGCCTACGCCCGCGACCTGGCCGGGCTCGCCCGCGACTTCCGCGTCACGGCCTACGACATGGTCGGCCACGGCTGGTCGGACCTGCCCGACCGGCCGTACACGATCGACGTCCTGTCCGCGCACCTCGTGTCCCTTTTGGACGTTCTCGGCATCGGGCGGGCCCACCTGTCCGGCGAGTCGCTCGGCGGCTGGGTGGTCGCCTGGACCGCCGCCCACCACCCCGACCGCGTCGAGAAGCTCGTGCTCAACACCCCGGGCAACATCGCCAACAAGCCCGAGGTGATGGCGCGGATGCGGGACAGCACGATGGCCGCGGTGCTCGACCCGAGCGACGAGACCGTGCGCCGCCGCGTCGAGTTCCTGTTCCACCACAAGGAGATGGTGACCGACGAGCTGGTGAACCTGCGCCGCCGCGTCTACTCCCGGCCGGGGTTCGTCCGGGCGATCGGCAACACGCTCGTGCTGCAGGACCCCGAGATCCGCAAGGACTTCGCGTGGGACCCGGCGTGGGTGTCGAAGGTCAAGGCGCCGACGCTGCTGCTGTGGACCAGCCACGACCCCACCGGCGGGCTCGACGAGGCCGAGCTGCTGCTCGGCTGGCTGCCCGACGCGCTGCTGCACGTCATCGACGACGCCGGGCACTGGCCGCAGTGGGAGAAGGTGCCGGAGTTCCTCGACGTCCACCGCACCTGGCTGCTGACCGGAGAGGACCCGTCCTGATGGCCGGCCTCGCCGGGTTCGCCGGCATGTCCCACAGCCCGTTCGCGACGCTCCTGCCGCCACCGGCCGAGGGCGGCCCGGGCGCGAAGTTCCTCGCCGACGCCTCGCGGGCGCGGTCCGCGGTGGCGGCGCTGGCGCCGGACGCGATCGTCGTGATCGGGCCCGACCACTTCCACGGCAACTTCTACGACGTGATGCCGCCGTTCGTCCTGGGCGTCGAACACGCGGTGGGGTTCGGAGACTTCGGCAGCACCGAAGGTCCGCTGCCGGTCGCCGGGGACCTGGCCTGGTCCGTCCACAACGGACTGACCGACGCCGGCTTCGACGTGTCGCTGTCGTACTCCCTGACCGTCGACCACGGCATCGTGCAGACCTACGAGATGCTCACCGGCGGCGCCGCGCTGCCCATGGTGCCGATCGTCGTCAACACGGCCGCGCCGCCGTTGCCCACCTTGCGGCGGTGTGTCGCGTTGGGCGAGGCGCTGGGGGCGGCGCTGCGTTCGGCGAGCTTCCCCGGCCGGGTCCTGGTGGCGGCGAGCGGCGGGCTGTCGCACTGGCTGCCGTCGAACGACCCCCGCGAGGTGGCCGGCGAACGCCGCGAGTCGCTGATCCACGGCCGTGCGGACGTCCGCGCCTTCGCGGCGGCCCGCGAGCCCCGCGTCCGCGCCATGGGCGGCGACCCGGGCGCGCGGGTGAACACCGAGTGGGACCGGTGGTTCCTGGACCGCCTTCGCACCGGCGACGCGGGTTCGGTGGCCGACCTGGGCCACGAGACGCTCGAAGCCATGGCGGGCAGCGGCGGCCACGAGATCCGCTGCTGGCTGATCGGCCAGGTCGCCGCCGGGGCGCCGCTCGTCTGGACCAGCTACGAGCCGGTCCCGGAGTGGATCACCGGCATGGGCATCGGCACCACGTTCCCGGTGGCCTGATCTCGCGGGCAAGGACGGTACCTGTTCGCACCCTCGGCGTCACCGCGATCTTGCCGCGAGCCTCGGCGGTGCGTTACGCCGGTAGCGGACCAGCGCGACTTCCGCCGAGGAGCAGCTCGTGAAGAAAATGCTCGCCGTCATGGCCGTCGTTCTTCTCGCTCTCGGCGGTTTCGCCTCGCCCGCCGCCGGCGCGAGCGCCAAGAAAGGCGTCAGCGCCAACCCGTACTCGGGCGCCGCGACCGCGTTGAAGGACGTCGGGGCGAAGTGGTTCTACACGTGGGCGCCCGATCCCCAGGGCATCGCCGTGCCCGCCGGGACCGAGTTCGTGCCGATGATCTGGGGACGGGACTCCGTCACGCAGGACCAGCTCGACCGGGCGAAGGCGAACGGCCGCGCCCTGCTGGGCTTCAACGAACCGGACCTGGCGGGCCAGGCGAGCATGCCCGTCGAGACCGCGCTGGACCTCTGGCCGCGGCTGCAGTCCACCGGGCTGCGGCTCGGCGCGCCGGCCGTGGCCTACGGCGGTGACGTCGCGGGCGGGTGGCTCGACCGGTTCATGAGCGGCGCGAAGGCCCGCGGTTACCGCGTCGACTTCATCCCGCTGCACTGGTACGGCGGCGACTTCTCCAGTGCCGCGAGCGGGCAGCTGCAGTCGTACCTGCAGAAGGTCCACGACCGCTACCACCTCCCGATCTGGCTGACCGAATACGCCCTCATCGACTTCTCCGGTTCGACGCCCCGCTACCCGTCTTCGGCCCAGCAGGTCGACTTCGTCAAGCGGTCCACCGCGATGCTCGACGGGCAGTCGTACGTCGAGCGGTACGCGTGGTTCTCGCTGTCGACGGCGACGTCCCCGACCGGCCTCTACGCCGGCACGACCCCGAACGCGAGCGGCGTCGCCTACCGCGCGGTGTAGCCGCGTTCCTGGACGATCCACGTATTGCCGTCCGGGTCGGCGAAGTCGAAGAAGCTCGCGTAGTCACGGCGGTCCGGGTCAGCACCCGGTGCGTAGTCCCCTTGCCAGTCCGCGGACTTCTTGTGGCGTAGCGCGCTGACCGGCACGTCGCGGCCGGCCAGTTCCCGGTGTGCCGCCTCGATGTCGGTCACCACCAGGTAGTGGTCCCGGGCCGAACCCGGGGCCGCGCCGGTCAGGCCGACCCCGAGCTGGATGGACGCCGCCGACCCGGGCGGGGTCAGCTGGACGACCCGGAAACCGTCGTTCGGCGCGTAGTCGACGTCGAGAACGAACCCGAGGGCGCGGTAGAACCGGACCGCCCGGTCGACGTCGGTGACCGGCAGCGTGAGGACCTCGATGCTGAACTCAGACAAGGGGTTCACCGCCGTCGACGTTGAGGGAGACACCGGTCAGGAAGCCGCTGCCCAGCGCGAAGACGACGGCTTCGGCGATCTCTTCGGGACGGCCGACGCGACGCGCCGGGCTGGTGGCCGCGCGGGCGGCGAACAGCGCGGCCTTCTTCTCCTCGCCGAGCGCGTCGTAGGCCCCGGTGTCGATCGTGCCCGGCGAGACCGCGTTCACCCGGATCGGGGCCAGCTCCACCGCGAGACCCCGGGTCAGCGCGTCCACCGCGGCGTTGGTCGCGCCGACGGCGAGCATGCCGGCGGCGGGCTTGCGCGCCGACGATCCCGAGAAGAAGACGAACGAGCCGTCTTCGGGCATGCGGGGCGCGAAGTGCTTCGCCAGCAGCAGCGGGCCGAGCACCTTGACGTCGAACGACCTCAGCACGACGTCGTGGGCGAGCTCCCCGACCGTGCCGCGGGCCCGGGCCGACGCCGTCGACACGACGTGGTCGACCCGGCCGAGCCGTTCGGCCAGGGCGGCGACGGAGGCTTCGTCGGTGAGGTCGACCGACGCGGTGGTGACGTCCGGATCGTCGTAGACGAGGGACTTTTCGTCGCGCCCGGCGACCACGACCGTCGCCCCGGCCGCGCGGACGGCGAGCGTCACCGCGCGAGCGATGCCGCTGCCGCGGCCGATCACGAGGACCGTGCGGTCCTTCAAGGAAGTCATCTCAGTTTCCCTTCGAGGCAAGGAGTTCGTCGGGGTCCAGGCCCCGGTCGATGCCGTGCGGGGTGACGGTCTGGCCCGGTTCGAGGGACAGCTTGCGGCCGTCGAGGGTCACGTCGACGACGTCCGGTTCGAACGACACGAACCCGGACACCCGCTCGACCTCGGGCCACGCCTCGGGGTACGACCACGCGGCGCGCTTGCCGGACCCGATGTCAAAGTAGCCGGCCAGCCCCTTGTACGGGCAGAAGGTCTCGCCCTCGACCGGCGTCAGCGCGTCCAGGTCGATGTCCTCGCGCGGCACGTACCAGCGCGGCGCGAAGCCCGACTCGTACAGCACGACCGGGCGCCGGGTCTCGGCGACGACGCGGTCGCCGTCGCGCACGACGAGGTGGCGCGAGGTCTGCCGGATGTCGACGCGGTGGTACGGATCGGCCGCGTGGCCGACGATCCGCTCGTCCTCCTCGTAGAACGCGTCCATCGCCCGCCAGGCGAACGCGACGCGGTCGCGCAGGACGTCGGCGTGGCCCGGGAGGCCGCTGTGGCGCCAGGCGGCGCGCGGGGCCTGCTTGTCGGCCGTCCAGACCGCGTACCACTCGGTCGGCCCGAGGTCGCGGTGCGTCGTCGTCCGGTTCTCGGCGACGAGCACGTCGTCACGGACGTCGGCGAGCGGGAAGTACGCCACCGGGTAGCGGCCGGGCTCGTGCAGCAGGACGACGTCCTCGCTGTCGGCCACCCACTCCCCGCCGAACCGCACGCGCATCCGCCGCCGCAGCGGCTCGGCGAACAGCAGCCGCTCGGGCAGCGGCTGCTCGACCAGGAAGTGCCCCACCGCCCGCGTCGCCAGTGGTCCTTGCTGCCAGGCCAGTCCCATGACCTCCTCCTAACCTTTTAAACTTTGTTTGATGGTTAGACATGGAAGCACCGGTACTGTAACCTGTCAAGTGTGAGTTTGGAGGTTAGGCCGATGAAGACCGACGAGACACTGCTCCTGGACCTGCTGAACACCACCCCGGTGCGTGACGGCGTCCCCGGTGATGACCTCGCCGACGAGGCGGCGGCCCGGCGGTGGCTCGCCGGCCACGGGCAGCCGGCCACCGGCGACGAGCACCGCGCGCTGCTCGAGGCGCGGTCCGTGCTGCAAGGGATCGTCCGCGGTCACGAGGCGCCCACCGCCGCCGCGCGGTTCGTCGACGACGTCACCTACCGGGCATCCTTCGGCAACGACGGCGTCGAGTGGGTCCTCGACGTGCCGGCCGGGCGGTCGGCCGCCGCGCGGGCGGTGCTCGCCTGGGACGCGCTCGCCAAGTCGAGCCCCGGCCGGCTGCGCCCGTGCGCCAACCCGGAGTGCCGGCTGTTCCTGATCGACCACAGCAAGCCCAACAGCGCCCGCTGGTGTTCGATGGCCGTCTGCGGCAACCGCATGAAGGCCCGGCGGCACTACCAGCGTTCCCGCTCGGCGGAATGAAGGAGACGACCATGGCGCGCTTGGTGTCGCTGAACGTCGGGATGCCGAAGGACGTGCCCTGGGAGGGGCGGACCGTCCACACGGGAATCTTCAAGTACCCCGTCGGCGGCAGGCTGATGGTCCGCCGCCTGAACGTCGACGGCGACGGCCAGGGCGACCTGGGCGGCCACGGCGGCGAGAACCGCGCGGTGCTCGTCTACCAGCGCCAGTCCTACGAGCACTGGCGGCGGTTCCTCGGCCGCGATGACCTCGAAGACGGCCAGTTCGGCGAAAACTTCACCGTCGACGGCCTGCCCGACGACGAGGTGCACATCGGCGACCGCTACCGGATCGGCGAGGCCGAGTTCGAGGTCACCCAGCCCCGCGTCACGTGCTTCCGCGTCGGGATGCGCCTGGGCGAGCCGCGGATGCCGTCCCTGCTGGTCGCGCACCACCGGCCCGGCTTCTACCTGCGCGTCATCACCGAAGGCCACGTCGAAGCCGGCGACGAGATCGTCCGCACCCGGACCGGCCGCCACGAGATGAGCGTCGCGGACATCGACGCGCTCCTCTACCTGCCGGGCCGCGACGCCGACGCGCTCCGCAAGGCCGTCGACATCCCCGCGCTCAGCCCCGGCTGGCAGGGGTCGTTCCGCGACCTCCTGGCCGCGGCGCCGGCCCCCGCGCCGGCCGGCTGGCGCGGCTTCCGCCGGCTGCGCGTCGCCCGGGTGGTGCCCGAGAGCACGACCGTGTCGTCGATCCACCTGGCCGCCGACGACGGCGCGCCGCTCCCCCGGCCCGAACCCGGCCAGTACCTCACGCTGCGCGTCCCCGGCGCCGGCGACCCCGCGCCGGTGCGCAGCTATTCGCTGTCGGCGGCGCCGTCGGACCACGAATACCGCATCAGCGTCAAGCGGGACGGGGTGGTCAGCGGCTACCTCACCACCCGGCTCGCCCCCGGCGCGCTGGTGGACGTCGCCGCGCCCCGGGGCGACTTCGTCCTGGCCGACGACGACCGTCCCGTGGTGCTGGTGTCCGCGGGCATCGGCGTGACGCCGGTGCTGGCGATGCTGCACGCGCTGGCCGCGCGCCGGACGTCCCGGGAAGTCCGCTGGGTGCACACCACCCGGACGGCCGCCGAGCAGGCGTTCACGGCCGAGGCGCACCGGCTCGTGGCGAGCCTCCCCCACGGCCGTGAACACCTCCACTACACGGCCGAGAGCGGCCGGCTGACCCTCGCCGAGTTGTCCACTTTGGACCTCCCGACCGACGCGACCGCGTACCTCTGCGGCCCGGACGCGTTCATGACGGCGATGCGGAAAGCCCTGGTGTCACTGGGCTTCGACGCTGCCCGCGTCCACAGTGAACTCTTCGGCGGCGTGTCCGCGGTCAACCCCGGGCTGACCGGCGTCGTCCGGAAGACCCCGCACGTCCCCGCGGGCGCGGCCGGAACCGGCCCGGCGGTGACGTTCGCGCGCAGCGGCCTCACGGTGCCGTGGAGCGAGGAGTACCCCAGCCTGCTCGAGTTCGCGGAGGCGTGCGACGTGCCGACGCGCTGGTCGTGCCGGACCGGGGTCTGCCACACGTGCGTGACACCGCTGCTTTCGGGCCGCGTGGAGTACGACCCCGACCCCCTCGAACCGCCCGCCGACGGCGAGGCGCTCGTCTGCTGCGCCCGGCCCCGGGAGGACGTCGTCCTGGACCTCTGAAAGCCTCGTCAGAGGAGCAGGCTGGTGAGAAAGCCCAGCAGCAGGCACACCCCGCAGATCTTGACGATCGAAATCGGCGTGAAGAGGATTTTCATGGTCGTCACTTTCCTTTCCGGAGATCCCCTCCCAGCGTGGACGGCATCCGGCGGGCCTCGCACAGATCTCGAAGAACCGAACGATTCGCGCGCCGGGGATAACCTGGACGGGCCCGGCGCGCGTTCGCCGGTGGTCCTGGTTCCGGGGCGGAGGCGGAAATGGCCCAGGCTGATCCCGACGACCGCGTCCGGCGCCGGTTGCGGACCCTGCAGCGCGCGGTCGGCGGTCCGAGCGACGCCGCGCTGGCGCGGCGCAGCGGGATGTCGGCGGCCACGTTCTCCGAGGTGATGTCGGGGAAACGGAGCCCGCGCGAGGAGTTCGTCGGCAAGGTGGTCGCCGGGTGCGTCGTGTCGGCCCGGGTGAACGGCCAGGCCCCGATGGACGTGCGGCGGGTGCTGCACGCGTTGCGGCTGCCGGGGCACACCGCGTCCGACAGCGGGCTCCTGGAGCGCGACGACGACCTCGACCGCTGCTCGGCGGTGCTGGAGGCGGTCCGGGACCGGGTCGGCGCGACGGTGCTGATCGAGGGCCCGGCCGGGATCGGCAAGTCGCAGCTCATGGCCCAGGTGTGCACGGAGGCGGCGGTGCGCGGGATCGTGCCGCTGGCCGTGCGGGGCAACCAGCGGGACCAGACGATGGCGTTCGGCGCGGCCCGCACCCTGCTGGCCCGCTGGGTCGCCGGCCGCGGCGAACGGGAGCGGCGCGCGCTGTTCGCCGGGGCGGCCGACTTCGCGCGCGTGCCGCTCGGGGTACCCCAGGCCCGGCACCGCGGCCCGGACTCGATGATCGGGCTGACGGAGGCGTTGTACTGGCTGGTGGTGAACGCGACGTCCCTGCTCGCCGCCGGCGGAGACGAGGAAGGCCTGCTCCTCGCGGTCGACGACGCGCACTGGCTCGACGAGGAGTCGTTGCGCTGGCTGGAGTTCCTCGCCGACCGGCTCACCGGGCTGCCCGTCGTGCTGCTGCTGGCGCACCGGCCGCACGAACGGGCCGCGCTCGCCCGCATCGGGGTGCGGGCGACGGAGGTCGTGCGGCCGCGCCCCCTCGGCCTGGCGGCGGTCCGGACGCTGGTCCGCGGCGGCCCGCTTCCGGCCCGGGTGCGCGGCGGCGAACCCGACGACCGGTTCTGCGCGGCGCTGCTCGACCGCAGCGGCGGCAACCCGTTCTACCTGCGGTGGATGCTCGACATGGCGCGGGAACGCGACCTCAAGCCCACGGCGTCCGACGCGGAGCTGGTCGGCACGCTCACGCCGCGCCACGTGGTGGCGTACCTGTCCGAACGGCTCGCCCACCTCGGCCCGGACGCGCGACGGCTGGCCCACGCCATCGCCGTGCTGGGCCCGGGACACCCGCTCGGCGACACCGCCCGGCTGGCCGGGCTGGCGGCGGCCGAGGCGAAACGCGAGTACGACCGGCTCTGCGACGAGGCGATCCTCGCCCCCGGGCCGACGGTGGAGTTCCGCCACCCGATCATCCACAGCGCCGTCCACGACGCCATCGACCCGTCCCGCCGCAGCGATCTCCACCTGGCCGCCGCCAAGCTGCTGCACGACCGGGACGCCGCGCCCGACGCCGTCGCGGCGCACCTGCTCGACGTCCACGCCGCCGGTGACCCGTGGGTCGTCGACCTGATGACCACGGCCGCCGAGGACGCGCTCGGGTCGGGGCTCGCCGCCACCGCGGCGCGCTACTTCCGGCGGGCGATCGAAGAACCGCCGCCGGCGGCCCGCCACAGCCGGGTGCGGCTGCGGCACGGCCAGGCCCTCGCGTTGGAGCAGGTGGCGGCCGCGCTGCCCGAACTGCGCGCGGCCTACGGACTGGCACCCGACGACCCGCAGCGCACCGACGCGGCCGTGGCGCTCGCGAAGACCCACGGTTACGCCGACCAGGTCGGCGACGCCGTGCGCCTGCTCGACGTCGCGCTCGGCCGCTGCCCCGACGATCGGCAGCGGCAACGGCTGCTCGCCGAGCAGCTGCTCTGGGCCGCCTGGTGGTCCGACGATCCGCTCCGCGCCGACCGGATGGCCCTGCTGGACCGGATCGCGCCCCCGCTGCCCGGCGGCACCGACGTCGAACGGCTGCTGATCGTGCTGCACGCGTGGAGCCTCGTGCTGCGCGGCCGGCCGCGTGCCGAGGCGCTCGCGGCGGTCGAGCGGGTCGTCCGGGCCGGCGTGGTCTTCGCCGACGTCGACCGGGGCATGGAGATCGCCACCATGTCCGGCTTCGTGCACCTCTACTCGGGCGCCGCGGACGTCTCGCACGACCGGTTCGACCAGGCGGTCGACGAGTTCGAGCGCAACGGCTGGCGGGGCACGCACCTCGCGTTCGCCTACGCCAACCGCGGGCACTCGGCGTTGCGGCTCGGCCGGCTCCCCGACGCCGTCGCCGACACGGACATCGCCCTGCGGCTGGCCGTCCGCAGCGGGACCGGCACGCCGGCCGAGTGGTTCGCCACCGGCACGCTCGTGCAGACCTTGCTGGCACGCGGGGAAACCGGCCCGGCGGCGGCGATCTGCGCGGAGCGGGGCTACGGCGACCGCCGTCCGGACGCGGTCGTCATGCCGGTGCCCGCGGCGGTGGCCGGAGAGCTGCTCCTCGCACAGGGCGACCACGTCCGGGCTGCCGCGGCCCTGCGCGATGCGGGCCGCCGGCTCGACGCCGCCCCGATGCGCAACCCCGCGGTGTGCGGGTGGCGCTTCGACCTGGTCGAGGCGGTGCGGCGGCAGGCACCGGACAAGGCCCGCGAGGTGGCGGCCGAGGCGGCGCGCCTGGCCGACGTGTTCGCCGACCCGGCCACCCGCGGCCGCGCACTCCGGACGCTCGCGACCGTAGGCGCGGATCGCCTGCCCCTGCTGGAGGAATCCGCCCGGGTGCTGCGGAACGCGCCGAACCGGTGGGAGTACCTGCGCACCCTCGCGCACCTGGGCACGGCCTTCGCCGGCGCCGGGCACACCGAAGACGGCCGGCGCACGTTCACCGAGGCCGTCGCGCTGGCCGACGAGTGCGGCGCGCCCGCCCTGCGGAAGGACCTCGAAGCGGAGCTCGGCGCTCTGGGCGTCACCGCCGGCCGGCCACCGAGGGTCAACGCCTTGGCGCCGCGCTCACGACGGGTCGCGGAGCTCGCCGCGGCCGGGCACTCGGAGGCCGAGATCGCGCACAAGACGGTGCTGACCCTCGACACCGTCCGGAAGCTCGAGTCCGGCGTCCACGAGCTGCTCGGCACCGAGTCGCGGGCCGGGCTCCGCCGCGTCCTGAACGAACCGGTCAGCGAAGGTCGAGACGCATGAGCCAGCGGACCCGGCGATCGGCCCGCGCGTCGGTCGGCCGGATCCGCACGAACCCGGCCGCTTCGAACAGCGACGTCGTGCCGACGTGGGCGGCACTCGAGCTGATGCGCGCGCCTTCGGTGTCGACGGGGTAGCCCTCCACCGCCGGGGCACCGCAGGAGCGCGCGTGGTCGACCGCGCCGGCGAGCAGCGCCGCGGAAACCCCCTTGCGGCGGTGCGATGAGCGAATCACGAAGCACACGACGCTCCACACGGGCAGGTCGTCGACCGGCGGCATGGTCCGCGAGCGTTTCAGCCGTTCCATGCTCGACCGCGGCGAGACACCACACCACCCGACCGGCTCGTCCCCGTCGTAGGCGAGCACGCCGGGCGCGGGCTTGTCCTCGCAGAGGCCGCGGACCCGCTCGGCACGCGCGTCGCCGCGCAGTGCGCTGTACTCGGCCGAGGTGATGCGGTAGGCGAGGCACCAGCAGGCGCGGTCGTTCCCGCTGGGGTTGAGGATCGCGGCGACGTCTTCGAAGTGTGCCGCCGGGCGGATCTGGACCATGGGGTCACCGTAGATTCGGATGCCCGGCAAAGCCACCGGCTATCCCTCGACGAACGTGACCGTCTCGCCGAGCGCGGCCCGGCCGATGCGGGAGCGGTCGGCCGCGGCGTTCTCGAACCCGATCGACAGGCCGCAGAAGAGGAGCAGCCGGTCCGGCGGCGCCACGATCTCCGAGACGGTCCGGTGGAACTTCGCCCACGCCATCTGCGGGCAGCTGTGCAGCCCTTCGGCGCGCAGGAGCAGCATGACGGTCTGCAGGTACATGCCGGCGTCGGACCACTGGGGCCGGCCCAGGTCGCGGTCCAGGTAGCAGAACAACGCGGCGGGCGCGCCGAAGCAGTCCCAGTTCGCGGAAGCGGCTCGCTGCCGCGCTTCCACGTCTTCGCGCGGGATGCCGAGCGCGCCGTAGCGTTGCTCGCCGAAGGCGGACCGGCGTTCGCGGTACGGGGACTCCAGAACCTGCGGGTACATCTCGTACTCCGGCTCGTCCCACGGGTCGCGCGCGGCCAGGCGCTCGCCGGCGCGTTTCTTGAGCTCGGCCAGCGGCGCGCCGGTGAGCACGAAAGCGTGCCACGGCTGGAGGTTCGACCCGGACGGCGCCCAGGCCGCCGCGGCCAGCACGCGCTCCAGCACTTCCTTCGGGACCGGCCGGTCGTCGAAGTCCCGCACCGCC
Organism: Amycolatopsis sp. NPDC114505; assembly: GCF_055633615.1. Taxonomy (NCBI): domain Bacteria; kingdom Bacillati; phylum Actinomycetota; class Actinomycetes; order Pseudonocardiales; family Pseudonocardiaceae; genus Amycolatopsis; species Amycolatopsis sp. NPDC114505. The sequence continues at coordinate 1,778,367 of NZ_JBVKDV010000002.1, read as the reverse complement.
CGGCGGCTCGTGACCGCTTCGTAGACGTCCATCATCGGGGATCACCTCGCAGACTTCGTTACGAACGAGAACGTATCATTCGATACAGTTTCTCGGCCACACGAATGTCGGCGAGGTCTCACCGGAAACCCCTACGCGCCTTCGGGATGCGCGAGCCGGGTCAGCAGATCCGTCAGCCGGGCGGTTTCTTCGGCGTCGAGGTCCGCGACCAGCCGTTCGGCCACCGGCACGGCCTCGACGTGAGCCGCGTCGAAGAGCTCGGCGCCGCGCGGGGTGATCTCGACCGCCCGCACCCGGCGGTCGCCCGGCACGGACTTGCGCACGGCCAGCCCCAGCCGTTCGAGATCGTCCACGACCCGCATGATCCCGGCCTTGTCGGAGCCGGCCGCGTCCGCCAGGTCCCGCTGCATGGTGGGCCCGCGATCGGCCAGCACGATCAGCACGGCGAAGTGCCGCAGCTCGATGCCGAGCGGCCGCAGCGCCTCGGTCATCACCGCGGCGGCGCGCCAGTGCGCCCGGCGCAGCAGCAGCCCGAGCGCGAACGGCGAGACGTCCCCCGGACGGTCGGTCGCCCGCGAGGCGCCGGTCTTGCGGGGAACGTCGGCCACCGGCCCACCGTATCGTCCGGCTCGGCTAGCGGCCGGTTCCGGCACACCGGGCGTCCGACGGCCCCGCCTGCCAGACGGGGACGATGCGCGTCAGCGGCACCGGAACCGGCGGACCGGACGCGGTGAGCAGCGTCGTATAGACCGTTATACGAGTCAGCTGGACGAGCGGTGTCGTCTCACAGCTCGACGTCGCGACGAGCACCACATCGGGTGAAGCGTCTTCGCTTCAGGTTCGCTGCCCCGCAGGGCAGCCGGCGCCTCCGATGCAGTGGGCGTAGAGCAGTCCGGCGGCGCCCACCACGGCCAGCCGTCCCGGAATCGTCCTCGCGTTCCTGCGGAAAATGTGAACCGCCCCCTCGCCCATTCACATCAGTTGGTGAATCCCGGGCCGATCGTAAACTGACGTGGCCGACGCGGTCAACTGAGGTGGACCGGTGACCACGAACCCGCCTCACCGCAGCTGGCGGCGCGGTAGACTCGCGCCATGCCGGAGGAGATCGCGGCGGGGACCCTCTCCGCGAAGCTGAACCACCTGTTCGGCGTCGTGCGTCCCGCCGACGGCGACGAGTACACCTTCGACGAGGTCGCCGAGTCGATCCGGACCCAGGGCGGCCCGACGATTTCCGCGACCTACCTGTGGCAGCTGCGCAAGGGCCTGCGCGACAACCCGACCAAGCGGCACCTCGAAGCGCTCGCGGGGTTTTTCGGCGTGCCCCCCGCGTACTTCTTCGACGACGCGGAAGCCGAGCGCATCGACGCCGAGCTGACGCTGCTCAGCGCGTTCCGCGACGCGCCGGTCCGGCAGATCGCGCTCCGCGCGCGCGGGTTGTCGGCGAAGAGCCTCGAAGCGATCAGCGACATGGTCGACCGCGTCCGCGAGCTCGAGGGCCTGCCCGAACCGGCGAGCGACGCCGAACGATGAGCTCCCGCGGGCGGCGGCAGCTGCGTCACCGGTTCGCCGCGGTGCTGCGGGACCTGGACCTGCCGGCCTCGTTCGACGTACCGGCGCTGTGCGCGGCGCTGGGCGAGCGACGCGGCCGCCCGATCCGGCTGCTGCCGCTGCCGGGTCTGTCCGAGGTGTGCGGGCTGTGGATCGCGACGGACAAGACCGACCTGATCGCGTACGAGAGCAACACGAGCGCACCGCACCAGGACCACATAGTGCTGCACGAGATCGGCCACATGCTGTGCGACCACTACCCGGCAACCCTCACCCCGGCCGAGCAGATGCGGTTGTTGCTGCCCAGCCTGGACCCGGCAATGGTCCGCCGGGTGTTGGGGCGCGCGGGGTATTCGAGCGTGGAGGAGCGCGAGGCGGAGTTCTTCGCGACGATGCTGGGCCAGCACACGGGATTGGCGCACCGCGGCGATTCGGTGGCGGACCGCTTGCGCTCGGCGTTGGAGGACGGCGGCGACCGTGGGTGACGTGAACGGCGGCGCTCTCGCCACGCCGGCGAGCGCCCGCGACCGCACTCCCCAAACCCGGCCGGCGAGCGGCGGCGACCGTGGGTGAAGTCATCCGCCGTTACGGCCCGGCGGCCCTCGCCTGGATCCTGCTGCTCTTCCTCCGCCCCGGCCCCGCCCCCGGCCGCCGGCTCGTGCGGTTCTGCGTACTGGGCCTCGCCATCTCCCAAACCGCCCTCACCCCGGCCGTCCGCGGCTTCACCCGGGAGGTCGGCGCCGCCAGTGTCGAACTGCTCGTCGCCCACCTCGCCATGCTCGGCGCGGTCTGGGCCGGCGCCCAGCTCCTCCTCCGGCTGCACGGACTCACCGCGAGCGCCCGCCGTCACACCGCGTGGGCCCTCTTCGGTGGCGCCGCGATGGCCGTCACCTTCGGACTGGCCCCCGATGTGCTGCCGCAGTCGCCGTTCGTCATGGAGTACTGCATCGCCTACGCCGTCGCGCTGCTGCCCGAGTTCGCGGTCATCGCCCGGCTCTGCCTGCAGGACGCGCGCCGCGCGCCGGACCGGATTCTGCGGGCCGGGCTCGGCCTGGTCGTCGCCGGGGTCGTCGCCGCGGCCGGGTACATGGTGGTCCGGACGCTCGTCGCGATGACCTCGCGACTCCCCTTCGACTTCGACTACGGCCGGGGTTTCCTGCTCAGCAAAGCACTTCCCACCACCGCGCACCTGCTCGTGCTCGTCGGCGTCGGCGCGCCCGCGGCGGCCGGTTGGCTGCGCCGCCACCGGCAGTACCGCCGGCTCGGCCCGCTCTGGCTGGCCCTCTACCGGGCCGAACCCGCGATCGCGCTGGAACCCCCGCGCACCACCGTGTTCCCGACGCGGCTGCAGCTCTACCGGCGCGTCATCGAGATCCGCGACGGCCTGCTCGTCATCCGCCCGTACCGCACCGGGTCCGGCACCGGGGAACAGCAGGAGGCCGCCAAGATCCTGGCCGCCCTGCGCGCCCGCGAAGCCGGCCTGGCGCCGCTCGGACCCGAGACGACCGTCCAAGGTGGACAGGACCTCGGCAGCGACACCGACTACCTCTGCCGCGTCGCCGACGCCTTCCGCGAGCTCAGCCGGCGGCCCACCGCGGACGTGTCCTGATCACGCCACCGGCGGCGTGCCGTGCGTGTGGAACGACTCGATCGTCTTCAACCCCCACGCCTGCCCCTTGGCCCGCTCGGCCTCGGTCCACGTGACCGGCTCCCAGTCCGGTGCGAAGATCAGCCGTCCGGTCGGGTTGCACAGCTCGATGCGGTTGCCGCCCGGTTCGTAGAGGTAGAGGAAGAACGTCTGCTGGATCGCGTGCTTGTGCGGCCCGGTCTCGATGTGGACGTCGTTGTCGAGCGCGATGTCGGCCGCCCGCAGGATGTCCTCGCGCGTGTCGGTCGCGAACGCGATGTGGTGCAGGCGCCCGTTCGACTTCGTCCAGTCGGTCGTGTAGACGATGTCGTACGACTTCTGCGCGAAGTGCGTCCACTGCCCCGAAATCACACCGCTGTCGAGCTGGATCTGCTCGGTGACCCGGCCGCCCAGCGCGTCGCAGATGAACCGGCCGTTGACCTCGGCCTCGCGCGCCAGGTAGTTGACGTGGTCGAGGCGCCGGACGCCGACCCCGCGCCCCGGATACGCCTGCGCCTGGTTCTTCAGCGCCGGCCGCAGGTGCTCCGGCGGCTGGTAGCGCTCGGTTTCCCAGTAGACCTCGAGCTCGTGGCCGTCCGGGTCGCGGAACAGGTAGGTGGGGCCGATCCCGGTGTCGCCGTCGACCCAGCCGACGCCGAGCCCGCGTTCCTCCAGCCCGACCACGCGCCGTTTGAGGGCTTCTTCGCTGGACGCGCGCACCGCCGTCCGCCCGACCCCGGACGTCTTCGCCGCGGTGAGCTTCAGGCTGTGGTGCTCGTAGTCGTCCCAGGTGCGCAGGTAGACGGAGTCGCCTTCGGTGCCGTTCTCGGTCAGCCCGAGCACGCGGACGAAGAAGTCCAGGCTCTTCTCCGGTTCCGGGGTGAACAGCTCGACGTGACCGAGGTGCGCGATCTCGTGGCGGGGCGAGGGCTGGGGCATCGGGGTCTCCTCAGGGACGGGGGAAGACGGTGCCGTCGAACAGCTTCCGCGCGGTGCGGATCACCGTCGACCGGCGGACGCGGGATCCGTCGAACTCGATCGCCACCGCGAGCTTGCCGCTCGGGTGCTCGATCTCGACGGGCTCACCCTCGGCCGGGGCTTCCAGCAGTTCGCTTCCGACGGCGCCGTCGAGCAGCAACGCCGTCACGACGCTGACCCCGCCGAGCACGCCGATCGACGGGTGCTGCTTGACCGGGATGAACGTGCGGGTGGCGATGGCGCCGCCGGCGCGGGGCGCGGAGACGAGCGTCGTCTTGGGGACCGACGAGCCGCGGACGTCGCCGAGGCCCATCAGCTTCCCGGCTTCGATGCGCAGGGCGTCGATCCGGTCGGCGAGCCCCGGTTCCTCGCCGAGGTCCTCGGCGCGGGCGACGACGACCGGCATCCCGTTGTCCACGCAGGTGACCTTGATGCCGCCGATGTCGTCGCGGACGTTGCCGGTGGGCAGGAGGCTGCCGCAGACCGACCCTTCGGTCTCGGTGAAGTCGAGCTCGACCGGGGCGGCCGTGCCGGGGACGCCGGAGATGGCCGTGTCGCCGCTGTAGTCGACTTCGCCGCAGGGGGTGGCGAAGGTCGAGACGGCGATGGTGCCGGTGTTGACCAGCCGCACGCGCACGGTGGTGCGCTCGTCCCCGGCGGGCACGAGTCCCCGTTCGACGGCGAACTGCCCGACGCCGGCCAGGAGGTTGCCGCAGGTCTGCCGGTCGGAGACGGTGGGTTCTTCGACGCCGAGCTGCAGGAACAGGTAGTCGATGTCGTGGTCTTGCCCGTCCGCCTTGGACACGATGGCGACCTTGCTGGTGACCGGCTGCGCGCCACCGACGCCGTCGATCTGACGCGGGTCGGGGGTGCCCATGATCCGCATCAGGAGGTCGTCGCGGGTCTTCGGGTCGGCGGGGAGGTCCTCGGCGAGGAAGTAGGCGCCCTTGGAGGTGCCCCCGCGCAGGAGCATGCAGCGCACGCCGGTCATGCCTGCTCCTTCTCGTACTCCTCGGCGCTCAGGTAGCGGACGCCGAGGGTTTCGAGCTTCTCGCGCAGGCCGTAGCGGTCGAGGCCGAGCTGCCCCTGGGCGAACGCTTCCCGTGCGGCGGCTTCCTTTTCGAGGCGAGCCTGGGAGGCTTCGAGTCCGATTTGGACATCTTCGCGGCGGACGCGCATGACGCCGTCGTCGTCGGCGAGGATGGCGTCGCCAGGGCGGATCACCTGGCCCCCGATGACGACGGGGACGTTGACGGCACCGGCGGTCGCCTTGACGGTGCCCTGCGCGCTGACGTCGGCCGACCACACGGGAAAGCCGAGCGCGCGCAGGTCGGTGACGTCGCGGACGCCGGTGGTGGTGACCAGGCCCTTGACGCCGCGGTAGCGCAGCGCGGTGGCGAAGAGTTCGCCGAAGAGCCCGTCGCGGCACGGCGAAGTGGTGGTGACGACGAGGACATCGCCTTCGCGGCACTGCTCGACGGCCGCGTGGATCATGAGGTTGTCACCGGGCCAGCAGAGCGCGGTGACGGCGGTACCGCCCATGCGCGCGCCGTCCTGGATCGGGCGCAGGTCCGGGCCGAGCAGCCCGGAGCGCCCGAGAGCCTCATGAACGGTGGCGACGCCGTAGTCGGCCAAGCGGGCGACTTGCTCCAGGTCGGCACGCGGCGGATCGGTGACGATGACGGGCTTCATACGGCCCACGGTACGGTTCGGTTGACGAAATTGTCAACAATTTTGGCGAGCAGCCGTGGCGAGCGAGGAGCGACCCGATGTGGGGCACTGTGTACCGCCGGTTCAGCGGCGCAGGCGCGAGACCTCCGCGGCATCGGCCGCCAAAGGGCCAGGCGGCACACCGCCGACAACCCGGCGCCATCAACCTCCGCTCAGGAGCGCAGGTGCGAACTGGCCGCCGCATCAGCCAGCCCCGAGTGGCCACTCACGGGCGCAGGTGCGAGACCTCCGCAGCGTCGGCCGCCTTCAAGGCCTCGATCACACTCCCCAGGTGCGCCCGCGCCGCGTCCGCCGCGCGGTCCGGGCGGTGTGCGCAGATCGCGTCGATGATCGCCAGGTGCTCCGGGAGCGACACCTGGGGCCGGCCCGGGCGCATCGCCAGCCGGAACTGGTGGCGCACGCTCTGCCCGCGCAGCCGCTCCAGCACCTGCGCCGCCGTGCGCTGGCCGCTGATCTCGCGAACCCGGCGGTGCAGCCGCTGGTTGAGACCCGAATACCCGACCACGTCACCGGCCGCCACGGCCTGTTGCATCAGCTCGCCGAGCTCCTCCAGCTCATTGATCTCCGCGTCGGAAATGCGCTCCGCCGCCTTCGCCGCGCACAGCGACTCCAGCATCATGCGAACCTCGGAAATCTCGACGGCCTCTTCCAGCGAAACCGCGCGCACCCGGGCGCCGCGGTTCTGCACGCGCTCGACGAGCCCTTCGTTGGTCAGCTCGATCAGCGCGGCACGCACCGTCGCCCGGCTCGCGGCGAACTGGCTGGAAAGGTCCGCCTCCACCAGCCGCTGGTTGGGCACGAACTCGCCGCGGACGATGGCGTCCCGGATGGCCGCCACCACGGAACGCTCCCCCGGCTGCCCGTCCGCAGCACTCTCGGTCATCCTGCAACTCCGTTTGTTGACAATTTTGTCGAGAACATCGTGTACTCGATCGTAGCTTGTAGAGAGGATTCTGCTATGACCGGAACCATCGCGGTACTGGGACTCGGCGAAGCGGGCAGCGCGCTCGCCCGCGACCTGGTCGCCGCCGGCGCCGTCGTGCGCGGGTACGATCCGGCCGTCCCCGCCGCCGAGGGCGTCGTCTCGACCGGCTCCGAGGCCGAAGCCGCCGACGGCGCCGACCTGGTGCTCAGCGTGAACAGCGCGTCCGCGGCCGTCGACGCGCTCGAAGCCGGCCTCGCCGGCCTGAAGACCGGCGCCGCCTGGGCCGACCTGAACACCGCCTCCCCCGGCACCAAGCGCAGGCTGGCCGCCATCGCCGCCGAGCACGGCGTGCCGTTCGCCGACATCGCCATCATGGCGCCGGTGCCGGGCCGCGGCCTGCGCGTCCCGATGCTCGCCACCGGCGCCGCCGCCGAAACCGCCGCCGGAACCCTGAACACGTTCGGCGCCGCGGTCGAGGTCATGACCGGCGACGCCGGGCTCGCCGCCGAGCGCAAGCTGCTGCGCAGCGTCTTCTTCAAGGGCATGTCGGCCGCCGTCGTCGAAGCGCTGACCGCCGCGCGCGCCGCGGGCTGCGAAGACTGGCTCCGGAAGATCATCGTCGACGAGCTCACCGCGGCGAACGCGGCGACCGTCGACCGGCTCGTCGACGGCTCGATCAAGCACGCCGTCCGCCGGACCGCCGAGATGGCGGCCGCCGCGGAGATGCTCGGCGAGCTGGACGTGCGCGCGGACGTCGCGAGCGCGGCCTGCGACCAGCTCGCGCACATAGCTGATTCACAGGATTGTCAACAATCTTGACGTAACTCTTGTGTTCAATATCTCATCGGATGTAGCTTCGGACTCCTTCGCCGGCCCGGACGAAAGGGACGAAGATGTCCGCACGAGAACTCGGCGGCACGGCCGCCGCCACGGTCCGGCTCTCCATCCGAGTGACCGCGTTGTGCTGGGTCCTCGTGTTGCTGGACGGGCTGGACCTGTTCGTCTACGGGGCGACCCTCCCGGGCGTGCTGGCCGACAAGAGCTTCGGCCTGACCCCGGTCAGCGGCGGGAACATCGGCAGCCTGACAACGTTCGGGATGATGCTCGGCGCGCTCGGGGCCGGCATCCTCACCGACCGCGTCGGCCGCCGGAAGATCATCATCACCGGCGTCGTGGTCTTCTCGCTGGCCGCGGCCGCCTGCGCCGCCGCGCCGACGGTCGCGCTCTTCGGCGCGGCGCGGTTCGTCGCCGGGATCGGGCTCGGCGGGCTGCTGCCGTCGGCGATCGCGATGGTCATGGAGTACGCGCCGGCGTGGCGGCGCAACCTCGCCGTCACCACCGTGATGACGGCCCACCAGGCCGGCGGCGCGCTGGCCGGCGCGCTGGGGATGACGCTCGTCCAGTCGCTGGGGTGGCGCTCGGCGTACTGGATCGGCGCGCTGCTGCTCATCGTGGTGCTGCCGGTGGTCTTCTTCCTGCTGCCGGAGTCGATGACCTTCCTGCTGGCCAAGGGGAAGACCGCGCGGGCGCAAGCGATCGCGGACAAGTTCGCGGTCTCGCTCGACACGTTCGCACCCGAACCGGCCGAAGACCGGCGCGGCGGGCTGCGCGGCCTCTTCACGCCGTCGGTGCGGATGACGACGCTGCTGTTCTGGATCGCCTCGTTCGCCGGGCTGCTGCTGGTGTACGGCGTGAACACCTGGCTGCCGACGATGATGCGCGGCAGCGGCTACAACCTCGGCTCCGCGATCAGCTTCCTGCTGGTGATCAACCTCGGCGGGATCGCGGGCATGCTCGTCGCCGGACGGCTCGCGGACCGGTTCGGGGCCCGGCCGGTCGCGATCATCTGGTTCGCGCTGACCGCGTGCGGGGTCGGGCTGCTGGCCGTGCACATGCCGCTGGTCGTGACGTACGTGGTCGTGTTCCTCACCGGCGCCTGGCTGTTCAGCGCGCAGACGCTCATCTACGCGGCGGTCGGCGCCTACTACCCCGCCGACAGCCGCGCGACGGCACTCGGCTGGGTGTCCGGCGTGGGCCGGACGGGCGCGGTGTTCGGGCCGTGGCTGGGTGGCATCCTGGTCGCCGGCGGGCTGAACTCCCTCGGCTTCGTCGTCTTCGCGATCGCCGGCCTGCTCGGCGCGGTGATGGTGGCGCTGGTTCGGCGCAACGGCGCCTACGCGACGAAGTCCGGGCAGCCCGAACCGGCTTCGGCGCAGAACGCCTGACCCTCCCGGACGCCCGCTGCCCCGCTCTGGCCCACCGGAGCGGGGCAGCTGCGCGTCCGTCACCAACCGACTTCAGCGGGTCAATCTCGTCGTAGATATTGTCAACAATTTCATCGACGATTAGTGTGCGAGTATCAAGCATGCGGAGCGACGAGGAAACGCCTTGATCATCGACTGCCACGGCCACTACACGACCGCGCCACCCGCCCTCGCGGCGTGGCGCGACCAGCAGATCGCGTCGCTGGATGACCCCGGCGTCGCCCCTTCGCGCGCCGACCTGCGGATCAGCGACGACGAGCTGCGCGAGACGATCGAGCCGAACCAGCTCCGGCTCATGGACGAACGCGGCATCGACCTGACGATCTTCTCGCCGCGCGCCTCGTTCATGGCCCACCACGTCGGCGGCTTCTCGACGTCAGCGCAGTGGGCCTCGATCTGCAACGAGCTCTGCCACCGCGTCAGCGCGCTCTACCCGGAGCGGTTCGCGCCGGCCGCGATGCTCCCGCAGTCCCCGGGCGTCGACCCGGCCACCTGCGTTCCCGAGCTGATCCGCTGCGTCGAGGAGTACGGCGCCGTCGCGCTGAACCTCAACCCCGACCCCAGCGGCGGGCACTGGACGGCCCCGCCGCTCACCGACCGGTCGTGGTACCCGATCTACGAGAAGATGGTGGAGTACGACGTCCCGGCGATGGTGCACGTCAGCACGAGCGTCAACCCGGCGTTCCACACCACCGGCGCGCACTACCTCAACGCCGACACGACCGCGTTCATGCAGCTCGTGCAGGGCGACCTGTTCACCGACTTCCCCACCCTGCGGCTGGTCATCCCGCACGGCGGCGGCGCGGTCCCGTACCACTGGGGCCGGTTCCGCGGCCTCGCCATGGCGCTGGGCAAGCCGGAGCTCGAGGAGCACGTGCTGGGCAACGTCTTCTTCGACACCTGCGTCTACCACCAGCCGGGTTCGGACCTGCTCTTCGACGTCATCCCCGCGCGCAACATCCTGTTCGCCTCGGAGATGATCGGCGCCGTCCGCAGCGTCGACCCGCGGACCGGCCACCACTTCGACGACACGCGCCGGTACGCCGAAGCCGCGAAACTGTCCGAAGAGGACTGGGCCGCGATCCGGGAGCACAACGTCCGCGCCGTCTACCCGCGCCTGGACGCACTCCTGAAGGGACAAGGCCGGTGACCGAACCCAAAACACCCGGCTGGCTCGACTGGTACGCGGGTCCGTCCACACCGGACTTCGCACTGCCGCCGGGCACCGTCGACGCCCACTGCCACGTGTTCGGCCCGCAGGCGGAGTTCCCGTTCGCGCCCGAACGCAAGTACACGCCCTGCGACGCGAGCAAGGACCAGCTGTTCGCGCTGCGGGACCACCTGGGCGTCACACGCAACGTCATCGTGCAGGCCACCTGCCACGGCGCGGACAACTCCGCCATGCTCGACGCCGTCCGCGCGGCGGAGGGCCGGGCCCGAGGGATCGCCACGGTGCGTCCCGACATCGGCGACCAGGAGCTGCGCGAGCTCGACGCGGCCGGCGTGCGCGGAGTGCGGTTCAACTTCGTGAAGCGGCTCGTCGACGCCTCGCCAAAGGAAGATCTGAGCACGATCGCGAAGAAGATCGCCCCGCTCGGCTGGCACGTCGTGCTCTACTTCGAAGCCGCCGACCTGCCCGAGCTCGAGGACTTCTTCGGTGCGCTGCCCGCGCCGCTCGTGATCGACCACTTGGGACGCCCCGACGTCACGAAACCCGTGGACGGCCCGGAGTTCGCGCGGTTCCTCGGCTTCGTCGACGAGAACGACGTCTTCGTGAAGGTCAGCTGCCCGGAGCGCCTCACCGTCACCGGCCCGCCCGCCCTCGACGGCGAACGGCACGCCTACACCGACGTCGTCCCGTTCGCCCGGCGCGTCGTCACGGAGTTCCCGGACCGGGTGCTGTGGGGCACCGACTGGCCGCACCCGAACCTGAAGAACCACATGCCCGACGACGGGCTGCTCGTCGACCACGTCCCGCGGATCGCCGAAACGGCCGAGCTGCGGCGGAAGCTCCTGGTCGACAACCCCCTGCGTCTCTACTGGCCCGGCGAAACCGCCTGAAACCCCTGAAACCCCCGAAGGGCATGCAATGCAGCACGCCAACGCGTTCAACCGGCTGAACCGCCTGCCGATCTCGCGGTTCCACAAGGTCACCCTGCTCGCCGTCTCGTTCGCCTACTTCTTCGAGTTCGCGGACATCAACAGCTTCGCCACCACCGCGCCCAAGCTGATCAAGCTGTGGGGCGTGACCGTCAACCAGGTCGCCTACGTGACCTCGCTGTCGTTCGTCGGCATGTTCTTCGGGTCGATCATCGCGAGCAAGCTCGCCGACCGCTGGGGCCGGAAGAACGCTCTCATGTGGACGACCGTGTGGTTCGGCGTCTTCTCCTTCGCCGCGGTGTTCTCCTGGGACATCGTGTCGCTCGGCGTGTTCCGCATCCTGACGTCGGCGGGCCTTTCGGCGATGACGGTCGTCGCGGTCATCTACGTCAGCGAGCTGTACCCGGCGGCGAGCCGCGGCAAGTACCAGGCCTACGCGATCGTGATCGGCATCTGCGGCACGCCGGTGACCAACCTGATCGCGAGCGCCGTGGTGCCGATCAACTCCTGGTCGTGGCGGCTCGTGTACCTGTGGGGCGCGCTCGGCGTGCTGCTGGTGCTGTTCACGCGGCAGCTGAAGGAGTCGCCGCGCTGGTACGAGAGCCGGGGCGAGCACGCCAAGGCGGACGCGGTGCTGCGGGAGATCGAGGAGCGCGTCGCGGCGGAGAAGGGCCCGCTGCCGGAGCCGGCGCCGCCGATCGAGGAGGCCACGGTCGCCAAGGCGCCGCTGCGGTTGCTGCTGCAGAAGAAGTACCTGATGCCGACGTTGCTGCTGACGGTCCTGTGGGTGACGCAGACGATCGGCTTCTTCGGCTACTCGAGCTGGGCGCCGACGCTGCTGGCCAAGGAGGGCTTCAGCGTCGAGAAGTCGGTGTTCTACGTGGCTTTGACGACGGTCGGCGCGCCGCTGGGGTCCTACCTCGCGGCGCTGGTGACGGACCGGTTCGAGCGCAAGTGGTGCCTGGTCGCGTTCGGCGCGGTCATCGCGCTGTGCGGCCTGTTCTACGGGCTCACGTTCAACCCGATCCTCATCGTGGTGTTCGGCTTCCTGGTGAACCTGTTCGAGCGCGGGTACACGGCCCTGGGGTACGCCTACTCGCCCGAGCTGTTCGACACGCGGGGCCGGTCGCTGGGCACGGGCGTGTCCTACGGGCTCGGCCGGCTGTCCAACGCGGTGGGGCCGTTGATCGTCGCCGCGCTGTACAACGGAAGCGGCTACCGGAGCGTGTTCTTCTTCATCGCGGGGACGTGGCTGGTCGGCGCGCTGGTGCTGGCGGCGTTCGGCCCCCGGACGCGGGCGGCGCGGCTCGCCCAGACGGCTCCGGAGGTGAAGCCGGCCGGGGTTTGAATGGCCTCACCCTCGCGGCTTGCGCAGGGTGCCGATCGCCGTCCGCCGACCGTGCCGGTCGCGGGCGGCGGTCGTCGTCTCCTCCCCCGGCGCGGTGGAGACGATCAGGCCCTGGTGGTCGAACAGCGGCGCCACCAGCCGGTACTCGAACTCCAGCGCGCCGTCCACGCCGCGGGCCCGGGCGGCTTCCGCCATCGCGACCGCCTGCAGCGGGCCGTGCGTCAGCAGCCCCGGGTACCCCTCCACGTCGCGGCTGTAGTCGCGGTCGTAGTGGATGCGGTGGGCGTTGTAGGTCAACGCAGAGAAGCGGAACAGCAGCGTCGGGGTCACGTCGATCGACCACTCGTCTGGCGACGGCGGCACCTCGGGGCCGTCGTCCGGGAGGGTGTCGAGCGCGGAACCGGCGCGGTAGACGAGGTCCTGCTCCTCGTCGACCACGAGCCGGCCCGCCTGGGTGATCCGGTGCGCCACCGTGACGAACGTGAGCGGCCCCGACCGGCCCTCCTTCTCGCGCACCGCGAGGACTTCCGACCGCCGGGTGGCGGGCTCGCCGAAGCGCAGCGCACCGGGCGTGCGGACGCGCCCACCGGCCCACATGCGCCGCCGTCCCGGGCCCGGCGTCGCGCCTCGGACCGGGTGGCCGTCCGGGCCGAGGTCGGCCTGGGCCGGGCGGTCGAGCAGGTAGAACCAGTGCCACAGCAGCGGCAGGGCGTCGTCCGGCACGGGGACGTCGAGCAGGGACGCGAAGGCGTGCGCGGGCCCGGGCAGGATCGGCTCGGTGACATCGGACGTCGTCATGGTCACCCCGTTCCCGGTTCGTCGGCTGCGTTCGATTCCTACCATCCGGGCCGGCACCTGCGAAAATTACCAAAGGTAAGTTCTGTGGCGGTCTTGACATGACCAATGGTCAGGAGGAAAGTCCTCGCCACCTGATTCGTCTAGACCAATCAGGGAGCTCTCCCGGCGGACGGCCATCCTCAGGAGGAGACCCATGTCCCGCAGAATCCGGACCACCACAGCAGCACTGACGAGCGTCGCGACCGTGGCGGCGACGGCCCTGATCCTTTCCGGTGGGGCCGCCGCCAGCCCGCCGGCCGCGGCGGCCGCCGACTGCGGTGTGCTGTTCGACGACTTCCACTACGCCTCCCCCACCGACTCCGCGTTCGGCGGCGCCGGCTGGACCACCCGCAACGACGTCGGCAGTCCCGGTGTGGCCGGCGCGCGCTGGCTCACCAGCAACGTCAGCTTCCCGACGGTGAACGGCGAGCGCGTCGCCCAGCTCGCCGCCAGCACCGACGGCAGCGCGGCCGGCACGACGCACTCCGAGATGTACCAGAACCGGCTGCGGTTCTTCGAAGGCACGTACGCGAGCCGGGTCCGCTTCACCGACGCGCCGGACAGCGGCACCGACGGCGACCACGTCAACGAAACGTACTTCACGATCTCGCCGCTGCGGTACGACCGCGACCCGCTCTACAGCGAGCTGGACTTCTCGGAGTACCTGCCCAACGGCGGCTGGGGCGGCTCCACCGCGAACTACCAGACCAGCTGGTACACCTACTGGAACAACCCCACGTGGGACGGCCTGCGCACGTCCACCGCGCAGAACCGCAGCTTCGCCGGCTGGCACGACATCGTGACGCAGGTGTCGGGCGGGCACGTCAAGTACTACATCGACGGCCAGCTCACCGCGGACCACACGACCGACGCCCAGGGCGACCCGGTGACCCCGCGGACGCCGATGTCGATCAACTACAACATGTGGTTCATCGACACGGCCGGGCACACGAGCGGCAACAGCGTCTACACCGAGCAGGTCGACTGGACGTACTACGCGGGCAACCAGGTGGTGTCGCCGTCGGACGCCGTCGCCCGCGCGGGTTCGTACCGAACCGCCGGAACGTCCCATGTGGACACGGTGAACGGATGCACGACGCCGGCGACCACGACGCCCACCACCCCGACCACGCCCACGACACCCACCACGCCGTCCCAGCCCGCCAACTGCTCGACGGCGGCGGAATGGGACTGGGGCACGGTGTACCTCGGCGGCCAGCGGGTCAAGCACAACGCCCACCTCTGGCAGGCGAACTGGTGGACCCAGGGCTCCGAGCCCGGGCTCACCGCGCAGTGGGCCGACCTCGGCCACTGCTGACCCCCGGCACCACACAGATCCGGCCGCGGCCCGGGTTCCAGGGACCAGCCCGGGCCGCGGCCACCCCACGCAATCTTCCGCGCTACCTCACTCCCGGGAACTTCCATGCGCAGACGCACCTTCGCCGCCGCACTGGCCGTCGCCGCCGTGACCGCCAGTGCCGCCTGCGGCACCGACACCCCCGCCGCCCCCGCCGCTCAAGGGGGCGGGCAGCTGACCGTCTGGCTGATGAACGGCGACCTGTCCGACAAGGCCACCGCGGCGATCAACGCCGCGTTCGAGAAGGCCACCGGCGCGAAGGTCACCGTGCAGATCCAGGAGTGGGACAACATCAACACCAAGATCAGCACCGCCCTGGCGCAGGACAACACGCCCGACGTCATCGAGATCGGCAACACGAACGTCCCGCTCTTCGCCGCCAACGGCGCGCTCACCGACCTCACCCCGCACCGCGACGAGCTCTCGGCCGGGCAGCACTGGCTGGAAGGACTCGCCGGACCGGCCACAGTGGACGGAAACCTCTACGGCGCGCCCCTGTTCGCGGGCAACCGCTCGGTGATCTACGACAAGCAGGTCTGGGCCGACGCCGGGATCACCGCGCCGCCGAAGACCTTCACGGAACTCACCCAGGACCTCGACAAGATCAAGGCCAAGCACCCCGCCGCCGACTACTCCGCCTTCCACTTCCCCGGCAAGTACTGGTACGGCGCGCTGCAGTTCGTCTGGGACGCCGGCGGTCAGCTCGCCACGCAGAAGGACGGGAAGTGGACCGGGGCACTGGAAAGCCCCGAGGCGCAGAAGGGCCTGCAGGCCTGGAAGGACTTCCAGAACGCCTACTCCTCCCCCGCGTCCCGCAACGTCGACACCAAGGCCCCCGACCAGGCCGCGATCTTCTCCGCCGGCGGCGCCGGGGCGATCCTCGACACGAGCGTCAACACCGTCGTGAAGAACAAGCCGGAGCTGAAGGACCACCTCGGCACCTTCCCCTTCCCCAGCGCCACCCCCGGGAAGACGCAGCCGGTGTTCCTCGGCGGGTCCGACCTCGTCGTCGCGGCCAAGAGCCACAACCAGGACCTCGCGCTGGCCTACCTCAAGGCCGCGACGAGCCCCGACGTGCAGCGCCAGGCGATCGTCGGCATCGACGGCTGGACGCCCGTCTCCACCGAGCTGATCGACGAGATCACGCCCACCCTGCCGCCGGTCAACGCCGCCTTCGCCACCGCGGCCAAGACCAGCGTCGCGACCCCGGCCGCACCGGGCTGGGCGACGATCGAGAGTGACAAGTCGATCAACACCTTCTTCGCCGACATCGCCACCGGACGCCGGCCGATCGCCGACGCCGCCAAGGACTTCGACGCTCACCTGACCGAGGCCCTGAGCGCCCGCTGACCGGCGGGGTGGCCCGGCCGACTGCCGTCCCCAACCGGGCCGCCCCGCCCCTTTCCGCGAAGGAGTCCTCGTGCTGCTGGTGAAAGCACCGCCTGAAGCCCCGCCGAGACCGGCGACGCCGCGCCGGCGACGGTCCCTGCTGCCCTACGGCCTGCTCCTGCCCGCGACCGTCCTGCTCGGGCTCGTCCTGGGCTATCCGCTGGTGCGCCTGGTCGTCATCTCGACGCAGAAGTACGGCCTGCGGTCGCTGTTCACCGGCACGACGACGTTCGCGGGCTTCGACAACTACGCCGCCGTCCTCGGCGACGACCAGCTCCTCCCGGTCCTCGCCCGCAGCGTCGGGTTCTGCGCGGCGCTGGTCCTCGGCACACTCGTCATCGGCTTCGGCGTCGCGCTGCTGCTGCAACGCCTGGGCCGGGGCATGCGCACCGCCGTCACGCTCTGCCTGATCGCGGCGTGGGCGCTGCCGAACGTGGCGTCCACCCTGGTCTGGCAATGGCTCTTCCAGCCCGGCTACGGCGTGGTCAACTGGCTGCTCACGCAGGCCGGCTTCGGCGACCTCACCCAGCACGACTGGACGACGTCGCCGACCTCGGCGTTCACGCTGGTCTGGCTGCTGGTCGTATGGCAGTCCGTGCCGTTCGTTGCGCTCACGCTCTACGCGGGCCTGTCGCAGATCCCGCGCTCCTACTACGAAGCCGCGGCGCTGGACGGCGCCGGGCCGTGGCGGGTGCACCGCACCATCACGTTCCCGTTCCTGCAGCCGATCCTCGGCCTGGTCACCATCCTCTCGGTGATCTGGGACTTCACGGTGTTCAACCAGATCTGGATCCTCACCCAGGGCGGGCCGAACGACGGCACGACAACGCTGGGCATCTGGACGTTCACCCGGGCCTTCAGCCGCAACGACTTCGGCCAGGGCGCCGCGATCGCCGTCGTCTCGGTCGCGCTGCTCGTCGGCATGACCGCCGTGTACGTGCGCCGGCTCGTCCGCTCCGGGGAGGACCTGTGATCCGCCGGATCGGCCGCAACGCCGTCGCCACCGTCTTCTGCCTCGTGTGGATCTTCCCGGTGTACTGGATGGTGCTCACGGCGTTCAAGCCCGCGGGCAAGATCCTCCAGCCCACGCCGCAGTTCCTGCCGATCGACGTCACGCTGGACAACTTCGCCGACGCCCTCGCCAAACCGGGTTTCGTGCGGGACCTCGCCAACAGCGCGGTGGTCGTCGTCGCGGTCGTCGCCCTGTCCATCGTGGTCGCCTTCCTGGCCGCGACGGCGTTGACGCGCTTCCGGTTCTTCGGCCGCCGCAGCTTCCTGATCGGCGTGCTGGTGCTGCAGATGGTGCCGGTGCCCGCCCTGGTCATCCCGCTGTTCCTCGGCCTGAAGAGCGCGCACCTGCTCGACACGCTGTTCGGGCTGATCCTGACGTACGTGGCACTCGTGCTGCCGTTCACGATCTGGACGTTGCGCGGCTTCCTGCACGGGATCCCGGTCGAACTCGAGGAGGCGGCGATGGTCGACGGCGCGACGCGCGCACGGGTGATGCGCTCGGTCCTGCTGCCCCTGGTGCTGCCCGGCCTGATCGCGACCAGCGTGTTCGCGTTCATCACGGCGTGGAACGACTTCCTGTTCGCGTACGTGATCATGAAGGACAGCTCCGGCTACACGCTGCCGGTGTGGCTGGTCTCGTTCAGCACCAGCACCGGCACCGACTACGGCGGCCTGATCGCCGCGTCGACGCTGTTCGCGCTGCCGGTCGTCATCTTCTTCGCGCTGGTGCAGCGCCACCTGGTCGAAGGCATGACCGCGGGCGCGGTGAAAGGCTGATGATCATCCCCCGCCCCGCGCGGCTGACCCGCCGCGCCGGAACCTTCGCGCCCGCCGGCGGACTGCGCGTCCTCGCGAGCCACGGCGCCGAGCGCGCGGCCCGCCTCCTCGCCGGCTACCTGCCCCGGCCGACGATCCACCACGGCCCGTCGATCCGCCTCGACCTCGTCCCGGAGGCGAAGCTCGGGCTCGAGGGGTACGAACTCGACGTCACGCCGGTGGACGCGCTGCTCACCGCGTCGACCGAGGCGGGCCTGCGCAACGGCGTGCAGACCCTCCGGCAGCTGGTGCCGCTGCACGGGCCGCCGCGGCTGCCGTGCCTGCACGTCCGCGACACGCCCCGGCTGCCCTGGCGCGGCGTGCTGCTGGACGTCGCCCGGCACTTCCTGCCGCTGGAGTTCCTCCGCGAGTTCGTCGACGTCCTGGCCCTGCACAAGTACAACGTCCTGCACCTGCACCTCACCGACGACCAGGGCTGGCGGATCGAAATCGACGGGCGGCCGCGGCTCACCGAGATCGGCGCGTGGCGCACCGAGTCGATGGTCGGGGCGGCGGGCAGCGGCGTCTACGACGGCGTCCCCCACGGCGGCTTCTACACCCAGCGCGAGCTGCGCGACCTCGTCGCGTTCGCGGCCGACCGCGGCGTGCGGATCGTGCCGGAGATCGACCTGCCCGGGCACGTGCGCTCGGCGCTGGCAGCCTACCCCGAGCTGGGCAACCGGCCGGACGTCACGCTCCCGGTGTGGACGGCGTGGGGCATCAGCCCGGACATCCTCGGCGTCCACGACGGCGCGTTCGCCTTCTGCCGGGAGGTGCTCACGCAGGTCGCGGACGTCTTCCCGGCGCGGCACCTGCACATCGGCGGCGACGAGTGCCCGACCACGCAGTGGGCGTCGAACCCGGTCGCGCTGGCGAAAGCGGCGCAGCTGGGGCTGACCGACACCGCCGAGCTGCACCCGTGGTTCCTGGGCGAGCTGCACGCGCTGCTGGCGGATCTCGGCCGGCAGGCGGTCTGCTGGGACGAGACCGGCCACGCCGCGGGCCGGCTGCCGCCCGAGCTGGTCGTCACGGCCTGGCGCGACGCCGCGCACGGCGCCCTCGCCGTCGCCCGCGGCCACCAGGTGATCATGGCACCGCACACGTCGACGTACTTCGACTACCGCCAGAGCGAGGAGCCCGGCGAGCCGCCGCGCCAGGACGTCACGACACTCCAGGACGTCTACCGCTTCGACCCCCTGGAGGGCGGGCTGCCGGTCAGCGACGGGACCCGGCCCGGGGTGCTCGGCACGCAGGCCCAGCTGTGGACCGAACACGCGCCGACCCCCGACCACGTCCGCCACCTCGCGTTCCCGCGGCTGTGCGCGCTGGCCGAGCGCGCGTGGTCGCCGCCGGACCGCCGTTATCCTGACTTCCAGGAGCGCCTGACCGGTCACCTCGAACGGCTGCGCGCCCTGGACGCCCTGCCCAAGGAGCGCGTCCGGTTCGCCGGCGCGGTCCCCGTATCCGGGAAGACGGTGCCTTGACCGCTGTGCCATCCGGGCCTTCGCCCCGGGCCGGGGCCTCCGCCACTCGGAGCCCCCGGAAAGAAGAGGACGAGCCGGCGGACCGCCCGCCCACGGTGAAACGCGACCGCGTCCGGCGGCACCTGCTGAAGGTGATCGAGAACGCCGGCCCCGGCACCGGGCTGGCGTCCGAACGCGACCTCGCCGCGGAGCTGGGCGTGTCCCGCCCGACCGTCCGGGCGGCCATCGACGAGCTGACCCGCACCGGGCTGCTGGTGCGCCAGCGCGGGCGGGGAACGTTCACCAGCCCGCAGAAGGTGACCCAGGAACTGGCGACGGGACTCGCCGTCCCACCCGCGGAGGGACACTGGACCAGCCGGGTGGTCGCGTTCGGGATCTCCGCCGCGACGCGGTCCCTGGCGGCCGACCTGGAGCGCGAGCCGGGGGCGCCGGTCCTGCGCGTCACGCGCGTGCGCCACGTCGACGACGAGCCGATCGCGATCGAGCGGCTGGCGCTCCCGGCGTCCCTGGTCCCGGGTCTGTCCCCGGCGGACCTGGAATCGGGCAACTTCTACCGGCTGCTGCGGGAGCGGTTCGGGATCGTGGTGCAGGACGCGGTGCAGACGATCGAGCCGGCGGTGACCAACCCGGAGCAGGCCGAGCTGCTCGAGATCGCGGTGTACGCGCCGATCCTGCACATCGAGCGGCTCACGCGCGACACGACGGGGCAGGTGGTCGAGCTGACCCGCTCGGTGTACCGCGGCGACCGGTACCGCATCACGTCGAAACTGCGCTTCGACGCCGAATCGGGCTGAGGCGCCCGGCCTGATCTCGGTCCGCTCCCCCGGCGCGTGACCGTCGAAGCGGAGCAGGTGCGCCGGCTGGTGGGCGCCCGGTTCCGCTCGCGCAGGGGCGTCCCGGCGCGAGCTACCCGTTCGCGTGGTCGATCCACGCGTGGCTCGACGGTTCGCCGGCTCGCGTGGACGCGATCGCCGACCCGGTCCGGTTCGCGCTCGATCCGGCCGGGTTCGTGACCGCCCTGCGGAGCGTCGTGCGACCCGGCCATCGCCTGGACGGTGCCGACCGCGGACAGCCGGCGGGATCCGCACCGAATACGTTTTCGGAAAATAATTCTTCGCAACCGCCGGAAACGAGAGTTCTTAGCGTCCACTCGTTACCCGAACGAGTGACGCTCCAGGTGCATCCGGGTGACCCTCGGCCGGAAACTCCCTCGCCTCACCAGGTCCACACCATTTCGCATCGGTAACGAACTGAGCTGTTGGCTTCGCCTTTCTGGCGCCCGGGTGAGTGCGCTTCAACGCACTCCCGGTCCGGCATACGATTTTCCTTCGGCCAGGAAACCGTTTCTGGGACCAACCGTTTGCGAAAGAATCGAGGACCATTCATGCGAAGACGCATGCTGGGAGCAGTGCTGCCCCTGGTGCTCGTCGCGGCCGCCGCCGTCGCGCTCCCCACCACCGCCGAGGCCGCTGCCGTCTCGGGGCTCACGAAGTCCGTGCAGGGCACCGGATCCCCCGCCGCCCACGGGGCCACCGCCGACTGGGTCATCGGCTACGACGACCAGGCCACCGGGTCCGGCGCCGCCACCATCACCGACGCCGTCGGCGCGGGCCAGGCGTTCCAGCCCGGCTCGCTGCACGCGCCGCCCGGGTGGACGCCGTCGTGGTCCACCGACGGCAGCACCTTCACCGGCACCGAACCCGCGTCCGGCGTCACCGCCGTGCGGGCGACGAACCCGGACGCCGGGCCCGACGCGACGTCGTTGTCCGCCGCGCTCACCCCGCCCGTGCAGGCGGTGACGACCGCGACCGGCGGCGACGGCTTCACGCCGATCCTCTACCGCACCCCGGGCGGCGTCCTGCAGGCCTGGAACATCTACCACCACCTCGGCGCGACGTCGCCGAAGGTCGTGTGCACCGACCTCGCCACCGGGCAGCGCTGTCCGGGCGGCCCGTGGCCGAAGGTGCTCAACACCGCGCCCGGCCCGCTCGGCACCCTCGGCGCCGGGGACATCGCGAGCACGATGGTCGAGCAGTACGTGCGCGACCCCGCGGCGCCCGCGAAGGTCTACTACCCGGCTGTCACGGCGGGCTCGGTCGGCGTCGGCTGCCTCGACATGGCGGCCTCGGCCAACTGCGGGTACTGGGCGCTGTCCCCCACCGGTGGGTCGCCGCCGGTCACCAGCATCACCGGGCTGCTGCAGAGCGGCGGCAACCTCTACGGCCTCGTCAGCAGCGGCGCGGTCGTCTGCTGGACCATCGCCACGCAGAGCGCCTGCGGCGGCCAGCCGTACGCGCCGATCGTCCCGGCCGCCAACCAGCCGTACGTCTACGGCGCGCTGACCCTGGTGGCGGGCAAGGTGTTCGCGTCGACGTCCAGCCCGAACACCGCGCAGCAGCCGTCACTGGGCTGCTTCGACCCGGCGACGGCCACGGCGTGCGCCGGCTGGGCCTCGTCGCGCCCGACGGGACCGGCGGGCAACTACACCTACAACGCGTACACGGCGTTCAGCACGACCGGTGTCCCGGTGGGCGCGTGCTCGTCGACGAGCGTCAACACGACCGTGACGACGTGTTACGCGCTCGACGGGTCGGTGCTGCCGGCCCCGCCGATCACGGCGTTGCCCGCGGGGGTGATCTTCTTCAACCCCGAGGTCGTCACGGATCCGAACGGCCACGTGCGCAGCTACGTGCCGATCTGGGGCGGGCCGTACGCCGGCGCGACGCTGTGCCACGACTGGGCGACGGGGGCGGCGTGCGCGGGCTTGCCCGGGCCGATCACGCACCCGTCGGCGAACGGCGGGGTGACGCGGGACTACGGCTACACGTACGACCCGCCGTCGGGCTGCCTGATCGGCCTCGGCGACGCGGGCGTGCTGTTCTCGATGGACCCGGCGACGGGAGCGACGCCGTGCGTCCGTTCGGGCGGCCAGGTGACGCTGCGACCGGGCGATTTCTACTGCGACGGAGGCTCACACGTCCAGGGGTACACGGCGGCGCGGCTGACGGGCGTCGACCCGGCGAACGTCGACTTCGCGGCGTCCCGGGTGACGGTGGTCGACCAGGGCGGAGCGACGGTGCCGACCCCGGGCTTCGCCCCGGACGGCTCGGTCGACCTGACCGGTGTGTCGGTGGCGGCGCACCCGTCGATCACCGTGACGACGACGTTGGTGCTGCACAACGGAACGGGCTTCAGCGGCCGGTTGGTGGTCGACTACGCGGGCGACGCGCCCCAGCTGTGTTTCCGCACGACGATCGCGACAGACTGCGCGGTTGCGTCGGTGGCGAACACGGCGACGGGCACGGACTCGACGGGCTCGTTCACGTCGAACACGGTGACGCTCCCGGTGGCCCCGGGCGCGTCGTGCACGCCGAACGTCAAGGTGGAGAAGGAGATCTGCACGTCGTCGACGGCTTCGAAATGCAGCCCGGGTGGCGTGGGACCGTGGGCGAAGCAGGCGGGGGTCGGTCTCCTGGGCCTGCTGAACGCGACGGCGTACTGGCGGATCACGGTGACGAACCTCGGCCCGGTCGGGATCACGTCGGCGCAGGTGGTGGACACCGTGGAGCCGTCGTGCCAGACGGGCCCGTTCACCCTGGCGGCGGGGGCGTCGAAGCAGGTGTACTGCTCGACGTACGCGTTGCTGAACCTGTTCCCGATCACGAACCAGGCGAAGGTGAGTTACGTGCCGGCGAACGTTCCCCCGGGGACACCGCCGTCACACACGGGCTGGTCATCGGCGAAGGCGTGTTCGCTGCTCTGCATCCTTTAGGGGGTTGAGGTGAGCGGCCCGCGGGGTGGGTTCCCCGCGGGCCGTTTGCCAGACTGGCTTCATGCCCGATCTCGAAGCTCGCTACCGCGCCTACCTCACCTGCCTGAACGAACGGCGCTTCGCCGACCTCACGGACTTCGCTCACAACCCCGTCGTCCACAACGGACGGACGCTGACCATCGAAGACTTCCAAGCCCTCCTGCGGCAGGACGCCGCCGAGATTCCCGATCTGCACTACGCGATCGAAGGATTCGTCGTCCAGGACGACCAGGTCGCCTGCCGCATCCGGTTCGACTGCACTCCCGTCGACGACTTCCGCGGCCTACCCACCGCCGGCAAGGCGATCTCCTTCGCCGAGCACGTCTTCTACCGCTACGAAGACGGCAAGATCGCCGAGATCTGGTCCCTCATCGACACCGACGCCATCCGCGACCAGCTCACACCGTGACCGCTTCATCCTTCGAGACCGAAGCAGCCGCAGCAGCCTCAGGCGTGATCGCCGGCGCCATCAACACCGCGCACAACGGCACCGCCATCGCGACCGCCGCCAGCACGAACACCGGGAACAGGAACGAGAACACCTCCACCCCAGCCGGATCGGCCGCGTTCATGTCCATGTTCATCCGGACCGCCGCCATGC
The DNA here is from genome assembly GCF_055633615.1 of Amycolatopsis sp. NPDC114505. NCBI lineage: Bacteria > Bacillati > Actinomycetota > Actinomycetes > Pseudonocardiales > Pseudonocardiaceae > Amycolatopsis > Amycolatopsis sp. NPDC114505. Next base: position 1,754,540 of record NZ_JBVKDV010000002.1, on the reverse strand, counting down.
CCGTGTAGTGCATGCCCGTCACCGCCGCCCCCATCACGAAACCCGCCAGCAGCCGCAGGGACAGTCGGTCCAGGAACACCGCGAACCACAGCGCCGCCGTGGCCGCCACCACCGCGATCACCACCGACAGCGCCACCAGGCCGCCTTCGTACGTGAAATCGCCCTTCACGCGCAGGGCCGACATTCCCGTGTAGTGCATGACGTTCACCGCCAGGCCCGTGATCACGCCGCCGAGGGCGAGGCGCCACCAGCCGAACTTCGCGCGGCCGCCCACCACCACGAGGCCGGCGAACACCGCCGACACCGAAAGGATCGCCGACAGCACCGTGCGGAAGACGTCGTAGCGGACCGGCATTCCCGGGGTGCTGAACCCGAGCATCGCCACGAAGTGCATCAGCCAGATGCCGACGCCGCCGATCGAGATCGCCGCCAGCACCAGCCAGCGCATGCGGTGCCGGGAGGTCGCCGCGTGGCGGGCCTGGACCGCGCACGCCAGCCCGAGCGCGCAACCCACCACGGACGTCAGGTACGCCAGCACCAGCAGCCAGTGCCCGAGCGCGAAGTGTTCCATGATCAGCCTTTCCCGGTGCTAAAGATCGCGCAGCCCGTGCAGCACGCGTTCCATCAAGTCGTGGCGCTCGTCCCAGGTCGACGTGTCCGACAGCGTGTCGCGGACGATCACCAGGTTGTCCTGCATCAGGTCCGACACGAGCACGCGGACCACGCCGAGCGGCAGCGACAGCAGCGCGGCGATCTCCATCAGCGACCTCGGCCGGGCGCAGATCTCGGTGACCTCCGCCAGCGCGCTCGACGACAGGTACGCCGCCTCGGCCCGGCCGGCCGCCGTGGTCTCGACCAGCGCTTCGACGGCGATCTCGACCGTCGGCGCCGTCCGGCCTTCCGTCCAGGCGTACGGGCGGGCCAGCGACGGGCTGCGCCGCGGCTCCTCCCCGTACGGCCCGGGCGGCGGGTCGTCGATCACCGGTGGTCCTGGGCCACCGGTATCTCGCGCGCGGGCACGTCGACCTTCTGCCCCACTCGCTCGACCAGCATCGTCATCTCGTAGCCGACCAGGCCGATGTCGCAGCCGGTCGACGCGAGCACGACCAGGTTGGAGCCGTCGCCCACGCTCATCAGCAGCAGGAACCCCTGCTCCATCTCGATCACCGACTGCACCACCCGCCCGGCGGTGAACAGCTCCGCCGTGCCCAGCGACAGGCTGGACAGGCCGGCCGCGATCGCCGCCAGCTGGTCGGCGCGCTCACGGGGCAGGGCCTCGTCGGCGGCCACGAGCAGGCCGTCGGCGGAGACCAGCACGGCGTGCGCGACGCCCAGTACGTCCTGGACGAACCCGTTGACCAGCCAGTTCAGCGTCGCCGTCCGTTCGGGCGGCGCGGCCGGACCGGGGAAGCCCAGTGTCCCGCTGAGGGACCGGGCCGACGGTTCGGCGCCGGACCGTCGCGGCTGCACGTCGGGAAGTTCGGTCATCGCGGATCCACTTCGTCCTTTCCGGATTCTTCGGCGCGGGCCGCGGTCTCCTGCCGGGCCGCGCGCATCCCCTGGTAGTGCCGGGAGAGGCTGCTGCGGACGGCGGTGGGGTCGCGGAACCCCGTCCCGCCGGTCTGCTCGCGCACGCGCGGGACGACCGCGCCGGGCGCGAGCTGGGCACCGGGCCGCCGGGTCGGCAGGCCGGCGTCGGTGAGCCGCTGCGCGCTCGCGGGCTTGAGAGCGCTTTCGGCGGCCTGGCGCGTGCGGTCGGCCGGGGTGTCCCACTCCCCCACCGCCGCGCCGGCCGGTTCGGGGCGGGCCACCGGCTTGTCGACCGAGGTGGGCCACTCCGCCGCCGGGAGCTCGGCTGGTGGCGTCGCAGGTTCGGCCGAGGGGACTCGGTGCGCCGCGGTGGTTCCGTTCCGCTCGGCCGCTGGCTTCTCGGCCGGGGGCGGCCATTCCGCCGGGTCGGCCCGGTGCGCCGCCGTGCTCCCATTCCGCTCGCCGGTCGGCTTCTCGGGCCACTCCGCCGGGTCGGCCCGGTGCGCCGCCGTGCTCCCGTTCCGCTCGGCCGCCGGCTTCTCGGCCGGCGGCGGCCACTCCACCGGCGCGTCCTCGGCCGGGTCGGCGCGGTCCGCCTTCGACCCGGGCCAGGTCCCCCGGCCGGCCGCGGGTGCCTCGGCCGCGGGCGGCCACTCCACCGGCGCGTCCCGCCGGTTCAGCGGCTTCACCACCGGCTCGGTGAACCAGCTCGTGACGACCTGCTCGAAGATCGGCGTCGACGCCTGCGTCGGCACGACCGGCGGCCGGGTGTGGCCGTTGCGGCCACCGGCGGCGGCTCCGGCCGTCGCGAGCCGGCCGGCCCCGATCGGACGGGCCAGGTCGGCGATGACGAGCGCGCCCGGGACGTGCACGCTGGCCGTCACCCCGGCGTTCCGCGCGCCCGCGCCGGTCGCGCGCAGCCGGACCGTGACGCCGTGCAGCGCGGCGAGCCTGCCGACCACGAACAACCCCATCCGGCGGGTCGTCTCCGGGCCGACGGTCCCCGCCGCCGCGAGGCGCTCGTTCACCGACACCAGCTCCGCCGGGGTCATCCCGAGGCCCTGGTCGACGACCTCGATGAGCAGCCCGCCGTCGGCGCCGCGGTCGGCCGTCAGCGCGACCTTGTGCTCGGGCGGGGAAAACCGCGTCGCGTTCTCCAGCAGCTCGGCGAGGATGTGCACGACGTCCGCGGCCGCTTCGGGCTGCACCGAGCTGCGGGGCGCGTTGCCCATCGCCACCCGCCGGTAGTCCTTGACCTCCGACGTCGCGGCGCGCAGCAGGTCGCGCGTGGGCACCGGCTCCCGGCCGTGCCGGACCGGCCGGCCACCGGCCAGGACGTGCAGGTTCTCGCCGTTGCGGCGCAGCCGGGTCGCGATGTGGTCGATCCGGAACAGCTCGTCGAGCCGGCGGGGGTTCTGCTCCCCCGACTCGAGGTCTTCGATGATCGACAGCTGCTGCTCGACCAGCGACTGGCTCCGCCGCGAGAGCGTCATGAACATCTCGCTGACCTGCTTGCGCAGCTCGGCCTGTTCGACGGCGAGCCGGACCGCCTGGCGGTGCATGTCGTCGAAGGCGCGGGCCAGCTGCCCGATCTCCTCCTCGGTCTTGACCCCGGAGTCGGGCACCGAGCGCCAGTCGACGTCGTGGCCTTCGCGGACCTGCCGGACGGTCTCCGGGAGCTGTTCGTTCGCCGCGCGGAGAGCGGCCGCGCGCAGCCGGCGCACCGGCGTGACGAGCGAGCGCACCACCAGCAGGGCGATCGCGAGCGCGCCGAGCAGCGCACCGAGGACCAGCGCCGTGTCGCGCAGCGAGTCCGAGCGGGCGCGGTCGGCCGCGTCCGACACGTCGGAGGACAGCTTCGCCGCGACGTCGGTGAGCACGGCCGTCACGCCGGTCGTCTCGGCGGCGATCGTGGGGGCGAACGACGCGAGCGTCTCGCCGCCGGTCCTGCTCGGGTCCTGCAGGGCGTCGAGCCGGCCCGCGGCGGAGCTCGTCGCCGCCTCGAAGCGGTTCAGCTGGGCACCCGAGAGCTGGTGGGCGGCCTGCTCGGCGAGCACCTCCTGCTCGGCGGCGGCCTGCACGACGGCCGGGCGCAGCGAAGCGTCGTCCGGGCTGTTCTGCGCCGCCCGCGCGTAGGTCTCCTCGGTGGCCAGCTCGCCACGCAGGTGCACCAGCAGCCGGGCGGTTTCCGCGCCGACGGCGGTCTCGCTGCCGGCGTCGGCCGGGGCGAACGTGGGCACGAGGTCACCGAGGGTCGAGATGATGTCGTTGTAGCCGGCGGCCTTCGTGCGGACGTCGCCGCCGCCCGTGCCGGCCGCGCGGATGCCGGCGAGCTTGCCCAGCGCGGTGTTCAGCGCCCGGCCGGTGTCCGCGGCCAGCGGCGCGAAGCCGGTGTCGCGCTGGACCGCGGCGACCTTCGCGTCGACGGCGGCGGTCAGCGTGTCGGGTGCCCCGCCCGGGACCGCGACGGCCGCGACCATCTCCTGGCCCAGCGACGCCGTCAGGTCGATCGTGTCCCGCAGCACCGGCAGCCGGTCGCGCGCGGCGCTGAGCGCGGTCGCCCGGTCGAGCTCGCCCTGGATCCGGACCTCCGCGAGCGCCACGGCGACCAGGACCGGCAGCAGCAGGACGACGCTGATCTTGGTGCGCACGCTCCAGTGCGCGGGCCACCACGCGGCGTCCGCCGAACGGCGGAGGGTGGATCTGCTTTCGTGCATGGTGGAACCGCTCGATTCCCAGCCGCGCGGACGGCTGACGTCGAACTCGGACAGGACGGGGGCCCCAGGGCCGACCACGGACGTCCCGAGTGGACCGGAATCCCGGCTCCCGGACCGGAGCAGACGTGGCGTTGATCGAGCCGACCAGCAGAGAACATCACGTCCGGCATCCTTGTCAACCCTAAGGACCGGCGATTCGGAAGTGGGCAATAAATTAGTTCGGATTCGCTCCGACAGTTCACGCATTGTGTCCCGGCGGTCGCTGCTTGTACACCGTACAAGCACTGTTCGCCCAGCTCCGAGGCCTGACACGGCGTAAATAGTCGACCTGTTCGCACTGGCGGCAGAATTACCCACAAGTGCCATCGCGACGAATTCGGCTATTGCCGTAATGGTGTGTTATTAATTCCCGCGGCGCCCGGGTGGGAGGCACGGACGAAGACCCGGCAGAATCGCCGCCGTGACCGATGTGGACGACGACGGCGCCGCCGCGGGCCCCGGCAAGCGGGTCGGCTGGGTCGAGCTGTACTTCGACCTGGTGTTCGTGTTCGCGGTGGGCCAGGTGGCGCACGGCGTGGTCGCGGACCCGCACTGGATGCGCGCCGCCGCCGCGCTCGGCCTGTTCGCGACGCTGTGGTGGACGTGGATCGGCTTCGCCGTGCTCTACAACCGCCGCGGCGACGACCGCCGCACCACCGACCGGCTGTTCGTGCTGGCCGGGACCATCCCCTGCGGGATCGCCGCCACCCAGGCCCACCACGTCTTCGAGGGGCACCCGGCGGTCTTCGCGGCGGCCATGGCCGGGGTCCGCCTGATCCTGGCGGCGGCGCACCGGTGGCCGGCGCGGCCCGGTCTGGACCAGAGGCGGATCAGCTGGGGCTACACGTTTTCGGCGGTCCTGTTCGGCGTTTCGGCGGTCCTCCCGCACACCTGGGCGCTGTGGGCACTGTGGGCGTTCGCGCTGCTGCAGGAGGCCGGGTTCCTGCTGCTCGGCGACCGCCACGAACGGCGCCGCGGCGAGCCCCGGCAGCGGCCGTCGCGGGCGGAGCGGCTACATCCGGGGCCGGGGGCTCCGTCACCCGGAACCCCCGAAGAGCAGTGGCGGATGCTGCTGAAGCCGCCGAGCGACCCGAACCTGGCGGTCGACTCCGCCCATCTCGCCGAACGCTTCGGGCTGTTCATGATCCTGCTCCTCGGCGAGCTCGTGATCACGGTCGGCACGGCCGCGCTGGAGCGCCCGGCCGACGACGTCGCCTACTGGGCGTCGCTGGTCGCCGGCCTGGTGATGGCGGGTGCGCTGTGGTGGCTGTACTTCTCCTCGGCCGCGCGGATCTACGAGCGCTTGCTCGACCTCTCCGGCGGAAACCCCGCGCTCGCCTACTCGCTGTACGCGGTCGGCCACCTCTTCCCGGCCTTCGCGCTGCTGCTCATCGCCGCCGGGGTGAACCTGTCGCTGCACGAGTCCCCGCCCCAGGCGGCGGCGTGGTTCACGACGGCGGGCCTGACGATGTACCTGGCCGGCACCCGTGTGTTCTCGGTGCCCGGACGCCCACGCTGGTACGCGAGCGTGGCCCGGATCGCGGCCCTGGCGGCCACGGCGTGCCTCGCGCTGCTGAGCCTGGTCCTGCCGGCGCCCGCGGTGGTCGTGGTGATCGCGGCGTGGGCGGTGGTCGCCACGATCGTCTCGGCGGGCATCCGCCACCGCGCGCGCGACCGCATGGGCGACGACCCGGTGGCGTTCCTGCGCGGCATCCAGGAGGAGCGGCTGAGGCGGGCCGGGCAGAAAGGCTGAAGCCGGCCGCGCATACTGGACGCCCTCGGCCCAGGGAGGCGATGTGAGCGCGGACCCTTTCGCGCACCCGGCGTTGTTCTACCGCGACGACGCCGAGTACCTGGCCGGAACCGTCCCGTTCGTGTGGGGCGGGCTCGCCGCGGGTGAGCCGGTCGCCGTCGCCGTGCCCGGGCGGAACCTCGGCCTGCTGCGCCGGGAGCTCGGCGCGGACGCCGAAAAGGTCCGCCTGCTGGACATGACCGACGCCGGGCGCAACCCGGGGCGGATCATCCCCCGCGTGCTGCGGGCGTTCGCCGACGCCCACCCGGACGGCCCGGTGCGGATCATCGGCGAACCGATCTGGGCGGAGCGGTCGGCCGTCGAATACCCGGCGTGCGTGCAGCACGAGGCACTCATCAACCGGGCCTTCACCGGCCGGGAGGTGACGATCCTGTGCCCGTACGACGCCGCGGGTCTCGACCCGGCCGCACTCGCCGACGCGGAAGCCACCCACCCGGTCCTGATCGACGGCACCGGCCACCGCCCGAGCACGGCGTACGCCCCCGACGACGTCCTCGCCCGCTACAACCGGCCGCTACCGCCGGCGCCGGATCGCGTGGCCGAGCTAGCGGACACGACGGACCTCGCGGCGGCCCGCGCACTGGCCCACGTCCAGGCGGCCGCCGCCGGGCTGAGCGCCGACCAGGTCGCCGACGTCGAGGTGGTGGTCACGGAGCTGCTGTCGAACTGCGTCGAGCACGGCGGCGGCACCGGCACCGTCCGGCTGTGGAGCGACGAGGGCGAGTTCGTCTGCGAGGTCCACGACGGCGGCGGCACGCTCGCCGACCCACTGGCCGGCCGCCACCCCGCGACGCCGGAGCAGCCCCGGGGGCGCGGGCTGCTGCTGGTCAACTACGTGGCCGACCTGGTCCGCCAGCACACCGGCGACCACGGCACGACGTTCCGGGCGTACTTCCGCGTTTGAGCGACAGTCGCTCGGAAGCCTCCTCAGGGAAGCCCGCTGCACCGGCCAGGACCGACGGCGAGCGGGGCGGGGCCACTGCCGGCGGTGCGTGCCCGGCCGTTTGGAAGCCGGCTCAGGGCAGCCCGCTGCACCCGGCCAGGACCGACGGCGAGCGGAGCGGGGCCACTGTCGGCGGTGCGTGCCCGGCCGCCCGAAAGCCGGCTCAGGGCAGCCCGGCGAGGTCGGCCAGCAAGGCCATGTGGTGCTCGAAGTACTCCGCGCGGGCCTGGACCATGTCGTCGAGGCGGTGGAACACCTCGAAGTTGACCTGGCCGAACAAATGCGTCCACGCGAGCAGCGCCCGGTCCAGCCGCTCCTCGGACAGGCCACCGCCCTGCTCGTCGATCAGCTTGCGCAAGTCAGTGCGCACCGATCCCGGCACCGGGCGTCCCGGCACTTCCGGGGCCTCGCCGACGATCGCCGCCAACAGCAGGATCACCTTCGAGGCCGGGACCACCGTCTCCGGTGGTGCCGCGTAGCCCGGCACGGGGTTGCCGTAGAGCAGGCCGTACTCGGCCGGGTGGGCCAGCGCCCAGGACCGCACCGCGTGGCACGCCGCGAGCCACCGGCCGCGCAGGTCCTCGCGCGGGATCGCCGCCTCCGCCTCGGCCGCCGCCGCGCCCAGGCCCTCGTACGCGTCGATGATCAACGCCGTCAGCAGCGCGTCGCGACTCGGGAAGTACCGGTACAGCGCCGACGCCACGATGCCCAGGTCGCGGCCGACGGCGCGCAGCGACAGGTTCGCGCCCTCCGTGGCGAGGCGGCGGCGGGCGACTTCCTTGATCTCCTGGTGCATCTCCGAGCGGACCCGGGCACGCAGCGACGAGGCGGACACGGTCCCAGTGTCGCACATCCCGAGAACACCCGAACTCGACGAGAACACTGTTCTTGACGCGCGGCCACGCCGAGCCGTACGGTGTTCTTGTTCGAGAACACCGTTCTCTCCTGGGGGGTTTCCATGGCTCTGCACGTCATCGTCGGCGCCGGTCCGGTCGGCACGGCCACCGCACGCCTGCTCGCCGCCCGCGGCGACGAAGTCCGCCTGATCACCCGTCGCGGCGGCGGGCCGTCGCTGAAGGGCGTCCAGCTGGTCGCCGCGGACGCCTCCGACGCCGCCACACTCGCGCGGCACACGGCCGGCGCGGCCGCGCTGTACAGCTGCGCGGGACCGGCCTACCACCGCTGGCCCACCGACTGGCCGCCGCTCGGCGCCGCACTCCTGCACGCGGCCGAGAGCAGCGGCGCGGTGCTCGTCACGACCGGCAACCTCTACGCGTACGGCACCGTCGACGGCCCGATGACCGAAGAACTGCCGGCGCGGCCGAACTCGGTCAAGGGCGAGGTGCGGGCGAAGCTCTGGGCCGACGCCCTCGCGGCGCACGACGCCGGGCGGATCCGCACCACCGAGGTCCGCGGCTCGGACTACCTCGGCGCGGGCACGCAGTCGGCGTTCACGGCCTTGGTGCTGCCGAAGGTCCTGGCCGGCAAGCGCGCTTCGGCCCCGGCCGACCTCGACGCCCCGCACAGCTGGACCTACACCGGCGACGTGGCCCGCACGCTGGTCGCCGCCGCAGCCGACGAACGGGCGTGGGGACGGCCGTGGCACGTGCCGACGGCGCCGGCGGTGTCGCTGCGCCGGCTGGCGACCCGCGCGGCGGAGCTGTCCGGGGCACCGGCGGCCCGCGTCACGACGATGCCCGCCGTCGCCCTGCGCCTGGCCGGGCTCTTCAACCCGGCGGCGCGAGAGATGGTGGAGATGCAGTACCAGCTGCGGGGCCCGTTCGTCCTGGACTCCTCGGCGGCGACGGCGACCTTCGGCATCGAGCCGACCCCCACCGACGACGCCCTGCGGGAGACGATCGGCGCGATGCCGGGAGCCGGCTAGTTCGGGATCTCCGTCGCCCGCTCCCAGCCGGAGGGCAGCGGGCTCAGGTTCAGCGCGTGGTCGAGGCCGCTGCCGGCCAGCGCCCGGCGCACGACCCGGTTGTCGCCGGTGACGATCCGGAGGGTGGTGCTCTCGCGGACCGTCCGGACGTGGATCTCCGCGAGCACCGCGAGGCCGGCCGAGTCCAGGAAGTCGACCTCGGACAGGTCGAGCACCAGGGTCGGGAACCGCCGGTGCGCCCAGGTGCTCAGGACCGAGCCGAGCTCGGCGGCGCTGTCCTCGTCGAGCGCGCCGCGGATCCGGACCATGACCGCGCCGAAGTACGGGCGGATCACCTGGATGTCGAACGGGCTTCGTTCCGTGAGGGGGGACGGCGACATCATGGGGATCGCCGTCGCGGGGTGCTGCACGACCAACATCTTCTTACGCCTTCAGTCGCGGATGGCGCGCCGAGTGGTGTCCAGTGCCCGCTCGGACGCCGGCAAGTCAGGGGAGGGGCGGCTGGTGCTGAACCGCACCTACGCAGCCTAACCCTTGATCCAAACGGCGCAACCCCGCCAACGGCCGAAATCCCGCTCCCCCGCTGTCCGCCGAAAGCGCGCCTTCCCGGCGTACGTACCAAAAACGGGCCCGCGGGCCGCTCACCCTTGACAGCCCGTGCGGGTGACAGTCATGCTCGACGGCGTCTCAGGGTTCCTGATATAGCGCACGGAGGTGCCCGGCGTGACCCGATCGCCGCTCGGTCCGGCCGACTTCGGCCTCGGCAGCTGGCCCGCGCGCCGGGCCCGGATCTCCCCCGGCCGCACCGCGCTGGTGCAGCCCGGCCGCACGCGCACCTACGCCGGGCTCGCCGGCCGCGTCGACCGGCTGGCCGGCGCGCTCGCCCGGCTGGGCGTGCGCCCGGGCGACCGCGTGGCCTACCTCGGCGTCAACGACGTCACGGTCTTCGAGACGCTCTTCGCCACCGCCCGCCTCGGCGCGCTCTTCGTGCCGCTCAACTACCGGCTCTCCCCCGCCGAAATCCGCTACATGCTCGAGGACAGCGGCGCTTCGGTGCTGGTGCACAGCCCGGACACCGACGCCCTGCTGGCCGGCCCGCTGCCGGAGACCCTCCGGCACGTCGTCGCGACGGACCCCGCGTCGTGCCCGGCGGGCGGCCTGGACTTCGAGGCCGAGCTGGCCGCCGCCGGCGACGTGCCGCCCACCGGGGTCGGGCTCGACGACCCCTGTCTGCTGCTCTACACCTCCGGCACCACCGGCCGGCCGAAGGCGGCGGTCCTCACCCACGGGAACCTCACCTGGAACACCGTCAACCAGCTCGCACACCTCGACGTCCTGGGCACCGACCGGGCGCTGTGCATCGCGCCGCTGTTCCACTGCGTCGGGCTGGGCCAGATCACGCTGCCGACGCTGTTCAAGGGCGGCAGCGTGGAACCGGTGGCGAAGTTCGACCCCGGCGCGATCCTCGGCCGGATCGGCGAGGGCGGGATCACGAGCTTCTCCGCGGTCCCCACGATGCTGGAGATGCTGTGCCGCCACGAGGACTGGGGCCGCACGGACCTGAGCTCGCTGACGTGCGTGCTCTACGGCGGTTCGCCGGTCGCCGAACGCGTCGCCCGCGCGTGGCTCGACCGCGGTGTGCAGCTCCTGCAGGGCTACGGCATGACCGAAGCGTCGCCGGGCGTCTCGATGGCCACCCACGAGGGCACGCCCGGCCACCCCGTCGCCGCGGGCGTGCCGCACTTCTTCACCGACGTGGCCGGCCTCGGGCCCGAGCTGACACCCGAACCGCTCGGCGAGACTCCCGCCGAGCTGCTGGTGCGCGGCCCGCACGTGTTCGGCGGCTACTGGAACCGGCCCGAGGAGTCGAAGGCGAGCTTCGTCGAGGACGACTGGTTCCGCACCGGCGACGTCGTCCGCGTCGACGACGACGGCTGGGCCCACGTCGTCGACCGCGTCAAGGACCTGATCATCTCGGGCGGCGAGAACGTCTACCCCGCCGAGATCGAGGCCGTCGCGGTCCGGCTCGACGAGGTCGACGCGTGCGCCGTCGTCGGCGTGACCGACGAACGCTGGGGCGAGGCCGGCGTCGCCTTCGTCGTCCGCCGGGCCGGAGCCGAACTCGGCGAAGCCGCCTTCCGCGCCCACCTCGAAGCGCACCTCGCGCGCTACAAAGTGCCCAAATACGTGCAGTTCACCGAAGCACTGCCGGTCAACGCCACCGGCAAGATCCGCCGCGTCGAGCTCCGCGCGCGAGCCGCCGCATCCTTCCCGAACGGACCCGCATGACGATCCCGCTCCTGCCCTCCTCACTGCGCCTGGAACTGCTCGGCGACGTCGCCGTGCTGCGGCTGGCCCGCCCCGAGAAGCGCAACGCCCTCGACGACGCCACCGTGCTCGGCCTCGAAACGTTCTTCGGCTCGCCGCCGCGCGGGGTCAAGGCCGTCGTGCTCGACGCCGTGGGCGAGCACTTCTCCGCCGGGCTCGACCTTTCCGAGCTCACCGAGCGCGACGCGTTCGAAGGCCTGGAGCACTCGATGATGTGGCACCGCGCCTTCGAGCGGATCGAACGCGGGCAGGTCCCGGTCGTCGCCGTGCTCCGTGGCGCGGTCGTCGGCGGCGGCCTGGAGCTCGCGGCGGCCGCGCACATCCGCGTCGCCGAGCCCTCGGCGTTCTACGCGCTGCCGGAGGGCCAGCGCGGCCTGTTCGTCGGCGGCGGCGCGTCGGTGCGGGTGCCGCGGCTGATCGGCGCGAGCCGGATGGCCGACATGATGCTCACCGGCCGCGTCCTCGACGCCGACGAGGGGCAGGCCGCCGGGCTGTCGCACTACCGCGTCGACGACGGCTTCGAGCACGCGCTCGGCCTCGCCCGCAAGATCGCCACGAACTCGCCGATCACGAACTTCGCCGTGCTGCAGGCACTTCCCCGCATCGCCGAGGCCAACCCGGCCGAGGGCTATTTCATGGAGTCGCTGATGGCGGCCGTCGCGACCGGCAGCGCCGAAGCCAAGGAGCGGATGCAGGCGTTCCTGGACAAGCGCGCCGGGAAGGTCGGCCGATGACCGAGATCGGCCGGTACCTCGAGTGGCTGGCCGAGCGCGGCCACGCCTTCGACGGCTACGCCGCGCTGCACCGCTGGTCGGTGACCGACCTCGACGGCTTCTGGTCGTCGATCAAGGACTTCTTCGGCGTCCGCTTCCACTCCCCCGCTTCGAGCGTCGTGCCGGACCGGCGGATGCCCGGCACCGAGTGGTTCCCCGGCGCGACCCTCAACTACGCCGAGCACGCGCTCGGCGGCCCGTCGGACGGCATCGCCGTCATCGCGTACTCCCAGACCCGCGACCGCACCGAGCTGACGTGGGGCGAGCTGCGCGACCAGGTCGCCCGGGCCCGCGCGGGCCTCGCCCGGCTCGGCGTCGGGCGCGGCGACCGCGTGGTGGCGTACCTGCCGAACATCCCCGAAACCGTGGTCGCCTACCTCGCCGTCGCGAGCCTGGGCGCGGTCTGGGCGTCCTGCGCGCCCGAGTTCGGCGCCCGTTCGGTGGTCGACCGCTTCGGCCAGATCGAGCCGCGGGTCCTGCTGACCGTGGCCGGCTACCGCTACGGCGCCAAGGACGTCGACCGCCGCGCCGAAGTCGCCGAGATCCGCGCCGGCCTGCCGACCGTCGAGCACGTCGTCCACGTCCCCTACGGCGGCCACGACCTCCCGGACACCCTGGGTTGGAGTGCGCTCCTCACCGAGAGCGCGCCCGGGTTCGAACCGGTCGGCTTCGCACACCCGCTGTGCGTCTTGTTCTCCTCCGGCACCACCGGCAAGCCGAAGGCGATCGTGCACGGTCACGGCGGGATCCTGCTGGAACACCTCAAGAACCACGGCCTCAGCTGGGACCTGCACCCCGGCGACCGGATCCTCTGGTTCTCCACCACCGCCTGGATGATGTGGAACGCGCTGGTGTCGGGGCTGCTCACCGGCGCGTCGATCGTGCTGGTCGACGGCAACCCGCTGCACCCCGACCTGGCGTGGCAGTGGCGCCTGGCCGCCGAGACCCGCGCGACGCTGATGGGCGCGAGCCCGGGCTTCCTGATGGCGTGCCGGAAGGCGGGCCTCGACCCGGCCGCGGAGTACGACCTGAGCGCGCTGCGGCAGCTCGGCGCGGCGGGCAGCCCGCTGCCGGCCGAGGGCTACCACTGGGTGCGGGACGTCTTCGGACCGGACGTGCTGCTCAACGTCGGCAGCGGTGGCACCGACGTCTGCAGCGGGATCGTCCAGGGCGGCCCACTGCAGCCGGTGCTCGCCGGCGAGATCTCCGGACCGTGCCTCGGGGTCGACGCGAAGGCGTTCGACGAGCACGGCTTTCCGGTAGTGGGCAAGCTCGGCGAACTCGTGATCACCGCGCCGATGCCGTCCATGCCGGTCGGGTTCTGGGGCGACGACACGGGTTCGCGCTACCGCGAGACGTACTTCTCGACCTACCCCGGCGTCTGGCGCCACGGCGACTGGATCCGGTTCTCCCCCGAGGGGAGCTGCGTCATCGCCGGACGCTCCGACGCGACGCTCAACCGCGGCGGCGTCCGGCTCGGCACCGCCGAGTTCTACGCCGTCGTCGAGGAGCTGCCGGAGGTCGACGACTCCCTCGTCGTGCACCTCGAAGACCCGGCGGGCGGCAACGGCGACCTCCGCCTCTACGTCGTGCTCCGGGACGGCGCCCTGGACACGCCGCTGCGCGAGAAGATCACGACGGCGTTGAAGAGCGCGCTGTCGCCGCGGCACGTGCCGGACACGATCACCGCCGTCCCGGTGATCCCCCGCAACCGCACCGGGAAGAAGCTGGAGCTGCCCGTGAAGAAACTCCTGCTCGGCGCCCGCGTCGACGACGTCGTGGGCCGGGACGTCCTGGCCGACCCCACCGCCCTCGACGCCTTCCGGGCCCGCGCATGAGCACCATCGCGGTCGTCGGCACCGGCGTGATCGGCGCGAGCTGGGCGGGGCTCTTCCTCGCCCACGGCCACGACGTCGTCGCCACCGATCCGGCGCCCGGCGCCGAAGAGCGGCTGCGAGAGGCACTCGAAGACACGGATCGGCTGCGGTTCGTCGCCGACGCCGGCGAAGCGGCCGCGGCGGCGGATTTCGTGCAGGAGAACGGTCCTGAGCGCGAAGACGTCAAGCACGCGCTGTTCGCCGTCCTCGACGAGGCCGCGCGGCCGGACGTGGTCCTGGCGAGCAGCTCGTCCGGGCTGCTGCCCAGCGTCATCGCCCGCGGCTGCCCGCGCCATCCCGAGCGGGTCGTCGTCGGGCACCCGTTCAACCCGCCGCACCTGATCCCGCTCGTCGAGGTCGTGCCCGGCCACGACACCGCGCCCGAGATCGTCGACCGGGCCGTGGCGTTCTACGCCTCGCTCGGCAAGCGGCCGATCCGGCTGGCCCGGGAAGTGCCCGGCCACGTCGCGAACCGGCTGCAGGCCGCGCTGTGGCAGGAGGCGTACTCGCTCGTGGAACGCGGCATCGCGACGGTCGCCGACATCGACACGGCGATCGCGTACGGCCCCGGGCTGCGCTGGGCCGTGCTCGGCCCCTTCCTCAACCAGCACCTCTCCGGCGGCGCGGGCGGGCTCGCGCACGTCCTGGCGCACCTCGGCCCGCCCACCGAAGAGTGGTGGCGCGACCTCGGCCGCGTCCACCTGACCCCGGAGCTGGCCGAGACGCTCGTCGCCGGGGTCGATGCGGAACTCGACGGCATCGGCGACGATCAGCTCGTCGCCGCCCGCGACGCCGTCCTGAACCGTCTGCTGGCCGCCAAGGCCGCGCAGCCCGACCTGCCCTGAACCTGGAGCTTCCGTGGACCTTTCCGCACTGACCGCCATCGACGTCCACACCCACGTCGAGCAGGACGGGCACGGCTGTTTCGCCCTCGACCAGGAGCTGCTGGACGCGTCGGAGAAGTACTTCCGCGCCGGCCAGGACCGGACGCCGACGGTGGCCGCGATCGCCGAGCACTACCGGGCGCGGAACATGGCCGCCGTCGTGTTCACGGTCGAGGCGCCGGCCGCGACCGGGCACCCCGCGCTGTCCAGCGAGGAGATCGCGGACGCGGCCGCCGAGCACGCGGACGTGCTCATCCCGTTCGGCTCGGTCGACCCGCACGCCGGCAAGGCCGCCATGCACCGCGCGCGCCGGCTGGTCACCGACCACGGCGTCCGCGGCTTCAAGTTCCACCCGAGCCTGCAGGCGTTCGAGCCGAACGACGTCCGGTACTACCCGCTGTACGAAGCCATCCAGGAGCTGGGCGTCCCGGCGCTGTTCCACACCGGGCAGACGGGGATCGGCGCCGGGCTGCCGGGCGGGCACGGCATCAAGCTGCGCTACTCGAACCCGATGCTGCTCGACGACGTCGCCGCGGACTTCCCGGAGCTGACGATCATCCTGGCGCACCCGTCGGTGCCGTGGCAGGACGAGGCGATCTCGGTCGCGACGCACAAGGCGAACGTCTACATCGACCTGTCCGGCTGGTCGCCGAAGTACTTCCCCCCGCAGCTGGTCCGCGCGGCGAACTCGCTGCTCAAGCGCAAGGTGCTGTTCGGCTCGGACTTCCCGGTGATCACCCCGGACCGCTGGCTCGCCGACTTCGCGGCCCTCGACATCAAGGACGAGGTGCGGCCGCTGATCCTCAAGGACAACGCCGTCCGGGTGCTCGGCCTGGCCTGAACGTTTGCCCGGTCCGTCCCCGGGCACCCCCCGGGGACTCCGGGAGGTGGCGACATGGCCGAAGGTGACGTGCACACGTATTTCGAAGACGGGCTGTGGAAGAACCGGCTGGAAGGCGGGATCCGGGCGTCCAACACATCGCCGCGCCGGACCGACGCCGTGCTCGCCGGCCGGCTGATCGCGAAGAAGCGGCGGGTCGGGCACGTGGTCCACACGCCGGAGGGCGACGTCGAGGACGAACGCGACTACCGGCGTCCACAGTAGACGAAGACCCGCCCCCGCCCGGCGAAGGCTGGGGGTGTACCTGCGAGCGGAGGCGGGAGCCTGTATCCGTTACAACGCAGGGGAAACGCCGGTGTTCCCGGACGTGACGCGGACCTCAGCGCCGAGGCAGCACGGCCCACACGGTCTTGCCGCCGGAGCGGCACCGGCTGCTCCCCACGTCTTCGCGACCTTGGCGACCATCCGCAGCCCGAGCCCCGTCTCGGTCGGGTCCAGCCCTTCGCGCACGACGGCCGGGCGCGCACTCTCGTCGTCGGCCACCGCGACGGCCAGCCGTCGGCGGCGCAGCTCCATCCGCAGCCGGGGCACCGAATCCGTGTGCCGCAAGGCGTTCTCGACGAGCTCGTTCGCGACCAGCTCGGCGTCCTCGGCCAGCTCGGGCACCCGCCACTCGGCACAGGTCCGCCGGACGAACTCGCGAGCGCACGCCGAGGTGCGCGCCGACCGGATCAGCACCCGCCGGGCCCGCTTCCGCGCCGGGCACACCAGCGCGGCCTCGGCCGCCGCGACATCGGCGTACACGCTTTGGCCGGCCAGCATCGCACGCTGCTCGGGCCGCCCGGTCACGAGCGCGAAGGGAACGGCCGGCCAGTCGCCGACCCGCAGGGCGACGAGCGAGAACACCTTGACCAGCTCGGCATCGCGCAGTTCGAGACGCTCGAGGTCGACGAGCACACCGTTCTCGGCGTCGGCGGCGAACTCGAGCAGGCCGTCGCGGAGCTGGAGATAGGTCGTCTCGTCGAGGACTCCCACGACGGACGTCGCGGTCATGGAGCTGTGCCGGGGAACCAACCGGAGCACCGGAACCACCTCCCGGTGAACCGGATAGCCGGTCTGGAGGCGCTCAAACGGCAGGTTTGCCGGTCCGGCCACCCTGGGTACCCGAGCCGTTTCAGACAACCTGAGGAGCCCACCATCGCCACCGCGGTCCTGTTCGACGTCGACGGCACGCTCGTCGACTCCAACTACCTCCACGTCCACGCCTGGCGGCGGGCGTTCCACGAGCTCGACCGCCCGGTCGACTCCTGGCGCGTGCACCGCGCGCTCGGCAAGGGGTCCGGCAAGCTGCTGAGCACCCTGCTGGGCGACGAGGACGCCGAGCGCGTCGGGGACGAGGTCAAGGACCTGCACAGCCGGTTCTACCGGGAGACGGCCGAGTTGCTGCGGCCGTTCGACCACGCCCGGGACCTGATCCGGGCGCTGACGGCGAAGGGCGTGCGGGTGGTCCTGGCGACGTCGGCGGGTCCGGACGAGCTGGACGAGCTGCGTCGCGTGCTCGACGTCGACGACGTGGTGAAGGACATCGTCGCCGGCCACGACGTCGAGGCGACGAAACCGGACCCGGAACCGGTGCGGGTGGCACTGGAGAAGGCCGGCACGGCCCCGGAAGACACGATCTTCGTCGGCGACGCGGTCTGGGACGTGCGAGCGGCCACGAAGGCCGGCGTGCGCACGATCGGCGTGCTGTCGGGCGGAGTCGGCGCGGCGGAGTTGACGGAAGCGGGAGCGATCGCGACCTACGACGACGTCGCCGCCCTGCTGGCCGACCTGGAGACGAGCCCGCTGGCGAAGCTGTTCAGCTGATGCCGGCTACAAGCATAAACAGCAGTAATTCGAATCAACTTCATTCAACCGACTCCATGAATCTAACCAAATCAGCATCGAGCGGCGATGTCCGCACAACAAACGCGCCGACATCGATTCCAGAATTTATAGATATGCGCATGAGGAACGATGCAGCACGATGACGGACATGCATTGACACACTACCGTCGCCGACAATACTTCTCATTTTCAAGGCAACTTCGCTCGCAGTGTCGCGTCGAAGTTGAACCATCGCGCGACCCGCCCGCCAACGATCAGTTGCCGAAGCAGTGACATCCTCTAAAGTAGCACGCAACATTGCAATCGCTTCATCGCAGTAAGCACGACTAATCGAACCGAGACTCGAACATGCGCTCGATCGATGCAAAGACGACACTCCTGATGAGCTCGCGACCACACGAAGTACCTGAACGACAACATCGAGAGCCCTAGGAGCAACTGCAATTAGCGCAGTCGCTGCCGCGATACGCGCGCCGTCGGGCATCGCAGGGTCCGACATGATCTTCCGCAAGTTGCGCTCAGCCAACGGTCGATAGCGCTCACCAAGATCCAAGAGACATTCAGCTATTCGCCACCGCGCAGCAGGCGATGCGACTTCGCCGCCGGCAAAACTGTCGAGCATTTCCACTACGGAGGCGCGGTCCGATGGGGATGTATCGAATAGAGCGACTGCTGCACGCTGACGCAGAAGTGGCGCAAGGTCGTCATCGAAGACCGCACTCCTGACGAAATTAAGAACATCTCGACTATCGATCCCCCGAATACGCGTCAGGATTGTCGCCGCCTCGATCCGATCCCTATCACTCGTCGAGGCATCTACAAGCATTTCGCGGAGCATCCCAATAACATCTGCCGTCAAATCCCCTAAGGCAGCAATAGCACGCGCCGCAGCAAAACGCTGGCGCCGACTCCGACATTGATCGGTCAAAATCTCGCCTGCCGCCGCCAGCGCGACGAGCCGATTCTTCGAATCCAATTCACCCAGCTTGACCAGCACCTTTAAGATGAAGTTTGGATATTGCCCATCTCTTAGCGCCACACCCTTCAGGGTTCTGCCGGATACCCCTCGAAGCGTAGCCGAAAATTCACCGTACATTACTATTGCATCAAGCTTCTCGTCGACAGTGAATTCGTTGCCACAGATAACATCCCTCAAAGATTGCAACTTCTCTTCTGCCAGAGGCGCGTATGCAATATGAACACTTGATCGACTCGCCACACGATCCCGCAAAGGAACGAACAGGTCATCGACAAGGTCACGCTCAAGCTCAACGGCCGTTGCGTTCTGCCCATACTCGCGCCGAGTCAACCGCTCGACAGCACGCCCACGATCACGTCCGCTCGCACGAGGGTCCTGCGCCACGGAGACGATGGCATTGACCCGCCCGTCTCGACTTATCGAATTTATCTCCACAAGCAAGTCAGTTATCAATATTTTGTCCCCAGGCCCCGTGAACGGCATGACCAGGAGATCACCGAAGAATTCAACCATCTGCCGCCAGGTGGACGACGCCAGGCACATGAGATGCCTGGCCGCCGCACATCGGTCCACTATCGACGCGACTGCACCGAACACTATCTCAGCCAAGATGCGTTCCGCTTCCAATCGGTACGACTCATCAGCTCTGGCCAGGTGCCAGATTGCAGCAACACGTCCCCGAATGGAGCCGCCGCCGTCGATAACGATCTGTCGAAGAATCTCTGCAGCCTTCTCACGAAACCTACCGCACAACTCTATTG
Source organism: Amycolatopsis sp. NPDC114505 (assembly GCF_055633615.1). Lineage (NCBI taxonomy): Bacteria > Bacillati > Actinomycetota > Actinomycetes > Pseudonocardiales > Pseudonocardiaceae > Amycolatopsis > Amycolatopsis sp. NPDC114505. The sequence goes on along the minus strand of NZ_JBVKDV010000002.1, from coordinate 1,735,283 downwards.
GCAGCGCGGAGAGCGGCACGCGCAGCTCAATTGCATCACGTGATTCCGCCATTAAAGTCAGCAGTTTACCAACAACTTGTTCCACATAAAGAGAGTCTAACTCGATCAAGTCTCTGGCAACCGCACTTCGCAACCAAGGCTCAGTTTCCGGATGGTCAAGAATAAAGAACAAAACAACCTCGCAATCGCGTCGAAGCTCAGGAGCAAGAGGGATGAGCTCCGACGCGACTTGCCTCCGAAAGGACGGATCGGCAGAGGAGTCGAAGAGCATTCGACTTAGGCCGCCGACAGCTTCGGACTGATACTCGCGACCAAGACCCGCCAGTGCCGCCAAAGCCTCGAAACGCCTATCAAACTCAAAGTTATCATTTTTTGATATTAAACGAAGAAAGGCTGCAATTTCGATGCGACGCTCAAGGCTTAGCATCCCCGCAGCTCGCGAGATAAGGCTGTATCGGAAATACTCCTTTGACTGCGACCAAAGCAGTATAGACAGCCCTGCAGCTACATCTTCTTGATAGCCTCGTCCCAGGTTCGCCAACGTTTCAGCTGCATCGACACGGCATCGCCAATCAGCGGAGATATCCAACAGAATACTATGCAAAATACTCGCAGACTCAGTTCGGTAAAGCGATCCGAGGTCGGCAAGTTTCTGTGTCGCAGCCAGGCTAGCCGACGTTTCAAGCGCCCCGCTTCTCGAGACCACAGACCTCATTACGCCAACTGCTGCTGCATGAAATTCAGCATCCAACTGCGCTAGCTTTGCCGCCGCGACAACTCTACCTTCGTCATCGACAGCCGGATCGACAACGATGGCGCGTAGGATAGAATCACATTCGCCGTGTAGTTCAGTGCTCAAGTCGACGAGATTGCCCACTGCCCGAACGCGCGTTTCTAGGTCGATCCTACGGTCGTTTGCGCGCTCACGGAGTAATTGCACGGCCAAGGCGCGGCATGAACCTCCCAGATTCGCAAGTGCGGCAGCCGCTTCACAGCCATGCCAGTCACGCGCGCGGGGACTAATCGCGATGCGATGCAGCTCACCCGCAGCTTCGTCGTGATATTGCGGACCCAGTTCCGCTAGGCCCTTTGCTGCCCAAAATTGCGGATTAACTCCGAAACCAGGATCCGAAAGAACACGACGAAGGTGAGTAGCGGCATCTGCGTGACGCCCCGGAGCAACTTTCGCCAAAGCCGTCGCAGCCTGCCAGCTCTCCTGAGGGCGAATAAGCGGCTCAGCCAATACCGCGAGTACGTGACCTGCGGCTCGAGAGACATACTCTGGCCCAAGTTGCGCGAGCGCTTCAGCGAAGTAGAAGCGACACCACCTACCCTCACTTCGGTCAACAATAAACCTCTCGAACAAGTCTGCTGCCGATTGTATGTATATCGACCTCAATTCACCAAGAGCCCTCACCGCCTCAATTCGACGGTAGTACTGGGCTCCGATATCAGCAGCAAGTAAGCGGAAGACCGACGCCGCCTCCTCATGAAACTCCGGCCCGATCTCCGCCAAACCGATCGCAGCATGAAGCCGGTGCGGAGGTGACATCAGAGGATCTCTCGCCGCACCTCGCAAAATTTCAATGACTTCCGCTTGGTATTCAGATCCAGCATCTGACAGCGCAACGGCCGCGCCTCGCAGTGCGTAACTGGTAATACCATTATCCGCAAGAACGGAACGGAGACCTTCCACGGCAGCATCGTGTTGATCTAGTCCGAGCTGAGCGAGCCCTTCCGCCGCCGCGAATCGCTCATCGATATCGATATTCGGGTCGGTTATGACATGGCGCAGGAGACTTACGGCGTCGTCAGCACCATCGCGAAGTCGAGTGCACAGCACAGTGGCCGCCTCGATCCGACATCCCCACGTAACCTTGGACTCATGGATAAGCTCACCGAGCCAGTCACCAAGGCGTGGATAATGGGTTGCGCGAGTAGCTTGTCGAAAGATCGGAAAGCCACCTATGGTCATTGCCCATTTACGTGCCGTTTCGAGAAATAATTCCAGAACTTCCGCACTTGCCGGCGCATGCCGCGACAACAGCTCAGCAGCAACCAATTGCAGATCAGAGGAGCTTTCGTGCAGCCACGAGATCAGGCCATCAGTGTCTTCAGGATACAGGTGACTGTAGTGCAGAAGCACCGCACGCGCATGTTCTTTAGTCAATCCATACTGTGCCTCATGGATGAGTTGAGACCAAGCTGCGTCGCCCGCAGCAAAGGGCGAGGTTAGCCTCCGAGCGTCCGCCGTAGCGGCTAAATGCTCAGCAAAAGTGTGGTGCAAGAATTGAACGTCATCACCATTCACTACGAGTGGCCCAATGATCGGCAAAAGACCGGCGAGTTCGACCTTCCACCCCGCCGGACGCTGTCGAGGTGTGGTGAGTTCGAGAATCCGGCGCTGCGCCGCTGCGACGAGGGAACCGTCACCGTGGAACCGCGTCGCCCCCAGGTGCTCCAGCAAGTCAGTCCGCAGGTCACGGACAATCAGGGCAAAAGGTCCGCACTCGTCCGGCCACCGGCGAGCCGAAGCGAGATAGGTCAAGTACTCCTCGTAGAGATCGAACTGGTTGTCGGGCAGAGGACGGTCGCCGTGCTGCTCGAAGATAATTGCGGCAATGGTGGCCAGTAGCGGGACTCGGACAAGTTCTTCGAGATGCGCCTTCCGAACCTGACTCAGAAAGCGTCGCCCGTCACTCTGCTCGCCGAACCAGTGGCCGACGAATCTCCGCAGGGTCTCGGCATCGAAGGCCTGCAACTCATAGCGGGCGACGCCTCGTTGCAGTGGTGCAAGCCCCCCACTCTCCAATGGCCGACTGGTCACGACCAGTCGGTACGGTTGATCCGGCGATTGAGAGATCCACTGGGACAGAATCCTCACAAATCGAGTTCGAACGTCCGAATCGGCGATTTCATCCAGAGCATCGATTAGCAGCAGCCACCGACAGCCCGCCACTCGATCGACTAGAAAATTGGAATCAACAGGCGCAGTCAATAATGATCCGTACTCACTTGAGATGGCGAGCGCCAAAGCCTCGGGCATGGGCAGACCTATTCGTGCTGCAAGTATCTTGGCCGGCAAACGCAAGGGGACCACCGGTTCATCGAGTGGCGGATCACCTTCGGTGACAGTCTCACTGCCGTCGTCCCGCCCCTGCCACAGCCTGGCGATATCGGCGGCAAGCCGCAGTGTAAGCGTCGATTTTCCCTGCCCAGGCCCCCCGGTTATAAGCACGTGATCGTCACCGTCGAGCACATCACGGACCGGACGAGACGGCGACCGCATTACCAACCTCGGGGCTGTGGACACGGTTCCCCGCACTTCCTTCCCGTCGTGCGGCCTTGCCGCGCCGTCAATGATCGTGGTATTTCGCGCGGACGACCCCGGCATCCGCCAGTCTGCCTGGGCGTCATCGAATCCACGGCCTAGCTCTTGACGGACATAGACAGTAGTCAAGGTCGCCTTGCGTGCGCCCGGGAGGCGGTAGGGCAGCTCTTCGGCCATCCGAGTTTGAGCCGCGATTAAGGACATCAACTCCGCGGGCAGGGCCGGAAGCCGGTCCCAACCGAGAATCGGAAGCGCGGCGCGGTCCAGACGAGCTCGTTGTTGACGCTGATACCGGCCGTCGCGGGCATCCTGCCAGAGCCGGAGTGCCCGGTACTGATCGAGACCCAAGGCCTCTACCAGGAGATCCAACGTCTCGCGAGTGGGAAGGTACCGTCCGCTGCACACTTCCGACACCTTGCTTCTCGATAGTCCGATTCGACGACCTACCCAATCCTGGCTGACCTTCGCCACGGCACGCGCCCGGTCGACCTCTGCGGCGAACAATCGTTCTTGATGGGAAAGTTCACCTCTTCGCTCAGCGTCAGAACTCGTCACCTGCGCGCCCCTCCGTCGATACGTCCTACCCAGATTCCCGGCTTTGTCCCCTCCCTTACAGGACACCTGGGAGTCAGTTCAAGCTGTGCAGCATGATCGTTGACAAGCTTGCACACCGCGCCATCGTCGCCGTCGACATAGAGAGCTCTACGACCCGGACGAACTCGATCAAGGCTTCGCTGCGAAAATCGATGTACGAGGCGTTCAACGCCGCTCTGCGAGCCGCTGCGATCACCGAACACGAGCGGGATCCTCTAGTTGATCTAGGCGACGGCATCTTGGCGCTCGTTCACCCGGCCGACGACATCCCGAAGACGGAACTGCTCAGCACGGTGATGAGGTGTCTGGCCACGCAGCTTACCGATCGGGCCTACGATTCCGGTCACGCACGGTTACGATTGCGCGCCGTCGTACATTCGGGTGAAGTTCACTACGATGAGCGAGGGTGCTTCGGCGAATCACTCGATATCGCCTTTAGACTACTCAACGCTCCTGAAGTTAAAGATCATCTCCGGCGATCGACAACATCGCTCAGCATTGTCGTATCCGACGAGATATACCGATCAACTGGGCGACATGGCTACCGAGGCCTTCCGTCAAGCCACTTCAAACGGATTACGCGCGTCCGAGTCGGCGGACGTATCCACCACGGATGGATTTATGCGCCGTAATTCCGGCCACTTTCGCGAGGAGGCAGGTCTGCGTCCCACCGTTCTTGGTCAAGTACCAAAGTCGCGGCGCGACCTGCGGCTGGACCACCTTCGAAGAAGCGGGCCCATCGCCGTCACGAGGTTTTGACCTTCCGGGCCACCAGCCGCTCGACGAGGCCCAGCTTGAACCGCTCCTGACGGTCGATCGGTAACCCGAGCCCCTCGACCAGCTTCAGCGGGCGCCGCCGGAAGTGCTCGCCCGCCAAGGGGACGCTCGCCAGCTCCACCAGCCACTGCATCCCCCGCACCACCCACGACGACGACGCCACGTGGTCGACCAGGATCAGCCGCCCGCCCGGACGCAGGACCCGGGTCATCTCGGCCACCGCCGTCGCCGGGTCCGGGATCGCGCAGAGGCCGAACGTGCACACCACCGTGTCGAACGACGCCTCCGCGAACGGCAGCTCGTGCGCGCTGCCCTGCTGAAAAGTGACCTCGCGGCCGAGGTCGCGGGCTCGTGCCCGCGCGAGGTCGAGCATCCCGGCGCTCAGGTCGAGCCCGGTGAGCGTCACCCCGCCGGGGTACCAGGCCAGGTTGAGCCCGGTCCCGACGGCGACTTCCAGCACCTCGCCGGTGGCCTGCCCGCAGGCCCACTCGCGCGAGTCGCCGAAGAGGCGGCGGTCCCAGACGCCCATCTCCGCGTCGTAGCTCGCCGACTTGCGGTCCCAGTACCGGTTCCACCGCTCCGCCTTCGTCATGCCCCCCAGCGAAGCACGAACCGGCCCGGGATCGGGTGATCCCGGGCCGGAAACCCGTCAGCCGAACATGCCGGGCTCGTACGAGCCGCCCTTCTGGTGCAGGATCACCGCGAGCCGGTTGGCCGAGTTCATCTGGGCCACCAGCGCCACGAGCGCGGCGGTCCGGTCGTCGTCGTAGTGCTTGCGCACGCTGTCCCACGTGTCGTCGGAGACGCCGGGGGCGGCGTCGGCGATCCGGGTGCCCTCCTCGGCCAGTGCCAGCGCGGCCTGCTCGGCCTCGCTGAACACCGTGGCCTCGCGCCAGGCGGCGACCAGGTTGATCCGCACCGCGGTCTCGCCGGCGGCCGCCAGCTCCCGGGTGTGGATGTCGACGCACCAGCCGCAGCCGTTGATCTGGCTGACGCGCAGCGACACCAGCTCCTGCGTGATCTTCGGCAGCGGCGACTGGATGATCGCCAGGCTCGCGGTGCCGAACCGCTTGACGAACTTGGCGCCGATCTCGTTGTCGGTCAGGCTGAATCGGGGTTCCATGGTTCCTCTTCCGTGGTCGTGAACCGGACGACCACGAGATGCCGCACCACCCCGGTCCCGTGACAGTGACGACGGTCACGGTCACAAACCGGCTCCGAAGAGCATCTGGTGGGAAACTCCGCGAGACGAAAGAGGAGCCACCATGGCCGATCCCGCCACCGACGCGTTCCTCGCCCACCGGAACCTGCTGTTCACCGTCGCCTACCAGATGCTCGGCTCGGCGGCCGACGCCGAGGACGTCCTGCAGGAGACCTGGCTGCGCTGGGTGGGCGTGAACCTCGCCGCCGTGCGCGACGAGCGCGCGTACCTGGTCCGGATCACCACGCGCCAGGCCCTGATGCGGCTGCGGACGCTCGGCCGGCGCAAGGAGTCCTACGTCGGCCCGTGGCTGCCCGAGCCGCTGCTGACCGCGCCCGACGTCGCCGAGGACGTCGAGCTGGCCGACAGCGTCTCGATGGCGATGCTGCTGGTGCTGGAGACGCTGACGCCGGCCGAGCGGGCGGTGTTCGTGCTGCGCGAGGTGTTCGACCTGGGCTACGACGAGATCGCCGAAGCCGTCGGCAAGACCCCGGCCGCGGTCCGCCAGATCGCCCACCGAGCGCGTTCCCACGTGGCCGCCCGCCGCCCCCGCGGCGACGTCTCCCCCACGACGTCCCGCGACGCACTGGCGGCGTTCCAGCGCGCGGTTCAGACGGGCGACCTGCAGCACCTGCTGGACGTCCTCGCCCCGAACGTGGTGTTCCTGGGCGACGGCGGCGGGGTCGTCCAGGCGGTGCTGGAGCCGGTCGTGGGGGCACCGGACGTGGCCCGCCTGCTGGCGGCCGGACTCGGCAACTTCGCGACGGGGTCCCTGGCGACGGCCCAGGTCAACGGCTACCCGGCGCTGCTCCTGCGCCGCGACGGCGAGGTCGACACGGTACTGGCGGTCCGCATCGACGACGGGCTCATCACGGGCCTGTACGCGGTGCGCAACCCGGCGAAGCTGTCGCGTTTGGACGAAGAGACGACGCTGCGGCGTTGACCGCGCGCTCGCCCCGGGCCTGACCGAAGCGCAAACCGCCAAGACCAGGACCACCCACGAGGCCGTGGTGCAGTCGCGTCGCCTCGATCCAGGTCTTCCCGTCGAGCGGTTCGCGTTGGCACTGCGCGATCTCCACCGTCAGGCGGGCCGGCCGGGGCTGCACGCCGACCACCGAGATGCGCGACTGGGCAGGACAGTCCGCTGCTGCGTAGGGCAGTTCGAGCAGCTGTGGCTCGAATCCCGCCCTCTCAGCGGTGTTTCTCGTTGAGGTCCTTCGCTTTGACACCAACCAAAAGCACCACCACCGCCACCAGCACGATCCCCGAGCTGATCACCAGCCCCAGCGACAGGCTCCCGGTCGACGCCTGGATGAACCCCAGCAACGATGGCGATGCCGCCGCCGCGAAGGAGCCCATCGACGTCACCACCGCGATGCCCGTCGCCGCCGCGCTTTCGCTCAGGTAGATCGACGGGATCGAGTAGAACACCGTCAAACCCGAGTAGTGCGCCGCCGCCATCACCGCGAGCAGGATGACCACCACCAGGACGCTTCCGCCCGAGAACGCGAGCGCCAGCATCGCCGCGGCCGCCACCAGCCAGCTCACCGCCGCGTGCCAGCGGCGCTCGAGCGTCCGGTCGGAATGGCGGCCGACCACCAGCATCACGACGATGCCGAGCAGCGGCGGGATCGCCGAGAAGAACCCGAGGTTCAGCACGTCGCCGACGCCGGCCTCGGCGATGATCCGCGGCGTCCAGTACGAGACGGCGTTGGCGAGCGTGTACGCCCCGCACGCGCACAGCCCGAGGATCCAGACCTTCGGGTCGCGCAACGCCGAAAGCATGCCGCCGTGCCGAGCCGACGACTCCCCCTTCGAGCTCCGCTCGGCCTCCAAATCGGCCCGCACCAACGCCTTCTGCGCCGGGCTGAGCCACTTCGCCTGCTCCGGCTCGTCGACGAGGAAGAACGCGACCAGCACGGCGAGCAGGATCGGCGGGATACCTTCGATGAGGAACAGCCACTGCCAGTCGGCCAGGCCGGCGACGCCGCCGAGCGCGTGCATGATCCAGCCGGAGACCAGCGACCCGAGTACACCCGACACCGGGACGCCGATGAAGAACACCGCGGTCATCCGCGTCCGGCGCGCGGACGGGAACCACCGCGACAGCAGGTAGAGCGCCCCGGGGAAGAAGCCCGCTTCGGCGACGCCGAGCAGGAACCGGGCGATGTAGAACGTCGTTTCGTCGCGCACGAACAGCGTCACGATCGTGACGACGCCCCAGGTCGCCATGATCCGGACGAGCGTCTTGCGGGCGCCGATCTTCGCCAGCAGGGCGTTGCTGGGGACCTCGAAGAGGATGAACCCGACGAAGAACAGCGTGACGCCGAGCCCGTAGACCGCCGAGCCGAAGCCGAGGTCGCGCTTGAGGCCCTGCTGCGCGATGCCGATGTTCGTGCGGTCGATGAAGCTGACGACGTAGCAGACCACGAGCAGCGGCATGACCCGCAGGGCGATGGTCCGGTAGGTGGACGCGCGGTCGGCGCCGCCGATCGCGGGCGGCCGTCCGGTGACGGCGGGGTGTTCGGCCACGGCTACTCGACTCCTTCGTCAGGCGGGGCGTGCGGCGCCAGTCTCGACATCTGGTGTTGTGTTTGTCAACACCGGATCGGCAACGGCTACGATGACCGCCATGGCGGAACGCGCGGACGGCCGAGACCTGGTGCCCATCTCCGGACTCCTCTCCTACCGGCTCTCCCGCACGTCCTCGGCGATGTCGCGCAGCGCCGCCCTGCGCTACCGGCGGGAGTTCGACGTCAGCCTCGGCGAATGGCGCGCGATCTCGCTCATCGCCGCCGACCCCACCCTGACACTCAACCGCCTCGCCCGCCGGGCCGGCCTGGACAAAGCGCAGATGAGCCGGGTGGTCAGCCGCCTGACCGAGCGCGGGCTGGTCGACCGGACGGCCGGCTCGGGCCGCACCTCGCAGCTCGCGCTGACCGGCGAGGGCACCCGCGTCTACCGGGGCCTGATCGCCGCGGCGAACGAGCGCGACGCGGAGTTCCTGGCCGCGCTGACCGCCGAGGAGGCGGCGACCCTGAGCGGCGCGCTGGACAAGCTGGCCGACCTGGCACTGGCCGTCGAGGAACGTGAGCGCGCCCACTCCGACGATTAGCACCGCCGAGTTGTGTTGACTTTATCAACAGAGCCGCGTAGTTCTGGAGCCACCGAACAGGAGGTGGCCCGATGCCCGACGCCGTCACGATCTGCGAGTGCTTCGCCCGCGACGGGCTGCAGCACGAGCCGGAGTTCGTGCCGACCGCGACGAAGGTCGCGCTGCTGGACGCCTTCGCGGACGCGGGGTTCCGGCGGATCGAGGCGACCAGCTACAGCCACCCCGAGCGCGTTCCCGGCTTCTCGGACGCCTCCGAGGTCCTGACGAAGATCCGGCGCCGCCCCGGCGTCGCGTTCAAGGCGACCTGCCCGAACCCGCGCGCGGTGCGCCGTGCCCTCGACGACCTCGACGCCGGCCACGGCGCCGAGGAGCTGAGCCTGCTCGTCTCGGCCAGCGAAAGCCACACCGAGCGCAACCTGCGCACGTCGAGAGCCGGGCAGTGGGAGCGCGTCGAGGAGATGGTCCGGCTGGCCGACGGCCGGTTCACGCTGGTCGGCGTCGTCTCCGTGGCGTTCGGCTGCCCGTTCGAAGGCGAGGTCGACCCCGGCCGCGTCGCCGAGGACGTCGCCCGCTTCGCCGACCTGGGCGCCAGCCTGGTCACCTTGGGCGACACCACCGGCGTCGCCACTCCCCCGTCCGTCCGGGCGCTGGTCAAGCGGCTCGAGCCGCTGAAGGTGCCCGTGGTCGCGCACTTCCACAACACCCGCGGCACCGGCATCGCCAACGCCGTCGCGGCCCTCGACGCCGGCTGCCGGAACTTCGACACCGCGATGGGCGGCGTCGGCGGCCACCCGTCGGCGATCCGGTACGGCGCCGGGCTGACCGGCAACGTCTGCACCGAGGACCTGGTCAGCCTGTTCGACGCGATGGGCGTCGAGACCGGGATCGACCTCGACCTGCTCGCGAAGGCCTCGGCCGCCTGCGAAGACGCGCTCGGCCGTCCCCTGCACAGCATGGTGGCCCGCGCCGGCTTCACCCCGACCCCGAACCAGGAGAACCCGTGACCGTCATCGCCGAGGACCACGGCGCCGTCCGCGTCCTGACGCTGAACCGGCCCGACAAGCTCAACGCCCTCGACACGGCCCTCACCCGCGCCCTGAGCGACGCCTTCACCGCGGCCGACGCCGACCACGACGTCCGCGCACTGGTGCTCACCGGCGCCGGACGCGGCTTCTGCGCGGGCGCCGACCTCGGCGAGTTCTCCTCGCTGACGCCCGCCCACGCCGACGCCGTCCTGGAACGCGCCGCGCTGACCGCGAAACTGCAGGTCCAGGCCCGGCAGCTGCGGATCCCGCTCGTCGCGGCCGTGCGCGGCGCCGCGGTCGGCGGCGGCGCGGGCCTGGCGATCGGCGCGGACATGGTCGTCGCCGGGACCGACCTGAAGTTCGGCTACCCCGAGCTGAAGCACTCGATCGTTCCTGCGCTGGTGATGACCGGGCTCGTCCAGCACCTCGGCCGCAAGCTCGCGTTCGAGCTGGTCAGCACCGGCCGCCTGCTCACCGCGGCCGAAGCGTTCGAGCACGGCCTGGTCAACCGCGTCGTCGACCCTTCCGAAATCCTGCCGGCCGCACTGGAGATCGCCGAGCACTGGGCCAAGGTCGAGCCGCGGGCGATCGCCGCCGCGAAGGACCTCTTCTACCGCGTCGCCGACCTGCCGACGGACGCCGCGATGCGCGCCGGGCAGGACGTCAACGCGCTGATGCGGGGGTTCCGCGCATGACCGGCCCGCTGTCCGGGATCACCATCCTGGACTTCTCCCGCGTCCTCGCCGCTCCCCTGGCGACGCAGATCCTCGCCGAGCTGGGCGCCACCGTGATCAAGGTCGAGCGACCCGGTTCCGGCGACGAGACCCGCGGGTTCGAACCCCGCCTCCCCCACGGCGAGAGCGCGTACTTCTTCGCCTTCAACCGGGGCAAGAAGTCCGTGACGCTCGACCTCAAGGACCCGCGCGGCCAGGCCCTCGCCCGGAAACTCGCCGAGCGCGCCGACGTCGTCGTCGAGAACTTCCTGCCCGGCGCGATGGACCGCATGGGCCTCGGCTACGCGGACCTGGCTCGGCCGGACCTGGTCTACGTCTCCGCCACCGGCTTCGGGCAGACCGGCCCGGACCGCGACCGCAAGGGCTACGACACGGTCTTCCAGGCACTGTCCGGCGTGATGGCGATGACCGGCGAACCCGACGGGCCGCCGTCGAAGACCGGGATCCCGGTGGCGGACCTGACGTCCGGGCTCTGGGTGGTCATCGCGGTGCTGTCCGGGCTGGCCGGGCGGGCCTCCTCGGGCCGCGGGCGCCACCTCGACGTGTCCATGATGGACGTCCAGCTCAGCCTGCACGCGCTCAACGCGGCCCGGCTCTTCGCGCTCGGCGAGGACCCGGTGCGGACCGGCACCGAGCACCCCGGCCGGGTGCCGTCGGCGGCGTTCCAGGCGGGTGACGGCGAATGGCTGCACATCAGCGGCAGCGACCAACACTGGGGTCCACTGTGTACGGTCCTCGGGCTCGACGACCTCGCCGCGGATCCCCTGCTGCGGCACAACTCCGGCCGCGTCGAGCAGCGCGCCCGCGTCATGAAGGCCCTGCGCGGCGCGATCGCGCAGCACGACCGGGATCCGCTGGTGAAGGAGCTGCGCGCGGCCGACGTCCCGGCGGGTGCGGTCCGCTCGGTCCGGGAAGCCCTGGCCGACCCGCACGCAGTCGCCCGCGGGGTCGTCGGCGAGTTCACCCACCCTTCCGAGGGGACGTTCCCGGCGTTGCGGACGCCGTTGCGCGAGACTGCCGGAGACGCCCCGGTGCCGGGCGTGCCACCGCTGCTCGGCGCCGACACCGACGACGTCCTGGCCGAGCTGGGGCTCTCCCCGGCCGAGATCGAGGACCTGCGCACCGAGGGGGTGACCCGATGACCGAGCGCGTGTGTGTCGAGGTGACCGACGGGATCGCGCGCGTCGAGCTCGCGCGTCCGGAGGCCCGCAACGCCCTCGACCTGCCGATGTGCCACGAACTGCGGGAGGCGTTCGAGTCCCTGGACGACGACGTCCGGGTCGTGCTGCTGAGCGGGCGCGGGCCGGTGTTCTGCGCGGGCGCCGACCTCAAGGAGCGCACCGGCAAGGACGCCGCCTGGGTGCGACGCCGACGTCTCGCCTCCTTCGCCGCGTACGCCGCCATCGAGCAGTGCCGGGTGCCGGTCGTCGCCCTGGTGCAGGGCGCCGTCGTCGGCTCGGGCGGCGAGATCACCCTCGCCGCCGACTTCGCGCTGGCCGCTTCGGGAACGGTCTTCCGGTTCCCCGAGCCGCACTGGGGTACCGTCGGCGCGACCCAGCGCCTGCAGCGCGCCATCGGCAAGCGCCGGGCCAAGGAGCTGCTGTTCACCAACCGCGCGCTCGACGCGGAAGAGGCCGCCGACCTCGGGATCGTCACCCGCGTCGTCCCGCCGGACTCGCTCGCCGCGGCCGGTGACGAGACGGCCGCGAGCATCGCCAAGGCGCCGCCACTGGCCATCTCGCTGACCAAGCGCGCGGTCGACCTCGGCTCGGAAACCGACCTGGACCGCGGGATCCGGATCGAACTGGCCGCCATCGAACAGTGCCTCGCCGACGGCGGCTGGCGCGACGGCGTCGCCCGCTTCACCGCCGGGAACGGAGAACCGCGATGACCGAGCTGCGCACCGCCTGCCCGGTGACGACCCACGAGGTGCTCGCCCGCGCGGCGATGCTCGCACCGGACGTCGAAGCCGTCGTCACCGCTTCGGAACGCATCACCTACGGGGAGCTTTTGACCCGCGTGGAGCGGATCCGGGCCGGGCTCGCCGCCGCCGGAATCGGCCGCGGCGACCGCGTCGGGATCTGCCTCGGCAACGACCCGGACTGGGTGGCGCTGTTCCACGCGATCGGCGCGGCGGGCGCGGTCGCCGTGCCGGTCAACACGCGGTTCACCGCCGACGAGGTCCGCTATACCCTCGAGCACGCGCGGGTGCGGACGCTGTTCGTCGCTTCGCGGGTGCTCAATGTGGACTTCGCCGCGATGCTGCGGGAGATCGGCGTCGAGACGCTTCCCGCTCTCGAGAAGGTCGTCGTGCTGGGCGACGACGTTCCTTCGTTCGCCACTTCGTGGACCGGCTTCTTCGCCGACGGCGTCGTTCCGCCTCCCGCCGCGTCGCCGGACGACGTCCTGCTCGTGCAGTACACCTCCGGGACGACGTCGCGGCCGAAGGGCGTCCTGCTCACCCACCGCAGCATGTGCGCGGACGCGTTCTTCTCCGGCGCGCGGATGGGCCTGCGCCCGGGCGACCGGTTCCACTCGGCGCGGCCGTTCTTCCACGTCGCCGGCAGCACGCTGTCGGTGCTCGCGTCGGCCCAGCACGCGACGACGCTGGTGACGATGCCGAAGTTCGAGCCGGAGGAGGCGTTGCGGCTGCTGGAAGCCGAGCGCTGCACGCACTTCTCCGGCAACGACACGATCGCGCTGCTGCTGCTCAACCACCCCACGCGCACACAGCGGCGGCTGGTCCTGCGCGGCGCGTGGGTGGCGGCGTCGCCGACCGTGATCGGGCGCGTCATCGACGAGCTGGGCGCGCACGAATGCGTTGCGGGGTATGGGCTTTCCGAGGCGTCGCCGAACGTCGCGCAGTCGGCGTGGTGGGAGCCCGCGGACATCCGCGCGTCCGGGGCGATGGCCGTCCAGCCGGGGGTCGAGGTGCGGATCCGCGCGTTCGAGGGCGACCGCGACTGCGGCCCCGGCGAGCCGGGCGCGGTGCTGGTGCGCGGCTGGAACGTGATGGTCGGCTACCTCGACGACCCGGTGAAGACGGCCGAGACGATCGACGCGGACGGCTGGCTGTCCACCGGCGACGTCGGCCTGCTCGACGAATCCGAGCGGTTCCACTTCACCGGCCGGACGAAGGACATCATCCGCGTCGGCGGCGAGAACGTGGCGCCGGCGGACATCGAGGACACCCTGCACCGGCACCCGCTGGTCCGGCAGGCGGCGGTCGTCGGCGTCCCGGACGCGCGGCTGGTGGAGGTGCCGTTCGCGTTCGTCGTGCTGACGTCGCCGGAGGTCACCGAGGCCGAGCTGCTGGGCTGGGCGCGTGACCGCATGGCGGGGTTCAAGGTGCCGCGGCACCTGCGGATCGTCGAGGGTTTCGAGGGCATCGGGATGACGGCGAGCTCGAAGGTGCAGAAGAACCGGCTGGCCGCCCACGCGCGTTCCCTGCTGGAGGAGGCGTGACGCGCATCGACACGCCGGTGACCCGGCTGCTGGGGATCGACCTGCCGATCGTGCAGGCCGGGATGTCATGGGCGTCGTCGAGCTCGGCGCTGCCCCTGGCGGTGTCGAACGCGGGCGGTCTCGGCGTGGTGGCGGCGGGCCCGATGCGGCTGCCCGACCTGTCCCGCGTGCTGGAAGAGATGGCGGCGGGAACGGACCGGCCGTGGGCGGTGAACCTCCCGCTGTACCGCGCGGGCGTCGACGAGGTGATCGACCTGGTCCTGCGCCACCGGCCACCGGTGTTGATCGCTTCGCAGGGCGGGCCGAAGCGGTACCTGTCCCGGTTTCACGACGTCGGGACGCGATGCCTGCACGTGGTGGCCGGGGTGCCGCACGCTCTCAAGGCCGCCTCGGCCGGCGTGGACGGCCTGGTGGTCGTCGGCGCCGAGGCCGGCGGGCACCCGCCGCCCGCGATGGTGGCGACGTCGGTGCTGGTGCGGGCGGTGGCGCGGGCCGTCTCGGTGCCGCTGATCGCTTCGGGCGGCGTCGCGGACGGCTACGGCCTGGCGGCAATGCTCGCCCTGGGCGCGGGCGCGGCCCAGTTCGGCACGCGGTTCCTGGCGAGTACCGAGGCGTCGGTGCATCCGGCGTACAAGGACGCGGTGCTCTCGGCCGGTGTGGACGGCACGCGAACGGTCGGCGCCGGACTCGGCGTCATCCGGGTCTTGGACAACGACTTCACCGCGCGGATGCTCTCCCTGGAGGCTTCGGGCGCGGAGGAGTCGTTGCGGCGCAAGACTTTCTCTTCGTCGTCGTTGAAGGACGCCGCCCTGCACGGCGACGTGACGGAGGGGAAGGTGGAGGCCGGTCAGTCCGCGGGGCTCGTGGACGCGGTGCTGCCGGCGGCCGAGATCGTGGCGCGGATCGTGCGGGAGTACGGCGAAGCGCGCGCCGGCCTCCCACCGGTCGGCTAGGTCACCCGGGGCGGACCGGGACGGCCCGGTCCGCCCCGGTGACTCACTCCGTGGCGTCGGCCGCCGCCGTGATCACCTCGGCCACCACTGCCGGCTGGGACACCGCCACTGCGTGCGACGCGTCGATCCGGCGGACCGTCGACGACGCGCGCTCGGCCATGAACTCCTGGGCCGCGGCGGGGATCGCGTTGTCCTGGTTGGCGATCAGCGTCCACGACGGGAGCTTCGTCCACGCCGGTGTGCCCTCGAACGGTGCCGCCAGCGCCGCCTGTGCGACCGGGCGCTGGGTCACCGCCAGGATCGCCGCGGTCTCCGCCGGGACGTCGCCCGCGAAGACCTCCGCGAAGTCCGCCGGCTTGATCGACAGCTCCGGCGCGCCGTCGTGGACCAGGACGTTCGTCGTCTCCGGGCCGAGCTTGGCGCCCGGGTAACGGCCGGACAGCTCGAACACGCTCTCGCCCGCGTCCGGCTGGAACGCGGCGATGTAGACCAGCGCGCGGACGTTCGGCGTCTCGGTCGCCGCGCGGGTGATCAGCGCGCCGCCGTACGAGTGGCCGGCGAGGACCACCGGGCCTTCGACCCCCTTGACGACGTCCGCCACGTACGCCGCGTCGGACTCGACGCCGCGCAGCGGGTTCGCCACCGCCACGACCGGGAAGCCCTGCTCCCGCAGCTTCGCGACGACGCCCGTCCAGCTCGACGAGTCGGCGAAAGCGCCGTGGACCAGGACGATGGTGGGCTTGCTCATGACTGGCTCCTCAGGGAGAACGACTGGTCTTTCTGTCTCTCTACTCTGGCCGCCCGGGGACGCCGTGGCAATGTGACGTAGCCGATCTGGCAGAACGACCAGTCTTTCTCTATGCTGGCCGGATGAAGTCTGCCGAGGTGCACCCGAAGGACCGGCTGCTGGCGACCGCGTCGCGGCTGTTCTACGCGGAGGGCATCCACGCGGTCGGCGTGGAACGCCTGGTCGGCGAGGCGTCCGTGACGCGGGCGACGTTCTACCGGCACTACCCCACCAAGGACGACCTGGTGGCGGCGTACCTCGCGGAGACGAGCCGCCAGATCCGCGCGGCGGTCGACGCGGCCCGCGCGGGCAAGCCACCTCGCGAAGCGCTCGCCGCGGCGCTGGCGGTGGTCGGCGACGCGACGTGCGGCGAGGACTTCCGCGGCTGCCAGTTCCTCAACGCGGCGGCGGAGTACCCCGACGCCGACTCCCAGGTCCGCCGGGTGATCGACGACCACCGCCAGTGGTTCTTCGAGGTGCTCCGCAGCGAAGCGGCGGCGCTGGGCCACCCGGAACCGAGCCACGCGGCACGGGTCCTGGTCCTCCTCCGCGACGGCGCCCTACACGGCGGAGAGCTGGACGACGCGGAGACGGTGCGAGCCACCCTCCGGCGCGCGGTCGAGGACTTCTTCCCGGCCTGATACACCGCCAACCTGCGGAAACCCAGCAGAACTAGGCCGAACGGGTTACCGTCTGCACAGCACAGACGGAGGTCCGGCATGGCTGCTCACGACGCGTCCCGCGTCCCCGCGTGGGTCGAGCCGATGCTGGCCAAGGCCGACGGCGGCCGGCTGCGCAGCGGCGCCGAATGGGCCTACGAGTACAAACTGGACGGCTACCGCGCCGCCATGCGGATCGCCCCCGACGGCACCACCGTCCTCACCAGCCGCAACAACATCGACTTCACCGCGGAGTTCCGGGAGCTCGCCGGGGTGCTCGACCTCGGGCAGGCCGCCTGCCTCGACGGCGAGATCGTCGTCTACGGCGACGACGGCCGGATCGACTTCGAGCTCATGCAGGAACGCCGCGGCCGCTGGGTCCGGCACCAGAGCGCACCCAAGGGCATGACGTTCGACGACGTCCCGGTCCGTTTCCTCGCCTTCGACCTGCTGCGCCTGGGCGACCGTGACCTGACCAAAGAACCGTACGACGAACGCCGCCGCCTGCTGGCCGGCCTGCCGATGCCCGATCCCTACCGCGTCTCGGTGGTCCGCGCCGTCACCTTCGACGAGCTCGCCGCCGACCGCCGCACGCCGGCGGACTTCCTCGCCCACGCCGCGTCCGCCGGCTACGAAGGCGTCGTCGCGAAGCTGCGCAGCTCCGCCTACGCGCCCGGGCAGCGGCCGGACTCCTGGCTCAAGCACCCGCTGATCCGCACGCAGGAGGTCATCGTCTGCGGCTGGCGCCCCGGGCAGCGCAGCTTCACCGGCACCCTCGGCGGCCTCCTGCTCGGCGCCCACGACCCCGCCACCGGCGACCTCGTCTACATCGGCGACGTCGGCACCGGCTTCAGCCAGGCCGCCCGCGCCGACCTCATGGCCCAGCTGCAGCCGCTCGAGCGGCGCACCCACCCGTTCGTGACGACCCCGCCGCGCGAGGACACCGTCCGCGCCCGCTGGGTCGAACCCCGGCTCGTCGGCGAGATCGTCTACCGGCAGTTCACGCGCGCCGGCCGCGTCCGCCACACCGCCTGGCGCGGCCTGCGGGCGGACAAGAAGCCCGACGACGTCCTGGCCCCGCGCGCCGCCCCACCGGAACCACCCGCGCCGCCAGCACCCGAGCCGGTGAGCCGGAAGATCACCGTGCAGGCCGGAAACCGGCAGCTCACACTGTCCAATCTGGACAAGGTGCTGTACCCGGCGGACGGCTTCACCAAGGGCGAGGTGATCAACTACTACTCGCGGATCGCCGCCGTCCTGCTGCCGCACCTCGCCGGCCGGCCGGTGACGTTCATCCGCTACCCCGACGGGGTCGGCGGCGAGCAGTGGTTCGGCAAGAACGTCCCAAAGGGCGCCCCGTCGTGGCTGCGCACGGTCCGGTTGGCCGGCACGGGTTCCCGCGGCGGCGGCGACATCATCGAGTACCCGCTCCTCGACGACCTCCCCGCGCTGGTCTGGGCGGCGAACATCGCGGCCCTCGAACTGCACGTTCCCCAGTGGACGGTCACGGCGGACGCGACGCGGCGGCCGCCCGACCGGCTGGTGTTCGACCTGGACCCCGGGCCGGGGACGTCGATCGTCGACTGCGCCCGCGTCGCCGAACGCCTCCACGACGTCCTCGTCGCCGACGGACTGACCCCGTACGCGAAGACGTCCGGCTCCAAGGGGATGCAGCTGTACTGTGGCATCCGGACCGACGACCCCGCGGCGCCGTCGGCCTACGCCAAGCGGCTCGCGCAGCAGCTCGCGCGGGAGACGCCGGACGCGGTGACCGCGGTGATGGCCAAGGCGCAGCGCGGCGGACGGGTGTTCATCGACTGGAGCCAGAACAACCCGGCCAAGACGACGGTCGCGCCGTACTCCCTGCGCGGCCGCGACCGGCCGACGGTGTCGACACCGGTCACGTGGGCCGAGGTCCGCGCGTGCCGGCACGTGCACCACCTGACGTTCACCGCCGACGACGTCCTCGACCGCGTCGCCGGGCGCGGTGATCTGCTCGCCGGGCTCGACGAGAACCGCGCGCCACTCCCCTAGAACACCGACGGTCGCGCCGCGTCATCCCAACGAGTCGCCGCCGGTCCCGAAAGAGGCTGTCGAGCGCGTCGCGGACCACCGCGCGCAGGGGTGCCGCTGGGCCAAGCGGGCAAGGCGCGGCCGGCGGGAGTGAAGCTCCTTGTCCGCGTGAATCGTTCCTCGCTAGCGTCGGTGGGGAGGGGACAATGCCGGGCGCCCGGCGCTTTCCCTTGGCTGACAGGGCCTTGCCCGCCAAGGCTTTGCCCCTTCCCGGAAAACGAACGAGGAGTTTCTCGATGACGGCTATCGACCAGCCCGTGACCCGCACCGCGTACCAGCAGTCGGTCGCCGACTACTGGAACGCGGAAAAGGACCCGGTGAACCTCCGGCTGGGCGACGTCGACGGTCTCTACCACCACCACTACGGCCTCGGCGACTACGACCCGGCCGTCCTCGACGCCCCCGAAGACCGGCGCGACCAGGCGATCATCGCCGAGATGCACCGGCTCGAGACCGCGCAGGCCGACGTCCTCCTCGACCACCTCGGGCCGATCGGGCCGCACGACCGGCTGCTCGACGCCGGCTGCGGCCGGGGCGGCTCGAGCGTCATGGCCCACCAGCGCTTCGGCTGTCAGGTCGACGGGATCTCCATCTCCGAGCAGCAGGTCGGGTTCGCCAACGAGCACGTGCGCCGGCGCGGGATCGACGGTTCGGTGCGCTACCACCTGAAGAACATGCTCGACACCGGGTTCGAGTCCGGCGTGTTCCAGGGCATCTGGAACAACGAGAGCACGATGTACGTCGACCTGCACGACCTGTTCGCCGAGCACGCGCGGCAGCTCAAGCCCGGCGGCCGGTACGTCACGATCACCGGGTGCTACAACGACGTCACCGGCGGCCGGTCGCGGGCGGTGAGCCAGATCGACCAGCACTACATCTGCAACATCCACGCCCGCGGCGACTACTTCAAGGCGTTGTCGGACAACGGGTTCGTCCCGATCAACGTCGTCGACCTGACGGCCGCGACGATCCCGTACTGGGAGCTGCGGGAGCGGTCCTCGGTCGCCACCGGGGTCGAGAAGCCGTTCCTGACCGCGTACCGCGAAGGCAGCTTCCACTACCTGCTCATCGCCGCCGACCGCGTCTGAGGCGGGCGTGCCGAGGGAGAGCACCATGACGACCGGGACCGCGTGTCCACAGTGGACGAACGGGGGTGCCGCGAGCCTGCTCGCGGGCCCGTTCGGCCTCGGCACGGCCGCGGCGCGGATCGCGACCCAGTTCGCGCCCGCGCCCGGGCAGGATCCGGCGTACGCCCACCTGCCGTGGGGTGACGGCAGCGCGACACCGCTGTACTGCCCGGTCGTGGGCCGCGTCGACGACACCCTCGCCGGGGAGGTCGACCGGCGGCTGGTCGCGTGGGCCGGGGACTGCGGCTTCACCGGCGAAGGCCTCGACCAGATCGCCCACGCCGGGTTCGGCCGGCTGGTGATGCTCGCCCACCCCGACTGCGACGACCCGGACCGGCTGCTCGTCGCGGCGCAGCTCAACGCGGTCTGGTGGGCGGCCGACGACTTCTACGCCGACGACAGCGCGCTGGGCGCGGCGCCGACCGAACTGCCGCCACGCCTGGCGCTCGTCATGGCGGCCATGGACCCGGTCGCGCCGGCCGGGGAGTTCTCGGCGCCCCTCGAAGAAGCACTGCGGGCGGACCCGATCCTCGTCGGGCTGCACTCGGCGATCGACCACCTGGGCCGGCACGGCTCCCCCGTGCTGGTCCAGCGGGTCTGCTACTCGACGTTCGCGATGTTCGTCAGCTGGGAC
This sequence comes from Amycolatopsis sp. NPDC114505, assembly GCF_055633615.1. Classification (NCBI taxonomy): domain Bacteria; kingdom Bacillati; phylum Actinomycetota; class Actinomycetes; order Pseudonocardiales; family Pseudonocardiaceae; genus Amycolatopsis; species Amycolatopsis sp. NPDC114505. Next base: position 1,714,808 of record NZ_JBVKDV010000002.1, on the reverse strand, counting down.
GCCTACGCGGCGTGGCGCCACACCGGCCGCTACCCACCCGCGTGGGAGTACCTGGCGGCCCGCCAGCACGACAGCTTCTACACGTCGATGACCCTGGTCGACGCCGTCGGCGGCTACGAGCTGGCCGCGCCCTTCTATTACGACCCGCGCGTGCGGGAGGCGATGATGCGGGCCGGGACGGCGTCGGTGCTGGTCAACGACCTGCACTCGGTGGCGAAGGACGCCGCCGACGAGAAGCCGGTCTGCAACATGGTCCTGCAGATCGCCGCGGACCGGGGCTGTTCGGTCGAGGAGGCGGTCGAGGCCACCGTCGAGCTGCACAACAAGATCGTCCACGAGTTCGAGGACGGCCACCGGGAGCTGATGGCGGTGCCGTCGCCGGAGCTGCAGCGGTTCCTCGTGGGTGTCCGTTCCTGGATGGGCGGCGGCTTCACCTGGCACGCCACCAATCCCCGTTACCAGTCTTGACCTTCGAATGATTGGGTGGTTCTCGTTGTGACTGTCACCGACCCGGTGGACACCGACCAGGCACCGCAGAGCCTCGGACGGGCCGCGGCCCGCACCCTGGCCACCACGACCAAGTCGGTCCCGCAGATGCAGGGCATCTCCTCCCGCTGGCTCCTCAAACTCCTGCCCTGGGTCGAGGTCTCCGGCGGCGCCTACCGCGTCAACCGCCGCCTCTCCTACTCCGTCGGCGACGGACGAGTCACCTTCACCACCACCGGCGCCGAAGTCCGCGTCATCCCACCCGAACTCGGCGAACTCGCCCCCCTGCGCGGCTACGACGACGAAGACGTCCTCGCCGAACTCGCCTCCCGGTTCTCCCAGCACGAATACGTCCCCGGCGACACCCTCGTCGAGTTCGGGTCCCGCGCCGACCAGGTGTTCCTCATCGCCCACGGCAAGATCACCAAGGTCGGCACCGGCGCCTACGGCGACCAGACCGTGCTCGGCACGATGGCCGACGGCGACTACTTCGGCGAAACCGCCCTCATCCGCGACGACGGGATCTGGGAGTTCACCGCCAAAGCCGTCACCACCTGCACCGTCCTCTCCCTGCCCCGCGACGTCTTCGAAGACGTACGGTCCCGGTCAGAAACCCTCCAAGCCCATCTCGAGGCGTTCGTCGCCGGCGGCGCCTCGGCCCGCAACGACCACGGCGAAGCCGAAATCTCCCTCGCCTCCGGCCACGACGGGGAGCCGATGCTGCCCGGGACGTTCGTCGACTACGACGCCCAACCGCGGGAGTACGAGCTGTCGGTCGCCCAGACGGTGCTGCGGGTGCATTCGCGGGTGGCGGATCTCTACAACCAGCCGATGAACCAGATCGAACAACAGCTCCGGCTGACCATCGAGGCGCTGCGGGAACGCCAGGAACACGAACTGGTCAACAACACCGACTTCGGGTTGCTGCACAACGCCGACTTCGCCCAGCGCATCCCCACCCGCACCGGCCCACCGACCCCCGACGACCTGGATGAGCTGCTGGCGTTGGTGTGGAAGGACCCCGGGTTCTTCCTGGCGCATCCGAAGACGATCGCCGCGTTCGGCCGGGAATGCACCAAAGCCGGTGTCTACCCCGACGCCGTCGACTTCGGCGGCCACCACGTCCCGGCCTGGCGCGGGGTGCCGATCCTGCCCTGCAACAAGATCCCGGTGACGGAGACCCGCACCAGTTCGATCCTGCTGATGCGGACCGGGGAACAGGCCCAGGGCGTGGTCGGCTTGCACCAGACCGGGTTGCCGGACGAGTACCAGCCCGGGCTCAACGTCCGGTTCATGGGACTTTCGGAGCAGGCGATCATGTCGTACCTCGTGTCGGCGTACTACTCCGCCGCCGTACTGGTCCCGGACGCGCTCGCGGTGCTCGAAAGCGCCGAACTCGGTCGAGAAGGCTGACACCGATGACGGTGACGGAAGAGCTCCAGCTGTCCCTGAGCGTCACGGCCGCGCGGACACTCACCACGACCACCAAGACGTTGCCGCAGATGCGCGGCATCACCACCCGCTGGCTGCTCTCCCAGCTGCCCTGGGTCGACGTGCCGGGCGGCAGCTACCGCGTCAACCGCCGCCTCACCTACACCATCGGCGACGGCAAAGTCTCCTTCTACACCACCGGCGCCCGCGTCCAGGTCGTCCCCGCCGAGCTCACCGAACTCGAACTGTTGCGGGGCTTCGGCGACGAGGACGCCCTCAGCGCCCTCGCGGAAGCCTTCGAGCAACGTGAGTACGAGCCGGGCGACACGATCGTCACCGCGGGCCGGCCGGTCGACACGCTGATCCTCGTCGCCCACGGCAAAGTCACCCGGCACGGCCGCGGCGAATACGGCGACGAGACCACCCTCGGCACCGCCACCGACGGCGACCACTTCGGCGCCGAACTCCTCGCCCGCGACGACGCGCGGTGGAGCTTCACCGCCCGCGCCGCGACCCACGTCATCGCGCTCGCTCTGCCCGCCGAAACCTACGCCCGCCTCAACGGCCGGTCCGAGTCACTCCGCGCTCACGTCGCCGAGGCCATCGGACGACCCCGGAAACCGCAGAACCCCAAGGGCGAAGCCAGCATCGACCTCTCCGCCGGCCACGACGGCGAACCGATCCTCTCCGGCACGTACGTCGACTACGACCCTTCACCACGCGAATACGAGCTCGCCGTCGCCCAGACGATCCTGCGGGTGCACAACCGCGTCACCGACCTCTACAACCAGCCGATGAACCAGCTCGAACAGCAGCTGCGGCTGACCGTGGAAGCGTTGCGGGAACGTCAGGAACACGAACTCGTCAACAACACCGACTTCGGCCTGCTCCACAACACCGATCTCAAGCAGCGCCTCACCACCCGCACCGGGCCACCGACGCCACTGGACCTCGACGACCTGCTTTGCCGCCGTCGCAAGACGAAGTTCTTCCTCGCCCACCCGCGCGCCATCGCCGCGTTCGGCCGCGAATGCACGCGGGCCCGCGTCTACCCCGACACGGGCGTCCTCGACGGCAAACGCGTCCACACCTGGCGCGGGGTCCCGATCCTGCCGTGCGACAAGATCCCGGTCACCGACACCGGCACGACGTCGATCCTCGCCATGCGCACCGGCGAAGACGACGCCGGAGTCATCGGGTTGCGCCCCAAGGAACTCCCGGACCAGTACCAGCCGGGACTCAACGTCCGGTTCATGGGCATCAGCGACCGGGCCGTGACGTCCTACCTGGTCAGCGCCTACTACTCCGCCGCCGTCCTCGTCCCGGACGCGCTCGGCGTCCTCGACCACGTCGAAACCGGCTCATGACCCGCCGGGACCGTCGGCGATGTGCCACGGCAGCACCTCGTATTCGCCCTCGCACGGGTTCCCGCGCAGCACCCGGTACTCCCCCGCGGTGAGGTCGACCAGGCTGCTCATGGTCGTCTTGTAGCGGCGCACGTCCGGATCGTCGTCACGCGGGTGCGCGCACACCCCGTGCGGGTGCCCGAAGTGGTCGCTCATGGTCTCCTGCACGACCTTGCGCACGCCCGCCGAGTCCGTGGCGTCCACCGCCCGCGCGAGCCCGCGTTCGATGACCGGGACGCGGTAGAGCGAGTCGACCGCGGCCGGCCGGTACCGCCCGGCCAGCGCCGGCGGGATGCCGTACTGGTAGTGGTTGCCGTGCACCAGGACGCCGTCCGACGCGTATCCCCAGCGGTGGTCGAGCGGCGTGGTCTCCAGGTCCACGGCGAACCCGTCGCGGTGGGTGAACAGCAGGTTCGTGGCGATGTGCTGAGGGTTCGCGAACGGCACGCGCAACGCGTCGCGCAGGGTCGGGCTGTCGAGGATCAGGCGGCGCAGCACCGGTTGCGGCAGGCCGGGCGGAGTGCCGAACGCGCCGTCGAGGCCGTTGGCGTTGAGCGCGAGGCCCGCCGAGTTGACGCCGTGGCGGCCGACCTGCCCCGCCTCCACCTGCATGATCACGGTCGGCTTGGGCGGCTGCACGATCCGGATCAGCACGGTCGTGGCCTCGGTCTCCGCCCGCCAGTCCCAGTTCTGTCCACAGTAGACGTGGCCGTCACCGGTCGCTTCGGGCAGCAGCGCGAACGACGAACAGCCGTCCATCTCGGTGAAGCCGCTGAGGTGGTTGCGCGCGATCTCGCCGCGCGCGTTGAGCGCGAGCACCTCGTCCGGGTGCACGCCGGCACCCGCCGCGATGCCGTCCATCTCCGCCAGGAGGTCCGGCGCGTGGGCGGCCACGAGCGTGCGCCACGGGCCGACCCGGGAGACCACGTCGGCCCAGGCCAGGCCGGGCTTGAGGGCGAACGAGCGCCGGTAGTGGTCGAGCGAGCGGGCGATCTCCGCCCGCGCGGCCTCACCGTGGTGGCGGCCGCGTTCGGCGGGTGGTCCGCTGAGCTCCAGCAGGGGCACGGTCGGCACGGGCGACTCCTCCGGCGGATGTAATGGCTATTACAAACCTTGCAGCGAATGACTGATGCGCTACTATGTAGTCATTCCTACAGGGAAGTCAATGACTGACATGGACACTACAGAGCTGTCGCTGCAGGACCGGATCACCGGCCGGCTGGCGATGATGTCGAAGGCGGAGCGGAAGGTCGCGGAGTACCTGCGCACCCACAGCCGCGAGGCCATCTTCGCCACCGCCGAGCAGATCGCGGCGGCCGCCGGCACCAGCGACGCGACCGTCGTCCGGACGGCCCGCTCGCTGGGCTACGCCGGCCTGCTGGAGCTGCGGCACAGCCTGACCCGGCAGGTGGTGCGGGCCACGAGCCCGGCGCCCCCGCCCGGGAGTCCGGACGAGCGGGTCTCGGCCACCGCCGCCCTGCTCGACCGGGTGTTCACCGAGGCGGCGCAGCGGCTCGCGGACACCTGGCGGCTCACCACCGAGGAGGCGTTCGGCACGGCGGTCGCCGCCCTGGCCGGCGCCCGCGACGTGCTCGCGTTCGGCATCGGGCCGTCCGAGTCGGTCGCCGCCTACCTGGCCCTGCGGCTGCGCCGGATCGGCCGGCGCGCCCGGGTCAGCGGGGCCACCGGCTTCCGCCTGGCCGACGACCTCCTCGAGCTCGGCCAGGGCGACGTGGTCGTGCTGTACTCCCCCAGCCGGCTGCTCGCCGAGCTGGAGATCGTGCTCGACCACGCCGCCGCCGTCGGCGCGCGGGCCGTGCTGATCTCCGACTCCCTCGTGCCCGTGTACGCCGACCGCGTGCACGTCTCGCTGTTCGCCGTGGACAGCACCACCGGATCCACCGGCGAAGGCCTGCCGTCCCAGGTGCTCACCGACGCCCTCGTGCTCGCGGTGCGCGCGCGGGACGAAAGCCGCGCCACCGAACGCGCCGAGCTGCTGACCGGCTTGCGGTCCGAGCTCAGCCAGACCCGAACCACCCGCCGCACCAGGAAAGAGAGCCCGTGAGCGCGACGACCGACGAGATCAGCCGCGTCGAGGCCGGTACCGCCCGCAACTACCACCCGCTGCCGGTCGTGCTGGCCGAAGGACACGGTGCCTGGGTCACCGACGTGGAGGGCCGGCGTTACCTGGACCTGCTCGCCGGCTACAGCGCCCTGAACTTCGGCCACGGCGACAAGGAGCTCCTGTCGGTGGCCCACGAGCAGCTGGACCGGCTCACGCTGACCAGCCGCGCGTTCCACCACGACCGGCTGGGCACCTTCAGCGAAGAGCTGGCCGCGCTGGCGAGCATGGACATGGTGTTGCCGATGAACACCGGCGCCGAAGCCGTCGAGACGGCGATCAAGGTCGCCCGCAAGTGGGGCTACACGGTCAAGGGCGTGCCGGCCGGACGCGCCCGGATCGTCGTGGCGGGCGGCAACTTCCACGGCCGCACGACGACGATCGTCAGTTTCTCCGACGACCCGGTCGCCACCGCGGACTTCGGCCCGTTCACACCGGGGTTCGACACGGTCCCGTTCGGCGACGCCGACGCCTTGCGCGCGGCCGTCACCGAGGACACCGTCGCGGTGCTGATCGAGCCGGTGCAAGGGGAAGCGGGCGTGCTCCTGCCCCCGCCCGGCTACCTCGCCGCCGTCCGCGAAGCCTGCACCGCGCACGACGTCCTGATGATCGCCGACGAGATCCAGTCCGGGCTCGGCCGGACCGGGCGCACGTTCGCCTGCGAGCACTTCGGCGTCGTGCCGGACGTCTACCTGCTCGGCAAGGCGCTCGGCGGCGGCCTCGTCCCGCTGTCTGCCGTGGTGTCGCGCCGGGACGTGCTCGGTGTCCTGCGGCCGGGCCAGCACGGCAGCACGTTCGGCGGCAACCCGCTGGCCTGTGCCATCGGCACGGCCGTGGTCCGCAAGCTCGCGACCGGCGAACCCCAGCACCGGGCCGCCGAGCTGGGCACGGTCTTCGCCGGGCTCCTCACCGGGCTGCCGAACGTCCGGGAAGTGCGGACGCTCGGCCTCTGGGCCGGGGTCGACGTCGTCGGCCGCAGCGGCCGCGACGTGTGCGAAGGGCTGCTCCGGCGGGGCGTGCTGGCGAAGGACGCCCACGGCTCGACGATCCGCCTCGCGCCACCGCTGGTGATCGACGAAGACGACCTGCGCCACGCCGTCACGCAGCTCGCCGAAGAGCTGGGCTCGTGAAGGAGTTCCTGCGCGGCCACGCGGAACTCGTCGAGGAGGACGGCCGGTTCGTCCCCCGCCGGCTGCCCGCCGGATCGCTGCACCCGCGGCTCGACGAGGTCGCGCGGATGCCCGCCGGGGTGCGGCTGGAGTTCGACACCGACGCCCGCGGGTTCGACTGGGACGTGGAGACCACCGGGTTCATCGACGTGGTGGTCGACGGCGAACTGGTCAGCCGCTCGCACGCCGTCCACGTCGGCGACCTGCCCGCCGGACGCAAGCGCGTGCGGATCTGGCTGCCGCAGTCGAGCCACATCAGCCTCGGCGAACTCCGGCTGAGCGGCGAAGTGACGCAGGTGCCGGAAGGCCCGCGCTGGATCGCGTACGGCAGCTCGATCACGCAGTGCCGGCTCGCCGCCGGGCCGTCCGAGACCTGGCCCGCCCTGGTGGCGACCGAGCTCGGCTGGTCGGTGCGCTGCCTGGGTTTCGCGGGCGAATGCCACCTCGATCCCGCGGTGGCGCGGTACATCCGCGACACCGAGGCGGACGTCATCAGCCTGTGCGTCGGCGTCAACATCCACGGCGCCGCGTCGTTCTCCGCGCGCTCGCTCGGGCCCGCGCTCGAAGGGTTCGTCCACACGATCCGCGACGGCCACCCGGACACCCCGATCCTGCTCACCACTCCCCTGCACGCCCCCGAGCGCGAGCAGCAGCCCAACGCGCTCGGGCTGACCCTCGCCGACGTGCGGGCCGAGGTCGCGAAGGCCGCCCACGGGCTGCCCGTCGTCGACGGCCCGTCGCTCCTCGGCCCGGCCGACGCCGGGCTCCTCGCCGACGGCCTGCACCCCGACGCCGAGGGCTACCGCCTCATCGCCGAGCGGATGCGGCCCCACCTCGCCGCGCTGCTCCCCACCGAAGGGCACCACCCATGAAGATCCTCGTCCTGCCGGGCGACGGCATCGGCCCCGAAATCACCGCCGCCACCCTCGACGTCCTCGCCGCCGCCGACCGCCTCCTGGGCCTCGGTTTGGAGTTCGAGCGCCGGGACATCGGGCTGGCGTCCCTGGCGGCCGAAGGCACCACCTTGCCGTCCGACGTGATGACCCGGATCCCGCAGGTCGACGGCGTGCTGCTCGGCCCGGTGTCGCACTACGAGTACCCGCCGCGCGCCGAAGGCGGCATCAACCCGTCGGCCGAGCTGCGGACGGTGTTCGAGCTGTTCGCCAACGTCCGGCCGTGCCGCTCGCGCCCGGAGCTGAGCGTCCTGCGGGCCCCGATGGACCTGGTCATCGTTCGCGAGAACACCGAAGGCTTCTACTCCGACCGCAACATGCACGCCGGCACCGGCGAGTTCATGCCCGACCCCGATCTCGCGCTGTCGGTCCGCAAGGTGAGTGCGAAGGCGGCCGAGCGGGTGGCCGTGGCCGCGTTCGACCTGGCGCGCGGCCGCCGCCGCAAGGTGACCGCGGTGCACAAGGCCAACGTGCTCAAGCTGTCCGACGGGCTGTTCCTGCGCGAGGTCCGGAAGGTCGCTTCGCGGTACCCGGACGTGGAACTGGAGGAGCTGATCGTCGACGCCACGGCCGCGCTGCTCATCCGCACCCCGGACCGCTTCGACGTCCTGGTCACCACCAACATGTTCGGCGACATCCTGTCCGACGAAGCGTCCGAGCTGTCCGGCGGCCTCGGCCTCGGCGGGTCGGTCAACGCGGGCCACGACCTGTGCGTCGGGCAGGCCCAGCACGGGTCCGCGCCGGACATCGCCGGGCTCGGCGTCGCGAACCCGACGTCGCTCATCCTCTCCGCGGCGATGCTGCTCGACTGGCGCGGCCGCCGCGACGACCACCCCGGCCTGGTCAAGGCGGCCGAGCTGATCACCGCGGCCGTCGACATCGCGCTCGACGACCCCGCCACCCGCACCCGCGACCTCGGCGGCTCCCTCGGCACGGCCGGGTTCGCCGAGGCCGTCGCCCACGCACTGACGAAGGTGAGCGCCCGATGATCCTGTCCGTCGACCCGGCCACCGGCACCGAGCTGGCCCGGTTCACCCCGCAGTCCACTGTGGACGTCGAAGCCGCGCTCGACGCGGCCGCCGCCGCCCAGGCCCGCTGGCGCACCTACGACGTCGGCGAGCGGGTGGGGCTGCTGCGGGAGCTGGCCCGCGTTCTCCGTGCGGGCAAGGAGAAGTACGCGCTGCTGATCACCGCGGAGATGGGCAAGCCGCTCGGCGAGGCCGAAGCCGAGATCGAGAAGTGCGCGGTGACGTGCGAGCACTACGCCGGGCAGGCCGGCACCTACCTCGCCGACCGGCCGATCCCGCCCGACAGCGTGGTCGTGCACGACCCGCTCGGCGTGGTGCTGGCCGTGATGCCGTGGAACTACCCGTTCTGGCAGTTCTTCCGCTTCGCCGCGCCCGCGCTCGCCGCGGGCAACGGGATCGTCCTCAAGCACGCGGGCAACGTGCCGCAGTGCGCGCTGGCCATCGCCGACGTCGTACGCGAGGCGGGGGCGCCCGACGGGCTGGTCCAGGTGCTGCTGGTGGAGTCCGACGCCGTCGCGGGCCTCATCGCGGACGACCGGATCGCGGCCGTCACCTTCACCGGCTCGACGGAGGTCGGCGCGATCATCGCCGCGCAAGCCGGGGCGGCGCTGAAGAAGCAGGTCCTGGAGCTGGGCGGGTCCGACCCGTTCGTCGTGCTGGCCGACGCCGACGTGCCCGCCGCCGCGGCCACCGCCGTCAAGGCCCGGTTCGTCAACGGCGGCCAGAGCTGCGTCAACGCCAAGCGGTTCATCGTCGAAGCGGCCGTCGCCGACGAGTTCGTCCGGGAGTTCACCGCCGCGGCCGCCGCGCTGGAGGTCGGCCCGCTGGCGCGGGAGAACCTGCGCGCGACGCTGCACGACCAGGTCCGCCGCAGCGTCGACGCGGGCGCTTCCCTTCTGCTGGGCGGAAAACCGGCCGACGGACCCGGGTACTTCTACCCGCCGACGGTGCTCGACCACGTGACGCCGGGCATGGCGGCGTTCGACGAGGAGACGTTCGGGCCGGTCGCCGCGATCACGCGGGTGCCCGACGCGGACGCGGCGATCGCGCTGGCCAACCGCACGGAGTTCGGCCTCGGCGCGGCGTTGTGGACGCGCGATGTGTCCCGCGCCGCCGTGCTGGTGCGCCGGTTCGAGGCCGGCGCGGTCTTCGTCAACGGCATGGTCGCGTCCGACCCGCGGCTGCCGTTCGGCGGCATCAAGAAGTCCGGGTACGGCCGCGAACTGGGCGCGGAGGGGATCCGCGAGTTCACCAACACCAAGACCGTGTGGCGCGGCCCGGGGTCGACGTCGTTCCCGCCGGCCGTGCTGCGCCCGGGGTCGCTGCCCGCGCACAACCGCGGCGGTGGCGCGAGCACCGTGCCACTGGTGACCCGCGCGATCGGCGCGCGGGTGTTCCTCAACGGCACAACGCTTTTCGAGGGCGGCGCGGGCATCCCGCTGCACACGCACAACTGCCCGGAGAGCGTGGTGATCCTCGAAGGCTCGGCGATCGTGGAGATCGACGGCACCGAGCACCACCTGGAGCGGTTCGACACGACGTACGTCGACGCGGGCACCCCGCACCGGTTTCGCAACGCGTCGGCCACCGAGCCGATGCGCATCCTGTGGACGTACGCGTCGGCGGACGCGACGCGGACGATCGTCGAGACGGACGTGACCACCCGTGTCGACGCCGAACACAGCTTGCGCTAGACACAATCGTCAGTTGTCAAAGTTGCGTGGCACGAACACCGCCGCGGCTCCTAACTTCGTACTCGTACCGAGCAATCCGAAGAAGGAGCAGCACCATGCACGTGTTCGTCACCGGAGCGACCGGGTGGATCGGCACGGCCGTCGTCGGCGACCTGCTCGGCGCCGGGCACGAGGTCACCGGCCTCGCCCGCTCGGACGCCGCGGCCCTCAAGCTCGCCCAGGCGGGCGCCCGGGTCCGGCGCGGCGACCTCGACGACCTCGACGGTCTCCGCGACGGCGCGATCGACGCCCACGCCGTCGTCCACCTGGGCAACAAGCACGACTGGGGCAACCCGGCGGAGAACAACCGGACCGAACGGGCGGCCATCGAGACGATGGCGGGCGCGCTCGCCGGCACCGACCGGCCGTTCGTGCTGGCCGGCGCGCTCGCGGGCCTGGTCCAGGGCCGGCCCGCGGTCGAGACCGACGTGTCCCCGGCGGTCGGCCCGGACTCGATGCGCGGCGGCGGCGAGAACCTCGCCCTCGAGTACGTCGCGAAGGGCGTCCGGGTGGTCAGCGTCCGCTTCGCGCCGTCGGTGCACGGCGCCGGCGACCCCGGGTTCCTGGCGTCCCTCACCGCGGCGGCCCGCCGGCACGGCGTGTCGGCGTACCTCGGCGACGGCGACGCGGCGTGGGCCGCGGTCCACCGCCCGGCCGCGGCTCAGCTCGTCCGGCTCGCGGTCGAAGCCGCACCCGCCGGTTCGCGGGTGCACGCCGTCGCCGAAGAAGCCGTAACGACCCGGGAAATCGCCGAGGCGATCGGGCGGGCGTTCGACCTGCCGGTGGTTTCGGTCCCGCCGGAGAACGCCGTCGAGCACTTCGGGTTCATCGGCCGGTTCTTCGGCCTGGACATGTCCGCGTCGAACGCGCACACCCGCGAGCTGCTCGGCTGGACCCCGTCCGGGCCGACGCTGGTCGAGGACATCGAAGCGGGTGCGTACGCGTGACCGTGACGGCGTTCATGCTGGTGCTGAAACCGAGTTCTCCTCGGCGCGCGTGACCGACGTGTCGGAGTCCGTCGACCACGCGGAGAAGCAACGCCTCGTCAACGCCCTGGCCTGCCCACGTGATCGAGCGGTCGACACGCGTGATTGAAGGGTCGACACGACATCCGCCGGGCAAGCCCCCGTGTCGACCTCCCCGTCACGCGTGTCGACCCTCGGATCACGCGTGTCGACCATCCGCGCACACGGGATCAGAGGACGAACCCGGTCGGGAAGGGGTCGTCCGGGTCGAGGAGGTAGGTGGCCGTGCCGGTGATCCACGCCCGGCCCGAGAACTCGGGGATCACCGCCGGCACCCCGCCCACCTCCGTCTCCCCCACCAGCTCGCCGGTGAACGTCGTGCCGATGAACGAACTGTTCTCGAACGGCGTGTGCAGCGGCAGCTCGCCCCGCGCGTGCAGCTGGGCCATCCGGGCGGACGTGCCGGTTCCGCAGGGCGAGCGGTCGAACCAGCCCGGGTGGATGGCCATCGCGTTCCGCGACTTCCGGGCGTCCGAGCCCGGGGCGAGGAACTGGACGTGCTTGCAGCCGCCGATCAGCGGGTCGGCGGGGTGCTTCGGCGGGCGCTGCTCGTTGATCGCGGCCATGATGTCCAAGCCCGCGCTCAGTATCCGGTCCTTTTCGGACCGTTCGAACGGGATGTCCACTTGGGACAGTTCGAGGATGGCGTAGAAGTTCCCGCCGTACGCCAGGTCGTAGCGGACCTCGCCGAGGCCGGGGACGTCCACGACGGCGTCGCGCTCGGCGAGGAACGACGCGACGTTGCGGAGCTTGACCCGTTCGGCCCGCCCGTCGCGGACGGTGACCTCCGCGTGCACGAGCCCGGCCGGGGTGTCCAGGCGCACCACGGTCGTCGGCTCGGTCACCTCGACCATGCCGGTCTCGACCAGCACCGTCGCGACGCCGATGGTGCCGTGGCCGCACATCGGCAGGCAGCCGGACACCTCGATGTACACGACACCCCAGTCGGCGTCGTCGCGCAGCGGCGGCTGCAGGATCGCGCCGCTCATCGCCGAGTGCCCGCGCGGCTCGTGCATCAGGAACTGCCGGATGTGGTCCAGGTGCTCCATGAAGTACCGGCGGCGCTCGGCCATCGTCGCGCCGGGGATCGGGCCGACGCCGCCGGTCACCACCCGCGTCGGCATGCCCTCGGTGTGCGAGTCGACGGCCGTGATCGCGCGTGAGGACCGCACCTACGCCACCCCCAGCGAAGCCAGCGCGCGGCCCATGTCGGCGCGGACCTGCTCGCGCTGGACGTCCGAGAGCGGTCCCCGCGGCGGCCGGCACGGGCCGCCGTACCGCCCGACCATGTCCATCCCCAGCTTGATGGCCTGGACGAACTCGGTGCGCGAGTCCCAGCGGAACGCGGCCACCAGCGGCTCGTACAGCGCGCGGGCCTCGTCGAGCTTGCCCGCCGTGGCCAGCTCGAACAGGCGCGCCGACTCGGCCGGGAAGACGTTCGGGAACCCGGCGAACCAGCCGGTCGCGCCCATCAGCAGGCTCTCCAGGACGACGTCGTCCGCGCCGCTGATCACGGCCAGCTCCGGCGCCCGTTCGCGGATCTCCAGCACGCGCCGGACGTCGCCGGAGAACTCCTTGACGGCCACGACATTGTCGATCTGCGCGATCTCGGCGAGCAGGTCGGGCGTGAGGTCGACCTTGGTGTCGAAGGGGTTGTTGTAGACCATCACCGGCAGCCCGACCGACGCGACGGCTTCGAAGTGGGCGATGACCTCGCGGGGGTTGGCGCGGTAGAGCGTCGGCGGCAGGCAGAGGACGCCGTGCGCACCGTCTTCGGCGGCCGCTTCGGCCCACTGCTTGGCTTGGTGCGCGCCGGGTCCGTGGACGCCGACGACGACGATCCCGTTTACGCCGACGGCCTCGATCGCGGTCCGGGCGACGCGGCGGCGTTCGTCGTCGGTGAGCGAGGAGTACTCGCCGAGGGAACCGTTCGGGCCGACGCCACGGCAGCCGTTTTCGACGAGCCAGCGGCAGTGCTCGGCGTAGGCGTCGTAGTCGACGGCGAGGCCGGCGGGCGCGGTGTCGTCGGTCTTGTACGGCAGCGCGGCGGCGACGACCACGCCGCCGAGGTCGCGGGTGCTCATGCTCGGGTCTCCTTCGGGTCGGCGAGCTCGCCCAGGCGGATCGGCTGGGCGATCGGACGGTGGTGACGTTCGGCGCCCCCGCACAGGTCGGCGACGGTGGGCCCGCACATCCGGCCCTGGCACGGACCGAGCCCGGCCCGGGTGCCGAGCTTGAGTGCGTGCGGCCCCGGCATGACGGGGTCGGCGACGGCGGTCTTCAGGTCGCCGTAGGTGGTTTCCTCGCAGCGGCAGACGATGGTGTCGTCCCGCAGCCAGCCGGACCAGGCGGCGCCGATCGGGTGAGCGTTGCGCAGCCGCCGCGCGAAGGCCCGGGTACGGTCACGTTCGCGGAGCAGCTCCCGGCTCGGCGTACCCCCGGCGGCGGCACAACCGGCGACGGCACCTTCCGCGCGTGCGGCGTCGGCACCCCCGATCCCGGTGATCTCCCCGGCGGCGAAGATGGTTGCGACGCTGGTCCGTTGGTGCTGGTCGGTGCGGACGAACCCCCCATCGAGAACACACCCGGCGGCGACGGCGAGTTCGGGTTGCGGAACGAAGCCGTGCCCGACGCAGACGGCGTCGACCGCGTAGGTGCGTTCGGTGCCGGGGACGACCGACCAGTCCGCGCGAACCCGGGCCGTGACGACTTCGCGTACCCGGTCGTCTCCGCGAGCTTCGACGACGGTGCGGCCCAGGTGGAACGGGACGCGGTGGCGGGCGAGGGTGGCGGCGTAGCGGGCGAGTTCGCCGGTCTTGCGCGGGTGGAGGCCCCATCCTTTGAGGACGGTCGTGACGGGGTTGGCTTCGAGCACGGCGACGACCTCGGCGCCAACGTGGAGCAGCGACTCGGCGACGGGCAGCAGGAAGGGTCCGGCCCCGGCAACGAGCACCCGCCGCCCGACGGCGACCCGCTCGCCTTTGGCCAGTGCCTGCGCGGCACCGGCGGTGTAGACGCCGGGGAGCTGCCAGCCGGGGAACGGGAGGGTGCGGTCGTGCGCGCCGGTGGCGAGGATGAGGGCGTCGGGTTCGAGGGTGCGGCGTTCGCGGGCCGAGCCGTCTGCCGGGCCGCGTAGGACGTGGATCCGTCGTTCGTGCAGCGCCCAGACCGTGCTTTCCGGCCACCACTCGCACCGCGCCAGCAGCCGCTCGAAGTCTGGCCGCCGTTCCCCGAACAACGTCCGGTGGTACTGACCGCCCGGGGTGTCCGACTGATCCAGGACCGTCACCTCGGCCCCCGCCCGCAGTGCGGCTTCCGCGGCCGCCAGCCCCGCGGGGCCCGCTCCGACGATCACCACCCGCGTCATGCTTCCTCCTGCCGGGACTGGGTGCGGATCTCGTCTCCATCGGCCGCGCGGCGGCGGCAGGCGCGCACATCGGGCACGCCGTTCACCGTCAGCACGCAGTCGAAGCACGCCCCGATCCCGCAGAACACCCCGCGCGGGGCCCCGGAACGCGTCGTGCGCCACGACATCCGTCCGGCTGCCAGGAGCACGCCGGCCACCGTCTGTCCCTCGATGCCCCGCACCGGCTCGCCGTCGACGCTGATCTCGATCACGCGACCACCGCCGGACGGTCCACAGTGAACTCTTCCACCGGCATCGACGGCGGCGCCCCGGTCAGCAGCTCGCGCAGGAGCCGCGCCGTGCCGACGCTCAGGCCGATGCCCGCACCTTCGTGTCCCGTTGCGTGCCACAGGTTTCCCAGCCTCGGGTCCTCGCCCAGGACCGGGAGGTGATCGTCCACATAGGGCCGGAACCCGCCGTACGCGCGCATCACCGCGGCGTCGGCCAGCGACGGGAACAGCCGCACCGCCTTCGCCGCGATCGCGCTCAGCACGTCCGGCACGATCGTGTCGTCGAAACCCACCCGGCGGCGGGACGAGCCGATCAGGATCGTGCCGCCCCACGTCGACTCCACGACCGCCGACGTCTGCAGCTCGCCGTCGCCGGAGCCGACCGCGCCGACGTAGTCCGCGTCGTACACCTTGTGCCGCACCACTCCCGGCATCGGCGTGGTCACCAGCACCTCGCCGCGCCGGGGGCGGACCGCGATCGGGGCACCCAGGCGCGCCGAGACCTCGCCCGCCCACGGGCCCGCCGCGTTCACCACGACGTCGGCGTCGACGACCTCGCCGGGTACCCGGACCCCGGTGATCCGCCCACCGCGGACGACGGCGCCGACGACCTCTGTGTCGACGCGCAGGCGGGCGCCGTGCGCGAGGGCCGAGCCGAGCAGGGCCAGCGTCGCGCCGGCCGGCTGGACCTGCGCGTCCTCCGGGTAGTGGACCGCGGCCGTCACCTCGCGGGTCAACGCGGGTTCGGCCGCCGCCAGCTCCACTGTGGACAGTGGTTCGGTGCGCACGCCGGCCGCGGTCTGCTCGGCGGCGAACGCCTTCAGCGCGTGGGCGCCGGCTTCGGTGGTGGCCACGACGATGCCGCCCTTGGGGTCGAACTCGCAGGCGTCGCCGAGTTCGGCCGCGATTTCGGGCCACAGCCGCGCCGAGAGCTGCGCGAGCCGGAGCTCCGCGCCCGGCCCCTTGTCCGAGACGAGAAGGTTGCCTTCGCCGTGCGAGGTGGTGCCGCCCGCGGGCCGGCCGCGGTCGAGGACCACGACGTCGAACCCGGCGAGGCTCAGCTCCCGGGCGCACGCCGCCCCGACGACGCCGGCCCCGATCACCACCGCCCGCGTTCGGTCCATCGACCCTCCGGTGTTCGGTAAAGCGAACGATCGGAGGTTAAGTCTCCCGAGACGGAGGTGTCAATCCCGCAGGACGGGGTGCGGCCGTCCGTCGAGGCGTTCGTCGGCGCCGAACTGCAGCAGCAGCACCGAGTGCACGGGGGCGGTGAGCGCGGTGTAGCTGTGCGGCTCGCGGGCGTCGAAGGCGACGTAGTCCCCCGGCCCGAGGTCGACGGTCCGCCCGCCGACCTCGACGCGCAGCCCGCCGGTCTGGACGATCGTGTGCTCGACCCCGACGTGCCCCTGCGACCGTTGCGGCGCGTCCCCGCGGACGACCTGGTCGTAGACCTCGAACACGCTGCTCTCGGCCTCGATCCGGCGCAGTGGCCGCAGGTCGATGCCCTCGCCGCGGAGCACTTCGACGTCGGCGCCGCGCACGACCGTCAGCCCGCCGCGGGGCCGGTGGTCGAGCAGGTCGGAGATGGCCACTTCCAGGGCGCGCGACAGGCTGAAGACGGTCTCGATGGTCGGGTTGCCGGTGCCGGCTTCCAGCTGCGAGAGAGTGGCCTTGCCGATCCCGGACCGCCGCGAGAGCTCGGACAGCGACAGGCCCCGCGCCGCCCGCGCGGCCCGCAGGTTGACGGCGAGCATGTCGCGGATCGACGGCTCGGCCACGGGCGTCCCGCCGTTCGGTAAAGCGTCCATCGAGCCCCGTCTCCGTTCGGTTTGCCGATCGGGCCAGGGTCATGATGCCATGCCGGACCGCGAGCAGGGTGCTAAAGGCCGAGCCACCGCCGGTACGCGGCCATGTCGACGTTGCTGCCGCAGACGATCGTCACCACGTGCCGCCCCGCGAACCGGTCACGGTCCTCGAGGATCGCCGCGAGGCCGAGGGCCGCCGACGGCTCCACCACCAGGCCCGCGTGCTCCAGGAACAGCCGCATCCCGGCGATGATCGACGACTCCCGCACCAGGACGGCGTCATCGGCCACGGCGACGAGGTCTTCGAGGACCTCCGGGATGGGGAACCGGCCCGCGACGCCGTCGGCGATCGTGTCGGCCGACTCCGTCGTGACGACGCGCCGCTCGCGCCAGGACAGGGTCATCGCCGGTGCGCCCGCCGGCTGGACGGTGAGCACCTCCGTGCCCGGGGCGCAGGACTTCAGGACGTGCCCGATCCCGGTGGCCAGCGCCCCGCCACCGAGGGCGACGAGGACCGCGTCGAACGGCCCCGCGTCCAGCAGTTCGAGGCCGATCGTCGCCGCGCCCTCGCAGGTCTCGACGTCCAGGCTGTCCTCGACCAGCCGGACGCCGCGCTCCTTCGCCAGCGCCACGGCCCGTTCGCGGGCCAGCTCGAAGTCGCCGTCCACCAGCTCCAGTCCGGCGCCGAGGGCCCGGATGCGGTCGAGCTTGAACGCGGGCGCGAACCGCGACGCCACGACCGTGACGTCGATGCCGCGGGACCGTCCGGAGAGGGCGAGAGCCTGGCCGAGGTTGCCCGCGCTGGCGCACACGGCGGCCTGCCCGACGAGACCGTCGACGACGAGCTCGGTACCCCGGCCTTTGAAGCTGCGCACGGGATTGGCGGTTTCGAGCTTGATGCTCACCCGGCACCCGAGTGCGCGTTCCAGTGCTTCGCAGCGGTAGAGCGGGCTGTCGAGGAAGACCGGGTCGATCACGCGCCGGGCGGCCCGGATCCGGTCGAGGTCGAGGCGCGTTTCCGGCACGGTTCCGGAGCATAGCCGCCGGGCGGGCGACCGGGCCGTATCTCCGCGGCCGCTCACCGTCTCCTACCCTCGGACATCCCGAGTGGAGCGAAGGTGGACGGATGAGCGAGCCGGAACCGACCAGGCGGCACCTGGTCGTCTGCTGCGACGGCACGTGGAACACCCCGGACCAGGAGCAGCTGGGCCGGCCGTCGCCGACGAACGTCGCGCGGCTCCACCACACCGTCGCCGACCTCGGCACCCAGCCGCGGTACTACCACCCCGGCGTCGGCACCGGGCCCGGGCTGCTCGACCACCTCGAAGGCGGGCTCGTCGGCAAAGGCCTCTCGGAGAACATCAAGAGCGCCTACGGCTGGCTCGCGCGCACCTACTCCCCCGGCGACGCGATCCACCTCTTCGGGTTCAGCCGCGGGGCGTTCACCGTCCGCAGCCTCGGCGGCATGATCAGCCGGTGCGGCCTGCCCGCGGACCTCAAGACCGCCGGGTCCACGGAGTTCTGGGCCGAGGTCGACCGGCTCTTCGCCACCGTCTACCGGTCCGGCGCCGGCGAGGCGGCCGTCCCGGTCCCGATCGAGTTCCTCGGCGTCTGGGACACCGTCGGCTCGCTCGGCATCCCGGACTGGCTCGGCCCGCTGAAGCTCGTCGAGGACCACGTCGGGCACCTCCCCCGGTTCCACGACACGAAGCTCGGCGAGCACGTCAAGCACGCCCGCCAAGCCCTGGCCATCGACGAGATGCGCGGCCCGTTCATGCCGACCCTGTGGTCGAACCTGCACGAGGTGCGCGACGGACGCACAGCCAAGCAGGTCTGGTTCCCCGGCGACCACTGCGACGTCGGCGGCGGCCACGACCGCACCGGCCTGTCCGACGCGGCACTGCAGTGGATGATCGACGAATGCCGCGCGGTCGTCCCGGACCTGGTCTTCGACGACGCGATGTACAAGCAGATCGCGCCGGACGCCCGGGACGTGCTGCACAACTCGCTCCACAGCGTGTACACGGTCCTGTGCCCGGCGCCGCGCGCCTTCCCGTTCATCACCCCCGGTTCCGCCGACGTCTCGCCGTCCGCGGTCGACCGGCAGGCGACGCCGCCGATCACCACCGGCCCCTACCGCGACGGGCGCCGCCTGGCCGCCGGCGAGTCGGCGACGGTCGACGTCTACGCCGGGAAGCCGTGGAACTGGACGGGTATCCACCTCGAGCCCGGCGAGTACGAGTTCAGCACCGAGGGCACCTGGCTCAACGGGAAGATCGCCCACCACCCGGACGGCACCGAGGCGGACGCCCGGCTGGACTTCCAGGACGTGCTGCACGCGCTCGCGACGACGTCGGCCTGGCTCCAGACCCAGCTCGCCCGGCTCAACGACGCCGACGCCCGCTCGTTCGGCGGCCGCCGCTGCGAAGACGCGAAGTGGATGGCACTGATCGGCACGGTGGCGGCCCGGGACCTCGACGTCCACGACGTGCAGCAGCCGTACGAGGCCTTCCCGATCGGCAGCCGGCTGGAGAAGTGGGTCGTCGAGAAGCCCGGCTACTTCTACGCGTACGCCAACGACAGCTGGCTCGGGTATTCGAGCAACCGCGGCTCCCTGCGGTTGACGATCACGCGGCTCAGCTGACCGTCACGCACGCCGATCGGCCGGAAGAAGAAGCTGATGCCGACAGTCGCGAACGACAGGATCAGCGCGTCCTTCCTCAACCCCGTCAGGCCCACGCGGTCGCAGCGGCGAAGTCCTCGAACGACCGGGCCCGCCGGCCGAGCGCGCGCTCGACGCCGTCCCCGAGGTCGGCGCCCCGGCCGTCGCGCAGGTCCGCCAGCAGGCCCGTGAGCAGGCGCGCCACGTTTTCCGGTACGCCGTAAGCGGTTTGCCGCTCGACGAACGCCTCGGGGGCGACGGCTTCGTAGCCGATCTTCCGTCCGGCGGCCCGGGCGATCAGGCTCACCGCCTCCCAGAAAGCCACCGTCCGCGGGCCGGTCAGCTCGTAGACCTCGCCGTGGTGCCGGTCGTCCGTCAACGCCGCCGCGGCGACCTCCGCGATGTCCTCGGCGTCGACGAACGGCGCGCCTCCGTCCCCGGCCGGCAGGCTCAGGACGCCGTCGCGGATCCCTTGCACCCACGGGCCTTCGCTGAAGTTCTGCGCGAACCAGTTCGGGTGCAGGATGGTCCAGCCGACGCCGGACTCGCGGACGGCCCGCTCGGCGGTGTGCAGCGGATGGCCCTCCTCGCCGGCGCGCGGCGCGGACAGCAGCACCAGCCGTCGCGCGCCCGCCTCGACGGCCTCGGCCACGAACCGCGGCAGGCGTGGTTCCGCCCGCAGGTCGGGCTCGACGAGGTAGGCGGCCGTGACGCCGTCCAGGGCCCAGGTGGACGGTTCACCGAGGTCGAAACCGTGGGCGCGCGAAGCGATCCGGGCATGGTCGAGACGCTGCGCGACGCGGCGGCCGGTCTTGCCGGTGCCGCCGAGGATCAAGGTGGTCATGCCCTCAGCCAACCGCGGTCCGGCAAGACGATCCATGGGAGAAAGTCGATGATTCCTTTGTGATCGTCTAGGGTCGGCTCATGGACGTGCTGAGCGACCTGCTGCACCGGGCCCACGCCGCGGACGCGCTGGTCCGGCAGCTGATCCAGCGGCCGCCGTGGTCGCTGACCTTCGCCGATGCCCCGCCGCTCACGCTGGTCGCCACGCTCGGCGGGCACGCGTTCCTCGACCTCGGCGCCGGGCCGCCGGTTCGCTTGGCCGCCGGGGACATCGCGCTGGTCAAGGTGCCCGGCTACACGATCGCCGACGACCCGGCCACCGCACCCCAGGTGGTGATCCGGGGCGGGCGGAAGTACCCGATCACCGGCACCGGAGACCTGAGCCCCCGCGCTCCGCGCACCTACGGCGACGGCGCGCCCGGCGCCACGACGATGTTGCGGGGCGCGTACGAGCTCCACGGCGTCGTCGCCGAGCGGTTCCTGGACATGCTCCCGCCACTGGCCGTCATCCCCGCCGGGGCACGGACCCGCGCGGCCCTCGACCTGCTCGCCGCCGAGGTCGCCCGCGACGAACCGGGCCAGGACGCCGTGCTGCGCCGCCTGCTGGACCTCGTGCTCGTCCTGGCACTGCGGGCGTGGTGCGCCGCGACCGACGCCCCGCCGGCTTGGTACCGCGCGCTGGGCGACGGCGGCGTCGGGGAAGCCCTGCGCCTGCTGCACGCCGAGCCCGCCCACCGGTGGACGGTCGCGGCGCTCGCCGCCCGGGTGGGGCTGTCCCGGGCCGCGTTCGCCGCGCGGTTCGCGCACCTGGTCGGCGAGCCGCCGCTGACGTACCTCACCGGCTGGCGGATGACGCTGGCCGCGGACCTGTTGCGCGACACCGAAGACACCGTCGCCGCGGTGGCGAAGGCGGTCGGCTACGAAGACCCGTTCGCCTTCAGCGTGGCCTTCAAACGCAACCGCGGCGCCAGCCCGTCGGACTGGCGCCGCGGCCGGGAGAACGTCACTTCGTGAGCGTCGCCGGGTCGCTCGTGCTCGGGCGGCCGGTCTCGACGTGCCCCGCGAGGCGGCGCAGGAACTTCGGGTCGCGGTCCGAAGACACCGAGACGTCGTACCAGTTGTTGCTGCGCCGGGTGTCGACGTGCTCGACGACCCGCGCGCCCGGGCGCAGCCGGTGCGTCGACGAGCAGCGGCCGTACGCGTCCGCCACCGTCAGCTGCACCGTCGTGGTGCCGCTGTTCGTCAGCACCAGCGCGAGTTCCCCGCCTTCCTGGCGCACGCTCACCTCGGGCCCCGCGGCGCCGCCGCGGAACTGGCGCACGAACCCGTTGGGCCCGTAGGCGGTGTAGTCGTAGGCCCCGGACGCGGGCAAGGCCGCCGGCAGCGACTTGCCGGCGCCGGCGGTGTACGTGCGCGGCTCACCGCCGGGCGTCACGACGGAGAACGTCGCGCCCGCGCGGCCGTGGTTGGCGAACGTGACCGTGAGGGTGCCGTCGGCCAGCCGGGCGTCGGCCGACAGGTCGTACGGCAGCGCCCGCGCCGGCCGCAGCCCGCGTTCCTGCTTCGGCAGCACGTTGTGCGCCGGGACCACCGGCACGTAGTCCGGGTGCCGCACGCGGTCCGGCGGCTCGTAGCCCGCCGTGTCCGGCAGCGCAGGCACGCGCACATCGGTGCGTGCGAAGTCGAACGCCGAGGTCAGGTCGCCGCACACCGACCGCCGCCACGGCGTGATGTTCGGCTCCTGCACCCCGAAGCGCCGTTCGATGAACCGGATGATCGACGTGTGGTCGAACGTCTCCGAGCAGACGTAACCGCCCTTGCTCCACGGCGACACGACGAGCATCGGGACGCGCTGGCCGAGCCCGTACGGGCCGGCCGGGTTCGCCGCCGAGCCCGCGAAGATCTCCCCGGTCGTGTCCACAGTGGACTTCCCGGCCGAAGCGTACGGCGGGACCACGTGGTCGAAGAAGCCGTCGTTCTCGTCGTAGGTGATGAACAGCGCGGTCTTGCTCCACACCTCCGGGTTCGCCGTCAGCGCGTCGAGCACCTGCGCGATGTACCAGGCGCCGTAGTTCACCGGCCAGTTCGGGTGCTCGCAGAAGGCTTCCGGCGCGGTGATCCACGAGACCTTCGGCAGCTTCCCGGCTTTGACGTCGGAGCGCAGCTGGTCGAAGTAGCCGTCGCCGGCCTTCGCGTCCGTGCCGGTGCGCGCCTTCTCGTACAGCGCGTCACCCGGCTTCGCGTTGCGGTAGGAGTTGAAGTACAGCAACGAGTTGTCGCCGTAGTTGCCGCGGTAGGCGTCGTCGATCCAGCCCCAGCCGCCGGCGGCGTCGAGGCCGTCGCCGACGTCCTGGTAGATCTTCCACGAGACGCCGGCCTTTTCGAGGCGCTCGGGGTAGGTGGTCCAGGAGTAGCCCTTCTCGTCGTTGCCGAGGACCGGGCCGCCGCCCTGGCCGTCGTTGCCCGTGTAGCCCGTCCACATGTAGTAGCGGTTCGGGTCGGTCGAGCCCATGAACGAGCAATGGTAGGCGTCGCAGATCGTGAACGTGTCGGCCAGCGCGTAGTGGAACGGGATGTCCTCGCGCGTCAGGTACGCCATGGTGGTCGAGCCCTTCGCGGGCACCCACTTGTCGTACCTGCCGCCGTTCCACGCCGCGTGCGTGTCGTTCCAGCCGTGCGGGAGGTCCTGGATGAACTGCAGGCCCAGGTTGTCCGCTTCGGGACGGAAGGGCAGGATGTCGCGCTTGCCGTCGGACTGCGCCCAGACGGACTTGCCCGACGCCAGCGTCGCCGGCCGCGGGTCGCCGAAGCCGCGGACGCCGCGCAGTGTGCCGAAGTAGTGGTCGAACGACCGGTTCTCCTGCATGAGGACCACGATGTGCTCGATGTCCCGCAAGGACCCGGTGCGCCGGTCTGCGGGGATTTCGGCGGCGCGGGCGATGCTGGTGGAGAGCGCGGAAAGGGCGGCGGTGCCGCCGGCCAGCTGCAGGAAACGCCGTCGGTTGACGTCCGTCATGGGGACTCCGGGGTGTCGTGGTGGAGAGCCGGGTCAGTATGTGCGGGACTTCGAGAACCTGTGCCGGGCTCGAGGCTAACGCCGGGCGAAACCCTGGTAAACGACTGCGGACGGACATGATCTTGACACGATTAGGGAAGTACGTACTAATGTAGTGCTTCACTATGAATGACTTCGCGAAGGACCCCGACGACCACCTCTACTCCCCCGACGTCCGCGGTGCGCTGGCCGAGTTCACCCTCGGTGAGGACACCGGCATCCTCGAAGCCGCGGCGGCGGTGCGCGTGGCCGCGCGCAGCCTCGACCAGCTGCGGGCCCGCGGCACCGACAGCCGCGGCCTCAGCCCCGGCGCCCTCGACATCCTCATCCGGCTGAGCACGGCCGAAGCCAACGTCAAGGACCTCGCCGCGTCCGCCGGGGTCAGCTCACGCAATGTCACCGGCCTGGTCGACACCCTGGAGCGCGCCGGGCACGCGGAACGGGTCCCCGACCCGCGCGACCGCCGGTCGGTGCTGGTCCGGATCACCGACGACGGCCGGACGTGGCTCGAGGAGTTCCGCCGTCCGTCGCAGCTGGCGATGGCCGCGCTCTTCCGCGGCTTCACCGCCGCCGAAACGACCCAGCTGCGGCACCTCTGCCTGCGTCTCGCCGAGAACCAGCAGCGTCTCGCCCGCCACCTGGAGGACCGCTGAGCGGGGTCAGTCTCGCAGGTCGTCGGCGGTGAACGAGCGGCGCTCGGTGAGCCGGGCCAGGTGCGTCTCCAGGGTTTCGAGCTGCCCGAGCCCGATCCGGTCGGCCCAGCGGCTGCGCACGTCGTCGAACAGCGCGCCGCCGACGGTCATCAGCTCGTGGCCCCGGGGCGTGACCCGCAGGCGCTTGCGGCGCGCGTCGGCGGGGTCGGGCTCGCGGTCGACGTAGCCGAACCCCTCCAGCACGGCGATGGTCTGCGCGGCCGCCTGCTTGGTGACCGACAGCCGGCGCCCGAGCTCGGAGGCCGTGTCCGCGCCCGCGTCGACGGCACGCAGGGCGAACTCGTGCACCGGGCGGACACCCTCGTGGCCGCGCTTCGCGAGCTCCACGTTCACTTCGTCGACCATGGAGTGGAAGCCGCCGAGCAGCAGAAGCGCGAGCTCGGCACCGCTGGACTGCGCCATGGGGCCGATCATACGAGGCAGCCGAGATGGACAAGTGACTTGTCTATCGCCTAAGGTTGGACAAGTCACTTGTCTATTGCCTCGGAGGAACCCCATGCCCGGTGTCGATCACCACCGCGTCCGCGTCAACGGAACCGAACTGCACTACGTTGCCGCCGGCACCACCGGGTCCCCCGTCCTGCTGGTGCACGGCTTCCCGGAGACCTGGTGGGTCTTCCACAAGCTGATCCCCCTGCTGAGCGAGCACCACCGGGTGTTCGCGGCCGACCTGCGCGGCTTCGGCGACTCGGCCACCGCCACCCCGGACCACGACAGCGCGACGGCGGCGAAGGACCTCGGCGAGTTGATCGCGTCCCTGGACGTCGGACCGGTCCACCTCACCGGCCAGGACATCAGCGGGCCGACGACGTTCCGCGTCGCCGCGACCCACCCCGAACTCGTCCGCAGCTACACGGGAATCGAGACGGCACTCCCGGGATTCGGCGCCGAGTCACTCGCCGACGTCACCCACGGCGGCGCCTGGCACATCGGCGTCCTGGCCGCGCCCGGCATCCCGGAGATGCTCCTCGCCGGACGCGAGCGCGCGTTCCTCGCCGGCTACGCGATCCCGTCGCTGGTCGCCAGCCCCGACGCGTTCACCGACGCCGACATCGACGAGCTGGTCCGCTCGTACGCGCGTCCCGGCGCGTTCGCCGGCGCCGCCGGTCTGTACCGGTCCCTGCTCTCGGAAGGGGATGAGCTCCGCCGGCTCGCGGCCCGGAAGCTGGACCTGCCGGTGCTGGCGGTGGCGGGTTTCTCGGACCGCACGCCGGCGACGTTGCGGCAGGTCGCCGCGAACGTGACGGCGGTCCACATCGACCGGATCGGCCATTACGTGGCGATGGAAGCCCCCGACCGGCTCGCGGCCGCCCTGCGCTCGTTCTACGCGGACGTCGACCGCGATCGCGAGTAGTCCGCTGCTCGGTCGTCAGGTCCTGGTGACGGCCCGTTTGACGGTCTTGATCACCGGCGCGGTCTCGACGTGCGTGATGGCGGGCAGTGCGGCCACCCGCGTGGTCAGGTAGCGGTACAGGTGCTGCTGGTCCGCGCAGACGACGCTCGCGTACAGGTTCGTCGGCCCGGTCGTGGCGGCGGCGAAGGCGATCTCCGGGTGTTCCGCCAGGGCCGTGCCGGCCTCCTCCAGGTACGCGGGCGGGACCGAGAGCCACAGCAGGGTCCGGGGGCCGGCCCCGAACAGGCGGCTGTCGACGTCGATGTCCAGGTACAGCACGCCGCGTTCGCGAAGCTCGGTCATCCGGCGCCGGACCGTGGTCGACGACCAGCCGGTCACGGCGGCCAGGTGCTCGAACTCGGCCCGGCCGTCGGTGGCGAGCGCGGCGAGGAGCCTGCGGTCCCCGTCGTCGAGCCGCACCGGCCCCGGCCGGTGCGGCACCGGCGGCGGGCGCAGCCGCTCGACCGCCTCGTCGTCCAGCGAACCGAGCTTCGCGACCAGGCTGTCCGGGCCGCCGTAGTACGCGTGCAGGACGGAGTGCGCGGTCACCCCCTCCACGCGTGGGGTGCGCGGAAGCTTGGTCAGCAGCAACGCTTCGCTGTCGGCTTCGCTCTCGGTCTGGACCGTGCAGGTGATCTCCGTGCCGCCGGAGGTGATGCTCACCCAGGACGTGTCGGGGCGGCGGGCCAGCGCCTCGGCGACCGGGACCGACGCGGCGGGCGCGCAGCGCACCCGCAGGAACCACAGCACCGCGCCCAGCGCGACCGGGTCGACCCCGCCGAGCACCCGCACCGCCCCCGCCGACCGCAGCCGGGCGTACCGGCGGGCGATGGTGCGATCCGACACGCCGAGCACCTCGGCGATCGTGCTGAACGGGGCGCGGCCGTTGACCTGCAAGGCGTGCACGAGCCGGCGATCCAGCTCGTCGTAGTCGGATTCCACCGCGCCGAGCGTAGTCCGCGCCGGATATCGGCGAACTCGCGTCTGTTTCTGGCTTGGTCGCCGCGGCGGCCGGAGAGTTGCTCTCGTCCTGATCGGCACAACCAGGGGAGAACTCATGGACACCGACGTGCTCGTCGTCGGCGCGGGCCCGACCGGCCTGACGCTGGCCCACGAACTGCGGCTCGCGGGGGTGTCGGCCGTGCTGGCCGACAAGCTGGCGCAGCGCAGCACGTTGTCGAAAGCGGGCGGCGTGCAGTCGCGCACGCAGGAGGCGTTCGACCAGCGTGGCTTGTTGGAACCGTTGCTGGCGACGGGAAACTTCCCGGCCGGCACCGCCCACTTCGCGGGCATCACGCTCCCGCTCACCCGTGGCCGGCACCGTCATCCGTGGCGGTCCATCCCGCAGGTGGTGATCGAGGGATTCCTCGAACGGGACATCCCGGTGCGGCGCGACCACGAGCTGACCGCCATCGCCCAGGACGGCGACGGGGTCACCGCGACCTTCGCGAGCGGCGCTGTCGTCCGCGCCCGTTACCTGGTCGCCGCCGACGGCGGTCGCAGCACGGTGCGGTCACTGCTGGGAGCGGAGTTCCCCGGCCGGCGGGGCACGATGACGACCGTCGCCGCCGACGTCCGGCTGGGCGGCGTCGACCTGGCGATGACGCACGGCCGGAGCGAGGACGGGCACTGGGTGTCGGTGTTCCCGCTCGGCACCGATCCCCAGGGCAGGCCGCTGCGCCGGCTGGCACTGGGCGGACCGGACCGGTCACTCCCCCGCGAGGCCCCGGTCACCGAGGACGAGATCCGCGAGGGGCTGCGTGCCGTCTTCGGCTCCCGGGTGCGGCTGCTGGAACTGCGTTACGCGCGCCGCATCACCAACGCGGCAAGGCAAGCCGCGCAGTACCGGCACGGGCGGGTGTTCCTGGCGGGCGACGCCGCCCACGTCCACCTCCCGATCGGCGCGCAGGGCATGAACACCGGAATCCAGGACGCGCTGAACCTCGGCTGGAAACTCGGCGCCGCGGTGCACGGCTGGGCGCCGCCGCACCTGCTCGACACGTACCACGCGGAACGCCACCCGGTGGCGGCCGCCGTCCTGCGCAACGTCCAGGCGCAGAGCCTGCTGATGGACCAGCAGGGCACCGGCGACCCGGATCTGGTGGCTGCCAAGGAATTGTTCGCGGCTCTGACGGAGCTGCCGGCGGTCCAGTACCACCTCGACGACATGCTGTCGGGGATGGGCATCCGCTACCCCATGCCGGGCGCCGAGAACCAGCCGCTCGTCGGCCTTCCCGCACCGGACGAGGATCTCGGCCCGATCCGCTCGCACGAGCTGCTGCGGAGTGGGCGCGGAGTCCTGATCGATCCGGACGGCAGGTTCGCCGAGGTCGCCAAGCCTTGGCATGACCGCGTGGATCGCGCGGGCCTGGGTGCGGACACCGAACCGATGCTCGTCCGGCCGGACGGTTACGTGTGCTGGGCAGGGAAACCGGACGACCTCGAACCCACGCTCGCTCACTGGTTCGGCGAGCCACACTGATTGCGGTTTCTCGCCCGGGAATGCCCCGGACACCGGAACATTTCTCAAAAATGTTGGTAAAATTCCGCGTGATCGGGGTCACCGGGTGGTTCCCTCTGTTAGGTAACTTTCCTAACTAACGACGGAGGGTCCCCGCCCATGTCATCCCGCAAGCGCTTCGCTGTAGTGGCCGCCGCGGCTCTGACGCTCATCGCGCCGCCGCTCGGCGTCAAGGCCGCCGACGCGGCCGGCACGACCACCGCTTCCCCGGCCTCGGCGGACAAAACGTACACGGCCGCCGAGGTGCTGGCCGGCGTCAAGAAGAACAGCACGACCGCGAACAAGGTCAACTCCAAGCCCCACATCAACACCATGACGCGATCCCAGAACGTGAACGTGTTCCAGGTGTCGTCGGGTGTCTACGCCTACAGCTCGTCCCTGGCCGTCGACGACGACGGCAGCGACCCCGACCCCGATCCGGACCACCAGGGCGAGACGACGTTCCAGGACAGCAACGGCAAGCAGCTGGCCGCGCACCACGTCCCGTTCTACGTACTGGGCGACGACTGCTACGACCGCAAGAGCCCGTGCCCGCACTTCTTCTACAAGGAGCACGGCATCAAGGGCCGCCAGTTCGCGCTGATGTTCTACAAGAGCAAGGTGATCGGCGCGATCTTCGGCGACACCCAGACGGGGAACAACCAGACCACATCGGACAACGACTCCCGCGAACTGGGCGAGGCATCGGTGAAGGCGGCGTCGTCCCTCGGCATCCCCAGCAGCGGCACCACCGGCGGCGTCGACAACGGCGTGACGGTGGTGATCTTCTCGGGCTCGTCCTGGGTCGTGAACGGCGCGAACGCCAACCTGAACGCCAACGCCCAGGCTCTGGTCCAGAAGGCACTGGACACCCTCGGGAGCAGCATGGGCGTCTGAGTCCCCGCGATCACCGGGAGGTGGCCGCGCCAGGACGTCACCGGGTGCTTCGAGCCGGGGCGAAAACCCGGCGCGGCCACGGCGGGCGTTCTGCGATAATCGCCACTGTGAACAGTGGCAACACCATGCCGGGAGTGCATTTCCTGCTCTCGATGGCCGACCGGGGCGACGCGGCCGCGGCGCGGCAGCGGCTGGGGATCGGCGAGCCGCAGCCGCTCACCGACGGGAACGCCGCGTGGGAGCTCGCTCGGCTCGACGCACCCAGGTCGGTCCAGCTGTGGATGCTCGAGCGAGACGATCCCGTCACGAACCGGCTGGTGTTCCACCAAGCCGACGTCGACGCGGCGCACAAACGTGACATCCTGCGCGGCCTGCCGTTCGGCACCGCCGCCGGGCCACTGCCGGTGCGGATCGACTGCGGGCGGTCGTACTGCCCGCACCGGGAACCGGACATCCCGGTCAGCCGGCGGGGACTGATCGGCGGGCTGCGCGAGGCACGGACGATGGGGTCGGCCCGGACGGCGGTGCGCGCCGTCGGCAAACCCGACTGGGCCGCCGTCGCCGAGGCGGATCGGGAAGAGCCGTTGCCCGGCTTCACGCGCTGGGCACTGGGGGTGCGGATCGACTGCCCGCCGGAGGTGCGCGCGCAGTTCGGCTCGCACCCCAAGTTCACGAACCGGCTCCGCCGGGCGGGCATCGTCGAACTGCGCGACTTCGTCCTGCTCGGCCGGCCGCCCGGGGACGTGCTGGCCGTACTGCGGCTGGGCACCCGGCTGTTCCCTCAGCGCGCGGAGGAGGCCGCTGTCCTGCTGGCGCCGATGGTGCGCGCCGAGCTCGGAGCGAACCCGGACGCGTGGGCGGTGCTGGCGCAGCTGCTGCCGACGTTCGCCGGGACGGTGCCCGAACTGGTGGCCACCAGCGGCGCCATCGCGCGGGTGTGAGTGACGGGCGGCTGGATTCGAACCAGCGTGTCCCTCCTTGCGGAAGAGGTGCGACTGCCTCTGCGCTACGACCCGTCGTCACGGATGCTACAGGGGGAAAAGTGGGGTACCGGACGCGGTTGCCGGTCGTCGACCTGACCGATCGGCGGGCGCTGGCGAGCTGGCAGCCGGCCCCGCCCGCGGTGATCGCCGAGGCGGAGCGGCTCAAGGAAGCCGCACTGCTCGACTTCGGGCTCGCCGAGTCCGTGGTCGGCTCGTGGCTGTTCACCAAGTGCCGGTACCAGATCGCCACGACGGCGATCGACACCGCCGCGGTCGTCGCGTCCGGCGACGGCACGTGCCTGCTGCTGTTCAACCCCGGCTTCTTCGTCGGGATCGGGCTGGACGGCGTCAAGTTCGTGCTGTTCCACGAGGCCCGGCACCTGGTGCACCGGCACCTGTTCGCCGAGCCGGAGCTGCGGGAGGACCCGGTGTTCACGCTCGCGGCCGAAGTGGTGATCAACCACGTCGCCCTCGTGCGGCTGGGCCGGGGGCTGCCCCGGTCGGACGGGAAACCGACCGGAATCGACCCCGCGGACATCCACGCGCGGTACGTCGAAGACCTCACCGCGCAGGACCTGCTTCCCTTGGCGTACGACGATTTCACCGGCACCGACATGACCGTCTACACCGAACTCAAGCGCATGAAGCATCCGCCGGTGCCGGCGCCGCTGTGCGTCCACGTGACCCACCGGCTTCCGGTGGACCAGGAGACGGTCGACGCGACCGTGTCGTCGGCGTTGCTGAACTCGCTGCTGGCGGCCCGCCGCGGCAACACGGTCGCCGAGTCCGAGCTGCTCGATCTGATGGGACGCACCGAGGACACGGCGAGCCGGATCTGGGGGAACCTCGGCGCGGGCGCGCTGCGGGGCGTGACCGCACGGACCGGCAAGGTCGACTGGTGGCAGCGGTGGCTGGTCGACGTGCTCGGCTCGAAGCTGCGCGAGGGCGAGCGGCTGGTGTACCCGAAGAAACGCGGCGCGGTGCTGGCGGTGCTCGGTCATGAGCCGATGCTGTCGCGACGCGGACCGGTCCGGGACAAGGTGCTGGTGATCGCGTACGACACGTCCGGGTCGATGCCGGCGAGCGTGCTGGACTGGATGATCGAGCTGGTCGGCGAAATCGAGGGCGTGCAGGCGCACTGGCTGTCGTTCGACGGTGTGGTGATGCCGTTCCGGCCGGGAGAGCCGGTGTACGGCGGTGGCGGCACCAGCTTCCAGGCCGTGGTGGACCACGTCGAGGGACGGTCCACGGTGGCGGGCAGGTACTTCGAGGAACGCCCGGACGCCGTCGTCGTGCTCACCGACGGGTACGCCCCGCCCGTGACACCGGCCGAGCCGGACAAGTGGATCTGGCTCATCACCGAGGGCGGCGACGACTGGCCCGACGCGCACACCCCACCCATGGCCTGCCACCGCGTGCGGCCCGTGACCGGAAGAACCCGATGACCGAGACCGCGCGCCCGGCCTGGCGACCCAACGCGACCTACCGGACCGACCCCGGGAGCGGGTCCCGGCTGACCGCCTTCATCGACGCGATGATCGACATCGGCCAGACC
The DNA here is from genome assembly GCF_055633615.1 of Amycolatopsis sp. NPDC114505. Classification (NCBI taxonomy): domain Bacteria; kingdom Bacillati; phylum Actinomycetota; class Actinomycetes; order Pseudonocardiales; family Pseudonocardiaceae; genus Amycolatopsis; species Amycolatopsis sp. NPDC114505. Next base: position 1,683,413 of record NZ_JBVKDV010000002.1, on the reverse strand, counting down.
GGGCAGATCTTCGGCACGCACGGCATCGGCAAGACCGCCACCTTCTTCTCGCACATCGCCGAGGCGCACCCCGGCACCGAACTGGTGTTCGTGCCCGCGGCCAACCTCACGCCGGACGACCTGCTGATCAACGCCCCGGTGCGGGAGGACGGCGAGTTCGCGCTGCGGCAGCTGGTGATGAGCCGGCTGCGGCCGGGGAAGCCGTTCGTGCTGCTGATCGACGACTCGCTGCAGGCGGCGGAGACCATCCAGTCGCAGCTCATGCAGATCGCGGGCAACTGGACGCTGGGCGAGTACGACCTGCGCGCGCTCGGCTGCGTCGGCGTGTTCCTGACCGACAACGAATCACTCGCCGAGACCTCGGCGCGGCGCAGCGATCTCGCGATCCTGGACCGCATGGTCACCGTGCGGGTGACCGCCAACGACACGGCCTGGCGCGGCACGCTCGCGGCGCGCCACCGTGACCGGGACCTGCGTGCGTTCTTCGGCGTGTGGAGCTCCCTCGGGCCCGGGCTGCGCGAGGTGCTGTCCCCCCGCACGATGGAGCACATCCTGGCCCTTGCCCGCGAGGAGTTCCCGCTGCGCTGGGCGCTTCCGCTGGTCAACGGCGAGCGGCTGCGACTGGAGGAGACGCTCGGCAAGAAGAGCGTGGACCGCACCGCCGAAATCCTCGGCAGGCTCGCCGACGCGCTGGGCGTGCGCAACCCCGCCACCATCCCGGATCCGGTCCGGCAGGTGCTGCGGGCCGCGCTGCGCAACCGCTGGAGCGTCCTGCTGCAGGGGCCGCCGGGCTGCGGCAAGACCGAGCTGGTGCGCGAGACGATCCGGGCCGGGCTCGGCCGCGATCCGCTGTACTTCTCGATGCCGGTGACCAACGTCGAAGACCTGTGCGCCCCGATCCCGACCTCGGACGGGACGCTGGAGAACCTGATCGCGCGGCCGTTCACCGGCCGGGAGCCGAAGGCGATCGTGTGGGACGAGTACAACCGCCCCAAGGACAAGGCGGCGTTCGCCCGGCTGATGGAGATCACCCAGGAGTGGTCGCTGGCCGGGCGGCCGATCGAGAACCTGCGGGCCCAGGTGGCGATCCAGAACCCGCCTTACCACCTGGGGCGCAAGCTCCTGGTGTCCCGCAACAACATCGCGCAGGCGACCCGGTTCACCGCGTCGCTGGTGGTCGAGCCGGCCGACATCCCGGCCAACGAGTGGCTGATCCGCCAGTACGGCGGCGTGGCGGAGACCGTGCTCGAGTGGTGGAAGCACGACATCGACGACGAGGGCCGGGAGTGGATCACCAAACGGACCATCGAACGGCTCATCAAGCTGCACGAGCGCGGCCTGCCCCTGAAACTGGCCACGATCTACCTCGGCGACGGCGAGTACGCGCCGGTGCCGCTGACCGCGCTGGTCGACCGGCTGAACAACCGGCCGGTGACCGGTCTCGGCGAGCTGGCCAGGCAGGCCGGCCGGTGGGTGGAGCGGCTGCGGTCCGAGTCGGCGTCGGCCGAGGGCGGCGACGGCGGCGACGTCGTGCACCAGGTCCTGGCCAACGCCGAGCTGTCCCAGCTGCGCCGGCACCGCAAGGTCGTCGCGCGGCTGGTCGCGTTGCTGCCGCCCAAACTCCGGGCGACCTACCTCGTCGGCGTGACCGAAGACCGGCAGCGGTTCTGGATCGACGTCTTCACGAAGCTGATCTAGTGTCGCGCGTCTGAGGTTCGTTGACGGGTGGCGTGGGGCAGGATCTGATCTGCGGTCTTGGTTCAGGCGAACGGGTGGCAGCGGGTGTTCCAGCCGTCGATGAAGCCGCGGATCGCGGCGACGAGTTCTGTGACGTTGTCGAAGGATCCGCGGCGGATCGCCTGGCGGGTGATGATGCCGAAGAACACTTCGACCAGGTTCAGCCAGGAGCCCGAGGTGGGTGTGAAGTGCAGCGTGATCCTCGGGTTCCTGGCCAGCCAGTCGTTGACCTCGGCGTGCTTATGGGTGTGGTAGTTGTCCAGCACGACGTGTAGTTCGCGGCGGGGATAGGCCTTGGCCACTTTCTCCAGGAAGTCGAGGAACTCGGCTTTGCCGTGCCGGTCGTAGCACTGATCGGTGACCTTCCCCGTTGCGATCTCCAGTGCCGCGAACAAGGTCGTGGTTCCGTTGCGTTTGTAGTCGTGGGTGGCCTTCTCCGGCAACCCGGGACGCAGTGGCAGCATCGGCGCGGTGCGGTTGAGTGCCTAGATCTGGGACTTCTCGTCCACGCACAACACGAGCGCCTTCTCCGGCGGGTTCAGGTAGAGCCCGACCACGTCGCGGACCTTGGCCTCCAGTTCCGGGTCGGTGGAGAACTTGAACGTCTCCTGCCGCCATGGCTGCACGTGATACTTGCGCCAGGCCCTGGCCACGGTCGCGTCGCCGACACCGAGGTGCCGGCCGAGAAGTCGGCTCGACCAGTGCGTGACCGCCAACGCCTCCGGCGGTGGCTCGAGTGTGGCCGCGATGATTCCCACGTCGTCCACGGTTTTCGGCCGTCCGGAACGAGGTTCGTCGTCCAAACCCGCCAGGCCGTGCACCGCGAACCGGTCACGCCACTTGATCACCGTCGGACGCGAAACCCCGACCAGCCGAGCGGTGCCCGAGGTTCCGTGTCCGTCCGCGACCGCCAGGATGATCCGGGCTCGCTCGACGTGACTGGCCCGGATCGCCCGTGACCGTGTCCACGACTCCAGGATGACCCGGTCCTCGTCACTGACCATCAAACCCGACGAAGGCATGACCCATCATCGCAAACCCACAGCCGTAAACTAATTAACGACGCGCGACACTAGATCTTCGGTGCACGCTGCGCACCGCCGCCACATCGGCCGGCACCGGGGGCCGCTCGGGGATCCCGGCACTCGCCGCGTCCAGTCCGCGCCTGATGCTGGTGGCGATCCCCTTGCCCAGCACGAACCGGGTGGGGGTGACCGCTCGCCGGGTGCCGTCCAGCAGCCGGTGAGCGGCTCGGCTGTCGAGCCCGGTGTTGCTCAGCACGAGGTAACGCAGGCGATGCGGCCGTTCCGCGAGCGCGTCGGCGATGGCCGCGGTGGCGGCCTCGTCCAGCCGGTTGTCCGGGGCGTCGAGGACTCTCGCGGCCTTGACGCGCCCGAGATCGCACACCTCTACCCCGGCACGGGCCGCCGCGATCACCAGCCTGGCCGCCGCCTCCGGCCCGATTCCGTTGCTGGCCAGGGAGATCCGGCGCACGTTCCCGGACTCGAGCGCCTCGGCGATGGTGTGCGCGCCCTCGTCGCCGAGCCGGGCCGCGGACACGTACAGCTCGCTCACCGCGCCGGCGGCCAGCACTGCCGCCAGGTGTGTCGCGCCGGCCGGGCCGAGCGGGTTGCCGCCCACGTAGAGCCGCTCGATGCGCCGGCCGGCCCCGGCCGCGGCGAGGATCGCCGCCACCAGCGTCGCCACACCGGTGGCGTCGAGGCCGGTCTGGACCAGATCGAGGGTGCGCAACGACCGCGCGGACTCGACGATCGCGGCCGCCGCGTCCCCGTCGCCGATCGGGTTGCGCTTGAGCCAGACCCCGGTCACCGTGCCGGCCTGCGGCGACATCCGCAGGCTGTCCGCGATCCGGCACACGGCGCCCGCGGTGATGCCGTTGCAGCCGAGGTAGAGGGTCTCCACCTCGCGCTCGACGGCCTGCCCGGCGACCTCGGCCGCGCCGTCGCCGAGTCCGTCGGTGCCGAGCAGGAGATGCTTGATCACGCCGGGACGCAGCGCTTCCGTCACCAAGGCCGCGCCCTCCGGGCCGAGAGCGGACTTGCACAGGTCGAGCCGGCCGTCGGGAAGCGCCGTGCCGGTCGGGAAGTCCCGCCGTTCGGCGGTGGCCGTTCCGGTGCGCAGCCACGCCAGGAGGGGTTCGAGCCTGCTCACCACGCCGCCTCCCGGTAGTCCTTCAGGAACACCCCCGCGCTCGGCGTGCCCCGCTCGCCCCGCACGATCGGGTCGTACACCCTCGCCGCGCCGTCCACGACGTCCAGCGGGGTGCGGAAGCCGTCCCCGGCCAGCCGGTCCTTCTTCGGCATCGGGTTCTCGTCGGTGATCCAGCCGGTGTCGACCGAGCACATGTAGACACCCCGCTCCGCGAGTTCGGGACCACTGGTGCGGGTCAGCATGTTGAGCGCCGCCTTGGCCATGTTCGTGTGCGGATGGCCGGCAGTCTTGTTCCGCACGGCGAACCGGCCTTCGACGGCGGTCACGTTGACGACGTACCGCCGCGGGTGCGGCGAGGCCAGCAGCAGCGGCAGCAGCCGGTCGCACAGCAGGGTCGGCGCGAGCGCGTTGACCAGCTGCGTCTCCAGCACCTCCGCCGCGTCGAGCTCGCCGACGCGGACCGACCACGAGTTGACCGGCGAGGTGTCCGGCAGCAGCCCCGCCTCGTCGAGCTCGGCGAGGGCCAGCGCGCCCGTGCTCTGCCCCAACGCGAGCATGGGGCTGAACCCCGGGGCCAGCAGGGCGTTCGACGGCAGCGCGCCGGTCTCGCCGCCGATCAGCGCCGCGTACGACTCGGGTGGCCGCCGGACGGTCTGGGCGGCGTTGTTGACCAGGATGTCGAGCGGCCTGCCGTCCGCGCGCAGTGACTCGGCCAGGCCGAGTACCTGGCGTGGATCACGCAGGTCGATGCCGAGCAGCGTCAGCCGGTCCAGCCACCGCGCGCTGCCCGGCACCGCCTCGAAGCGACGCTGGGCGTCGCCCGGGAAGCGGGTCGTGACCAGCAGCTCGGCCCCGTCCCGGAGCAGCATGAGCGCGAGCTGGAAACCGATCTTCACCCGCCCTCCGGTGAGCAGCGCGCGGCGTCCCGTCAGGTCCGTGCTCGCAGTGCGGCGCTCGGCGTTCTCCCGTGCGCAGGGCGGGCAGAGCCGGTGGTAGAACGCGTCCACGAGCCGGTAGGGCTCCTTGCAGACGTAACAGCGTCTCGTCCCGGCCAACGGGCGTGCCACCGCCTCCGGGTCCGGTCGCAGCGGCGCATCCTCCCGCCGGTCCAGGGCACCCGTCGCGGTGGCGGCGTCGATCGCCGCGTCCGCTTCGGCGCGTTCCGACGTACGCACCTTCTTGCGGCGCTGCCGCCCCTCGCGGGCGAACGACTCCGCCACCCGCTCGGCCTTCAACCGCACCGGATCGTCCACCGGCAACGCCCGCAGCCGCGCGACGGTCTCGTGGAACGCCGCCAGCTCGGCTTCGCTGACCATGCGGGTTCCCTCCTGCGTTCCGGCCGGATTCGCCTCGGGAGGGCGGCGCACCTGCTCCGCGCACCAGGACCGGGCCTGCCAGGGCGGCCGGATTCGAACCGGCGTGCACCGGATCCGCAGTCCGGGGCGCCTGCCTCTGCGCTACGACCCTGGCATTGCCGAGATCGTATCCTCCCGGCCGGGAGGGCCACGCGCGGAGTGCTCGACGACGGTCGGCAACCGCAACCGGCACAAGGGTTCTCACGACGAAGGCGTGAGGTTCTGGCAAAGAGCGGTGGGAAATTTCGGCTCCACGGCCAGGATTTCGCCGCAGCCGCCGCCCTTGGCCGAGGCGAAGCTCGCCCAGCCGTTGCCCGCCCAGCGGTAGGCGACGCGGTTCGGGGGCTGACCCGCGTGCCGCTGCAGGTCGTGGATCAGCCAGTTCTGGTCGCACGCCCGGGTCGTGCCCGGGTACTCCGCCTCCGCGCTGAACTCCGCCAGCGCGACCCACGCCCTGTCGCAGTGGTCGGCGGGCGGTTCGCACCCGAGCATCTTGTCGCACTGCTTCCAGCCGCCGGGGGCCGGATGCCAGGCGTCGCCCGCGTTGACGACCACCGGCCGCTTGCCGATCGGGGCCGCCGTCTTCATCGGGAAGTCGGCCGGGACCCGCCGGCAGTCCGCGCCGTCCTTGGTCTGGAACACGACGCCGGCGTCGATCCTGTCGGCCGTCTCGGTGACCTGGGCGTGCGGGCCGACGGCACAGCCGGGCAGGTCGACGTGCAGCACCGCACTGTGGTCGTCCGGGCCCGGCCGGATGTCGGTGACCCACGCGGACTCGTCCGCCCGCGGAACCGCCACCGGCGGAGTCACCACCACCGGTGGCGGCTCCGTGAACGTGGTCTTCGGCGTGGCCGTGCTCCGGTACGGGATGTTCATCGCCAGCACCAGCCAGAACACGAGCCCGCCGGCGGCGAGCAGCCCGAAGCTCCACAGCACGGGTCTGACGAATCTCGACATCGACGTTTCCCCTCACCGTTGCCGGCGGCAGCCTACCCGGGAACGCCGGCCTTCGTGCCCGTGATCAGCATCGCGTGCCCGAGCACCTTCGGATGCCGCAGCGGGAAGGGCAGGGGCACAGCGTCGGCGAGGCTGCCGAACTCCGCGATCTCGGCTCTGGCCCCGCCGACCGCGTCCCGGACATCGTCGAGCGAAGGGTAGAAAGCCGGGTCGCCGAACAGGTCGAGGAAGACGTACCGGCCGCCCGGCCGCAGGACCCGCAGTGCCTCGGCCGCCCCGTCGGACTTGCGTTCCACATCGCCGATCTCGTGGAAGGTCAGGCAGCTGACCACGACGTCGAAGCTCCCGTCGGCGAACCCGAGGGCGGCACCGCTCCGCTTGAGGAACGTCGTGCGCGCGGCGACCCCCTCGATCCGCGCGTTGTCCTCGCACAGCTCCTTCGAGTACTCCCAGTCCCGCCCCCACGAGTCGACGCCGGTGACCGTACCGGCCGACGCTTTCGCGAGCTTGACGACCAGGCTTCCGCTGCCACACCCCACGTCCAGCGCCTGGCTCTCCCCCGCAAGCTCGGCCTTCGCGACGATCAGGTCGTGGATGCGGCGCTGAAGGTCACCGCCGCGGGGCGCGAACCGATAAACGGTCAGCGCCAGGATCGCCGTGATATAGCCGAGAAGCGCGAAGGGGGCCAGGAAAAGCAGGAACCACGGCGACCAGAACGCCACCGCGCTCCCGGCCAGGCACACACCGCTCAGCGCCGCGAACACGGCGAGCCAGGTGCTGCGGATCCAGGTGCGGTAGCGCGGTTTGCGCTCGCTCGACATCGGCCGATTCTACCGTTTCCCTCCAGTCCATTGCGTGAAATCGCATTTTGTGGCTCACCGGAGGGGCCCATAGTGTCGAATTCATGGAGTGGAACTTTCGGACGGCCGAAGAACTCGCGGCCGCCTTGCGGGCCGGTGAAGTGACCTCGGTGGACCTGACCGACGAGGCGATCGACCGCATCGAGCGGGACGACAAGGCGATCAACGCGATCTGCGTGCCGGACTTCGACCGTGCGCGGGCCGCCGCACGCCGTGCCGACGAGGCGCGCGCCCGCGGTGAGGACCGGCCGCTGCTCGGTATTCCGGTGACGGTCAAGGAGTCCTACGACGTCGCCGGGCTCCCCACGACCTGGGGCATGCCGCCGCACCGGAACTTCAGGCCGGCCGAGGACGCGGTGCAGGTGTCGCGGCTCAAGATCGCGGGCGCGGTGGTGCTCGGCAAGACCAACGTGCCGCTGGGGCTGCAGGACATCCAGAGTTTCAACGAGATCTACGGCACCACCAACAACCCGTGGGATCACGGCCGCACGCCGGGTGGGTCCTCCGGCGGGTCGGCGGCGGCACTGGCGTCCGGGTTCGGCGCGCTGTCCATCGGCTCCGACATCGCCGGTTCGCTGCGCACTCCCGCGCATTTCTGCGGCATCTACGCGCACAAGCCGACGCTCGGGCTGGCGGCGAACCGCGGCATGGTGCCGCCGTCCGAGCCGGCCTTGCCCGTCGACCTCGACCTCGCCGTCGTCGGCCCGATGGCGCGCAGCGCCCGCGACCTCACGCTCCTGCTCGACGTCATGGCCGGACCCGACCCACTGACGTTCGGCAAGGCATACGACGTGACGCTGCCGCCCGCGCGCCACGAGCGGCTCGGCGACTTCCGCGTCCTGGTCCTCGACGAGCACCCGCTCATTCCGACCGCGTCCGCGGTGCGCGCGGGCGTGAACCGGGTGGCCGGCGCGCTCGCCGACGGCGGCGCCCGCGTCGAACGGCACAGTCCGTCAATGCCCGATCTGTCCGAAGCCGCGACGCTCTACATGCAGCTGCTGATTTCGAGCTCCACCGCGCGTTTCCCCGTCGATTCGATCGAGCAATTGCGCGCCCGCGTCGCCGGAATGGGCGCGGACGACAGTCTCGACGCCGTGCGGCTGCGCGCGATGCTGTTCAGCCACGCCGACTGGATGGCGGCGAACAACCGCCGTGAAGTCCACCGCCACGGCTGGCGGCAGCTGTTCACCGAGTTCGACGCGGTGGTCTGCCCGATCACGCCGACACCCGCGTTCCCGCACGACCACCACCCCAACCCTATGGAGCGGCGCATCGACATCGACGGCGCCGAGTACCCGTACTTCGACCAGCTCGTCTGGGCCGGTGTGGCCACCATGCCCGGCCTGCCCGCCACCGCGATCCCGGCGGGCCGCTCCCCCGAGGGCCTTCCGGTGGGGGTGCAGCTGATCGGTCCGCAGTTCGAAGACCGCACTCCGCTGCGTCTGGCCGAACTGCTGGAGCAGAAAATCGGCGGCTTCCAGGCACCGAAGTAGTACTTTCGGCCGATGTCGGCCCGCAAAAACCCTCCGAAAGACGTGGGCCATTTCGGGGTTCTCGCTTCGGCTCCGGTTCCGCTGTCGATCACCGCCCTAATGTGGCGGTGCTTGGTGATCTTGAACCGGAACCGAAGAGGGGAACCACCTTGCCCGACCGGACCAGACTTCTCGGCAGAACGCTCGCTGCGGCGGGCACCGCGGCGGCACTCGCGCTCGCCACGGCCGTTCCCGCGGCCGCGGCGGCGCCCTCCACCGTCGAGCAGGACGTCGCGCAGCTGTACCAGGACGTCACCGATCTCTACAACGGCCTGCCCGCGGACGCGCTGCGCCGCGTCGACCGGCTCATCGAGTCGCCCATCCCGCACCTCGGCCCGCGGAGCCGGGCCGCGCAGGGCCCGATCCCAGGCTGCACCGAGGGTTCGCTGCTGACGTACGCGAACAAGCTCGCGGCCCAGCTCACGCCGCTCGAGAACCAGGCGTTCGACGCGCTGTCGGGGCTCAGCCAGCTGTACGTCCAGGGCGTCGCGTCCGACAAGACCCCGCAGGTCTTCGGCACCGACGGCCAGTACACCCCGCGCGCCACCGCGACCATCGACAAGCTGCGCGGCTTCTGGGACATCGAGAGCTGGAACATCCAGCTCGTCGCCTGGAAGGGCACCGATCTGGGCAGCCAGGCGAAGATGGCGCAGACGTTCAGCCTCGGCCTCGCGCCGGCGAAGGTGAAGGCCGCCGCCGCGCTGGCGACCAAGGTGCTCTACGAAGTGCCGGCGCTGCAGGGCGGCCGGCACCCGCTGCTGACGTTGAACGCGTTCTCCGCCCCGGCCGGCAGCCTCGGCGGCAAGCGCGTGGCCCTCGGCGACGGCCTCCTCGACACGGTGAACGCCCTCGGCTTCGACGACGTCTCGGTGGAATCCGTGGTCGGCCACGAGTACGGCCACCAGGTCGACTTCGCCCACGAGAACTACCCGCGCAACGAGTCGTCCGAGATGGGCCCCGACGCCTACGGCGGCTACTTCGTCGCGCACGCCAAGGGCTTCGCGTGGAACGCCCGCACCCAGCAGGAGGTCACCTACCTCGACGCGTCCATCGGCGACTGCTTCCACAGCCACGGCACCCCCGACCAGCGCAAGGCCGCCGGAGCTTGGGGCGAGAAGCAGGCGACGAGCCAGGGCAACCCGAACCGGATCGTCCCGACCGCGACGATGATCGAGAAGTTCCAGAAGGAGTACCCGAAGCTGATGCCGCCGGCCGATCAGTCCGCGGTGGCCGCGGTGGCCGCTGCTCGCGGTTAGGCTCCCGGGCCGTCTCCCCCGAACCGAGGGAGACGGCCCGTTTCTCAGGGCTGGGGCTCGACTTCGCAGTCGAGGTAGAGGTGCCCGTTGGCGCTGACCTCGGTGGTCCCGACGTTGCCCCCGGAGGTCAGCCACCAGCCCGCCGGCGGTGTCACGCGGACCTCGTACTCGCCGACCGGCAGCCCGGTGAACCGGAAATCGCCGTTTCGGTCGGTGTAGGTGGTGGCCCGGCGGTCGATGTCGTACAGCCCGACCATGGTGATCTTGATGCCCTTGAGCCCCTCACCCGGGTCCTTGCGCTGGTTTCCGTTCTTGTCGTAGTAGCCGGCTCCTTCCGACTCGCCGGTCAGTCCGGGCACGGACGCCCGGGCGACGCCGATGTTGTCCTGCGGGTCGGTGTCGCCGTTCTGAGCGGTGAAGCCATCGGCGATCGTCACCCGGCCGACGTTCGCGGAGCCGGCGGGCACAATGCCGCGCAGGACGACGCTGACCGTCTGACCCGCGGGGATGGTGATCCCCTCCTGGTCGTGGCCGACGCCGGCCCAGTCGGTGATCTCCAGCTCCCACGAGTCGCCGTTCCCGCCACTGTCGTTGACGACCTTGACGGCGTCGACCGAGCCCCAGTTCGCGAACTTGTAGGTGACCGTGGCGGTGTCACCGGCGTGGTAGGTGAGCTTGTCGAACCGGGTGGAAACGACGTGAACGTTCGGTTCCGCGGTCGCGGCGACGGCGGGCAGCGCGCCCGCGAGCAGGGCGGCCGAGCATGCCGCCGCGATGAATATGGGTTGTCTGAAACTGGAGAACATCGACACGACTCCCCTTCGTCCGGAGGCGGGAAGATCCCGCTCGGAGTTACACGCCGCTGCGGCGCGAAGGGTTTATCCGGAGTTGTGCCGGCAACGACCGGTGGGTGCGTTTCCACAGCCTGCCCGAATCCAAGCGCTATCCCGACGTCGACGCCGAGTACGACAAGCGACGAGGACGAAACCGACCCGGACTTCGTCACCTACACCCACCTGTACGCCAACTGCAGGCTTTGGGGGCCCGGTCTCGTGGACGACCAGCTCCGCGCCGCCGAACGCGACGCCCTGAAACGCCGTCACACCGGCTGGCTCTCCGTTCATCCCTCCGGCTTCTGAGCCACCGCGGAGCGGTACCGGCCCGGAGTCTGCCCGACCAGATCCGTGAACGCTTCGATGAAACTGGTCGGGTTCGCCCAGCCCAGCCGGATCGCCGTGTCCGTGACCGACGCTCCGTCGCCGAGTTCGAGCAAAGCCCGCTGGATCCGCAGCAGCGTGCGCCACTGGTGGAAGCTCATCGACAGCTCGCTGCCGAACAACCGGCTGAGGGTTCGCTCGCTCGACCCCGTCCGGTGCCCCAGTTCCGCCAAGGTCGCCGGGCTGGCCGGGTCCGCGTGCAGCAGGTCCGTGACGGCCTTGAGGCGGGGGTCCCCCGACTCCGGAAGGCGCAAGGGTTCCCGCGAGGCGCGGGAAAGCTCCGAGATGACGACCTCGAGCAGCAGACAGACGCGAGCGGGGTCGTCGTCGCCGAGCAAAGCCAGGTACGCCTCGCGCAGCAGCGGACTGGCCACGAACACCGAGGGCTCCGACGGTAGCCGCTCGGCCGAGGCCGCCGGGACCCGGAGCAGGCGGATGTCGGTCTCGCCGTGGGAACGGCTGCTGTGGACGTAAAACGGGGGCACCCATGTGATGCGGCTCGCCGGCGCCACCCACGTGCCGACCTGGGTCTTGGTGACCAGCGCTCCGGACGCTGCGTACCTGAGCTGTCCGAAATCGTGGCAGTGCGGGGCGACCTCCTCGCCGTGGACCAGGGGCCCGCAGGCGCCCGAAAACTCCTGAACACGTTCGGTCACGCCACCCACCCTAACCAAGTTTTGGCGGGTTTCCGGCGTTTCCTGGCGCGACACCGGTGGTACGCCCGCGCCGTGACGATCATCGTCGAGGTATGCGAACCATCACCCAGCACACGCTCGGCGGCCCCGACGTCCTCACCGTCGTGGACGCGCCGGAGCCGCGCGCCCGGCCGACCGAAGTCCTCGTCCGCGTCAAGGCGATCGGGCTGAACCCGCTCGAAGCGCGCCTGCGCGCCGGCGAGTTCCCGCTGCTCGGCCCGCCGCCGTTCACCCTCGGCTGGGACATCAGCGGTGTCGTCGAGGACGCGCCGCAGACGTGGCGGTTCCGGCCCGGCGACGAGGTGTTCGGGATGCCGCTGTTCCCGCAGGCGGCCAACGCGTACGCCGAATTCGTGGCGGCGCCGGCCTTGCACCTGGTGCGCAAGCCGGCGTCGCTCTCGCACGTCGAGGCTTCGGCGTTGCCGATCGTCGGGCTGACCGCGTGGCAGGGCCTCGTCGACCTCGGCGGTGTGAGCGCGGGCGACCGCGTCCTGGTCCACGGCGGTGGCGGCGGGGTCGGCCACGTCGCCATCCAGATCGCGAAATCCCGCGGCGCGCACGTGATCACGACCGCCGCCGGGAGCATCCGGGAGTTCGTCGCGGGGTTCGGCGCCGACGAGGTGATCGACTACACGACGGTCGACTTCGCCGAGGTGGTCCGCGACGTCGACGTCGTGCTCGACACGATCGGCGGCGACACCGCCGAGCGCTCGCTCGCGGTGCTCCGCCCCGGCGGCCACCTGGTGACGGCGGTCGCCGAGGAGGACTCGGCGCTCATCGCCAAGTTCGAGGCGGCCGGCCTGCGCTTCAGCGGCATCGCGGTCGACCCGGATCCGATCGCGCTGCGCGGGCTCGTCGACCTCGTCGAGCGGGGCGGGCTCCGGGTCCACGTGCAGGAGACGTTCCCGTTCGAGCGCGTCGCCGACGCCCACCGGCTGCTCGACGGCGGCCACCTCCGGGGCAAGGTCGTCCTCACCGTGTGACCGTCAGAGCCGCGAAACCTGGTAGTGCGCGATCAGCCACTTCTCCCCGGCCCGGCGGACGATCACGCCGAGCTGCACCGAGATCGTCGGCCGGTCCGGGAAGGTGAAGTCGACGCTCGCGTACCCGAGCACCACGTCGTCGGCCAAGGTGCGGGTCTCCACGATCCGGTACTCCGCGGTCATGCCGAGCGGCTGGGAGTCGTAGTACGCCACCACGCCGTCGCGGCCCACCGTGTACGGGTGGAGGCCCTGGAAGATCGCGTCTTCGGTGAAGTTCTCCGCCACCCGCTCCGGGTCGTGCGCGTCGACCGCCGACTTCCAGGCGTCCAAGACTCCGGTCAGGATGCTCATGACGTCAGTGTCCCGCGCTCTGGCCGCCGTCGACGTGCAGGATCTCGCCGGTCACGAACGGCGCGCCCTCCAGGTACACGATCGCGTCGACGATGTCGCTCGTGTCGCCGATCCGCCCGACCGGGTGCAGGCCCGCGAGCGCGTCGTGCGTCGACGCCGGGTGCATCGGGGTGCGGATGATGCCCGGCGACACCGCGTTCACGCGGATCCCCCGCGTCGCGTACTCGATGGCGAGGGACTTCGTGACCGCGTTCAGGCCGCCCTTGGTCAGTGACGCCAGCGCCGACGGCACCGCGCTGTTCGCGTGGTCGGTCAGGCTGGTCGTGATGGTGACGATGTGCCCGCCGCCGACCTCAAGCATCGCGGCGATCGCGCGCTGGGTGACCTCGAAGAAGCCGCGCTGGTTGACGCCGGTCACGAGGTCGAAGTCGGCCGCCGTGTACTCGGTGAACGGCTTCGCGATGAAGACACCGGCGTTGTTGACCAGCGCGTCCACGCGGCCGAACGTCGCGAGTGCCTGGTCGATCACGCGGGCGCCGACGGCCGGATCGGCGATGTCGCCCGGGACGGCCAGGATCCCGGCGTCGCCCGACGGGGTGATCGAGCGCGAGTTCGCGACGACGGCGTAACCGAGCTTGCGGTACGCCTCGACCACGGCCGCGCCGATGCCCTGGGAAGCGCCGGTGACGACCGCGACCTTCTGCGTGTTCATGGTTCCTCCTGGTGAGTGGACTTCCTGAGCCGAGGATGTGCCGGGTGTGAACCGGTGCGCCACGACCGGTTCGCTCACAGCTGGGAGGCCCCGGCTCCCACCGCACTAAGCTGCCGGTATGGAGCTACGCCAGCTTCGGTACTTCGTGGCGGTCGCCACAGAACTGAACTTCGGCCGGGCCGCGGAGCGGTTGCGCATCGCCGGACCTTCGCTGTCCCAGCAGATCAAGGCGCTCGAACGCGACCTCGGTATCCGGCTCTTCGACCGCGACCGCCGCTCGGTGACGCTCACCGAGTGCGGCGAGTCGCTGCTGCCGCGGGTGCTCGCGCTGCTGGAGCAGGCGGACGAGCTGCGCCGCTCGGCCGCGGGGATCGCCGCGCGCGAGCCGGTGCGGCTGGGGTACGTCAACTGGCACCCGGCCGACCTGCTCGACCGCGTCGCGGGCGTCGCGCACCTGCACGTCGACACGTGGGTGCTGCCCTCGCACGCCCAGCTGCGGCGGGTCGCCGACCAGAGCATCGACCTGGCGATCTGCTGGGCGCGGGCCGCCGACCTGGCCGAGCACGACCTCGAAGCCCGCCTGCTCGGCGCGGACCGCCTCCACGCGATCGGCACCGGCAGTGCCGAGGTGGCGGCGAAGGACGTCGTCGTGCTCGTCGACGCCGACACCGCCAGCTGGGCCTCCTGGAACGACTACGCCGAGGAGTTCGCGCGGGCCACCGGCGCCCAGGTCGTGCCCACCCACGACGGCGGCGTCACCGGCCCGGCCTTCTTCGACCACGTCCGCCGGCTGCGGCGCCCGGTGCTCAACTCACCCAAGGGCCAGACGACGCCGGTGCCGCCGGACCTCGCGCGCCGGGCGGTGACCGGCCCGGCGCCGCTGTGGACGTGGTCGCTGGTGTCCCGCCGCGACGAAACCCGCGCCCCGGTCCTGGCGACGATCGCGGCACTGGCCCGGGACGTCGGCCCGCTGGACCTCGACACCGGGTGGGTGCCCGCGGACGACCCGCACGCGGGCCTCAGCCGAACGCCCGCACCGCCACGTCCTGCCAGTCTTCCCACGTCTTCAACCGGTCCTGGTACTCCTCGGTGACCGCCGGCAGGGACTTGCCGAGGAACATCCGCAGCGGCGGGTCGGCGGCGTCGACGAGCTCGAGGACGGCCGCCCGGGTCGCGTACGGGTCGCCGACGTCCCACTGGCCTTCTTCGACGGCCGGGTAGTCCGGGTTGGCCGTGCTCCGGCGCGAGCCCACGCCGAGCCAGTCCGTCGCGTAGGGGCCCGGCTCCAGGTTGGTGACGTGGATGCCGAACTGCGCGACTTCCTGGGCCAGGGACTGGGAAAGCCCTTCCAGCGCCCACTTCGACGCGTGGTAGGCGCCGATGCCGGGGAACGCGACGACGCCGCCCTCGCTGGTGACCTGGATGATGTGCCCGCGGCGCCGCGCCCGCAGGATCGGCAGCGCCGCCTGCGTGACCCAGAGCGCGCCGAAGAAGTTCGTCTCCAGCTGGGCGCGGACATCGTCTTCGCTCAGTTCTTCGACGCGGCCGAAGTGGCCGTAGCCGGCGTTGTTGACGACGACGTCCAATCCGCCGAAGTGGTCCGCCGCGCGCTGGACGGCGGCGAACACGGCTTCCCGGTCGGTGACGTCGAGCCGCAGCGGCAGCACGGCGTCGCCGTAGCGCTCGGCGAGATCGGCCAAGTCGGCGAGGTTGCGGGCGGTGGCGGCGACCCGGTCGCCGCGGTCGAGGGCGGCTTCGGCCCAGTGGCGGCCGAAGCCCTTCGAGGATCCTGTGATGAACCAAATCATGCTTCCATGGTGAGCCCGTCCAGCCATGAGCACCAGCGATGTCTTCGCACATCTGCTGTGCGCTTTGTGCATGGCTAGGCTGGCGGCATGGCAGAAGTGACGCTGACCGGCCTGCGGGTGATCCGCGAGGTGGCGGCCACGGGTTCGTTCACCGCGGCGGCCGCGTCCCTCGGGTACACGCAGTCCGCCATCTCGCGGCAGGTGGCGATGATGGAAGCCGCCGCGGGCACGGCGTTGTTCGAGCGGCACGCCCGCGGGGTGCGGCCGAGCCCGGCCGGGGCGCTCCTGGCCCGGCACGCCACCACCGCGCTGGCGGTCGTCGACGCCGCGGAGCAGGAGCTGGCCGGCCTGGCCGACCGGCTGGCGGGGCGCCTGTCGATCGGCGCCTTCCCGGCCGCGGCGGCGGTCCTGGTCCCCCGGGCACTCGCCGTCCTGCGGACCCGGCATCCCGGGCTGGCCGTCACGCTCGAGGAAGGCGCGACCCCGGTGCTGCTCGCCCGGCTCCGCGGCGGGCGCACCGAGGTCGTGGTGATCGGCGTCGGCGCCGGGCTGCCCGGCTACGACCTCGCCGGCCTGCACCAGGACGTCCTGACCGAGGACGACCTGCGCGTCGCGGTCCCGGCCGGGCACCGGCTGGCCCACCGGCGCCGGGTGGACGTCGCCGACCTGCGCGACGAGACGTGGATCGCGGGCCGCGGCGGACGCGGAGAGCCGCAGTTCGGCGCGTGGCCGACCCTGGACGAGCCCCGCGTCGGTCACGCGGTCCGCAGCTGGACCACCCGGCTGGGCATGGTGGCGGCCGGGCTGGGCATCGCGCTGCTGCCGGGCGTGGCGGCCGCGTCCGTGCCCGCGGGGGTCGCGGTCGTGTCCGTCGAGGACCCGGCGTGGCGCGGGCGGTCGGCGGTGGTCGTTACGCGGCCGGGCCGCTCGGCGGGTGCCACCGCCGTGGTCGACGCGCTTCGGGAGCAAGCGGCCGAGCTACGCGGCTGAGCGGGGGGGGCGCGGCCGGTCCGCAGTCGTCATCACCCGCCCGGGCCGCTCGGCCGGCGCCACCGCCGCGGTCGACGCGCTGCGAGAACAGGCGGCCGAGCTACGCGGCTGAGCGGGGGTCGCCGGCGCCACCGCCGCGGTCAGCGCGCTGCGGGAGCAAGCGGCCGAGCTACGCGGCCGACCGGGGGAAGGAACTCGCCCACCCACGGCCGGCGCGGCCGGGGGACAATCGGGGGCATGGAGCCCACCGGCCGGCCCAAAGAGCTCGGCGACTTCCTCAAGGCACGCCGGTCCCAGCTGACCCCGCACGACGTCGGCCTGCCGGACGCGGCCTCGCCGCGGCGGGTGGCCGGGCTCCGCCGGGAGGAGGTCGCGCAGCTCGCCGCGATCAGCGTCGACTACCTGACGCGGCTCGAGCAGGGACGCGTGCAGGCCTCTTCGTCGGTCCTCGCCACGCTGGCCCGCGCGCTCCGGCTGAGCGACGATCAGCAGTCCTATGTGTACGAACTGGCCGGCAAGCCCTTCCGCCGGCCGCGGCGCCGGGCGGGTGAAAAGCTGCGCCCCGCCATGAAAAGGCTTCTCGACCGGCTGGCGGAGACACCCGCGATCGTGCTGGGCCATCGCCTCGACGTGCTCGCGTGGAACGAGTCCGCGGCCGCGCTGTTCACCGACTTCGCCCGCTATCCGGCGAACCGCCGCAACTACGTGTACCTGCTCTTCGCCGACCCGCAGGTGCGCGCGCTCCACACCGACTGGGAAGAAGCGGCCCGCACGGCGGTGGCGGCGTTGCACCTGGAGGCCGCGCGCGACCCGGACGCGCCGGAGCTGGCCGACCTCGTCGGCGAGCTCGCGGTGCACCACCCGGAGTTCCGCACGTGGTGGGCGGCCCACCACGTGACGAGCGCGGGCTACGGGGTGAAGCGGTACCGCCACCCGGTGGTCGGCGACCTGACGCTGGACTGCGACATGTGGGAAAGCCCGGACGGCAGCGGCCAGCGGCTGATGGTCCTGACGGCGGAGCCGGGCTCGCCCGCCCACGAAGCACTGCGGATCCTGGCGTCGTGGACGGCCGAACCCGCCGAGCGCCGACCCTGATCGAGCCGGGCGATCCCTGCTGACGTCGACGGCCGTGAACGGGCTGTGGCGCGCCGGTCCGCAGCCGGACCGGCGCCCCCGGCTCAGCTGCTGTGCACGTCGTACGTCAGGTGGTAGTCCGCGCCCTTCAAGGCGTTGAAGAACGCCGTCAGCGTCCCGATTCCCGCCTGCGTGTCCGTGATCGTCACCGTGCCGAGGTTGTCGTCCTTGCCGCTGTCCTCGTCGATCAGCGTCACCTTCACCGAGCTCGTGAACGCGCGCAGCGTGTTGAGCGTGACGTCGTCGCCCTTGCCCAGCTTGTGCGGGCCCGAGACGGTGACGCCGTTCATCTGCACGACGACGTCGTCCTTCCCGATCACGTCGTCCTTCTTGACGCACTTCAGGGTCTTGATGTGGAGCTGGGTCATGGTCCCTCCAGGACAATCGTGGTTGTACTGAAGACCAAGGGACCGGCGGCCGCTCCCAGATACACGCCTAGCGGCGCAGCAGTACCGCCGCCGCGGCGGTGCCGGCCACCACGACGGCCGCCAGCGCCAGCATGCTGATCCCCATGCCGTGCGCGAAAGCCGCGCGCGCGGACGCCGCCAGGTGCTCCCCCGCCGGGCCCGTCGCGACCGCGAGCGCACCCGCCAGCGAGCCTTCCGCCACCTCGCGCGCGGGCGGTGCCAGCGCCGCCGTCGCCGGGCGGACCGCATCCGTGTAGCCGGCGGAAAGGACGCTGCCCACGAGCGCGATCCCCAGTGCCGCGCCGACTTCGCGCGTCGCGTCGTTGACCGCCGAGGCCACGCCGTAGTGCGACGGCGGCACGTTGTCGAGGATCGCGCTCGTCGCCGCCGGGGCCGTCACGCCGATCCCCGCGCCGAGGACGCACACCGCGATCGCCAAGGCGATGTAGTCACTTCCCGCGTCCAACTGTCCGATGAGGACCATCCCGAGGACGACGACGGCGAGCCCGGTGCACGTCACCGCCCGCAGCCCGAACCGGCGGACCAGCGGCGCCGAAGCCAGCGACAGCGGGAACAGCGTCACCGCGACCGGCCACAGCGCCAGCCCCGACGCCAGCGCCGAATACCCCCGCACCAGCTGGAGGTACTGGGCCAGCGCGTAGAACATCCCGAACGCCGCGGTGAACTGCACGGTCACCGAGACCGAGCCGGCCGCGAAAGCCGCGTCGCCGAACAGGCGGACGTCCAGGAGCGGGGACGCGCGCCGCAGCTCGTACCCGGCGAACAGCGCGCCCAGCACCAGCCCACCCGCGATCGAGCCGAGCACGGTTCCGTTGCCCCAGCCCAGATCGGCGACGCGCAGGATGCCGAACACCACCGCGCCGATCGCCGAGGCGCTCAGTACCGCGCCGACGACGTCGAACCCGTGGGGACGGCGGTCGCGCGACGTCGGCACCGTCAGGCTCGCGGCCACCAGGACCACCGACAGCACCGCGGGCCCGAGGAACACCGAATGCCACGAAAAGCTCCGCAGCAGCACCCCGGCGAGCACCAGCCCGCCGAGCCCGCCGACGCCGGCCACCGCGGCCCAGATCCCGACCGCGCGACCGCGGCGTTCCGGCGGGAAGCTCGCGGTGATGATCGACAGCGTGGCCGGCATGATCATCGCTGCGCCGAGCCCCGTGACGGCCCGGGCCGCGATGATCCACGACGCCGTGCCGAGGAACACCGGCGCGGCACAGCCAGCGGAGAACACCAGCAGGCCGAGGACGAGCACCCCGCGGCGCCCGTACCGGTCGCCCAGCGCGCCGGCCGGCAGCACCAGCGCGGCCAGCACCAGCGTGTAGACGTCGACGATCCAGGTCTGCCCGGCCTGGCTCGCGCCGGTGTCGGCGGCCAGCGCGGGCAACGCCGCGTTCACGATCGTCACCATGGCGATCACCAGGCCGACCGCCGTGCACATCACGCCGACCGTCCACGCGCGGCGGCCGGTCGACAGGACGACCTCCTCGGCGGTCTCGGGCTCCGCGCGCATGCACCCCGCTCCTCGTCCTCGGCACCGGTCCCCCGACGCTACGTCCGGGTACCGAGACTCACGGCCGGGTCCCGTCTCGGTTCCCGGACTGCTGGTCACCCGTTCGTGGTGACGGCACAGGGACGACACTGGGCGGACCGCCGCAGCGCCCCGAAAGGACTCCGATGACCCCCTCGCCGACCGACCTGCACGAGCTCCTCAGCGCGCGCGGCTGGTCCCTCGACGGCGAACGCGACCCCCGCGACCCGGCGTTCCCCGACGACCCGGAAGCCGGCTGGCACTACCCGGCCACGTTCGGCGGCCGGCACCTCAACGCGATCGGCTCCGCGACGCCGTCGCGGCTGCAGTGCTACTTCACGCTCGACGGCGAAGGCGCCGCCGTGGTCGCGCTCCTCCCGGCCGGGAACGTGCTCCGCAACGGCTGTCCCGAGCACGACACGGACGAACGCCACGTCGACGTCGAGCGGATCGCCGCGGAACTCGACGTCTGGGAGCCACGGGCCCGGGAGCTGGACCCGCGAGCGCTCGTCGAGTGCCTGTTCTTCGGGCCGTGCCCCGGCGACGTCAGCTCGCGCGAGGCTTGAGCACGTCCTCTACGAGCGTGCTCACCATGCCGCGGGGGATGCTCGCGCCGGTCAGGGCGCAGTAGACGATCGGGCCGACCAGTGCGTCCAGGGCGGCGTCCGGTCCGAGCCCCGGTGAGATCTCCCCTGCGTCGATCGCGCGGGTGAGCAGGGCGCGTTCCTCGTCGCGACGCGGACCGAGGTAGCGCTCGTGGAAGCTCCGGGCCGTGGCGGGATCGTGCTGCGCCTGGGCGAGCAGCGTGAGCAGGACCTTGCCCGCCGGGTCGCGGGTGAGGAACCGCGCGAACGCCCGCAGGTAGCCGCGGATGCCGTCCGCCGTGGGCTTGTCGGCCGGGACCGGGAAGCGCTTGGCGCTGTCCTCGATCAGGGTGTCGAGGAGGATCTCGACCTTCGACGGCCACCAGCGGTAGATCGTCTGCTTCGCGACGCCGGCCCGGCGCGCGATCGCCTCGACGGTCAGGGCGGCGAAGCCGTGCTCGACGAGCAGGTCGTCGGCGGCGTGCAGCACGGCCAGGCGCGCGGCCTCGTCGCGCCGGTTGCCGGAGCGGGGGCGGTCGGTCATGCGGACACGATAGCGCCTCTGTCGAGACGCAACGTCTTGTCTAGACGCAACGTCGCGTCTAGTCTCGGGGTTCGACCCACCGAAGGAGTAGCTGTGTCCCAGAACCAAGCCCTCGTCGTCGGCGCCTCCCGCGGTCTGGGGCTCGTCCTCGCCGCCGAGCTCGTGCGCCGCGGCCGCCACGTCATCGCCACCACCCGCCGCGACAGCGCCGACCTGCGCGCCCTCGCTTCCGGCGGCCGGCTCGAGATCGAGCAGTTGGAGATGACGAGCGCCGGCGAGCTGGCCGCGTTGCGCGAGCGCCTGGCGGGGCGCCGGCTCGACCTGCTCTTCGTCAACGCCGCGATCGACCGCGGGAACGCGCCGATCGGCGACGTCCCGGTCGAGGTGTTCACCGAGGTCATGGTCACCAACGCGCTGAGCCCGCTGCGGACCGTCGAGGCCCTCGGCGACCTCGTGGTGCCCGGCGGCACCGTCGCGGTCATGTCGTCCGAGCAGGGCAGCATCTCGCTCAACACCGAGGACGGCTACGAGCTCTACAAGGCCAGCAAGGCCGCGCTCAACCAGCTGATGCGCAGCTACGCGACGCGGACCGCCGGCGACGGGCGGACCAAGCTGCTCATCGACCCCGGCCACAACCGGACGCGCCTCGGCGGCCCCGACGCGCCACTCGCGCCCGAAGAGAGCGTCCCGGCCGTCGTCGACGTCCTAGAAGCCCAGGCCGGCGCGCCCGGCCTGCGGTTCCTGGACCGGCACGGCGAGCCCGTGCCGTGGTAGCGCTCAGCCGGCGTCGCGGACCACGCCCCGGCACAGCCGGAGCAGGGTCGCGCGCAGGTCGTCGTGGCTCAGGTGGTCCAGCCGCCGGTTGACCACGCCGAGGTCGCTGATCAGCCAGTACGCGGCCTGCCGGCCGACCGTCGGCGCCGGGCATCGAGCTCGATGCGCTCGGCGTCGGCGATCTGCTGCAGCGAGGTCGCGTCGAACCCGTGGTCCAAGAACAGCTTCCGCGCGATGTCGAGGACCGCCTGTCTCGTCTTCTCGGCCTGGGCCGCCCGGGTCGACATGACGTCCTGGTCACCGGGGGCACGGGCTACGTCGCGGGCTGTGCGTCGCGCGGCTGCTGGACGACGGCTACGACGTGCGCCCCACGGTCCGTGACGCGAGCCGGGGCGAGCGGGTCCGGCGGCCGCTCGGCTCGCGGGCCGGCACCCTCGAGTTCGCGGTCGCGGACCTGATGTCCGACGACGGCTGCGCGTACGTGCTCCACGAGACACTGTGGACGGACCTCGACTCCCCCCGGCCTGCCCGCGTACCGCCGCTCGAAGACTGCCGCCGAGCTTGCGGCGTGGGAGTTCATGGTCGCACTCGACGGGCTGATGACGCTGACGACGGTCCTGCCCGGCGCGGTGTTCGGCCCGATCCTGTCCGCGGACACGCTGGGCTCGACGCGGATCATCGCGCGCCTGCTGGCGGGTCTGGGCGAGGCCGCCCGGAAGGTCCCGAAGCGGCAGCTGCCGGACATCGCCGTGCGGGCGGCGGCGCTGTTCGACCGTTCGCTTCGCGAGATCATGCCGGGCTTGGGCGGCGCAACCGGCACAGCATCGAGAAGGCTGGGGTGGACCCCGCGGCCGGCGCGGACGAGCGTCGTGGACTGCGGCAGGAGTCTGCTCGAGCACGGGGTCGTGGGTACGCTTCCGGGGTGAGTGGTCAGGAAGAAGGTCGGGGCCCGCTGGCCGAGCGGATCGGGCAGCGGATCGGCGGGCTGTCGGCCGCCGAGCGGCGGGTGGCCGAATACCTGTGGAAGCACCCCGGGATGATCGTGCTGTCGACCGCCGGGGAGCTCGGCGAGCTGAGCGGCACCAGCGACGCCACCGTCATCCGCACGGTCAAGTCCCTCGGCTACTCGGGCCTGCCCGAGCTCAAGCGCGCGGTGGGCCGGCACGTCGTGTCCGATACGCCCGCCACCCGCCTGCGGCACCGCGTCGAGGAGGCCGGCGACGACACCGCCTCCCAGCTCGACCAGCTGCTCGCGGAGTCCGTCGACCGCCTGACGGAGACCCGCCGGCTGCTCACCGAGCCCGCTTTCACCCAGGCCGTCGACCTGCTTTCCGGCGCGCGCGAGGTGCTCGCGTACGGCCTCGGCATCGCGGAGCTCCCGATGCGCTACCTCGCGACGCGGTTACAGCGCCTCGGCCGCCGGGCGCGCAGCACGTCGGCGACGGGGTTCCGGCTCGCGGACGAGCTGCTGCCGCTGGAGCCGGGCGACGTGTTCGTGCTGAACGCCCCCGAGCGCCTGTTGCCGGACATGACGACGGCTCTCCGCCACGCGCGCGCGGCCGGCGCGGGGGTCCTGCTGCTGACGGACTCGCTGGGCGCCACTTTGGACAGTCAGGTCGACGTGACGCTGCCGGCCGTGCGGTCGTCGACGGGGCTCACGCAGGAGGGGCTCAGCACGACGCTGGTGCTGGACTGCCTGCTGCTGGCGGTGGCGAAGCGCGACCCGGGCGCGGTGTCGGCGAACACGGAACTGCTGGCCGACCTGCGCGACCGGTTGGCGCCGCGGGACATGCGCTCACGCCGCACCTGACGCGGCTCAGCGGCCCATCTCGCTCGACCGGTCCCGCGCCGCGACCACCGCGGCCATCACCGCCGCGCGCAAAGCACGCCCCTCCAGCTCCCTCATCGCCGCGATCGTCGTGCCGCCCGGGCTGCACACCGCCGCCCGCAACCCCGCCGGGTCGGCGTCCGGGGCTCCCAGCATGCGGCCCGTTCCCTCCGCCGTCGTCAGGACCAGCTCCTCCGCCAACGGCCTCGGCAGCCCCGCGAGCACTCCCGCGTCGATCATCGCCTCCGCCATCAGTGCGAAGTACGCCGGGCCGCCGCCCGACAATGCCGTCACCGCGTCCAGCTGGCTCTCCGCCACCTCGATCACCCGCCCCAGCGGGGACAGCATCGTGCGCACGCGGTCGAGGTCGGCCGGTACCGCGTGCGTGCCGCCGGCGATCGCGATCGTGCCCGAACCCACCGAGACCGGGAGGTTCGGCATCGTGCGCACCACCGCCACGTCCGGCAGGCTCGCCTCCATGCGCGCGATCGGCGTCCCGCCCACCGCCGACACGATCAGCTGCCCCGGCCGAACATGCGGTGCCAGGGAATCCAGCAAAGCCGCGAAGTGATACGGCTTCACCACAACGAAAACAGTCGAAGCCGAAGCGACCGCCGACTCCAGAGAAGCGATCGAAACGTCGTACCGCGACTTCAAGTACGCGGCCCGCGACGGGTTCTGCTCGACGACCGTCACCTCCGGACCGAGTCCCGCCAGCAGGGCCTCGCCCATGTTCCCGCCGCCCACGATGGTTGTGCTCATCGCAGCACGAACCCCCTTCCCAGTTCGTCGTCCGGATCGAGGCTGAACGTGCACTCGCCCGTCAGGTAAGCGTTTCCCGACACCTCGGTGGCGACCGCGGAGCCGCCCGACAGGACCCGGCCGGTGAACCGGGTCCCGATGATCGAATCGTGCGTCAGCACCGCGCCGGACGGCAGCCGGCCGTCCGCCGCCAGCAGTGCGAGCCGGGCCGACGTCCCCGAGCCGCACGGCGACCGGTCGACCTGGCCGTCGGCGAAGATCGTGACGCTGCGCTGGTGCGGCCCCGAAGGCGTGTCCCCCAGGTCGTCGTAGAAGATCGTGCCGTAGATCCCGCTCAAGCGACTGTCCTCATGGGACGCCCACGACGTCGCGTTCAACGCGCCCTTGATCTCGCGTCCGGCGGCGATCAGCTCCGTGTGACAGGACGGCGAAACCGTCAGTCCCACCGAAGGAGCCGGCACCGACGCGTAGATCGCCCCGCCGTAGCTGATGTCGGCGTGGGCCGGGCCCGCGGGGACGTCCCGGCCGATCACGTACGCGTCCACGTTCCGGAACGCCACTTCCCGCACGACACCGGCGACGCACGTCACCGCCGCCGTGACCCGGCCGGACGGGACGTCCATCACCACTTCGGTGACGCCGTCGCGCGAAGCCGGGACCCGGCCGGTGCGGACCGCCCACGCGCCGAGCGCGATCGTGCCGTGGCCGCACGCCGTCGAGTAGCCGTCCTTGTGCCAGAACAGGACGCCGAACTCGGCGCCGTCGTCGTCGGGCGGGACGAGGAAGCAGCCGTACATGTCCGCGTGCCCGCGCGGCTCCCGCACCAGCAGCTGCCGGACGGCGTCGATCTCCGCCGACGTCTGCGCGGCGGCCCGGCGTTCGAGCACGGTCGTGCCGGGGATCTCCGGTACGCCCGCCGTGACGATCCGGAAGGGCTCGCCGGCGGTGTGGTAGTCGGTCGTCGTGATCATCGCTCTCCCAGGATGGTGGTCAGCAGGCCCAGGTCGATGTTGCGGCCGGAAACGACCAGCACCACGGGCCGGTCCAGCGGCACGAGCCCGTCGCGCAACGCCGCCAGCGACGTCGCCGAGGCGCCCTCGGCGACGAGCCCGGCGGTCGTCACGAACTCGCGGACCGACCGGCGGATCGACGACTCGGCCACGGCGACCATGGTCACCCCGCGGTCGCGCACGATGCCCGGCGTCCGGGACGACGGTTCGAGGTTGCCGGCCAGCCCGTCGGCGATGGTCTCCCCCATCTCCACGGGCACCACGCGCCCGGCCGCCACGGCGGTCGACAGCGCGCGGCACGCCTCGGCCTCGACACCGATGACGCGGACGTCCCGCGCCGCCCGGCGCGCGCCCAGCGCCACGCCGGACAGCAGGCCGCCCGCGCCGGCCGGGACGACCACCGTGAAGTCTTCGTCCAGCACGCGAGCCACCTCCGTGAGGAGGGTGCTCTGCCCCGCGATGACGTGCGGGTCGTCGTACGCGGACACGTACTGCCCGGGCAGCCCGAGCGCGTGCCGCTCGGCGCCGTCGAAGTCGTCGCCCGCCAGGACGAGGTCGATCGGGTACCGCCGCAGTGCCTCGACCTTCACCGCGGCCGCCGTCTTCGGCACCACCACGGTCGCCTCGCCCGACAGCAGCCGGGCAGCGTAGGCGATCCCGAGCGCGTGGTTGCCCGCCGACGCCGTCACGACCGGCTGGCCCGCGTACGCCGTGAGAGCCGCCAGCGCGCCCCTGATCTTGAAGGCACCGATCGGCTGGGCGCCCTCGTACTTCAGGTACACCGGCACGTCGAGCCCCGCCTGCGGGTACCGGATCAGCGGCGTCGGCGGCAGGTGCCGGGACACGACTTCCCACGCCCGGTCGAGGACGGCGTCAAGCACGGGCGGTCCCCCTCGCGGGCGGCAGCACCGTCGGGCCCGAGTTGCAGTTCACCCGGTGCTCCAGGACGACGTCGTCGCCCTCGAACCGCAGCGTCAGCCGGTCGATGAACGGGCCCTCGAGGAAGTGCCAGGTCAGCTCCAGCACGTCCGCCCCGGCCCACCGCGCGCCGGCCAGGACGGGCGCCGCGTCCTCCTGGTAGGAGTGGTGCAGCCGCCAGACGCTCACGCCGGTGCTCTGCCGCACCCACTCCCCCAGGCCGTGCTCGATCTTGTGCGTTCCCCGGTCGTCTTCGATCCCGAGCCGCACGACGCCGTCGCCGACCTCGACCGACAACGAGCCGACGCCTTGGTCGTTGGGCTCGAAATCGTACGCCCGCGGCGACCGCGAACCGTCCACAGCGGACTCGAGTGGTTCCGGTTCACGGGCCCGTGAGACCCAGTGCGAAAGGGACTCGACCTCATCCGCGGCGAATGCCCGGCGGAACGCTTCGCGCAGCATGCCCGGCAGATCGTGGTACGTCGGGTCCGGCATCGCGCCGGTGACCACGACGACCCCGTCGTGCTCCGGGAACACCATGCACTCCTGCCCGAACAGGCCGGACGCGGAGTAGACGCCGTTCTCGCTGGCCCAGAACTGGTAGCCGTACCCGGAGTCGGCGACGGCGTCCGGGCCGGGCGGAACCAGCTCGGTGCCGTTCCACTCCCCGCTGACCGCCTTCCGGACGTGCAGGCCCGACGCCTTGCGCACCCACCCGGCGGGCAGCACGCGACGACCGTCCCAGACGCCGTCCTGCAGGTAGAGAACGCCGAACGACAGCAGATCTCGCGGCCGCAGCGACAGCCCGTTGCCCCCGCTGGAGACGCCGGCCGGATCGCGTTCCCACGTGGAGTCCGTGATGCCCAGGGGCTCGAACAGCCGCGGCCGCAGGTACTCGTCGATCGGCTCGCCCGCGACCTCCTGCACGATCGCCGACAGGACGTGGCTGGTCGTGCTGCTGTAGCGGAACCCGCGCCCGGGCCGGTCGACGACGGGTTCTTCGAGGAACTCGCCGGCCCAGCCGGTCTTGCGCAGCCGGGTCGTCGCGCCGGAGAGCCCGCGCGCGTGCCCGGTCCGCATGGTCAGCAGGTCGCGCACGCGCATCCTGGTGTCGAGGTCGCGGCCGGGGAAGAAGTCCGCGACCGGGTCCTCGAGCTCGAGCAGTCCTTCGGCCTCGGCGAAGCCGACGGCGGTGGACGTGAAGCTCTTGGTGGCCGAGTGCAGCTTGTGCCGCAGCGACGGCTCGTGCGGCCACTGCCACAGGTCGTGCACCAGCTCGCCGTGCCGGTGCACCAGCAGGGAGTGCACCCGCATGCCGCGCGCGGCGAGGGTGTCCAAAAGGGACCCGAGGGTTCCGGTCACCGCGTGCTCCGGGCTTCGGCCAGCAGGCCGCCGAGGAAGTCCTGCACCACCGGCACGACGCCGGTGCCGCGGTGCGCGACGCCGGGAACCACGTCGAAGCGGACGGGGATGTCCTGCGAGACGAAGTTGTCGCGCAGGGTCTCCAGCCGCGCGACCCGGGTGTCGCCGGTCGCCTCGACGCCGTCCATCCAGTTGGGACCGCCGGGGTTCATGATCTCCCAGGTCTCGACGTCTTCGGCGCCGACGACCAGCTGCACCGGCACCCGGCGCAGCGCGTCGAGGTCGATGCGGATGCCGAAGCGCTCTTCGAAGCCGCCGGTGCCCAGCCACCAGGGCAGGCTGTCGTCGAGCTGGGTGATCCGGCCCGGCGCGCCGATCGACACGCCGGCGAGGCGGTCCGGGTGCGCGTAGAAGAAGCGGTGCGCGAACTGGCCGCCGCCGGAGAAACCGTGGAGGTAGAACCGGTCGCCGCGCGCGTTGAACGTGGCGGCGGCCTCGTCGACGATGTGCAGCAGCTCCTCGTCGAAGCGGATCCCCTGGTACTCCAGGAACTTGAAGCTGTGGAGCTCGCCCTTGTCGATCAGGCCCGCTGGGAACAGGGGCGTGAGGATCACGCACCGGTGCTCGATCGCGAACTCCTTCCAGCGGTCGCGGTAGAGCTCGGCCGACCGCCCGGTGCCGTGCTGGATGACCACGAGCGGCAGCGGATCGGCCTCCGGTGTGTGGTCCTTGGGCACGTACAGCGCGTAGAACAGGCGCTGGTCGTGCTGCGAGGCGAAGAAGGGCGTGCCCCCGACGAAGTGGGCGCGCTCGGAGGCGAGGTCGGTCGTGCCGGTCATGGAGAGGTGTCCTCCTAGGACGAGGGGTTCGAGTACTCGGGGACCGCTTCGGCGGCGGGCGCCGGGGCGGCGGGCCGGGACAGCCGTGCGCTCACCTTCGCCGTGGTGACGAAGGAGACCGCGAGCAGCACGGCCAGCAGGACGCCGATCCCGACGATGCCGCCGCTGAGCGTCGGGTCGGGCTCGCCGGCCTCGACGCGGGCCGAACCGGTCAGGAACGACAGGACGAAGAGCACCCCGACCGCGAGGACCACCTCGACGGCGACCAGGCCGGGGAACACGCGCAGGGCGAGCCGGAACACCGAACCGTCGTCCCCGGCCGCGCGCGCCCGGGCGATGCGGGGCATCAGCACGAACTCGTTCAGCCCGCCGACGGCGATCATGGTCGCCACCAGGCAGACCTTGACCAGCAGGAACCGGCCGAAGCTGGTGGTGAACAGCTCGCCGGGGCTGCCGACGAGGCTCCAGGCCAGGTACAGGCCGCTGATCAGCAGGCAGCCGACCGCGCACAGCGCGACGGTGCTGAACCGCGTCCAGATCTGCGCCCACGTCGCACCGGCGCGCGGGGTGAGCCGGCGGCGGGCCGTCGCGAGCACGACGAGGGCGGCGATCCCGCCGACCCACGTGGAGACGGCGGAGACGTGCGTGTGGTCCAGCAGGCCGTCGACGAGGGTGTCGGCCGTCTCCTTCGAGAAGTCGGTCGGCAGCAGGGTGACCTGGTAGGCGACGAAGTTGAGGACCAGCGACGTCAAGGCGACGCCGGTCAGGTGCGCGCGCACCCGCGGCGACCACAGGAGCATCAGCACGAGCGCCGACGCCGCCCAGAGCAGGTACTGGGTGAGCGTCTGGGCCCCGGTCGAGAGCCACTCCCCCTTCTTGGCGGGCACGGTGACGTACTTCCAGATGCTGCCCGGCTGCAAGGCCCGGCCGTAGGGGATCTCGACACCCTTGACGCGGGCGGCCTTGCCCGCGATCTGGAAGTACAGCGCGACGAGGAACCAGGAACCGGCGACGGCGAGCAGCAGGCTCGTCCGGCGGTGCAGCACCGTGCGGTCGGCCTCGTCGACGGACGGTCGCTTGAGGACGGGCCGCAGCACGATCAGATGGAGCATCGTGGCGCCGATCGTCCCGATGAGGCCGGCGAAGTAGGCCATCTTCGTGACGATCCGCCACAGCGCGGGCGTGGGGTTGGCGACGGCGGCCGGAACTTGCGCGAGCAGGAACGACATCACGGCGATCTCCTCGGCGGGGGCTGGGGTGATCCGATCGTAGCTGAAACTTCCACAATTGGAAGTACGAAGTATCCACTACATCGTTGGCGGGCAACGATCATCGTTCGTCCACTGTGGATCGAGCGCGCGCCGGCGGCACCGCCGGGCGGTCGCCCGGCGGTGTGCGGAAACCGGCGTCAGGCCCGCTTCTTGCGCCGCCGCTTCGGAATGGCCGAACGCTCGTCGCCCTGGACCAGCTCCGAACGCAGCGACGTCAGCAGCTCCGAGGCCCGCGTCGCCCGCGTCTCGTCGCCGGACCCCAGCTGCAGCAGCAAGGCGTCGGTCAGCACCTCGGCGCTGAGCATCTCGCCGGTGAAGTTGCTCGTCGACTGCGGCGCGGCGAGCGTGACGTCCACGCGGTCGGCGAACTGCGCCCCCAGCGAGCTGGAAACGAGCAAGACCCGGGCGCCCACGGCGTGCGCGTGGTCGAGCACGACCTCGATCTCGGCCAGCAGCCGGGCCGGGGTGTAGAGCACGACGACGTCGTCGGCGCGCAGGCCCAGCAGGTCGTCGGCGAGCTGGAACCCGGTGGCCCAGCTCGCGCGGGCGCGGCGGCCCATGCGCGTCAGCCGCAGCGCGAGGTAGCGGGCGAGCAGCCCGGACCCGCCGAGCCCGAAGGCGAGCACTTCGCGCGCTTCGTCGAGCAAGCCGACCGCGGCCGCGAAGTCGTCCTCCTCGACCAGCCGCCAGGTCGCGGCGAGCCGTTCGGCCGCCTCGGTGAACACCCGCGCGACCGCCGAGCCGCCGTTCTCGCGCTCGTCGTGGAACTGCCGCACCGGGCTGGTTTCGACCACGACCTCCGCGGCCAGGGTGCGCCGCAGGTCGAGCAGGCCGCTGAAGCCGAGCGACTTCGCGGTGCGGACGACGGTCGCGTCACTGGTCTTGGTCGCGCTGCCGATCTGCTCGGCGGTCGCGAAGATCGCGTGCCGGGCGTGGTCGCGCAGGTACTCGGCCACGATCCGCTCCGCCCGGGACATCCCGGCCAGGTTGCGGTTGATCCGGGCGCTCAGCGACAGGTCTTCGCCGGCCGGCTCGCTCATCTGGTCTCCCCTCGGCACCGCCGCATCGTAGTGGTCACCGCCCGGCGAGCACGCCGGCGAAGAACTCCTGGACGACCGGCTGCAGCAGCAGGCCCCGGTGCGCGAGCTCCGGCACGACGTCCAGGCGCACGTCGACACCGTGCGCCGCCCAGTTGTCGCGCAGGGAGGTGAGCCGTTCGACGCGGGTGTCGCCGCCGGCGTCGACGCCCGGCTCGGCGATCTCCCACGTCTCGGTGTCCTCGGCGCCGACGATCATCTGGACGGGCACCGCCCGCAGCGCGTCGAGGTCCAGGTCGGTGCCGAACCGCTCGCGCAGGTCGGCCGTGCCCGGCCACCACGGCACCTCCGGGTCGATCCGGGTGACCCGGCCCGGCGCTCCGACCGACAGCGCCGACAGCCTCCGCGCGTGCAGATAGGCGAAGCGGTGGACGAACTGGCCGCCGCCGGAGAAGCCGTGGAGCGCGAACCTCGTCGCGTCGACCCGGTAGCGCTGCGCCACCTCCTCGACGATGTCGAGCAGGACCCGGTCGAACCGGACGCCGCGGAAGCTCAGCCGCTTGAAGCCGTGCAGGTCGCCCGGTTCGCCGATGCCGGCCGGGAAGAGCGGGGCGAGCACCACCGTCTCGTTCTCCTCGGCGAAGCCGCGGTAGGCGTCGCGGTAGCGCTCGGCCATCCGCTGCGTCCCGTGGACCACGACGGTCAGCGGGAGCGGCTTCGTCGCCGTGCGGTGCACGCCGGGAACGTAGAGGCAGTAGGAGAAGCGCTGGTCCCGCTGCGAAGCGAAGAAGGCGGTCGGGCCCGAGTGGTAGTACTCGACCGGATCCAGGACGCGCGCGTCGGCGCTCGGGCGCGGACTCGACATTGACTGCTCCTCGGGTGTGTAGCGGCGGGTGTAGCGACTACGACAGGTGTTGACATCTCGGTAGCACCGTCTATCTTATCGGTAGCTGATGCTACAACAACTTGTGAACTGTAGCGAACGCTTCCAAAAACCCGGAGGAAGCCGATGACCCCGCTGGTGAGCATCCGCGGTCTGTGCAAGAGCTTCGGTGACATCGAAGTCCTGCACGACGTCGATCTCGACATCCACCACGGTGAAGTGGTCGTCGTCGTCGGGCCGTCCGGCTCGGGGAAGTCGACCCTCTGCCGGTGCGTGAACCGCCTCGAACAGATCAACTCGGGGACCATCACCCTCGACGGCGAACCCCTGCCCGCCGAAGGCCGCCGGCTCGCGCAGCTGCGGGCCGACGTGGGCATGGTCTTCCAGTCGTTCAACCTCTTCGCCCACCGCACGATCCTCGACAACGTCACCCTCGGCCCGATCCAGGTCCGCGGGCTGTCCAAACGCGACGCCGAAACCGAAGCGCGGCGGCTGCTCGACCGCGTCGGCGTCGGCGACCAGGCGGAGAAACGGCCCGCCGAGCTCTCCGGCGGGCAGCAGCAGCGCGTCGCGATCGCCCGCGCGCTGGCGATGAGCCCCAAGCTCGTGCTGTTCGACGAGCCGACCAGCGCGCTGGACCCGGAAATGGTGCACGAGGTCCTCGACGTGATGACCGCGCTCGCCGCCGACGGCACCACGATGGTCGTCGTCACCCACGAAATGGGCTTCGCCCGCAAGGCCGCCAACCGCGTCGTGTTCATGAGCGACGGCCGGATCGCCGAGCAGGGCACGCCCGAAGAGTTCTTCGACCGCACCGGCACCGCCCGGGCGCGGGACTTCCTGTCCAAGGTCCTCCAGCACTGACCGCCACGAATCCGGGAGCCATCATGAGAATCCGCACGACCACCGGCATCACAGTGGTCACCACCGCCCTGCTGGCCACGCTCACCGCGTGCGGCAGCGCCCCCAACCAGGCGCCCGGCGCCGCCGCCAAGCCGGCCGGCGCGGAGATCGCGGGCCAGATCGACCAGACGTCCGTGGTGGACGCGGGCCCGGTCGGGCAGAACCTGCCCAGCACGCCGATGCTGGACAAGATCCGCCAGAAGGGCGAGCTGTCGTTCGCGGGCAGCCGCAACACGATCGGCTTCTCCCAGCTCGACCCCGCGTCCGGCAAGCTGTCCGGCTTCGACGCCGGGATCGCCCAGCTGCTCGCGAAGTACCTGCTCGGCAAGCCGAACGCCAAGCTGCAGAGCGGCGGCTCGGACACACGGGAAGCGTTGCTGGGCAACCACACCATCGACACGGCGATCCAGACGTACACGATCACGGAGGACCGCGCGAAGCTCGTCGACTTCGCCGGGCCGTACTACATGGCGGCCAGCGGCATCGTCGTGAAGACGTCGGACACGACCACCAAGCAGGCGAGCGACCTCGCCGGCAAGAAGGTGGCCACCGAGTCCGGCGCCGCGAAGGACGCGCTCCTGAAGGCCGTGCCGACCGCGCAGCCGGTCCTGTTCGACACCGCCGCGCAGTGCGTCGCCGCCGTCGAGCAGGGCCGCGCCGAAGCGATGACGCTCAACAACGCGTCGCTCTACGGGGTGGTCGCCACGAAGAACGACGTCAAGCTGCTGGACGCGACGTTCGGGTCGAACCCGTTCGGCATCGGCCTCCCGAAGGACGACCCGGCGTTCAAGGACGTCGTCAACGGCTTCCTGAAGGCGATCGAGGCCGACGGGACGTGGACGAAGCTCTGGCAGGCCACGGTCGGCAAGCTCATCAAGACCCCCGCACCGCAGCCGCCGCAGATCGGCTCCGTGCCCGGTTCCTGAGAGGCCACCACCATGTCCGTCCTGTTCGATCACATCGGTGAGCTGCTCACCGGTCTGCTGGTGACCCTCGAGATCGCCGTGCTCGCCTTCCCGCTGGCGGTGCTGATCGGCACCGTGCTCGGCGTCTGCCGGGTCGGCCCGATCGGCCCGCTGCGGGCGGTGGCCGGGTGCTACGTCCAGTGCCTGCGCAACTCGCCGTTGCTGCTCGTCCTGGTCATGGTGGTGTTCGGGCTGCCCTACGTCGGGGCGACCGTGCCGTTGTTCGGCTCGGTCGTCCTCGGCCTGGGGCTGTACTTCGGCGCGTACGTCTGCGAGACGGTCCGCTCGGGGGTCGCGGCCGTCCCGACCGGGCAGATCGAGGCGGCCCGCGCGCTCGGGCTGACCTTCGCCGGCGTCCTGCGGCAGGTCGTGCTGCCGCAGGCGTTCCGGTCCATGGCCCAGCCGCTGGGCTCCATCTTCATCAACGTCTGCCTCGCGTCGGCGCTCGGCGCGGCCGTCGGCGTGCAGGAGCTCACCGGCTCCGCGCGGCAGTTCAACCTCGACCACGCGCAGCCCATCCCGAGCTTCGTCGCGGCGGCGATCGGCTACCT
Source organism: Amycolatopsis sp. NPDC114505 (assembly GCF_055633615.1). Classification (NCBI taxonomy): domain Bacteria; kingdom Bacillati; phylum Actinomycetota; class Actinomycetes; order Pseudonocardiales; family Pseudonocardiaceae; genus Amycolatopsis; species Amycolatopsis sp. NPDC114505. The sequence continues at coordinate 1,649,464 of NZ_JBVKDV010000002.1, read as the reverse complement.
GCTGATCACGCTCACCGCGGGCCAGCTGACCGGGGTCGTCGAACGGAAGGTCCGGATCCGCCGATGAAGACCACGGTGTTGTTCGACGAACTCGGCCCCCGCGGGAAGAAGCGACTGCGGATCGCGACGATCGTCGCGGTCGTCGTCGTGCTGGGCGCGCTCGTCGGAGTCTTCCTGCAGCTGCGGCACGTCGGCCAGCTCGACGGCCGGCTGTGGGCGCCGCTGGCGTCGTGGCCCAACATCCGCTACCTGCTCGACGGCCTGGGCATGACGCTGCGGATCGGCCTGTCCTGCGCGGCGATGTCCCTGGTGTTCGGCACGGTCTTCGGCCTCGGCCGGCTTTCGCCGCGCCGCTGGCTGTCGGTCCCGGCCGCGGCGGCGATCGAGCTGTTCCGGGCGATCCCGCTGATCCTGCTGGTGTACTTCTTCCTGATCGGCCTGCCGGCGTTCGGCTGGAACCTGCCGCCGTTCTGGGTGCTGTCGATCCCGATCGTGCTGCACGCGGGCTCGGTGTTCGCCGAGATCGTCCGCGCGGGCGTGAACTCACTGGACCGCGGCCAGTTCGACGCGGCGGCGGCGATCGGCCTCCGCCGCGGCCAGGCCCTGCGCCTGGTGGTGCTCCCCCAGGTGTTCCGCGCGCTGCGGCCGGCGCTGGTGACGCAGGTGATCCGGACGCTCAAGGAGTCGAGCCTCGGGTACGTCGTGAGCTACCCCGAGCTGCTGCGCAACGGGCAGGTCCTGGGTGAGTACAACGCGAACTTCATCCAGGCGTACGCATTGACGGCGGCGTTCTACATCGTGATCAACTTCGGGCTGTCCCGGATCGCGGAGCTGATGGACCGGCCGCCGCGACGACGCCGCCGCCGGGCCCGGGTGGTTGCGGTGGACTCACCGGCACCCGAGCTTGAGAGCGTTTCCTGAGTCCCCTTCAGACCGGCCTCGCCGGGGCGGCTTGCCACCACCGCCCCGGCGAGGCTTTCCATTACGCGCGAAGCGAAGTGAACACCGCCGAGGCGACCGCGGCGTCCGCGACCCCCACCCCGGTCAGGTCGGCGATGCTCAGCCCCGACCGCACGATGCCGTCGCGCAGGACGGCGCCCGCGGCGATGTCCACTTCGGACCCGATCGTCCCGGCCCGGACCGCGTTGCCGAAGTCGCCGTGGTCGAGGCACTGCGCGTGATCGTCGGTCACCACCAGGCCGGCCCCGGCGAACAGCTCCGGCGGCAGCTCCCCCTTGCCCGGCAGGTCCGTGCCGATCCCGGTGACGTGCAAGGCCCCCGCGAACGCCGATGCCGGAGCGAGCGGGCTCGTGGCGGGCGTCGCCGTGATGACGCACGGCGAACCCGCCGCCTCCTCGACCGTCGCCGGGCGGGCGTCCAGGTCCAGCTCCGCGCACAGCTCCCGGACCGCCTCGGGCCGGCGGCCCCACACCCGGACCCGGGCCAGCGGCCGCAGCGCGTGCAGCCACTCCACCTGCAAGCGGGCCTGCAGGCCCGTGCCGAGGACGCCCACCTCGTCGACGTCCGGCGGCATCAGCGCGTGCGTCACGAGGGCGCCCGCCGCGGCCGTGCGCCACGCCGTCAGCCAGCCTTCGTCGGCCAGGACCGCCGCCGGGACGCCGGTTTCCGCTTCCAGCACCAGGATCAGGCCGTTGTTGCTGGGCAGGCCACGCTCGGCGTTGCGGTAGAAACCCGCGGCCACCTTCACCGCGAAGTACGGCGAGCCGGTCACGTGCCCGGCCTTCACGTGGCAGTCGCCGTCCACCGACGGGAACACCATGGCGATCGGCGGTGGGAGCTGCGTACGGCCCTCGGCGTGCGCGATCAGCGCGTCGCGGACCGCCGCGAACACGAGGTCCCGGGAAGCGACCTCGCGGATCCGGCCGAGGTCCACAGTGGACAACGTCATTGAAGGTCCTCACGCAGTTTCGTCAACAGGGCGTAGGTGCCGCCGTCGCCGAGGGTGCCGAGCACGAGCAGGTCGGCGACGAGCATCGAGCACAGCGGTTCGGCGGTGAGGCTGCCCGGCGAACCCGGGTCGCGCAGGACGACGTCAGCCGGGAGCTCGCCGGCGAGGTGTTCGGTGACGAGGATCAGCCGGGCGCCGACTTTCTGCGCGTGCGCGGCGAGCACTTCCAGCTCGGGCAGCAGCCGTCCCGGCGCGAAAGCCACGACGACGTGCCCCGGCGCGAGGTCGGCCAGATCGTCCGCGAAGGCCACGCCGGTGGCCCCGGAAGCGTCGGCGGGCTTGCCGGCGCGATCGAGCTTGAGGGCCAGGTAGCGCGCGCTCAGTTCGTTGACGCCCCAGCCGTAGCAGAACACCCGCGACGCCGAGCCGACGAGCCGCAGCGCCTCGGCCAGCTCCGCGGGGTCGAGGCCGCGACCGAACGCGCCGATCCGGCCCAGCGCGTCCCGCACCACGTGCGCGGACGCGCTTGGCAGGTCCTGGGCCAGCTGCAGCCGCAGGCCGAGCTGCGGCGCGGCCGCCGCCGGCCCGAGTGAGGCCTTGAGCGCCGTCAGGCCCGGGTACCCGAGCCGGCGCGCGGTACCGACGACGGCCGCGTCGCTGGTGCCGGTCCGGCGGCCGAGCTCGTCCGCCGTCGCGAACACGATCCGCCGCGGCGGCGCCGTGACGAGGTAGCGCGCGACGGCCTGTTCGGTCTCGCTCAGCCTGCTCCACTGGTGGTTGACGCGGCCGGCCAGCGAGAGCGGTTCCGGAGTTCCCATGGTGGGCTCAGCTCTCCGCGCGAGCCATCGCGTCCAGGAATGTCGCCAAAGTGACATTCCGGCCGCACAGCACCACCGCCACCTTCTTCCCGCGGTACCGCTCCGCGCTCCGCACCAGACCCGCGACCGCCACCCCCGCCGCCCCTTCGATCATCCAGCGCTCCCCCTCGGCGATCCGGCGCATCGCGCGGGCGATCTCGTCCTCCGACACCGTCAGGGTCTCGTCGATCACGTCCTGGCAGATCGGGAACGTCACCGATCCCGGCTCCACCGCGCCGGTCGAACCGTCCGACAGCGTCGGGAACTCCGGCGTCTCCACGATCCGGCCCGCCTTCAGCGAATCCAGCAGGCACGTCGACGCCTCGGGCCAGACGCCGACCACTCGCGTGTGGGGGCTCAGCGCCTTCAACGCCGTCCCCACGCCACCGATCAGCCCGCCGCCGCCGACGCAGAGGAACACCGCGTCCAGGTCCGGGGCCTGCTCCGCCAGCTCGACACCCAGCGTGCCCTGGCCCGCCACCGTGTCGAGGTCGTTGTACGGCGCCACGTACGGCTTCCCCCGCCGCTCGGCCTGCCGGCGCGCCTCCACCTCGGCGTCCAGCGCGCCGCCGGGGACCACCACCAGCTCCGCGCCCAGTGCCTCGATCGCGGCCATCTTCGCCCGGGTGGTCGTCTGTCCGACATACACCGTCACCGCGACGCCGGCCAGCTTCCCGGCGCGCGCGACGCCCTGGCCGTGGTTGCCCGTCGACGCCGTGATCACCCCGGTGCGCTTCGCCGCCTCCCCGAGCACACGGATCTTGTTCGCCGAGCCGCGCACCTTGAACGAGCCGGTCGGCATCAGGTGCTCGGTCTTCAGCCAGACGTCGCAGCCCAGTTCGTCCGACAGCAGCCTGCCGCGTTCGAGGGTGCTCACCGGCACGTCGGGGCGGATGCCGCGGTGCGCGTCCATGATCCGGTCCAGAAGAGAAGGCATGCTGATATTATAGCCTATAAGCTATGCGGAAGGGATCAGCGTGAAGACGACAAGCAGGGCGGACAGCTACGCCAGCCTCGCCCGGCTCGAGCTGGCCGGGGAGCGGTACCGCGTGCACCGCCTCGACGCCGTGCCCGGCTCGGAACGGCTGCCCCTGAGCCATAAGATCCTGCTGGAGAACCTGCTCCGCCACGAAGACGGCCACACGGTGACCGCCGGCCAGATCGCCTCGCTCGTGGACGGGAAGCGAGCCGTCGTCGCGTTCTCGCCGTCCCGGGTCTTCCTGCACGACACCAACGGCGTCCCGGTGCTGACGGACCTGGCCGCGCTGCGCGACGCCGTGGCCGAGGCGGGCGGCGACCCGGCGGCGGTGCGGCCCCGGATCCCCAGCCACCTGACGGTCGACCACTCGATCGCGACCGAGGTGTCCGGCCGGCCGGACGCGCTGCGCCGCAACGTCGAGATCGAGTACGCGCGCAACGCCGAACGGTTCCGCTTCCTCAAGTGGGGCGAGCGGCTCGACGGCGTCCACGTCGTCCCGCCCGGCACCGGGATCATGCACCAGATCAACCTCGAGTACCTGGCCACGGTGGTCGACCGCCGGGACGGCTGGGCGTTCCCGGACACCTGCGCCGGCACCGACTCCCACACCACGATGGTCAACGCGCTGGGCGTGCTCGCCTGGGGCGTCGGCGGGGTCGAGGCCGAGGTCGCGCTGCTCGGGCAGCCGCTGAGCCTGCTCGTCCCGCCCGTCGTCGGCGTCGAGCTGACCGGCGAGCTCGGCCCCGGCGTCACCGCGACCGACCTGGTGCTCACCATCGCCGAAACGCTGCGCGCGCACGGCGTCGTCGGGAAGTTCGTCGAGTTCACCGGCTCCGCGGTCGCCCGGATCCCGCTCGCCCACCGGGCCACCATCTCGAACATGTGCCCCGAGTTCGGGGCCACCGCGGCGATGTTCCCGATCGACGCCGCGACGCTCGGCTACCTGCGGCTCACCGGACGCGCGCCCGGCCACGTCACCGCCGTCGAAACCTATGCCAAGGAACAGGGCCTCTGGCACGACCCCGCCGCCCGCCTCCGCTACGACGAGCGGGTCTCGATCGACCTCACCGCCGTCACGCCGTCGCTCGCCGGGCCGCGGCGGCCGCAGGACCGCGTCGCGCTCGCCGGCGTCCCGGCGAACGCGCGAGCGGCCATCGGGTCCACATCGGACGGTCCGGTCCCGGACGGTGCGGTCGCCATCGCGGCGATCACGTCGTGCACCAACACGTCCAACCCGCACGTGATGGTCGCCGCCGGGCTGCTCGCCCGCAACGCCCGCGCCCGCGGCCTGACGGCCAAGCCGTGGGTGAAGACGAGTCTCGCGCCGGGCTCGAAGACCGTCACCGGGTACCTGCACCGGGCCGGGCTCGACGGGCCGCTCGACGAGCTCGGCTTCCAGCTCGTCGGCTACGGCTGCATGACGTGCATCGGCAACTCCGGGCCGCTGCTGCCGGAAGCCGCCAAGGCGGTCGCCGGGGGCACGGTCGTCGCGTCGGTGCTGTCCGGCAACCGGAACTTCGACGGCCGGATCAACAACGACGTCTCGCTCAACTACCTCGCCTCGCCGCCGCTGGTGGTCGCGTACGCGCTGGCCGGGTCCATCACCCACGACCTCACCACCGAGCCGCTCGGCCGCGACGCGCACGGCGAGCCGGTGTTTCTCGCCGACCTCTGGCCGGACGACGCCGAGGTCGACGCCGTCGTCACCGCCCACCTCACCCCGGAGCTGTTCCGCGACGCCTACGCGGACGTCTTCGACGGCGACGATCTCTGGGCCGGCGTGCCCGCGGCGGGCGGCGCCCGGTTCGAGTGGGCGGCCGGCTCGACGTACCTGCGGCGCCCGCCGTTCCTCGACGAGGTCGCGCCGCCACCGCAAGACTTCCGCGGCGCGCGCGTGCTGCTGATGCTCGGCGACTCCGTGACCACGGACCACATCAGCCCGGCCGGGCGCATCCCGCCGTCGAGCTGCGCCGGGAGGTACCTGACCGGGCTCGGCGAGCGGGACCTCAACACCTACGCCTCCCGCCGCGGCAACTTCGAGGTGATGGTGCGCGGCGGGTTCGCCAACCCGCGGCTGAAGAACCGGCTCGCACCCGGCGGCTCGACCCTCGACGCCGAGGGCGCCGCCGCGCCGGTGTACGAAGCCGCGAAGTCCTACGCGGGCACTCCTCTCCTGGTGATCGCGGGCCGGGAGTACGGCACCGGGTCGTCCCGCGACTGGGCGGCGAAGGCCACCGCGCTGCTGAAGGTGCGGGCCGTGCTGGCCGAGTCGTTCGAACGGATCCACCGGTCGAACCTCGTGCAGCTGGGCGTGCTGCCCCTGCAGTTCGCCGACGGGCAGAGCGCGGCTTCGCTCGGCCTGGACGGCACCGAGGAGTTCGACCTGCTCGGCATCCCCGAGGCCGTCGACGATCCGACCCGGCCGATCACCGTGCGGGTCCGGTCGCGGGACGCGCCCGCGTTCGCGTTCGAGGTCCGCGCCCGGCTGGACACCCCGCAGGAGGCGGTCTACTACGCCCACGGCGGCGTCCTCCCCTACATCCTCGGCGAGTTCCGTGCCTGACGTCGATCCCCTGCTCCACGGCCAGGGACAAAGCTCGGACCAGGGCAGCATCGGCTTCTGCGGGGTGTACCTGGTGCACGCCGGCGGACGGCGGATCCTCTTCGACTCCGGGCACGCCGGGCGGCGGCGAGCCCTGCTGCGCGCCCTCGACCGCCGCGGGCTGGCTCCGCGCGACATCGACCTCCTGGTGCTCTCGCACGCGCACTGGGACCACATCCAGAACGCCGACCTCTTCCCGGAGGTCCTCATCCACCCGGACGAAGACCTTGCGCCCCGGGGAAATCCCGTCCTGCCGCCGTGGACCAGGTTCATCCTCGGCGAAGTTGCGGTGCATCCCGCGTCGGACGGGCTCGAACTCGCCCCCGGCGTCACCGTCACTGCGCTGCCCGGGCACACCGCGGGCTCGATCGGGCTGACCGTCGCCACCGCCGCGGGTACCGCGCTGCTGACCGGTGACGCCGTGCCGTCCGCCGGTGCCCTGCGGCGGGGACGTCCCAGCAGCGCCGTCGACGACGAGGCCGCGGCGCGGTCGATGGCCCTGGTCCGCGCCCGCGCCGACGTCGTCTACCCCGGCCACGCCCGGCCGTTCACCCTGGAAGCCGGCACCCCCGGAAAGGACCTCCCCGCATGAGCACCTTCACCGAACCGGCCCCGGCGTTCTCCCCCGACAGCCTGCGCACCGCGTTGCGCGAGCACTGGCGGCTGACGGACCCGGTGCTGAAACCGCTCGACAGCGAGCGCGACCTCAACGTCCTCGTCGACGACCGGTTCGTGCTCAAGATCTCCAACCCCGCCGAGCGCGCCGACGTGGTCGACATGGAGGTCCGCGCGCTGGAGCACGTGCACGTCGCCGACCCCGGGCTGCCGGTCCCGGAGGCGGTCGGGGACGTCGCGCAGCTCACCGACGACACCGGCCGCGCCTGCCTCGCCCGGCTGATCACGCTGCTGCCCGGCCAGCCGCTCGAAGGGAGCTGGGTCGACGCCGCGACGGCCGCACGGGTCGGTGCCGTCGCCGCCCGGGTTTCCGTGGCGCTGCAGGGGTTCTTCCACCCCGCGGCGGGCCGGGAGCTGCTGTGGGACGTCCGCCGGATGCCGGCCGCGGTGGCCGGTTCGGGGCTCGCCGGCTTCGGCGAACTGGTCGCGCGGGTGACGCCGGCGCTCGCCGCGACCGCCACGCTGCCCGCCGGGGTGCAGCACGCCGACGTCACGCTCACCAACGTCCTGGCCGAGGCGGGCGCGGTCACCGGCGTCATCGACTTCGGCGACATGCACCACACGGCCGCCGTCACCGACCTGGCCGTCACGCTGACGTCGGTGCTGCGCCGGGCCGAGGACGTCTGGCACGCGACCGAAGCCGTGCTGCGCGGCTACCAGCGGCACCGCGAGCTGAGCGCGGCCGAGGTCGCCGTGCTCGGCGAGCTGGTGATCGCCCGGCTGCTCACGACGCTGGCGGTGTCGGCGACGCGGCGCGAGGCGCACAGCGACAACGAGCGGTACATCACGCAGTACGACGACACGAGCGAGCGCGTGCTGAACCTCCTCGCCGCGCTCACCCCGGCCGAGCTGGGCGAGCGGCTGGCCCGGCTGGCCGGCACGCGCGACCTCGCCGGGGCCATCCCCGCGCCCGAGCTACCGGGACGGCGCGCGGCGGCGATGGGCGGTGGCCTGTCCCCGCTGTTCTACCGGCGGCCCCTCGAGCTGGTCCGCGGCGAGGGCGCCTGGCTGTACGCCCGCGACGGCGCCCGCTACCTCGACGCGTACAACAACGTGGCGGTCATCGGGCACGCGCACCCCGCCGTCACCCGGGCCGTCGGGCGGCAGCTGGCGCAGCTGAACACGCACTCGCGGTACCTGCACGGCGGGATCGTCGGGCTCGCGGAGCGGATCCTCGCCACGATGCCGCCGGAGCTGGACACCTGCCTGTTCACGACGTCGGGCACCGAAGCGAACGAGCTCGCCTGGCGGCTGGCGACCGAGTACACCGGCGGCGACGCGGCGATCATCGCCGAGCACGCGTACCACGGTTCGTCGAAGTGGATGGCGGACCTCAGCTCGAACGAGTGGCCGCCGGGGTACCGGCCCGCGGGCGTGGGGACGTTCGCGGCACCGCGTGAACCCGGTGCGGTGCCCCGGATCGAGGCCGCCGGCCTGCGTCCGGCTCTGGTGCTCGCCGACTCGCAGTTCACCTCGGAAGGCATTCTCGACGTGCCCGCCGAGTTCCTGGCCGGGCTGGTCGACGGCGCCCACGCGGCCGGCGCGCTGTACCTGGCCGACGAAGTCCAGTCCGGCTACGGCCGCAGCGGACCCCAGCTGTGGCGGTTCGCGCTGGCCGGCATCACGCCCGACCTGGTGACGCTGGGCAAGCCGATGGGCGCGGGCTACCCGATCGGCGCGCTGGTGACCCGCCGCGAGATCGCCGACGTCCTGGCGGGCCGGTACGAGTACTTCTCGACGTTCGCGGCGACGCCGGCCGCCGCGGCCGCGGGCCACGCGGTCCTCGACGTCCTCGAGCTGACCGGCCTGCCGGAGCAGGCGGTGACGGTCGGCGAGCACCTGCGCCAGGGCTTGCGCTCACTGGCGGAGGGTTCGCCGGTGCTGGGCCCGGTGCGGGGAACGGGGTTGCTGGCGGGCGTCGACGTGCTCGCGTCCGGCGGTTCGACGTCCCGCGAGGTGGCGCGGAAGCTGCTGGACGACCTGGTCGGCCGCGGGGTGCTCGCGGGTCTCACCGGTCCCGGCGGCGACGTGCTGAAGGTGCGCCCGCCGCTCGTGTGGGAGCGGGCGCACGCGGACGAGTTCGTCGCGAGGCTGGCCGAAGCCCTTCCGCGGACGTGAGGAAGCGCCGGCTCTCGGCACCTTCGACAGGAAGGACCGCAGCCGCTCGGTCCGCGGGTCGGCAGGTGCGGGCGCCGCGAGGCTATGGGCTATAGGATCGGCCGATGAGCGCGCTCCCCCGCCCGGCCCTCACCAAGAACGCCTACGTCTACCAGGAGCTGCACCGCCGCATCCTCGCCGGCGAGCTGACCCAGGGACAGACCATCTCCCAGGAACAGCTCGCGGCGGAGCTCGGCGTCAGCACGACGCCGCTGCGGGAGGCGCTCCGGCGGCTGGACGCCGAGGGCCTGGTCACCCTCGACGCGCACCGCGACGCGCGGGTCACGCGGCTCAACGCCGAGGAAGCGCGCAGCCTGTTCGAGATCCGCGAGAAGCTCGACCCGCTCGCCGCCAAGCTCGCCGCGACCCGCCGGACCGACGCCGACGTCGCGGCCATCGGGTCGGCGCTGAAGGACCTCGAGCCGCTCAGCGCGTCGACCAGCTTCGAGTCCCTCCTCGTGCACCGCGCCTTCCACCGCAGCGTCTACACCGCGTCGCACAACCCGCTGCTGTCGTCGCTGCTGGAAGGCCTGTGGGACAAGGCCGACCGGTACCGCCAGGTCGGGCTGCAGTCCAAACCGGACTCCGCCGAGGACCGGGAACGCGTCCGCCGCGAGCACATCGCCATCGCCGAGGCCGTCATCTCCGGGGACGCCAAGGAAGCGGAACGGACGATGAAGAAGCACGTCCTCGGCAGCCTCGGCCGCCGGGCGATCGCCGCGCTGGAGGCCTGACCCGGCCGACTGCCCCGGCACGCGGGACGTCAATGGGTCTCCATGACGCCTCCCCGGACAAAGACGACTTTCCCGGATACTTCACCGACATCCGCCCAGTCGGCAGCACAGCAAAGTCAACCGGCCGCGCGACGAGTCAGCGGCACCCTTTCCCCGTCCGAAACTCCGTGCAACACCACTGGACACCCGGGCGCGGAAGCGCTACAGGCGAACGCACCCGGCGCCCGTTCAGCGGCTTGCCACCGGCAGCGAACCGAGGGACGGTGGCTGGTCCACCCCCGTCGAGCACCGCGGAACCCCGATGACGTCGACCTCCCAGCCGATCAGGCGCCGGCCCGCCCCGTCGTCTCCGGTTTCCGCGCGGGCTCGGGTCGGGTGGCTTCTGCGCGTCAACCGGACTCTCGGCACCCACTCGCGTCACAAAAGCCTCAACGGCTTCGCGCACGACTTCGCGCCGGACCAGCGCATCGCCCCCAGCACCCTCTCGCGCTGGGAAACGGGAAAGGTCACCATCCCCCACTGGGTGCCCGCGCGCTACGAAGCGACGCTTTCCCTGCCGCCCATGCTGCTCTCGGCCGCGGCGGACACGTCCTACCGGTACCACACGCGGCCTTCCGCGCCGACCCCGAACCGGGCACAGCGACGGCCCACGTCCGGACCCGTCCTGGACCAGCTGATGGACCGCGCGGTCGGCGACGACACGATGACCGCCGGCGACTGGGACCGGCTCAGCGAGCTCATCGCCCGGCGCCCGCACCTCGTGCTCTCACCCGCGACGACCTGGTCCCGGCTGACCGAGCGCTTGCTGACCGAGCTGAGCATCGCCGACGGCGTGCAGTGGATGGTCCGAGCCGAGGCCTACCACCGGCTCATCGCCCACCCCCACGGCCAGCAACCCGCGATCTTCACCGCGACCGCCGCCGCCGACGACAACTCGGCGCAGAGCATGATCGGGCACTTGTCGGTCTTCACGGCCAGCTCCCACCCGGCGGCCAGCAGCTCCGTCATCCGGCACGTCACCGATCCCGCCACGATCCGGACCTTCTACGGCGCCCTGCTGACCAGCGTCAAGAAGCTGCGCTACGGCCACTTCAGCCACGCGCAGGTCCGGTCCTTGCTCCCCGTCCTGCTCGAACTGCTCACCGGAAGCCAGGAGGAAGCCGGGCTCGCGGTGCGGATGGTCGCCACCCTGCCGAGTGACCTGCGCGCACAGCTGCCCCGGCGAATCCGCACGGCAGCCGGTCTCGCCGCGGCCGCCACTGCCGACGAATCAGTCGTCCGGCTCTGCGACAGCGTGGTCAGCGCCGCAGCCGGCGAAGACCCGCTGCCGCCGGATCCCGTACTCCCGCTGCTGGTCCACGAGATGCTGGCCGACCCGGTCTTCGACGTCCGGCTCTGCGCCATGTTCCTGCTCTACGCCAGCCCCTACCGACCACACCTCGCCCGGGCACTGGCCGCCGAACTGGTCACGCTGCTGCGTCGCCGCACCGACCGGCTTCGCACGCTTCGCATCCTCGAATCGTTACGCGTGCTCGGCGGGCCACCCCAGCGCGCGTTCGTCGAACGGCTGTTGCTCGCCCGGGACATGCCCGCCGAGATCCACGACATGGCCGCCTACACGCTCGGCCACATCGGCGGCCGAAGCACCGTCACCTTCTACCGCACGGCATTCTCGCGATACTCGACCCACTGGACCCGCGCGTCCGATGCGCACGACGCCAGCGTGCTCGACCGGCTCGTCTACGCCTTCGGAATTCACCACAACGACGGTTTGCTCCGCCGGGCGGCCACGGACCAGACGCTGCCGGGCAACGTCCGCACCGCGGCCGCGTGGTGGATCCGCCTGCCGCCGCACCTGCGGCACAGCGCGACACTGTGACCGGACCGTTCAAGGCGTGGACGACGCGGCGATGCCGCTCAACGGTGGCGCGGTGAGCTTGGTGGCGTCCCACCCGTCCCAGTGGATGATCTCGTCGGCGTCCGGCCGCTTGGCGGGGCTGAACTTCTCCCCTCGCGTGAACGCCAGAGGGGTCAGGCAGACCTGCTGCACGCTCTCGTACGGAATGCCCAGCAACTCGGCGACGTCCTTCTCGCGGGAGAGGTGCATCGTCGTCCAGCAGGTGCCCAGGCCGCGAGCGCGAGCCGCGAGCATGAAGCTCCACGTCGCCGGCAGCACGCCGCCGAGCATTCCCCCGTCGTCTCGACCCGGCCGATGTAGCCGGCCGACGCACGGTAGGAGTTCTGGTAGACGTCGGAGTAGATCGTCGCCACCGCCGCCCGCAGCCGCGGATCAGGTCCTCGGGAACGTCCCGGCCGGGGTCTGGCCGTTTCCGGACCGCCCGGCATCGCGGGGCGACGCGCCGCCGTCGCCCCGCAACCGAGCCCCGCTACCGGATCACGAACGGCGCCGACACGTCCACCGCGTACGGTGTCGTGCCGTTCTTGTCCAGCTGCAGCACATAACTGCCCGGCACCACGGCAGGCGGACCGGACGCGTTGATGTCCCCCGCGCTTTCGGCCAGCGCCGTCGCCGGGAAGGACACGCGCACGACCTGGGACCGGCCCGGGTCGAGCGTCACCCGCGCGAAGCCGACCAGCCGTTGCGGCGGGACGACCACGGGGCTCACCGGCTGGGCCACGTACACCGGCACGATGTCGGTGCCGGCGCGGGTTCCGGTGTTGGTGACCGTGAACGTCGCCGTGGCGGTGCCGTCGCGCGCGACCTTCGGCGTCACCGCCAGGTTCGTGTGGCTGAACGTCGTGTACGACAGGCCGTAACCGAACGGGAACTGCGGGTTGTACGCGTTGCCCTGACCGGACGCGGTGCTGGGCAACTGGTCGAAGAACTTCGGCTGGTCACCCAGTGGCGACGGCGCCGTGCCGGCGAAGTCACCGCCGACGGCCGGCGCGTCGGACGGCCAGCTGATCGGCAGCTTGCCCGCGGGGTTCGTCTTGCCGAACAGCACATCCGCCACCGCCGTGCCGGCTTCCGTGCTGCCCTGGTAGGCCATCAGCACCGCGTTCGCCTTCTCCGCCGGGCCCAGCCCGACCGGCCGGCCCGCGACGACCACGACGACCACCGGTTTGCCGGTCGCCTGCAGGGCCGAGATGAGGGCCTGCTGGTCGGGCGCCAGTGCGGGAGCCGGGTTGTCGCCCAGCCCTTCCGCGTAGGCCTTCTCCCCCACCACCGCCACATAAGCGCTGGTGTCCGCCGCGGCCGCGACGGCACTGGCCTGGTCCGGCGCGTAGACCGCGGCCGGGTTCGCGGCCCGGATACCGCCCAGCACGGTCGTGCCCGGCGGGATCTGGTTGTCGGGGCCCATGCAGCACACGTGCCCGGCACCGGCCACGCCCTGCCAGCTCACGCTCCAGCCGCCGAGCTGGTTGGTCATCGAGTCGGCACTCGGGCCGGTCACCACGACCTTCGCACCGGCCGGCAGTGGCAGCGCGTTGTTCTCGTTGCGCAGCAGGGTGATCGACTCCCGCGCGGCCTTCAGCGTCTGATCGCGGCCAGCCGTGACGGCGGCGTCGGCGGCGTTCGCGTCGACGCACGGTTTCGCCGGGTCGGCCACGCACGGCTGGTCGAACAGGCCGAGCTGGAACTTCAGGGTGAGGATGCGGCGCACGGCCTGGTCGATCCGCGCGTGCGAGATCTTGCCCGTGTTCACGGCCTGCAGGATCGCGGCCTGCCACCCGGCCGCGTCGGAGACCTGCATGCTCATGTCGACGCCCGCGTTCACGGCGGCGGCGATGGCACCGGGGAGGTCCGCCGCGATGTGGTAGGCGGTCTGCAACGCGGTGACGTCCTGGTAGTCGCTGATGACGACGCCCTGGAAGTGCATCTGGTCGCGCAGGACGTCGGTCAGCAGGTACTGCGAGGAGGTGGCGGGAACGCCGTTGATCGAACCGGAGTTGACCATCACCGTCCCGGAGCCGGCGTCGATCCCGGCCGCGTACGGCGGCAGGATCGTCGTCTGGAGGTAGTTCATGGGGAGCAGCGCCTCGGCCCGGTCGTGGCCGTTGACCGACTGCGAGTAGCCGGCGAAGTGCTTGACCGTCGCGCTGACGTTCAGCTCACCGCGCTTGCCGGGCGTCTGCATACCCTTGATGTTCGCGGCGCCCATCGCGGCCGACAGGACCGGTTGCTCGGCCCACGTCTCGTAGGTGCGGCCCCACCGGTTGTCGCGCGCGATGTCCTGGACCGGGGCGAAGTTCCAGTTCCAGCCGGTGGCGCGCAGGGCGTCCGCGGTCGCCTTGCCACCGGCCTGGGCGAGCGCGGGGTCCCAGGTGGCGCCCATGCCGAGGGACTGCGGGAACAGCGGCGCCTGCCACGGGTGGCCGAAACCGTGCACCGCGTCGACGCCGAACACGACCGGGAGGTGCAGGCGGGAGTTCTTGATCGCGAACTGCTGGATGATGTTGTATTCGGTGGCCCAGTCGTAGCCGGTGTTGCCCACGCCGCCCTTGCCCGTGGTGTCGACCGGATTCTCGGTACCACCCGCGAGAATCGAACCGACATTGGCGTCGACCAGGATTTTTCGCATGCATTCGGGATTCGGCAGGTTGAATCCGTTGTTCCCGCACGTCGCGCTGTTCGAATCGGTCAGCGTGGTGACCAGTTGCTGGTCCATCTGGCCGACCTTCTCGGGCAGCGTCATCGCGCGAAGCAGCGCCTCCACCCGCGCCGGCACCGGACGATGGGTGTCCAGCCAGGGCGCGGCGCCCGGATCGATGGCGGCGCTGCTACTGGCGGTGAACGCGGAAACCGCGAGTGAGACCGCCGCCGCGAGCACCGTGACGGTGGCGCGGGTACTGCGTCTGTGTTTGCGGAACACCTGACCTCCTTCAGCCGTGGTCGGCACGGACCGGCCGCGTGGATGCGAGCGCACCGTAGGCGTGTTCCGTCCGGGCTGTAAAGCGCCGAACGGCGGCCCGGTACTTGTTCGTCCACACCGTGAAGGAAGGGAAGTCGCTACGAACGTCGATCGACGACATGCCTGACAAGCAGCCAGATTGCCAAAGACAGCAACCCGGCGATCAGAATCCATAGCGTACGAAGCGGTTCCGAGTCGATTAGACTCCGCCCGGCAAATGCCACCACAAGAAACGTGACGAACGACCCCGCGGCGTATGCCCCATTGGGTTTATCGGACATATCTTCCGCCACTTTTCTCGCCGGGGACGTCAACTCACGACCAGGTTAGCCCGGCATGGATCCACCGCGCCACATCCGCGTCCTCGAGGTAGCCGCTGATTCCGTGCCGGTTCTCGGTCGGGTTGTCGACGTCCGTCTTGTTCTCCACCAACGGCTCCACGGGGAAATGGGCCGCATCCAGCGGGTGGAGCGCGACGACATCGCGGGGGTCGAACGCGTTGAACCACCGACCGACGCAGTCCGGGTGCCGCACCGGGCTCAACTGGCGCTGCATCCGCAACGCATCGGTGTCGGGTGCATGGCCAAGACGTGCGGGGCCAAGCCGGCCAGCCGAGTCGCGACTGCGGCGCCTCGCCACCGACCGGTTCCTCGGGCACCAGCTGCCACCGCACTCGATCCGCGGTCGCCCGCGCGGTCAAGAGCACCGCGCACCGCTACACGCGCTCCTCGCCCGATTCGGTCACGGCCACGATGCCCTGCCGGGCCAGGCCGCCGAGGAACTGCTCCCCCAGCGCCTTCTCGAAGAACGCGGCCTGTCACAGGTGGTGACCCCGCAGGAGGTCACGCAGCCGGCGTTCGCGATCTTGGTCGGCGGGTGCGTCCGCCCGCCAACGCACTGACCACGGCGGTGCTGCGGCTGGTGACCTCGACCGGCGGTCTACGGCATCGGCGGCGCCGTCGCACTCGCGCCCGTCGAAGCGCTGATGTCCATCAGGGACCGATGTGCGCACAGAGGCGGCCGCCGTCGGCCGTGCCCACTCCGGACAGGACGCCGCCTATGACGTCGCGCACGAACTCCTGGTCGAGTTTCCGGTGCCCGAAGAGCACGCGGAACACGATCGGAGCGGCGAAGAGGTCGATGAGGAGGTCGATGTCGAGTCCGGGGCGGATGTCCCCACGCGCCTCGCCCTTCTTCAGGGACTCGACGCACGCCTCCCGGCGAGGCTCCCAGACGACGGCGAGAAAGGTCTCCCGCAGTTCCGGGTCGTCGGCCAGGTCGGCCATCAAGGCCGGCAGCACGTGGCCGAAAGCCGGGTCGGACATCCCGAGCCGGAGCGCCTCGAGATGTCCGAAAAGGTCACAGCAGGTGCACCCCGTGTCGACCTCCACGACCCCGGTGCGCTCCTCGGCCAGCGCGGCGACGACGACGTGTTTCTGACTCTTCCACCGGCGGCGGATGGCGGGCTTGGTGGTGCCCGCGCGCTGGGCGATGGCCTCCATGGTCAGGCCCGGGTAGCCGACCTCGCGCAAGAGCGTGATGACGGTGGCCAGCACGGCCTGGTCGATCCGCTCGTCCCGCTGGCGTGCCATCGAACTCTCCCACCCGTGATCGCGCCCACCGCTCGCGCGATCCTACCCTTGGCGCAGGACGACCTTGCCGAACGACTTCCCCTGCTCCACCCGCTCGAGTGCCGTGGCGGCGTCGGCGAGCGGGTAGCTCCGGTCGAGTACGGCGGAAAGCGAGCCACCGGCCAGCAGGCCGACGACGCGATCCCAAGACCGACGGCGATCTTCCGCCGCCAACGAGTTCAGGCTGAACGCCAGCAGCGTCGGCGAATTGTGGAAGCCGCGGAGCAGCGAGTCGAGCACCTGGGCCCCCGGGGCCCCGGCGGCGCCGCCGCAGAGCACGTAACGCCCGTTGGGGCGCAGCAGTTCCAGGTACTCGTGCACCTGCGGGCCCGCCACGGTGTCCACGATGACGTCATAGGTCTCACCGGGCAGGGCGGACCGGGTGCGGTCGACGACGTTCGCGGCCCCGAGCTGCCGCAAGCGCTCCCCGCTCTCCGCGGACGAGGTCACCACGGTGACCTCCGCGCCGCGGGCGTGCGCGATCTGGGTGGCGAGCACGCCGATCCCGCCGCTCGCACCACGGATGAGCACCCGTTCACCGGAGGTGACCCCGGTCCGGTTCAGCGCACCCTCGGCGACCAGTGCGTTCAGGCCCAGCCCGACCACGTCGGCCGGGTCGGCGCCGTCCGGGGCGAGGAGCAGCTGATCCGCGCCGACGGCGACCCGCTCCGCGTAACCCCCGAACTCGGGGAGCGCCAGCACCCGCTTCCCGACCAGGTCCCGCGGCACGCCGGGGCCGGCTGTCCGCACCCGGCCCACGACCTCCAGGCCCAGGACGGACCCGACACCGGCAAAAGGCGCGTACTGGCCCCGGAGTGCCATGACATCGACGTATCCCACTCCGATCGCCTCGGCATCGACCACGGCCCGCCCGGCACCGGCGACCGGTTCCGGCACGTCGGCCAAAGCGAGTTCCTGCGAGGCCTCGACGACCACCGCTTTCATGGGTGCACTTTTCCCGATACGTTCCGTTCCGCATCAGAACGTTATTCAGTGGAACGATCCCTGTCAAGGCGGGCCAGGACCGCCGACACCAGCACCTCCGGTGCGACTTCGGGGATCCAGTGCCCGACCTCGCTCAGTTCGACGAACCGGTAGTCACCGGTCACGTACTCGCCGCACAGCTCGGCTCCCGCGCGCCGCAACGCGAGATCACCGCTGCCCCAGAGGTAGGTGGTCGGCACCGGGACCGGATCCAGCTTCGCGAAGTCGCGGCTCATCGCGCGGTAGTAGCCGAGCTGGGCGGTGAACGCTCCCGGTCGCCGCGCCGCGTCCAGGTAGTGCTCGACGAGGTGCCGCGGCACCGCCGGGGGAAACCACGCCCGCAGCCGGCGTGCGTCGTCCTCCAGCATGACGCGCTCGGCCTTGCCGGACCTGAACAGGCCGAAATAGGCCGATCGCTCCTGCTGGTCCACGTCCGTGGCGAGTGCCCGGCCAAAGGCCGCCGGGTGCGGGACCGAGGCGGCGGTCAGGCTGCGCACCCGGTCCGGGTGCCGCGCGGCGACGAACCACGACACCGTGGCGCCCCAGTCGTGGCCGACGAAGTGGGCGCTGGGGAGGCGCAGGACGTCCAGCAGGCCGAGCACGTCCTCGACCAGCGCGTCGATGCGGTAGCCGTCCCGCCCCACGGGGCGGGCGCCCGGTGAGTAGCCGCGCTGGTCGGGGGCGATCACCCGGTACCCGGCCGCGGCCAGCGGTGGGGCGACACCGGTCCAGGACGCCCGGCTCTGCGGAAAACCGTGCAACAGCAGGATCGGCTCACCCTCACCGGCCACCGACAGGTCGAAAACCTGGCTGCCCACCGTGAGTTTGGTCTGGATCCCCCAGTACGGATCCCGGACGGACAGCATGGCCACCTCCCGGTTCGGTTTCCCGCGAAGCTCCTCAGCCGACGGCTTCGGCTGTCGGACACAAGATCGCCCGGCCGAGAACGTGGCCGAGGAAGGTGAACCCGAGAAACGCGGGGGTGCTGTTCTCGTCGCGCCGGGTGGCAGGAGCTGCTCGGAGCCGGTCGGCGCGTGCCCTCGAGGGGCAGCGGCTTCCCGTCCTCGCTGGACACCGTGAAAGGAAATGACTAGGGCACCAGGATCGCGCGGCCCCGGACCCGGCCGGCCGCGAGGTCCCCGAGCGCTTCGACCGCGTCCTCGAGCGCGTACCGGCGCGTGTGCAAGGTGACCTTGCCGGCCTGGGCGAGCGCCATCAGCTCGACGAGATCGGTGTGGGAACCCACCATGGTGCCGACCACGTTCTTCCGCCCGGCGACCAGATCCGCCGTGGGAATCCGCAGTTGTCCACCGTAACCGACGACGAACAGCGCACCGTCCGGAGCGGTCATCGCCCACGCGTCGTTCTCCGCGCCTTGCTCGGCGACGAAATCGAACACCACGTTCGCACCCTGACCCCCGGTGAGATCCGCCACCGCCGCCACGTGATCACCATCGGCGACCACGGTCTCGTCCGCGCCGATCCGCGCGGCCAGGTCGAGCGCTCCCTGCTGCGGTCGACCACGATGATCCGCGCCGCGGTCAACGCCGCCAGCACCTGGATCCCGATGTGCCCGAGGCCACCGGCTCCCTGCACCACCGCGACCGATCCGGGCGGCAGCGACGCCACCGCCCGCCGCACCGCGTGGTACGCCGAGATGCCCGCGTCCGCCAAGGCGGCCACCTCCGCCGGATCCGTCTCGGGATTCAACCGCACACAGGCCCGCTCGGTCGTGAGCAGATACTCCGCCATGCCACCGTCGTGATCGGACACGCCGGGAAAAACCGCGTTGGCGCACCCCATGTCCCGCCCGCTCCGGCACGCCGGGCACGCTCCGCACGACGGCTGGGGATGCAGGATGACCGTGTCCCCGACCTTCACCTGGGTCACCCCTTCCCCCACGGCTTCGACCCAGCCCGCGTTCTCGTGGCCGATCGTGTAGGGCAACCGCGGGCCCATCGTTTCCGCCCACTGCCCCTCGATGATGTGCAGATCGGTGCGGCAGACGCCCGCGCCACCGATCTTCACGATCACGTCCGCCGGGCCTGTCAGCTTCGGTTCCGGCACGTCCTCGACGACCGGCTGCCGGTGGTAATCGTGCAACCGCACGGCTTTCATCTGTTTTCCCTTCTCGGTGCCCTACCGACCGAGATCGTCGTACTTCAGCAGGTAGGAGTCGGCGGGCGGGACCGGAAGGGGGGCCTTCGAGGTGTCGCCGTCGAACAGCGTGTCCACAGTGGACTTGGTCACGACCCGGAACGGGGTGAGCGTGCGGTCCGGGATCTTCTCGCCGGCCGCGATCGCCCGGCTCATCGCGAGGAGGTAGCGCGGCCACTCGGACAGACCCGGGTCTCCCTCGGCCACCCAAACCGGGTTCGTGCGCAGACCGGCCAGCGCACCGGGAACCGCACCCGTCGACGCGAGGAGGACGTCCTGCGCCCGGCCGGCCTGCTCGAGCGCCCGGAGGACACCCGGGACCATGGCGTCGTTCAGCACGTCGACGACGAGCTTCTTGCCGGGCGGAATGGTCTGCAGGACGCGCTGCGTCGCCGCGTAGGCGCCGTCGACGGTGCCGACGCCGTCGACGAACTGACCGCTGGCCCCGATACTGGTCGTGGTCAGGGAAAAGTCGGACACAGCGCGTTGGTCGAGACTCGGGAAACGCTTGGCGAACTCGGAGTAGAACCCACCGACACTGGTGATCGGAGCCATTCCGGCGGTCGTCACGCCCTCCAGCAAAACGAACATGTCGGCGGCGGCCCAGCCCCGCTCCGCCGCGATCCCGGCGACCTCGGCGCCCAGCCGGCTGCCGGCGCCGGCCTGGTCCAGGTCGTAGAGCGAGCACCCCGCGATGGGAAGGTTGACCGCGACACAGGGAATCTTCGCCCTCGCGAAGACCTGACCGACGGAACTGGTGTTTCCGGCGCCGTCCCAGTCGATCGCGACGTCGGGCTTCTGCCGCGCGATGAGGTTCGCGTTGGAAAGCGCCTGCGCGGCGTCGGCGTTGTTGTCGTAGCGCTGCAGCTTCACGCCCTTGGCGGCGGCGAGCCGGGCAAGGCCGTCGCCGAGCGCCTTGTACAGCGGGTCGGCGTCGGTCACCCCGGCGTAGGCCACGCTGAGCGACTCCGCGCCGCCCGCGACCGCATCGTGGCTTCCGGTCGAACACGCGGTGAGCGCGAGCGCGACCGTGAGCGACAGCATGGAGAGTGGGATCCGATGATCACGAGTCATGACATCTCCTTTCCCGCACGACGCCGGGCGGGGTCTGGCCATCAGGGAATTCTTCGGAGCAGTACCTCGCGCACGCGCCCGAACGCGACGGCGACCAGCAGGATGACGCCGGTCCAGATCGTTTGGCTGTAACTGTTCACCTGCAGAATGGTGAGGCCGTTGCTGATCGACCCGAGCAGCAGGATGCCCAGCACGGTACCGACCACACCACCCGATCCACCGGTCAGCGCGGCTCCGCCGACGATGACCGCCGAAATGGATCCCAAAGCGGCGTTCGCGCCGACGTTGGGCGCCGCCGCCAGCAACTGGCTGGCCGTGACCGCGCCCGCGAAACCCGCGAAGACGCCGCTGGACACGTAGACGCCTTGGGTGATCGCGGAACACCGGATCCCGGCGAGTTCGGCGGCCTCCCGGTTTCCCCCGATCGCGTAGATCGCGCGACCCAGCCGGGAGTAGCGCAACAGAACCAGGACGACCAGTGCGACCACCGCGAACGCCAGCACGCAGTACTGGAGGTCGCCGACGACGCGATCTCCCCAGAACCCGGCGGCGGCGGGCAGCTCCTTCGGCCGGCCGCCGGTCAGGACGAAGGCCGCCCCGCCCGTGACCGACAGGGTCGCCAGCGTGCAGATGAACGGGTTGATGCGCAGCTTCTCGATGATCACCCCGTTGAGGAGACCGACACCGCCGCCGACCGAGGCCGCGACCAGCGCGGCCCACCCGAAGGGCATCGAGTCGGCCGCGATGCCGAACGCGACCGCGCCCAGCGGTAGCGAACCTCCGACGGAGAGGTCGAACCCGCCGGAGACGACGGCGATCGTCTGTCCTATCGCGACTATTCCGAGCGGCGCGGCGACGGCCGCTATCCCCGCGATGTTCGACAGGGTGAGAAACGTGTCCGACCGTGCGGAGAAGTACACGCACACCACCACGAAGAACAGGCCGATGCCGACCGACTGGATGGCCGCGCGAGCTCCCCGTTCCCGGATACCCGCGCCCGTGGGACCGGACTTCACAGCGGACCTCCTGATGCCAACGACAGGGCTCTGGCGGGTGTCTTCTCATCACCGGTCAGCTCGCCGATGACCTTTCCGTCTCTCAGGATGTAGAGCCGATCCGCCAGTTCGACGGCTTCCTCGACGTCCGTGCTGGCGAACAGCACCGCCGAGCCGGAGGAGGCGAGGACGGACAGCCGCTGGTGGATTTCACGCCGGGCACCGACATCGACACCACGGGTGGGTTCGTGCAGGACGATGAGCCGGTGCCCGACCGCGATGCGGGAACCCACCAGCACCTTCTGCTGGTTTCCCCCGCTGAGGTGCCCGACCGGCTGGACCGGCGCCCGGAACTTGAGCGCGAACCCCGTCGCGATCCCGTCGAGCACCGCACGCTCGAGACGGGGTCTCATGATGCCGGCCCGGGCGAGTTTCCCGAGTTGGGGCAGCGCGGCGTTGTGCACCACGCTGCCGGTCAGGACGAGGCCGCCGCGTTGACGATCCGGCGGCACCCCGACGATTCCCCGTTTCCTGGCTTCACGAACGTTCCGGATCGTCCCGATGTCCCGGCCGTCGACCAGCACCCGGCCCCGCTGGTGCGGGCGCAGTCCGGTCACCGTCTCCAGCGCCGCCTCCTGTCCGCCGCCGCGCGTGCTGAAAAGGCCGACGATTTCCCCACCGCGTACGTGGAAGGAGGCGTCTCGCAGACCGTTCGCGCCGGTGTGGCTCGCACCTTGGAGTTCGATGACGGCTCGTTCCGTCCGAACCGATCGTGCTCGCCGGCCGGGCGCGGTCTTCCAGCGGCCGAGCATGCTGCCCACGAGGTCCCGCTCGGTGACCTCCGACGTGGGCGAGTCCAACGCGACCCGGCCGTCCCGGAGCACGACGCACGAGTCCGTGTGCGCCAGGACCTCGTCGAGGCGGTGGGAGATGCACAGCACCGTGACGTTTTCGCCGGCCAAGGCGGCCACCGTCGCGAAGAGACGTTCGGAATCCTGCTGCGACAACGCCGCCGTCGGTTCGTCGAGAAGCAGGACACGAGCGTTTCGGGCGATTCCCTTGGCGATCTCGACCAGTTGCGCGTCCGCGAGGGAGAGCTGCGACATCGGTCTGTCGAGGGAAACCCGCAGCCCCACCCGATCGGCGAAGTGCCGGGCCTGGAGCAGCGTTCCGCGCCGGGAAACGACGCCGTTGCGCCGGGGCAACCGCCCGAGCAGGATGTTTTCCGCCACGCTCAGGTTCGGCAGGTAGGCGAGTTCCTGCGGTACCAGCGCGACACCCGCACGCAGGGCTTCGCGCGGACTACCCGCCCGCAAGGGAACGTCGTCGACAGCTATTCGCCCGGCGTCGCGGCGGATGGCGCCGGCGAGTATCTTGACCAACGTCGACTTGCCCGCGCCGTTCTCACCGAGCACACCCACGACGCGAGCGGTGGGTGCGGTGAAGCTGACACCTTTCAGCACCACCGTCGCCCCGTAGCTTTTCGTGACACCCTCGACCCGCACGCTCATCCGTGCTCACCTTCTCGTGGTTGTTCGGGGGTGGGGCTCAGCCGTCTTCGAGCATGATGGTGTAGTCCGCGGCGACCCTGCCGT
Source organism: Amycolatopsis sp. NPDC114505 (assembly GCF_055633615.1). Classification (NCBI taxonomy): domain Bacteria; kingdom Bacillati; phylum Actinomycetota; class Actinomycetes; order Pseudonocardiales; family Pseudonocardiaceae; genus Amycolatopsis; species Amycolatopsis sp. NPDC114505. Next base: position 1,626,241 of record NZ_JBVKDV010000002.1, on the reverse strand, counting down.
CGTCGGCGAGGAAGAGGATTTCCGCTCCCACCGCCACGGAGGAATCCGGGCTGTCCAGCGGAATGACGTCCCAGAGGAAGAAAACCGCGTCACCCTTGCGCATCGCGTGCCGGCGCGACCCGAACCGGATCCGGCCTTCCACGTTGTTCTGCTGGAAGGACTGCGCGATTCCGCCGGTGATCGCCTGGTGCCCCTCGGCGACGAAGTGTCCGTGGTGCAGGCCCTCCGGCGTCCAGAGCTTGCCGACCAGGCCGGCCCGGGCTCCCGGATCGGGTTCGTTGAAGACGGCGGCGAATCCGTCGGCCAGCTCTTGGGCGGCACGCTGATCAGGATCGTCATCGACGAACGTGAAGCTGTAGTCGGTCTGGATACGGCCGTCCGGCGTCGTCCTGATGACCGTCGCACCGGTCGCGAGGGGAGGGCCGGACCCGGTGACGGCGTCCCAGAGAAACATGATGAGGTTCTCGTGACTGTACACTTTGGACCCGAGCCGGAAGGCGAGACCGGCGGGCTCGACCTTTTCGACGCGCATCCGATCGATTCCGCGCACCAGCTCGTCGTGCCCCTGGGCGGAAAACCCCCCGAAATGGGCACCATCGGGGGCCCACAACGAGGTCACCGCCCCGGCCAGCGCGGCTCGGTCGGCTTCGTTGTAGGCATCGACACAGCGATCGGCGATGTTCTGTGCGTTCACCATTTGTCAGGATCCTTCCGGGAAAACCGTCAGCGGGAGGTAGGCGCTGACCATCCAGTTCGGCGCGTTGACGATCTCACTGATCTTCAGATCGGCCGCGACACTGCACAGGACGTACGCCTCTTGCCGGGTCAGCCCTCGCTCGGCGACCAGAAGATCGATCATCGACCGGACAGCCTGACGGGCACCTTCGTGGAGGTCGTCACCGATGCCGGTGGTGACGAGGTGACCACGGTCCGGCGTCCGTTCGAGGGGTTCGCCGACCAGTGCACGGGGCGAAGACGGCGCCGCGCCGGGAAGCACGTGGAACCGCAGGGTCGCCGCGACGCTGGTCTCGACGGCGGTGCCGCACACTTCACCGTCGCCCTGCGCGGCGTGCCCGTCCCCGCAGGAGAACAGGGCGCCGGAGACCTCGACCGGCAGGATCAGCCGGGTTCCCGGACGGAAATGGCGGTTGTCGAGGTTACCGCCGATGGGCCGGGGCGGAATGGTGGAATGTTCCCCGAACGCCGCCGGCGCCACGCCCATGATGCCGAGAAACGGTTCCAGGGGAACCCGCACCCCCTCTTTGATTTCGGCCATTTTGTCGACGTACCGGACGACGTGGACGTGGCACTCGTCGAAATCGTCGGCGAGCAGCCCGAAACCGGGCATGAACGCGGTGATCCCCTGTGGTGTCGTGACCCGCACGTCGAGGATGTCGATCGCGAGCGCGTCACCCGGTTCCGCGCCGCGGACGGCCACCGGGCCGGTGAGGATGTGCGGGTGGACGAAGTCCATGCCGAGCAGGTCGTCGACGGACGCGTCCGGCCCCCAGTCGAAGATCGAAGGACAGTCGAAATCGACGGTGTCACCGTCGTCGATGGTCAGGGCGATCGGCGTTTCCCGGTCGAAGACGCGGTGGGTCGTCGAGGTCTTGTGGTTCATGCTGGGCTCCCGTTTCGAGCGTCGGATCAGTCGATGTCGCCGGCGAGTCCACGCCGGCGCAGGGTCCGGAGGTGGTAGTCCCAGGTCCCCTTGATCATCACCTCGCCGCCGAGGACCCGGGAGTCCTCGATCTCCGTCGAGGTCATCAGCTCGGGCTCCCCGCACGCCATGACCTTGAGCTGCACTCCGCAGGACCGTTCCAGCTCGATGGTGGACACCACGGCATCGGCGACCGACGTCCCGGTCACGATCACGCCGTGGTGTTTCATCAGCAGAGCCTTGTTCTTCGCGAGCAGGCCAGCGACCACCGGTCCCTGCTCCGCGAGCGGCAGGCTTTCGATATCGGCCGTGAGATCGATCTCGCCCGCCCATCGCGCCGCGTTGCGATCGAACGGAACAAGATTCCGATTCAGCGCGCCGAGGGCGACCGCGTTGTCACCGTGGTGGTGCGCGATGCACAGGACGTCCGGGCGGGCGGCGTAGATCTCGCCGTGCAGGCGCAGCGATGGGTTGATCGCTCCTTCCCCGCGCACGACGTTCAGCTCGAAATCCACCTCCCGAAGATCCTCGAGGCGGACTTCCTCCACGCTTTGCCCGAACTGGTAGGTCCAGAAGGTGCCGGATCCGGGCAGCCGCGCGGTGAGGTGGGCGAGCAGGCCGAGACCGAGGCCGCGCAGGCCCAGAATCCGGTACCCGAGCACGAGGTCGTCACGGAGATCTCGACCGGGGTCAGCCACAGGAACCTCCCTGAGATACGTTACGATCCGGAACGGAACGTAAATCGGGAGCTTATGGTCGGTCCTGGCAGGTGTCAAGGTCCGAACTGGACGACCGGCGCTCGGTCGCGCGGAGTGCCGCGAGCCTGGGTTCGGCGCTGCCGGTCTCCCGTGGCGACAAACGCCCCGGGCAACGCAGCTTTCGAAACCGGGTCCGCGACGACACTCGCGTCGAGACCGTCGGCGTCCCAGGACCGCGTGGTCGCGCGGAAGGCCTTCGCCGTACCGCGCCGGCCTTGCCGGGCCGGCGCGGTACAGCCGGCCCCCGGCCCGGCCGCCGTCAGGCGGAAGTGACGTCGTCGGCGACAGCCCGGGCGCCGCGCTCGCGGTCGAGCGCCCCCCGGGTTTCCGGGCCGGCCAGGAGCGCGATGACGAACACCAAGGTCACCCCCACCAGAAAGATCGCGAGCCGCGAGGGGACGTCCGACAGCTCCGGGCTGAGCAAGCTGACCAGGGTCGGCATCAGCCCGCCGAGCATGAAGCCGAGGTTCCAGCTCACCGCGGTGCCCCGGGCGCGCAGCTCGGTCGGGTACTGCTCGTTGAGGAAGATCATCAGCGGCGCGTACGCGGCGTTGGACAGCATCACCATGACCACGCACAGCAGGGCCACGACCGCGCCGCGACCACTCCCGGCGGAGGCGATGCCCCAGGTCAGCAACGGCAACGCGAAGAGGTTGACCAGGCCGAACCCGAGCATGGTCCGGCGGCGGCCGAGCCGTTCACTCAAGTGGCCCGCGGCGATCGCGGCCCCGATCACCAAGACGCTGCTGACCAGCAGGATGGTGCCGCGCTGCCCGGCCGGGACCCCGACCACCTCGCTGAGCAGCGTGGGCAGGTACCCCGACGTCAGGTAGTACTGCGCACCGCCACCGGCGGCCACCGCGACGTTGAGCGCGAGGATCTTCTTGCCGCGGCCGCGGACCAGCTCCCGGAACGCCACCGGCGCACGCCGTTTCGCTTGGAACTCCGGGGATTCCTCGACCTTGCGCAGCACGAACAGGCTCAGCAGCGCGCTGAGCAGGCCGCAGAAGAACAGCACCCGCCAGCCCCACTCATCGAACGCCGGGCCGGGGAAGAACGCCGTCACCACGATGTACGCCACGCTGGCCAGCGCCGCACCCAGACCCGCTCCGCCGGCCCCGATCAGCCCGCTCATCAGGCCGCGCCAGCGCGCACCGATGCTCTCCGTGCCGAGGGTGTGGGTGGTCGCGGTGACGCCGCCGACGAACAGACCCTGCGCGACGCGCAGCGCCAGGAACAGGATCGGCGCGAGCACACCCACCGCGGCGTGCGACGGGACCAGCCCCATCGCGGCCGTGGTGACGCCGACGCCGCCCATCACGAGCACCATGGTTCCCTTGCGCCCCTTGCGGTCCGCCAGCTCACCGAAGATCGCGGCGCCCGCCGGGCGCATCACGACGGTGACCGCGAACGACCCGAACACCGCGGCGATGGCCAGGGTCGGGCTGGAGCTCGGGAAGATGTTCTTGCTGATCGGCCCGGCCACGTACAGCAGCAGGAACAGGTCGAACAGGTCGAAGGACCAGCCGGCGACGGAAGCGAATACCGCGGCACGAGGCGACTTTGACCGTGGTGCGATATCGGGTGCCAAGGTTTTCCCCTTACGGGATAGGGATCGGGATCAGCGGGACTTCCGGCGCAAGACGGCCCGGATCCGGTCGATCAGCGGGGCGAACAGGAGTTTCAGCGCGCTCGGCGCCTTGACCGGGCCGCTGGGCGCCTGCCCGGACGTCGCGGCTTCGCCCAGGGCGTCCGCGAACTGCTCGAACATGCGCCGGCTGACGTCCCCGGCCAGCGCCCGGCCGAACTGCGCGATGCGGCCGGTGAGGTACACCTTCGCTTCGGCCCGCAAGGCGGTGCCGGTGGCCGTGGCTTCGGTGCGCAGCACGATGTCGGCCTGGGTCTGTGCGCCCCCGGTGTCCTGCCCCTGCGCGAGGACACGCAGGCGCTGACCGGTGCGGTCGTGTTCGACGACGTGCGCGACGCCCTTGAAGGCGAGCTTGATCGGGCCGACCGACACGCGCGCGCGGCCGGCGTAGTGGTCCTCGCCCAGGTCTTCGGTGAGTTCCGCGCCGGGCAGGCAGCGGGCGAGCAGCGAGATGTCGTCGACCACGCGCCACACCGCGTCCACCGGAACGCCGATCTCGGTCTTGATGTCGACGGCGATCGTCGGCTCCCCGTCCGGCAGCACGATGTCGATCCGGCGGGTGTCCTCGGTGTGCTCGGCGGCCTCGCGGCCGTCGGTGCTGCCGCCCGCCTGACCGGTGGCCCGGCCGACGAGCGCCCGGTGCGCGCAGTTGCCCGGGGCGGGAAGGCCGTCGGGGTGTGCCGCCTGGGTTTCCTTGACCGCGGTGAGGATGTTGCGGTAGCCGGTGCAGCGGCAGATGACCCCGGACAGCTCCTCGGGCAGCTCCTCCTCGGTCACCTCGGGCTTGGTGGTCAGCAGGTCGTACGAGCTCATCAAGAAGCCCGGCGTGCAGAAACCGCACTGCAGCGCGTGGTTGCGGCCGAAGGCTTCCTGCAGCGGGTGCAGGTCGTCCGGCCGGCCGAGGCCCTCGACGGTGACGATGTCCGTCCCGTCGAGCTGGACCGCGAACAGCAGGCAGGCCCGGGCCGCCTCGCCGTCCACGAGCACCGTGCACATCCCGCACACGCCGTGCTCGCAGCCCACGTGCGTGCCGGTGAGCCCGAGGTGGTCGCGCAGCGCGTCGGCGAGCGTGACCCGCGCGGGCAAGCTGAGCACGGCGGGCGTGCCGTTCACCGTCATCCTGACCTCGACGAGGTCGTCCACCGCGGCCTTGACGGCCCGCGGCTTTCCGTTCTGTGCCACCACTTCGGTCGTCACGAGTCCACCTCACCGGCGCTCCGGCGAGCGCGCTCGTATGCCTTGCCCAGTTCCCGGACCGCCAGCGTGCGGAACAGCCGGCGGCGGTAGTCGCGCGACGCGTGGGCGTCGCCGTCGGTGTCGACGAGTTCCTCCGCCACCGCGGTGAGCGGGTCGGCCAGGGCCCGGCTCACGTCGCCGCCGCTCAGCGCGGCGCCCAGCTCACCACTGACCGAGCGGGTGACCGGGCGGTCGGACACGCCGAACCCGGTCAGCTCCGCGTCAGTCTCCGCGCCGCGCACCCGGACCCGGGCCACGACCCCGGCGAGCGCGAAGTCGCCGTGCCGGCGCGCGATTTCGGCGAACCCGAAACCCTCGCCCGTCCCGGCGACCGGGAACCGTACCGCGGTCAGGATGTCGTCCGCCCCGAGCGCGGTCGTCATCGCGCCGGAGAAGAACTCCCGCGCCGGCACCCGGCGGGCGCCGCCGGGGCCGGTCACGGTCAGTTCGGCGTTCAGGCAGCACGCCACGGCCGGCAGCTCGGCGGCCGGGTCGGCGTGCGCGAGGCTGCCGCACACGGTGCCCCGGCTGCGCAGCTCCCGGTGCCCGACCCACGGCAAGGCCATGCCCAGCAAGGGAACCGCGGCGGCGACCGGGTCCCGCTCGACCCGGCGCTGGCGCACCGTGGCGCCGATCTCCAGGTACCCGCCCGCGGCGGCGATCCGGTCGAGCTCCGCGACGGAGTTGATGTCCACCAGGGTTTCCGGGCGGGCGAGCCGCATGGCCAGTACCGGCACCAGCGACTGCCCACCGGCGATGACCTTGCCGCCGCCGCCCGTGCCCGCCAGTTCGGCGATCGCGTCGGGCAGACTCGACGGCCGGACGTAAGCGAACGGTGCGGCCTTCATGGTTTCACCTCACCGACCCTGGAACTTCGGCGCGCGCTTGTCGGTGAACGCGGCGACGCCCTCGGCGAAGTCCTTGCTGGAGCGCAGCATCGAGTACGCCTTGCGCTCCAGCTCGATCCCGGAGTACAGCGGCGCGTCGATGCCCTTGTCGAGCACCTCCTTGGCGGTGCGGGCGGCCAGCGGGGAGAACCCGAGCAGCGCGCCCACGATCCGCTCCACCTCGGCGTCCAGCGCGGCGCGGTCCTCGACCACGTTCGCCACCAGGCCCCAGTCACCGGCCTGCTGCGCGTTGATCCGCGACGCGGTCATCACGTGGTACTTCGCGCGGGAGAGGCCGATCAGCCGGGCGAGGCGCTGCGTGCCGCCGGAGCCGGGGATCATGCCCAGCCGCATCTCCGGCAGCGCGAACTCGGCGCGCTTGGTCGCCACCCGGATGTCGGTGGACAGCGCGAGCTCGAGCCCGACGCCGAAGCAGTAGCCGTCGACGGCGGTGATCACCGGCTTGGGGCTGCGCGCCGCGGCGGTGACGTTCTGGCCCAGGTCGGTGAAGTCGATCGGGTCGACCTCCATGAACCCGGCGATGTCGCCGCCGGAGGAGAAGTGCTCCCCCTCGGCCTGGACGACGACGACCTTGATCTCGTCGTCGGCGTCGATCTCGGCGAACCGGTCGGCCATCACCTGGCGGGTCTCCCAGGTGATGATGTTGTACTTGCCGTGATCGAGGGTCAGGTAGGCGACCCGGCCTTCGTGGCCGCGGTCGAGCCTGATCTCGCCTCCGGTGAGTGCCATCGTCAGTGGTTCCTTTCGTCTTCCGGAGTGCTGCCGGTCAGCAGCTCGTGGAGCACGTTTCCGTGCAGGGGCAGGCTGGTGACGTCGACGCCGGCCGGGGCGAGCGCGTCCGCGACCGCGTTGGCGATCGCGACCGGCAGGCTCATGCAGCTGCCTTCGCCACAGCCCTTCGCGCCGAGCCGGGTCAGCGGCGACGGCGTTTCCAGGTGGTCGCTGTTCAGCTCGAACGTGGTTTCGGCGGAGGTCGGGCACAGGTAGTCCATGAAGGTGGCGGTGGGCTGCCCGGCGTCGGTGTAGCGCATCTCCTCGAACAGCGCGCCGCCCAGTGCGTGCGCGAGGGCGCCGTGCACCTGGCCTTCGAGCAGGGTCGGGTTGAGGATCGTGCCGGCGTCGTGCACGGTGACCACCTGCTCGAGCTTCACCTCCCGGGTCTCCGGGTCGATCCGGACGACGGCCAGTTCGGCGACGAAGCCGTAGCACAGGCTCGAGTTGATCTGGTCCGAGCGGCTGGCCGCCTTCGACTGCGGCGGGGTGAACGCGGCCTCCTCGTACAGGCGCGCGGAGGTGCCGTCCGGCAGCGAGCCGGGGTCCCAGTGCACCAGCCCGGCGGCGTGCTTGAACGAGACCGCCCGGCCCGGCTCGGCTCGCAGCCGGATCCGGCCCTCGGCCAGTTCCACCTCGTCGGCCGTGACGCCGAGCAGGGTGGCGCCGGCGATCTTGATCGTCTCCGCGACCTTTTCCGCGGCCTCCACCAAAGCGCTGGTCAGCAGCGGCGCGAACCGCGAGGAGTAGCTGCCCGAGCTGATCGTCCACGGGGTGGTGGCGGTGTCCATCTCGACGAGCGGGCGCACCTGGTCCAGCGGCAGGCCGAGCTGGTCGGCGACCACCTGCTGGGCGACGGTGGCGTGGCCCTGGCCCTGCGGCACGGTGCCCAGCAGCACCGAGACCAGCCCGTTGGGGTCGACGCTGATCCGGACGTGCTCGGTGGACCCGGACTTGCCGCGCCCGGACGCCCGCTGCTCGGCCGGGGTGGCCAGGCCGACGTAGCCGATGTTGGTCGCGGACGGGTCGACGATGGTGGCCACGCCGAGGCCGAAGTACTCGCCCCGCGCCCGCGCTTCCCGCTGCTTTTCGCGCAGGGCCTGGTAGTCCGCGTTCTTCACGACCATGTCCAGCGCGCGGTGGTAGTCGCCGGAGTCGTAGATGCCGCCGGTCGGGGTGGCGTACGGGAAGTCCTCGTGCCGCACGAAGTTCCGCCGGCGCAGCTCGACCGGGTCCAGGCCGCAGGTTTCGGCGACCTTGTCCATCAGCCGTTCCAGGCCGAAGTACAGCTGCTGGCCGCCGAAGCCGCGGTTGAGCCCGGTGGGCGTCTTGTTCGTGACCACGGCACGCGAGCGGATCTCGACGGCGTCGATCTTGTAGGCGCCGGTGATGTTGCCGAAGCAGCGGTAGAGCGTGCTGGGTTCCGGGGGACGCAGGTAGGCACCGACGTTGTCCACCAGGTCGGCGCGCAGCGCCTGCACCGTGCCGTCGGCCGAGACGGCGGCCTCGAACCACATCGCCCGGTCCGAGCCGGCCGAGCTGGCCAGCAGGTGCTCGATGCGGTCCTCGGTCCAGCGCACCGGCCGGCCCGCGTGCTTGCTGGCCAGCGCCATCAGCGCGACGTAGGGGTAGATGCCCGCCTTGATGCCGAAGCTGCCGCCGTTGTCGGCCGGGATCATCAGCCGGATCCGTGAGGTGGGCAGGCCGAACGCGCCGGCCAGCACCGCGACCATGGAGAACGGGCCGTGGAAGTTGGCCCACGCCTGGATGGCCGGGCCGTCCCCTTCGTCCTGCCACTCGGCGACGACCGAGTAGCACTCCATCGGCGTGGACGAGTAGCGCGGGAAGTCGTACTTGCCCTTCACCACGTGATCCGCCCGGGCGAACACGCCGTCCACGTCGCCGAAGCTGAAGGTTCGGTCGGTGGCGACGTTGCCGTCCGCGTCCTCGTGCAGCCGCGGCGCGTCCGGCAGCAGCGCCTTCTCGACGTCCACCACCGGCGGCAGCGGCTCGTAGTCGATCTCGACGAGCTCCGCGGCGTCCTCGGCCAGGTAGCGGTCGTTGGCGACGACCACCGCGACCGGTTCGCCGACGAAACGCACCTTGTCCGTCGCCGTCGGGTAGTACGGCATGGGTGCCTTGAGCGCCAGGGGGAACGGGCGCAGGGTCGCCTTGACCTCCTCGGGGCCGATCACCGCGGCGACGCCGGGGTGCCGGCGGGCCCGCTCGAGGTCGACGCCGCGGATCCGGGCGTGCGGGTGCGGGCTGCGCACCACCGCCGCGGTCAGTGTGCCCGGCAACGGGTCCAGGTCGTCGAGGAACCGGCCGCGGCCGGTGAGCAGCGCGGGGTCCTCGATCCGGGCCGTCCTCCTGGCCGGTTTGTCGGCGACTGCGGTCATGCGGCTCACCTGCCTGCTTCTGCGGCGCTGTCGGACAGCGCGCGGTAGTTACCGGAGCTCAGTTCGCGGCGCAGGATCTTGCCCACGCCGGACTTGGGGATGGTGTCGACGGCGACGAACCGCTTGGGGCGCTTCAACGACGGCAGCCCGGACTGCTCACGGACGAACGCCTCCAGCACTTCCGTCGCGTGCTCGGGCGTCATGCCTTCGGCGGGGATGAAGAACGCGGTGGCGGCCTGGCCCCACCGGTCGTCGGCCATGCCGACCACGACCACCTCGCGCACCGCCGCGCAGCGGATCAGCGCGTCCTCGATCTCGTCGGGGTAGATGTTCTCGCCGCCGGAGTTGATCATGTCGTCGACCCGGCCGGCGACCCAGAGGTCCCCGTCCTCGTCGGCGCTCGCCAGGTCGCCGGGGAAGTACCAGCCGTCGCGGATGGACTTGGCGTTGGCGTCCGCCCGGTGCCAGTACCCGGCGAACGCCTCGGGGCTGGCCATCGAGACGGCGATCTGGCCCTGCTCCCCCGGCCGCACCTCGGCGTCCGGCGGTGCGGCGGGGTCCGGGTCCACCAGCCGGACGCGGGAGAAGATGCCGGCACGGCCGGCCGACCCCGGCTTCGCGAGCACGTCCGGGCCGATGGTGAAGGTGTAGATCTCGGTGCTGCCGAAGTGGTTGACGAACGACTCCGGTTCCAGCGCGCCGGCGAGCCGCTCGGCCAGCGCCGGGGTCATCGACGAGCCCGCGTAGGCCAGCCGGCGCACGGTCCGCGCCTCGGCGAGCCGGCCGGTGCGCACCAGCGACCAGTAGATCGTCGGCACCAGGTACAGCGAACCGATCCCCTCCGCGGTGATCAGTTCCAGGGCCTCGTCGGCGTCGAACTTCACCTGCGGCACCCAGGTTCCCGCGCCGACCAGGGTGGCCAGCAGGGTGCGCAGCCCCATGGTGTGGAACAGCGGCATCACGCCCAGGGTGGCGTCGAAGCGGGACTGTCCACTTTGGATCAGATGGGCGATCGCCGCGTGGTGCTCGGCGGAGTGCGTGCGCGGGACGCCCTTCGGTTTCCCGGTGGTGCCGGAGGTGTAGAGCATCACGCTGATGTCCTGGTCGGACACCCGGACGTCCGGGGCGCCGCTCGGCTGCCGCAGCGCCAGGCGCTCGATGGTGTCCTCGTCCGGCGGCCCGGAGGCGATCCGGGGCACCGGGGGCAGGTCGGCCAGCGCTTCGTCCGCGAGGGCCGCGGTCGAGACGTCGGTGATCACCAGGGCGGGCAAGGCGTCGGCGACGCAGTAGGCGAGTTCGGGCGGCGCGAACCGGTACGAGAGCGGCACCGAGACGGCACCGAGCTTCTGCGCGGCCAGGTGCAGGCTGGCCAGCGGTTCCCCGCCGGCCAGCGAGAGGACCACCCGGTCGCGGGGCCGGACGCCGAGCTCGGCCAGGGCCCGGGCCAGGCGATCGGTGTGCGCGTCCCAGTCGGCGTAGGTCATGGGACGTGCGCCACCCACCGCGCGGCGCCGGGGATAACGCTCCGCCGTCCAGCGCAGAACCGTGCCCAGATCCATGACCGTCCCTCCGTCGCGACAGTACGATACAGACCATCTGTTTCGGATGGTTGCGAACCTACGATATGGTTCGGAGCATGTCAACGGTTCGGTTGTCGACGACGTCGTACGTGGTGCTCGGGATGATCGCTCTGCGCGGGCCTTCCACGTCCTACGACCTCAAGCGCGCGATCGGCCGATCGGTGGGCTACTTCTGGAACTTCCCGCACGCGCAGCTGTACTCGGAGCCCAAGCGGCTCGAGGAGGCCGGACTCCTGGAGCTCGACGAAGAGGACTCCGGACGCCGCCGCAAAACGTTCTCGATCACCGAAGCCGGCCGCAAGGTGCTGCGCGACTGGGTGGCCGAGCCGGTGAACGAGCACTTCGAGCTGCGCGACGTGGCGGAGATCAAGCTCTTCTTCAGCGAGCTGGCCGGCCCGGACGACGTCGCGCGGCTGGCGAAGGGCCAGGTCGAACAGCACGAGCGCCGGATCGCCGAGTACGAAGAGATGCAACGCCGCTTCGGTCACATCGAAGAGGTCGCCGGCCGCATGATCACGCTGGAGCTCGGGCTGGGCATGGAATACGCCGCCCTCGAATTCTGGCGCGGAGTGTGCGAACGCGCCGCCCGCGGCGACTTCGAGATCGGGAAGCACTCACTCCAGGAGTAGCCACGCGCGTCGTCGGTTGGTTGCTGCTGTGATGGGTCACGCCTTCCTCAGGTTCGGCAGGTCGCGGCGCACCGCCGTGCGCCACAAATCATCAACTGGCCGAGCCGGTGTCGATGTTCGGCCGCGAGCACGACGTCAGCGGGATGATCGGCCTGGCCCAAGAGGTCGACAACCACGCTCGATATCGGGCCCGGCGGGCCGATGCGCCGCCCGCCCGCACCGCCTGATGCTCACCTCCGCACAGTTCGCACCAGAGATCGAACGAACCGCAGGAGGCAGGCATGTCAGTCACGGTGGGACTGCTGGTGACGCTGGAAGCACAGCCGGGCAAGGAGGCCGACGTCGAGGAGTTCCTCAACGCCGGTCGCACGCTGGTCGAGGACGAGCCGGCTACGTACCCCTGGTTCGCCGTCAAGCTCGGACCGACGACGTACGCGATCGTGGACTTCTTTCCCGACGACGCCGGCCGCACGGCCCATCTGCAGGGCAAGGTCGGCCAAGCGCTCGGGGCGAGGGCCGACGAGCTGTTCGCGAAGCCACCCGACGTCGCGCAGCTCGACGTGCTGGCGGCGAAGCTGACTTGAAGCGGCCCGGGATGGCCCTGACCCGTGCAGAGTGCCGCGCCTTGCCGGCACTCGGGGCCTCCCCGCCGGTCCCCTGAGGTTCGTCGTGGCGCCGCCGGCCCCGGCCGTCATGGCCGGCGGGGCCGATCGACGCGTGCACCCCGCCTCTTGGCCGCGTCCTCGGCGGCGCGCACCGCTTCAGTGACCTCTTGCGAGATCGTCGGTGACGATGCGGGGGCGATCGCCGCGTAGTTCTGACCGCGACACGCGGCTCTATGGGGTAATCGAGTGTCCGAATCATGCGGTCAGGCGCAGTGTCCGTGACAAGCCCAGCGCGGCCGTCCGGACCGCTGGGGCCAGGTTCGCCGGCCGGAACTGTTCGCGCGGGACCGCCACCGACAGCGCCGCCACGACCGACGCGCCGCTGAACACCGGGGCCGCGATGCAGCTCACCCCCAACGCCGCCTCCTGTTCTTCGTACGCCAAGCCGGCCACCTGCGTCTGCTCCAGCGCGGTACGCAGCCGCAGCGGGTCGAGGATCGAAAACGGCGTCAGCCGCGGTAGCGGATCCGCCAGGATCGCGTCCGTCAGCGCGGGCTCGGAGAACGCGAGCAGCGCTTTGCCGATCGCCGTGCAGGTGAGCGGGAGCCGGCCGCCGATCCGGGACGGTAGCGGCACCGCGTCGTGGCCGTGGATGCGTTCGACGTAGACGACCTCGCGATCCTCGCGGACGCCGAAGTGGACGGTCTGGCGGGTGCTCTCGAACAGGTCCTGCAGGAACGGCAAAGCGGCTTCACGGAGGTCCTGACGCCGAGGCACCAGCGAACCCAGTTCGAACAGGGTGCCGCCCAGCCGGTACTTCTCCCCCACGCGCTCCAGGAACCCGAGCCGGACGAGGTCGCCGACCAGGCGGAACGTCGTGGTCTTGGTCAGTCCGGCCCGGGCGGCGAGTTCCGTCAAGCGGAACGAACCACCATCCGGCCGGTAGACAGTGAGGACAGCGGCCGCCTTGTCGAGCATGTTTCCGTTCTCGCCGTTCCGTGTCACGGAACAGACTTTGGCATACCTCCGGCTCGCCGCCTATACCTGGCGGGTCACGATCCCTGCTCCGGAGGTCCCTGATGAACGAGGCCGTCCCCAAGGCCGCGGCGGTGCTCGCGGCCGCGGCCGCCACTGCCACGCCGTGTCCGCCGATCCGCGATCTCTTCGCCGACGGCGACCTCGACGCGGCCTACGCGGTGCAACGAATCACCACCGAGCGCGTGCTCGCGGCCGGGCACCGCCTGGTCGGACGCAAGATCGGCCTGACGTCGCCGGCCGTGCAGCGGCAGCTGGGCGTCGACCAGCCCGACTTCGGCGCGCTGTTCTCCGACATGGCCCTCGACCACGGCGGGACCGTCCCGGCCGGCCGGCTGCTGCAGCCCAAGGTGGAAGCGGAGATCGCGCTGATCCTGGGCGCCGACCTCCCCGGCCCGGAGTGCTCGGTCGCCGACGTCCGCGCGGCGACCGCGTTCCTCGCCCCGGCCCTGGAGATCGTCGACAGCCGGATCGCCGGCTGGGACATCACGATCGTCGACACCGTCGCCGACAACGCTTCCTCCGGCCTGTTCGTCCTCGGCGACACCCGCGAAGCCCTCGACGACGTCGAGCCCGCCGACGTGGAGATGCAGCTGCACCGCGGCGGCGAACTCGTCTCGCGGGGCACCGGCCGGGACTGCCTGGGCGACCCGCTCAACGCGGCCGCCTGGCTCGCCACCACGCTGGCCCGCCGGGGTGAACCGCTGCGTGCCGGCGACATCGTCCTCACCGGAGCGCTCGGCCCGATGGTGCCCGCCTCGCCCGGCGACGTCTTCACCGCCCGGATCTCCGGCCTCGGCGAGGTCGGGATCAGCTTCGAAGGGGAACCAGCATGAGCGCGAAAGTCGCCATCATCGGCTCGGGCAACATCGGCACCGACCTCATGATCAAGGTCCTGCGCCTGTCCGAGCACCTCGACATCGCGGCCATGGCCGGGATCGACCCCGACTCCGACGGGCTCGCCCGCGCCCGCCGGCTCAAGGTCGCCACCACGCACGAGGGCGTCGACGGTCTCGTCCGGCTAGACGAGTTCGCCGACGTCCAGTACGTCTTCGACGCCACGTCCGCGGGAGCGCACCGGCGCCACGACGAGGTGCTGCGGGGCGAAGGTCGCACGGTCATCGACCTCACCCCCGCCGCGCTCGGGCCCTACGTCGTCCCGCCGGTCAACCTCGGCGAGCACCTCGACGCCCCCAACGTCAACATGGTCACCTGCGGCGGCCAGGCCACCATCCCGATCGTGGCCGCGGTCGGCGCCGTGACGCCGGTGCACTACGGCGAAATCATCGCCTCGATCTCGTCGCGCTCGGCGGGGCCGGGCACGCGTGCCAACATCGACGAGTTCACCGAGACCACCGCGGCCGCCATCGAAAAGGTCGGCGGCGCCACCCGCGGCAAGGCCATCATCGTGCTCAACCCGGCCGAACCGCCGCTGATCATGCGCGACACCGTGCACTGCTTAGTGTCCGAAGTAGACAGAGAGGCCATCACGGCGTCGATCGAGGAGATGGTCTGCCGGGTGCAGGCCTACGTCCCGGGCTATCGGCTCAAGCAGAAGGTCCAGTTCGAAACGGTCGCCGCCGACGATCCCCTGCACCGCCTGGTCCCTGCGGGCGACGCGGTCAAGGTCTCGGTGTTCCTCGAAGTCGAGGGCGCCGCGCACTACCTGCCCGCCTACGCCGGGAACCTCGACATCATGACCTCGGCCGCGCTGCGCACCGCCGAACGCATGGCCACCCACCAGGAGGCGCTCCGATGACCGACCTGTACATCCAGGACGTCACCCTGCGGGACGGTATGCACGCCATCCGCCACCGCTACACCGTCGAGCAGGCGCGCGCGATCGCCGGCGCACTGGACGCCGCGGGCGTGGCCGCCATCGAGATCGCCCACGGCGACGGCCTGTCCGGCTCCAGCATCAACTACGGCGTCGGCGCCCACACTGACTGGGAGTGGATCGAAGCCGTCTGCGACGTCACCCGCAACGCCATCCCCACCACGCTGCTCTTGCCCGGCATCGGCACGCTGCACGACCTGCGGAAGGCCCACGGGCTCGGCGTCCGCTCGGTCCGCGTCGCCACCCACTGCACCGAGGCCGACATCTCCGCCCAGCACATCGGCGCCGCGCGCGAGCTGGGCATGGACGTCGCCGGGTTCCTGATGATGTCCCACATGGCCGAGCCGGCCGAACTGGCGAAGCAGGCCAAGCTCATGGAGTCCTACGGCGCCGCGTGCGTCTACGTCACCGACTCCGGCGGCCGGCTCACCATGGACGGCGTCCGGGACCGGGTGCGCGCGTACCGGGAGGTCCTCGAGCCGGAGACGCAGATCGGCATCCACGCCCACCACAACCTCGCCCTCGGCGTCGCCAACAGCGTGGTCGCGGTGGAGAACGGCGTGGTCCGGGTCGACGCCTCCCTCGCCGGGCAGGGCGCCGGAGCGGGCAACTGCCCCCTCGAAGCGTTCATCGCGGTGGCCGACCTGATGGGCTGGGACCACGGCTGTGAGCTGTTCCCGCTCATGGACGCGGCGGACGATCTGGTGCGCCCGTTGCAGGATCGGGAAGTCCGGGTCGACCGCGAGACGCTGAGCCTCGGCTACGCGGGCGTCTACTCGAGCTTCCTGCGTCACGCCGAGGCGGCCGCGGCGCGGTACGGCCTGGACACCCGCGCGATCCTCGTCGAGGTCGGCCGGCGCGGCATGGTGGGTGGTCAGGAGGACATGATCACCGACATCGCGCTCGACCTCGCCGGTTAGCGCCGCAGCAAAGGCAGGACACGGCCGGCGACGTCGGCGACCAGCTGCCGCGGCAAGTCGTACGAACCGACGTGCTGCAGCAGCACCGCCGACACGCCGGACCGGGCCAGCTCGGTCAGCCGCGCCGCGATTTCGGCGGCCGTGCCGTACAGACAGAACCGCCGGGCGAACAGCTCGGCGGTTTCGTCGTCCACAAAGGACTCACAAGCCCGGACCGCGGAGTCCCAGGACTCGGCGTGCAGCAGATCCGGACGCAGCTGCGGCAGCCGCTCGGGCACGCGCACCCGTACCCCCGCCGCCGCGAGGAACTCCGCACCACCATTGGCCGCGATGCTCAGGCACACCGGCTTCAGTTCCCGGGCGTCAAGCCGTACCGAGTCCGTGACGCGGCAGAACGCCGACACGGTGATCGGCACGGACCCACCGGCCGCCACCTGCCGCATCGCGGCTTCGAGGGGCTCCGCGGCCACGCCGGACAGCAGGATCGCACCGTCCGCGACCTCCCCGGCCAGCCGCAGGTTCCGCGGCCCACTCGCCGCCAGGTGCAGGGGCACGGTCACCGGGTCGCGCAGGCGCGACCGGGCGTCACCGAAATCGACCGCTTCGCCGGCCAGCAGCGACCGGATCACCCGGAGCCCGTCACGCAGCCCGGCCCGGGTCGACGGCAACAGCCCGGCCGGGACGACCGAGCTGTTGCCCACGCCGACGCCGAGCACGAACCGGCCGGGCGCGAGCTCGGCCACGGTCCGTGCCGCGCCCGCGACCACCGACGGGTGCCGGGTCACGACGTTCTTCACCGCCGTGCCGAGCCCGATCCTCGACGTGCCGGCGGCGGCCGCAGCCGCTGTGGCGAAGACGTCCCGCCACAGCAGCTGCGAGTCCGGGAACCACACGTCGTCGAACCCCAGTCGCTCGACCTCCTGGACGAAGGCCACCAGCTCGGGCAGCGGAACGCACGGTGGGACCCGGACGCCGATCCTCATACCGCCGGCGCTCCGGACTCCTCCCGGAGTACCGCAGGCTGCCCGGACCGCGCTTCCTTGAGGAACAGCCCGGCGACCAGGCTCACCGCCGACGCAGCCGCCATGTACGCGGCGATGGACACCCAGGTGCCGGTCGACTCCAGCAGGGACGCGCTGATCGCCGGGGCGAAGGCGTTGCCGAAGATCGTGCCGAGGGTGAACCCGATCGCCATCCCGCTGAACCGCAGCGAAACCGGGAACGCCTCGGAGAAGAAGACCGGGAACATCGCGTAGTTGCCCGCGTAGCCGGCGTACAGCAGGGCGAAGCCGAGCAGCATCAACCACGAATTCCCGGTGTTCAGCAGGGTGAACCAGACGAAGGGCAGCACGACCATCGACGCCGCGGTGGCGACGAAGACCGGCTTCGGCCCGATCCGGTCGGCCAGCCTGCCGTACAGCGGAGCACCGATCACGACCACGACCAGGCCGGGCAGCAGGACGTCGAGCATCGCCGAGGTACTCAGGCCCAGCGCGGTCTTGCCGTACGTCAGCACGTACACCGACGTCACGGTGATCATGACGCCCGCGCCGAGCGTCGCCAGCGTCACCAGGACGACCGTGCCACCGCACTTGCGCAGGACGTCCACCAGCGGCAGCTTGTGCACCGCGCCGGCGCCCTTGACGTCGGCGAACTCCGGGCTTTCCCGCAGTCCCAGCCGGATCACCAGCCCGGCGATGACGAGCAGCACGCTCACCAGGAACGGGATCCGCCAGCCCCAGGCGACCAGGTCGTCCTCGGGCAGCCGCGCCACGAGCAGGAACATCGCGTTGGCCAGGATGGTCCCGACCGCGGTGCCGGTGTTGAGGATCCCGCCGAAGAACCCGCGCCGGTGCTTCTCGGCGTGCTCGACGGTGAGCAGGACGGCGCCGCTGGACTCACCGCCCAGGGACACGCCCTGCACGATCCGGAGCGCGACCAGCAGCACCGGCGCGGCGATGCCCCAGGTGCCGTACGACGGGAGCAGCCCGATCGCGGTGGTCGCGACGCCCATCATCATCAGCGTGGTGATCAGGATGGACTTGCGGCCCATCCGGTCGCCGAGGTGCCCGAACAGCAGGGCGCCGAACGGGCGCGCGACGTACCCGACCCCGAAAGTGGAGAGGGAAATCAGCGTGCCCACCACCGGATCGGCGGCGGGGAAGAAGATCTTCGGGAACAGCAGCGACGCCGCCAGGCCGTAGACGAAGAAGTCGTAGAATTCGACGGCGGTGCCGAACCACCCGGCCAGCGCGGCCCTGGTCTGTTGCCGTTGTGGTTGTGTCATAGCTGCCTCCGGGAGAGCCGGTCGAGTTGCCGTACTTTTGTTGGTGTGCCGGGGCATCGGCAACGCGCGGGTTCAATCAGCGGACCGGGTGAACCGGCGCAGGAAGGGCAGCACCACGGCCGCGACCTCGTCGGCCTTGTCCTCCATGAGCGCGACCGTGCCCCGCTCGATCACCGCTCGGTCCACGACGGCGGCCGCGGTCAGGTTCTGCTTCAGGGGTTCGAGGTCCGGCAGAGCGAACGGATCGTCGCCCGCGCCGAGGAGCAGCACGGGTGCACGCACCTCGCCGATCCGGCGCTCCATTTCGTACCGCGCGCACGCCAGGTGCCCTTCGCGTGGGTCGACGCCGGGGGCCAAGGCGTCCCGGACGAACCGGTCGAGCAGGCCGGTCGCGGTCTTCGGGTAGTAGGGGCGCCGCTGCTCCCACCACGCGAGCAGGTGTCCGCCGCCGGGTTCGCGGGCGGCGTCGTCGACCCCGGGTCCGTCCACATGCGACGCACGGTAACCCGCGTCGGCCCACGGGGTGGACGACAGGACGACGGCCGTGATCCGGTCGGGCGCCGCGGCGGCCAGTTCGACCGCCACCACGCCGCCGGTGTGGTGGCCGACCACCGCCGTGCGGTCCACCCCGAGGGCGTCCAGCGCCGCGAGGATGCCGCGGGCGTAGTCCTCGATGTGCTGAGGAGCCGGCAGCGGGGAGCTGTTGCCGAACCCCGGCATGTCGATCGCGATGACCCGGTGTTCCGCGGCCAGCAGTGGCCGCAGCTCGCGGAACTCGTCGAGTGAGCGGGGGGTCTGGTGGAGGAGGAGCACGGCCGGGCCGCTCCCCTGCACCGCGTAGTGCACCTGGCCGCCGGGCACCTCGGCGTAGCCGTATTCCACTGCGGCTCCCTGGGGGGTTCGGAAGGACGTGCGGGGAGTGTTCGCCCTCACCGCCGCCGGACCCACCCCCACGGTCCGCCTACCGAACCGCGTCACCAGACCGTTTCACGACGGTGCCGGCCGGAAACGCGCGGGTAACGGAGGGTGACCACGGCTGGACTTGGATCTTTCCGGATGGTGATAATCCGAAGCGGCGAGGAGGTGCCATGTCCACCGAGGACGAAGGCCGGCCCAATTCGGTGCTCGGCAAGGCGCAGCTGCTGCTCGGCGCCTTCGAATCCGGCGCCTACCAGCTGGGGCTGACCGATCTGAGCCGTCGGTCCGGCGTGCCGAAGGCGTCGGCCTACCGGCTGGCGCAGGAGCTGGTCGAGTGGGGGCTGCTCGAGCGCCGCGGCGACTGCTACCAGCTCGGCCTGCGAGTGTTCGAGCTCGGCCAGCGGGTGCCGGCGTCGGCGGTGCTGCGCGCGGTCGCCCGGCCGGCGCTGGCCGACCTGTTCGCCGCGACCCGCGCGACGATCCACCTGGCCGTGCTCGACGGCGCCCACGTGCTCTTCCTGGAGAAGGTCGCCGGCGAGGCGAACATCCACTCGCACTCCCGGATCGGCGGGCGGCTGCCCGCATCCGCCACAGCGACCGGCAAGGTGCTGCTGGCCACCTCCCCCGATGTCGAGGAGCAGCTGGCTCGGTTCGACGCGGCCGGGCTGACGCACCTGACCTCGCGCACGGTGTCCTCGGTGGACGATCTGCGCAAGCAGCTCACCGTGGTCCGGGCGAAGGGGTTCGCCCTGGAGATCGAGGAGACGATGCCGGGGGTCGGCAGCCTCGCGGTGCCGATCACCGGCGCCGACGGCACGGTCCACGCGGCGGTCTCGACGACCGCGCCGGTCGCCCGCCTCGCCCCGAAACGCCTGCTGCCCGAGCTGCGCACGGCCGCCGCCGCCATCGCCCGGGCGCTCGACCGCGCCCTGCTCACCGCCTCCGAGGTGCGCAACGAGCCGTTCACCGTCGTCCAGGCCCCGGCGAAGCGGGCGGCCGGCTGACCGGTCCGCTCAGCGGACCGGCCGGTTGGGCCCTCTCCGCGCCAGAACGACGATCACCCGGGTGAGTGAACTTCGGGCAAGCACCCTGGTCGACCTGCTGAACGTCCGCTCCCGGCAGGATCCGGACCGCGAGCTGGTCCGCTTCGACGATGGCACGCGCCTGCGGATCGGCGACGTCGACAACGGCTCTCGGGCGCTCGCCTCCCGGCTTCGCGTCACGCCTGGTACTCGCGTGCTCACCTGCGTGCGGCCGGGACGCGCCGCTGTAGAGCTGCTGTTCGGGCTGGCCCGGCAAGGAGCGGTGGAGGTGCCGCTGGCCCTCGACGTCACGCTCCCGGCCGCCGAAGCGATCCGGCGCTCCACGAGGGCCTCGGTGCTGATCGCCGGAACGTCGGCGCTCACCGCCAACCCAGCCCTGCTGAACCTCGTCGAGCTCGTTCTGCTGGTCCGCGAGGACGACCCTGGACCGGCCGGGCATCCGTTCCTCGACGAACTGCCCGCGGCGGGCGTCCCGGAACACCGTCCCGCGCCGGGGGATGTGCTCGTCGTACTGTCCACTTCGGGCACCACCGGCCGGGCCAAAGCCGCCGAGCTCCCGCACTTCGCGGCTCTGCGGCACGCGCAGCGGGTGGCGGCGACCATGGGCTACGGCCCCGGGGACGTCCTGTTCAACGTCTTCCCGTGGCACCACGTCAACGTCCGGCACACCGCGCTCCTGCCCGCGCTGCTGACCGGTGCCCGGCTGGTCGCCCACCGCCGGTTCTCGGCCTCCGGATTCTGGGACACCTGCCGGAACGAAGGCGTCACGGCGTTCAACTTCATGGGCGCCATGCTGGCCATCCTCGACCGGCGGCCGGGCACCGACCGCGACCACGCCGTCCGCCTGGCCTACGGCGCCCCGGCCCCCGCCGAACTGGTCGCACGGTTCCTCGACCGCTTCGGCGTGAGAGCCCTCGAGGCCTACGCCAGCACCGAGCTCGGCGACGTCGCCGCGAACACCCCGGGCGACTGGCGGCCGGGCACAGCCGGCCGGGTGGTACCCGAGTACGACGTCGCGATCCTGGACGAGGACGGACGTCCCCTGCCACCGGGACAGACCGGGCAGATCACCGTCCGGGCCAAGCTGCCGCACATGCGGTTCCGCGGCTACGCGGACGAACCCGGCGCCACCGCGACGGTGCTGCGGGACGGCTGGTTCCGCACCGGCGACCGCGGCCGCCTCGACGCCGACGGCTATCTCACGTTCGCCGGCCGGCGCGGCGACGTCGTCCGGCGGCGCGGCGAGAACATCGCGACCTGGGACGTCGAGCAGGTGCTGCGGGCACTGCCCGGCGTGGTCGACGCGGCCGCGGTCGGGGTCGAGTCGGACCTCACCGAACAGGAGCTGCTCGTCGTGCTGGCCACCGACCGGCCGCTCGACGGGCCCGCCGTCCGGGACTGGTGCCGCACGCGGCTGCCGCGGCACGCCCAGCCGCGGTACGTGCGGATCGCGCGCGAACTGCCGCGCAACGGCAGCGGCAAGGTCGTCAAGGCCCTGCTGCCGTCCACTGTGGACGAGTTCACCTGGGACGCCGAAGCCCGGTCCGCTCAGTGAACCGTGGCTGACCGGACGAGGGCCGTCGCTGCCTACGGTCGGCCGACATCCCCGTTCCGCAGGAGGACACCGTTGCGCGTACTCGACCTCACCGACGAACTCGCCCGGCAGGGCGCCCGGCTGCTGGTCGGGCTCGGTGCCGACGTCGTACGCGTCGACGACGACCTGACCGGGCCCGAGCGCGTCCACTGGCACGCCGGGAAGAAGCTGGCGTCAGACCTCGACGCCCTGGCGCGGGACGCCGACGTCGTCCTGGAAAGCGGTCCGGTGGCGAAGCTGCGCGGCCTGCACGCCGACGGAACGTCACGGTGGCCGCACGCCGTCCACGTGGTCGTGACACCGTTCGGGCTCACCGGCCCGCGTCGCGACTGGGTCGGCGGCGACCTCGTGCTCGCCTCCGCCGGCGGGATGACCTGGCTCGGCGGGAAGCCGGACGGCCGGCCCAAGCCGCCACCGCGCGAGCAGGCCTGTCAGCTGGCCGGGGCGCACGGCGCGATCGCCGCCCTGCTGGGTGTCCTCGCGGGGACCGGGCAGCTGATCGACGTCTCGGCCCAGGAAGCGGTCGCCGCGACCCTGGAAACGGCCGCGATCTCGTGGATCCACGCCGGCACGTTCCCGGTCCGCAACGGCGGTGTCTACGAGCACGTCGCGCACCGGATCTTCGCGGCCGCCGACGGGTACGTCGCGGGTGGCTACTCCGGCAGCGAGCGCATGTGGACCGGCTTGCTGAACTGGCTGGCCGAGGAGGGCGAAGCCGGTGACCTGCTGGACGAGCGGTTCGCCGACCAGGTGGTGCGCTGGGCCGAGCGGCCGCACGTCGACGACGTCATCGCCCGGTTTGTCGCCAAGCGGACAGCCGCGGAGGTCGCCGAGCAGGGCCGTTCCCGGTCCCTGCCGTGGGCCGAGGTGACGCCCCCGGCCGAGCTGACCCGCAACCCGCAGCTGCGCGACCGGCAGTTCTTGGTCTCGGTCGACGGCACCGAGGACGCCGGGTTCCCCTGGGACGCTCCCGGTTTGCCCCGGCCGGTCACGCTCTCCCCGCTCACCGAGGGCACGTGGACCACCGCGTCGACCGGAAAACGCCCTGCGAAGAGCCGCCCGCTCGACGGCGTCCGGGTGTTGGACCTGACCTGGGTGCTGGCCGGGCCCTACGCGACCAAGATCCTCGCCGAGCACGGCGCCGACGTGATCAAGATCGAGTCGAAGCACCGGCACGACCCGACCCGGTTCTCGACGTCCATGCGGCTGCGGCCGGGCGCCGGCCCGGACGACTCGGGGTACTTCCTCAACTTCAACCGCGGCAAGCGCAGCGTCGCGCTCAACCTGCGTACTGAGGAGGGGCAGGCCGTTCTGCGGGAGCTGGCCGCCCACTGCGACGTCGTCATCGAGAACTTCAGTCCCGGCGTGCTGGCGAAGTGGGGTCTGGACTACGAGTCGCTGCGGGAGATCAACCCGAACGCGGTTCTGGTGTCGATGTCAGGCGTCGGGCACACCGGGCCGTGGCGGAAGGCCGTCACCTTCGCCGACACGCTCGCCGCGATGTCCGGGCTGTCCGCCGAGACGGCCGATCCGGAGGAGCCACCGCAGGGCCTGGTGTTCGGCCTGGGTGACATGGTCGCCGCCAACGCGGCCGTGCTCGGGGCCCTGGACCTGCTGATCCGCGGCGAAGGCGGGCACGTCGACCTCTCACAGCTGGAGGCGATGGCGGCCACGATGGGCCCGGCGGTGCTCGGCGCCAGCAGCGATGACCCGCACGGCGTCTACCCCGCGGCCGGAACCGATCGGTGGGTGGCCATCACCGCGCAAGACGAGACACAACGGGCAACGCTGCGGAACTTGACGGGGTCGTCCGAGGACGACGCCGCTCTCGCCGCGTGGACCCGAACTCAGGACGCTGACGAACTCGCCGCCCGGCTGCAGGCCGCCGGTGTCGCCGCGGCCGTGGTGGCGACCGGCCGTGACCTCGTCCAGGACGAGCACCTGGCCGACCGCGGCTTCTACGTACGCCTCGACCACCCGATCGCCGGCGCGGTACTGCACGAAGGCATCGTCGCCCGCCTGACCGCGACGCCGGGTGCCGTCACCTCGCCCGCTCCCCTGCTCGGCCAGCACACCGAACCGGTGCTCCGGGAGCTGCTGGGCTTCGACGACGACCACCTGGCGGCCCTGCGCGCCGCCGGGATCACCGAATGAGAGGAACACGCATGCCGGTCCTGACCACCACCCGGGACGCGGGGGTCGCGACGATCCGGGTCGACCGGCCCCCGGCCAACGCCGTCGACCCCGCTCTGATCGCGGAGTTCCTCGAGGTCCTGCCGCCGCTGGCCGAAGACCCGGACGTGCGGTGCCTGGTCATCACCGGCACCGGGAAGTTCTTCATCGCGGGGGCGGACATCGCCGTCATGCGGGACCTGTCCGACGCGAACCAGGCCCGGATGCGCGGCTGGATCGAAGTCCAGCGGCTGCTGGAACTGGCCCCCAAGCCGGTGATCGCCGCCATGAACGGTCACGCGCTGGGCGGCGGCGCCGAGCTGTCGCTGGCCTGCGACCTGCGGATCATCTCGGCCACGGCGAGCTTCGGGTTCCCGGAAATCACCCTCGGCCTGTTCCCCGGGGCGGGCGGCAGCCAGCGGCTCCCCCGGCTCGTCGGGCCGCACCGGGCCAAGCGGCTGATGATCGACGGCACCCGCCTGTCCGCCCAGCAGGCCCTCGAGCTCGGTCTGGTCGACCGCGTGGTCGATCCCGGGCTGTTCGACGCCGCGGTCGCCGAGGAAGCTCAGCTGCTCGCGGCCAAACCGACCGCGGCGATCGGCATCCTCAAGCGGGTCGTCGACGAGGGCTACGGCCTCCCGATCGAGGACGCCCTGCTGCGCGAGGAGAAGGGCGTCGCGGAGCTGACCCGCACCGCCGATGCCGCCGAAGGGCTGCAAGCGTTCCTGGACAAGCGCCCGCCGTCGTTCACTGGACGCTGAGAAAGGGGCGGCGCCTTCGCGGCGCCGCCCCTTTCTCAATACTGCGCGACCATCGGGGTGTCCACGCCGAGGTCGCCGACCGTGCCGGCGCCGCCGGGATCGCCCAGCGGCGCGTCCCGGCCGGGCAGGGGCTGCTCGAAGAAGGCGATCGAGTCGGTGACGAACACCGCCTTGCTCTCGTCGCCGCGGGCCTTGCGGTCGACGAAGATGGCGTCCACCGGGCACTCCGGCTCGCAGGCGCCGCATTCGATGCATTCGTTGGTGTTGATGTAGCTTTTGCGCTCGCCGACGTAGATGCAGTCGACGGGACAGACGTCCAGGCAGGCGCGGTCGGTGACGTCGATGCAGTTGGCGCCGATGACGTAGGCCATGGTCAACCTTTCCGGGTTCAGGAGTTCTCGGTCGAGTGGCCGGGGAAGAGGGACAGCTCGGGGTCGAGGGCGACCGCGGCGTTGTTGACCGCCGTCGCGACTTCGCCGAAGCCGACCGACATCAGGCGGACCTTGCCCTCGTACTCCGTCACGTCCCCGGCGGCGTAGACGCGGTCGAGGCTGGTGCGCATCCGCGAGTCGACGAGGATCGAGCGGCCGCGCAGCTGCATGCCCCAGCCGGTGAGGGGCCCGAGGTTGCTCACGAACCCGAGGGCGGCGATCACACTGTCCACTTCGAACAGTCGTGGCCGCTCTTCGCCCCGCACGCGGACGTGGGCCAGCCGCAACGTCTCCTCACCGGTGAGCGCCTCGACTTCCGCGTCGGTCACGATTTGCGTTCCGCCTTCGGCGATAGCCGTGACGCTCGCCGCGTGCGCGCGGAACGCCGACCGGCGGTGCACGAGGGTGACGGACTTCGCGATCGGCTCCAGGGCCAGTGCCCAGTCGACCGCGCTGTCCCCACCGCCCACGACCAGCACGTTCTGCCCGGTGTGCCGGTCCAGGTCGGTGACGAAGTAGCTGAGGCCCCGGCCGAGGTAGTCCTCCCCGGCGGGCAGCTTGCGCGGGGTGAACGTCCCGATCCCGGCCGTCAGGATCACCGCGCCGGCCCGGACGACCGAGCCGTCGGACAGGGTGACCTCGGGCCGTCCGTCCTCGGCACGGCCCAGTGCCACGGCCTGACGGCCCAGCAGGTACTCGGGGTCGTAGCGAGAAGCCTGGTCGAGCAGCGCGGTCACGAAGTCGCGGCCCCGCGCGCGCGGCAACCCGGCGACGTCGAGGATCTCTTTCTCCGGGTACAAGGCGGCGATCTGCCCGCCCGGCTGCGGTAGCCCGTCGACGACGACGGTGCGCAGCCCGCGGAAGCCCGCGCAGTAGGCGCCGTAGAGCCCGGTCGGTCCGGCGCCGACCAGGAGGATGTCGGTGTCGAGGGCCATGAGTCCTCCGTGAAGTGTCGAAAGTGGACAACGCCGGACGTTAGGCGGGCACTGTGGCGCGGGCCCGGATCGCGGACCGGTGAGCGGACCACGTCCCGGTTTTCGGATCGGGTTCGGTGAGCGGACCGGAGGCGTTGGCCCGCGGCGCAGGCGGTGGTGGACTCGCGTCGGCTTCGGCACAACGAACTTGGAGCGGTCATGAGCGTGCAGAACGGCGAGACGGCCACCACCCCGGCCCGGCGGAGCCGGCGACCGGCGAGGCTCCCGGGCCGGCAGGACTGGTCGAGCTGGCCGCACTACCAGGCCGCGGCGGCCGGGTTCCGCGGCTACTGGTACCCAGTGGGGTACTCGTCGCGGTTCACCGGCAAGCCCCGGCAGATCACGCTGCTCGGGCAGAAGATCGTGCTGGTGCGCGACGGCGGCAACGTGTACGCGCTGAAGGACCGCTGCCCGCATCGCGGGGTGCCGTTGTCGGAGGGCAACCAGCAGTTCGCGGGCACGATCTCGTGCCCGTACCACGGCTGGACGTTCGACCTGAAGACCGGCGACCTCAAGGCCGCGATCACCGACGGCCCGGCCTCCCCGATCTGCGGCAAGGTCAAGCAACCCACGTACGCGGTCGAAGAACGCCTGGGCATGGTGTGGGTGTTCGTCGGCGACGGTGAAGAGGCCCCGCCGATCGACGAACAGCTGCCCGAGGAACTCGTGCACAACGAGGCCATCGTCGGCTCCCGGATCCAGCCCCGCGAAGGCAACTGGCGCTTCGCGTGCGAGAACGGCTACGACGAAGGCCACGCGAAGTACCTGCACCGCACGGCGTTGTGGCGGCTGTTCAAGGCGATGCCGGTGTGGAACGAGACCCGGATCATCCAGCGTGGCCGGTGGATCTACCGCGTCCAGGACAAGCAGTACTGGACGGCGGACTTCCCCGGCCTCGGCAAGTGGGACAACCAGGCGTGGTTCAAGCTGCGGCCGCCGAAGGAGGTCGGCAACGTCGGCAACACCAGCACCCACCGCGAAACCAACCCGGTGATCGCGGCGCAGGAGTTCCCCGGTTTCGCGTCGGTGAGCATGCCTGGCGTGCTGCGGATCGTCTACCCGACGTTCATCCACTACGAGTTCTACGTCCCGGTCGACGCCGACAACCACCTCTACGTCGGCGTGCTGGCGAGCTTCCAGCGTGGGCTGAAGGCATTGCCGTTCTACGCCAAGTACCTCGGCTTCGTCCGGTGGCTCTTCCACGGCCAGTTCTCCGGGCAGGACAAGTGGATGGTCGAGGTGACCGACGCCCCGCCGGAGAAGCTCTACCGGCCCGACGACTCGCTGCTCAAGTGGCGCAAGCTCGCCGAGGACACCTGCGAGGAACGCGTCGACCGGCTGGGCGCGCAGGGCGTCACCGTCCCGGTCCCGGAGGCGAACTGATGGCGCGCGTGGTGCTCGGCGTCGGGGCGTCCCACTCGACGTTGATGAACACCCACTGGGACAAGGTCGTGCACACCGACCGCGCGGAACGCTTCCGCGACGCGCTGCGCGAGGCGCGGGACGAGATCGCCGCGGCGAAGCCCGACCTCGCGATCATCGTGGGTTCGAACCACTTCCGCGGGTTCTGGCTGGACATGATCCCGCCGTTCACCCTCGGCGTCGGCGAGGTGATCGGCTCGGGCGAGGCGAAAACACCGTCGGGGCCACAGAAAACCGCACCGGAGTTCGCCCAGCGGCTCGCCGAAGACCTCGTCGAACGCGGCACCGAGGTGGCGATCTCGGCGCGGCTGCAGATCGACCACGGCCAGACCCACGCCATCCAGTACCTCCTGGACGGCATCGACGTGCCCGTGGTCCCGTTGGTGGTCAACGTCTTCGCGGCCCCGCTGCCCCGCACCGACCGCTGCGCCGAGCTGGGCCGCAACATCGCTCTAGCGATCGCTTCTCTGCCCGAAGACCTGCGAGTGGTCGTGATCGCGTCCGGCGGCCTGTCGCACCAGCTGCCGTGGCCCGACGACTGGCGTGCGCCCGAAGGCGAGGACGAAGAGTTCCTGGTGGAGGCCTGGCTCAACGGCCGCGGCGACTGGGAAAGCTACGACGGCCGCCGTCGCGAGATCATCACCGCGGCCCGCCCGGTGCTGTTCCCCGAGTTCGACGAGGCGTTCCTGGCCGACCTCGAACGCGGCGAACTCGAGAAGTACACGTCGCTGACCACCGAGGAGATCGGCAAGGCGGCCGGCAACGGCGGCCAAGAGCTGCGCACCTGGCTCGTCATGGCCGCCGCACTGGGCTTCAAGCCGGGCCGCGCGCTGGCCTACTCCCCCATGCCCGAGTGGCTGACCGGGATGGGGGCCGCGGTGATCCGGCCGTGACGACCCTCGACACCGTCCTCGCTCGTATCACCGAGGACCGGCTCCGCGAGGCCGCGCACGCGGTCACGGCGATCCCCAGCCCGACCGGCCGCGAAGCACCCCTGGCCCGCATGCTCGCCACGCGGTTGTCGGCCGCCGGGTTCGCCGCTCAAGCCCAGCACCTCGACGAGTTCCAGGCCAACGCCGTCGGCCGGCTGCGCGGGTCCGGCGGCGGCGAGGACCTGATGCTCTACGCCCCGATCGACACCCTCACCACCGGACAGTCCGAATTGGACGTTCCCTGGGTCGGGCCGGAGCTGCGGCCGGACATGCAACCCGAGCCCCGCGACGAAGGTCCGTTCGTCTCCGGCCTCGGGGCGAGCAACCCGAAGGGCCACGCGGCCTGCATCCTCGTGCTCGCCGAGGCTCTGGGCACGGTCCGGCCCGAGCTGACCGGTGACGTCGTCGTGGCGTTCGGTGCGGGCGGCATGCCCACCAACGCGATCGAGGCACCCGGCTACCCCGCGCGGGCCAACACCGGACAGGGCGTCGGCTGCTCGTTCCTGCTCGAACGCGGCTGGCACACCGACTACGCGGTGATCGCCAAGCCCGGGGACTTCGTCGCCCACGACGAAGTCGGGTTGTGCTGGTTCGAGATCACCGTGCCCGGCATCCACACCTACGTCGGCAGTCGCCACCGGCTGCCCTACCGCAACCCGATCGTCACGGCCGCCGACGTGGTGACGCGCCTGGAGCGGTGGCTCGCCGACTACCCGGCCCGCCACCGCACGGCCACCGCGGCTCCCCAGGGCATCATCGGATCGATCGCCGGCGGCTGGGAACGGATGCTCGCGGTCACTCCGGCGGCCTGTCGGATCCGCCTCGACCTCCGGATCGCGCCGGGCACGACACCGTTGTCCGTCAAACGGGAACTGGCGGCGTTCCTGGACCAGTTCGACGTGGAGCTGGAGATGGTGCTGGCCATCCCCGGCACGTCCACCCCGCCCGACTCGCCGATCGTGCGTACCGCGATCGAGGCCTGGGAACGCACTTCCGGCCGACCGCACGAGCCCGTGCCGGACAACAGCGGGGCCACGGACGCGAACATCCTGCGCGCCCGCGGCATCCCGACCGTCCGGACCGGCATGCCGAAGGCGACCTCCGAGGATTTCAGCCGCGGCATGAACACCGTCGACGTCCGCGCGATGCGCCGCCTGTGCGAGGTCCTCGCCCGCACGACCCTCTCCACCACCGGGAAGGAAACAGCATGACCCCACCACCCGAGAGCCACTACGCCGACGGCGGCGGCGTCACCTACCACTACCACGACCTCGGCTCCGGCCCGGACACCGTGTTCCTGCACGGCGGCGGCCCCGGCTGCACCGGGTGGAGCGACTTCGGGCCGGTGGCGCCGCTGTTCGCCGAAGACCGGCGGTGCCTCCTGGTCGACATCCACCAGTACGGCCGCTCGGCGAAAACCCCGATCACCGGGCCGATGTGGGACCACCACGCGGCCAAGACCGTCGCCCTGCTCGACACCCTGGGCGTCGAGCGCGCGGACTTCGTCTGCAACTCCTGGGGCGGCACCATCGCGCTCAACCTCGCCGCGAAGTACCCGGACCGGGTGCGCTCGCTGGTCGTCACCGGCAGCATGCCGGTCTTCTACGGTCCCCTTGCTCCCCTGCCCGAGGGCGGCCGACGCGGCCGCAACGCGCGTGACGCCTACTACGGCGGCGAAGGCCCGACGCGCGAGAAGATGCGCCACCTGATCACCACCCTCGAGTGGTACGACGCCGACCAGCTCCCCGACGAGACCCTCGACCTGCGCTACGAGCAGAGTCTCGACCCCGGCGAGCGCGAACTGGCCGCGATGTCGGACTCGCCCCGCGGCGAGTGGCAGGACCTGACGGCCGAGCTGGGCCGCGTCCAGGCGCCCACGCTGTTCATCTGGGGCATGCAGGACGCGTTCCTCACCCCCGACTACCCGCTGATGCTGGCGCGCATGGTGCCCCACGGCAACCTGCACGTCATGGACCACGTTTCCCACCACCTGCAGGAAGAACGGCCGCACGCCTACCACGCCGTCGTCGACGGCTTCTTCCGTTCCCTGGTCCCGCAAGGAGTTCCGGCATGAAGGTCCTGCTCGTCTCGATCGCTACCGCGGCGACGCTGGCCGCCCTGCGCAAGCTCGCCGCGTACAGCAACACCCAAGTCCACCGCATCAACACCAAGGAGCACGCGTGAGCATCTGGACCGAACTCAGTCCCATCCCGCACCGCGTGGAGTACGTCGACGCCGCCGGCGTCCCCACCCGGGCGCTGCGGGCCGGGAGCCCGGACGCCGACGCCGTCGTGTTCCTGCACGGCACCAGCGGGCACCTGGAAGCGTTCGCCCGCAACATCGTCGCCCACAGCGAATTCGACGTCCACGCGATCGACATGCTCGGCCACGGCTACACCGGCAAGCCCGCCCAGCCGTACGAGATCGCCGACTACGTCAAGCACCTCCTGGACTACTTCGACGCCGTCGGCATCCACGCCGCGCACATCGTCGGCGAATCCCTGGGCGGCTGGGTCGGCGCGCGCGCCGCGGTCGACCACCCGGAGCGGGTGCTGAGCCTGCAGCTGCTGTGCGCCGGCGGGACCGTGGCCAACCCCGAGGTCATGGACCGGATCCGCACCAGCACGAAGAACGCCGTCGCCACCGACGACGTCGAGCTCACCCGCAAACGCTTGCGCCTGCTCATGGCGAGCGAGGAGAACGCGACCGAAGAGCTCGTCGAGGTCCGGCACGCGATCTACCACACGCCGGAGTTCGTAGCCAATGTGGACAACCTGCTTTCGCTGCAGGACATGGAACGGCGGCAGCGCAACCTGCTGCGCCCGGAGCAGCTGGCCCGCATCACGCAGCCGACGCTGATCGTGTGGGGCCGCCAGAACCCGTTCGGCGAGGTCCCGGAGGCCACGAAGATGCACGAGAACATCCCCGGTTCGCAGCTGGAGCTGTTCGAGGAGTGCGGGCACTGGCCACAGCACGAGCAGGCCGCCCGCTACAACCCGCTGAGCGTCGAGTTCCTCCGCAAGGCCGCTGCGTGAGGGCCGCGCGGTTCCACACGTGGGGCTCGGCCCCGGTCGTGGACGAGGTTCCCGAGCCGGTCCGCGGCGAGGGCGAGGTGCTGGTCGACGTCCAGGCGGCGGCGGTGGCGCACCTGGACGTCACCGTCGCGAGCGGCACCTTCAACCTGAAGCCACCCCTCCCCTACGCCGGTGGCGTGGAGGGCGCGGGGATCGTCGTCGAAGCGGATGCCGGTTCGGACCTCGAGCCGGGCGACCAGGTGATGCTGCGCGGCGCCGGTCTCGGCCTCCTGCGTGACGGGACCTGGACCGAGCGGCTGAGCGTGCCGGCCAAGGCCGCGAACAAGCTGGACGCCCCGCTGCCCCCCGAGGTCGCGGCGACGTTCTACGTGCCGGCGACGACCGCGTTCGTGGTCCTGCACGACGTGGCCCGGCTGAGCGAGGACGAGCACGTGGTCGTCGTCGGCGCCGCGGGCGCGGTCGGGTCGATGGTCGCCCAGCAGGCCCTGCTCGCCGGAGCGAAGGTCACCGGGATCGTGGGCCGCGCGGAGCAGCTCGCCGATGTGCCCGACGGCGTCACCGGTGTCTGCCTCGATTCCACCGAGGACATCGACCGGCTCGCTGCCGACCGACCCGTGTCCCTGCTGGTCGACACGCTCGGCGGCGATGGCCTGGTGGCCCGGACCCGCTGGGTGCGCCAAGGCGGCCGGGCGGCGGTGATCGGGTACGTGACCGGGACCGAGGTCCGCGTCGACCTGCCGTCCTGGCTCCTCGACGACGTCGCGCTGCTGCCAGTCAACATGATCCGACAGGAGCGCCGGGCTCGTGAGGTCGCCGGTGACCTCGTGAAGAAGCTCTCCGCGGGTGAGCTTTCGCTGGCCGTGCAGAAGTACGAGTTCGCCGACGCCGCGCTCGCGCTGGAGGACCTGCGGGCCGGCCGGGTTCGCGGCCGCGCGGTGCTCGTCCCCTAGCGGTTCGGTGAGCGGACCGGTCCGTTGGCCGGACCGGTTCCGCTCACCGAACCTGGTGCCATGGAAGCGAACAGCGTCCTCGGCAAGGTCCAGCTCATCCTCGAGGCCTTCGGCCCCGACGACGAGCACCTGAGCCTCACCGAACTGGCCCGCCGCTCCGGCGTGGCGAAGGCGTCGGTGCACCGCCTGGCGCAGGAGCTGCTGACCTGGGGCGTGCTGGAGCGGCGCGGCAGCGACTACTGGCTCGGCATCCGCCTGTTCGAGATCGGCCAGCGGGTGCCCCGCCAGCGCATCCTGCGTGACGCCGCCCGGCCGTACATGGAGGACCTCTACCAGGCGACGAACGAGACGATCCACCTCGCCGTCCCCGACGGCCGGGAGGTCCTCTACCTGGAGAAGGTGTCGGGCCACAGCCAGGTGACCAAGCCGTCGCGGGTGGCCGGCCGGATGCCGATGCACTGCACGGCCACCGGCAAGGTCCTGCTCGCGTTCGGTCCACGCGCGCTGGTCGACGAAGTGATCGCGTCGCCCCTCGACCGGGTCACCTCGCACACCGTCAACGCTCCCGGCCTCCTGCTCAACGAGCTGGCCCGGGCCCGCGCGAACGGCTACGCGGTCGAATACGAACAGACCCGCGTCGGCTTCGTCAGCGTCGCGATTCCGCTGACCGGCGCGACCGGCCTGACGACCGGCGCGCTGTCCATCACCGCGCCGCTGTACCGCGCCGACGTCGGCAAGTACGCCGGGCTGCTCACGATGGTGGGCCACCGGATCACCAAGACGGTCAGCGCCCTGCGGTCCGGTGATCGGACCACGTCGGCCACCCGATGAGCCCGGGCACCCCATCCTTCTCCGACACCCCACTCAATTCCGGGAGGATCGGTGCGGAAAAGACTCAAGTGGCTCGGTGCCGCGGTCGCGTTGACGGTGACCGCCGCGTCCGTGGCCGCGGGCGCCCCGGCGGCGGCGAACGCGGTGCACTCGCTCGTCGTCCAGACGGAAGCGGGCAAGGTCCAAGGGAAGACCAGCGGGGCGGTGGATTCGTTCCTGGGCATCCCGTTCGCCGCCCCGCCGGTCGGCGGGCTGCGGTGGCAGCCACCGCAGCCCGCGCCGTCGTGGCCGGGTGTCCGGCCCGCGACGGGCTACGGTCCGGAGTGCCCGCAGGGTTCCGGCTCGACGGAGGACTGCCTCTACCTGAACGTCTACCGCCCGGCGCGGGCAACGAATGAGCGACTCCCGGTGCTGCTGTGGATCCACGGCGGCGGCTTCTCATCCGGCTCCGGCAGCGCGTTCGACGGCTCGCTGCTGGCCGAAACGAACAACATCGTCGTCGTGACGATCAACTACCGGCTCGGCGCGTTCGGCTTCCTGAACCTGCCGGGCCTGAGCAAGTCCGGTGCGGGCAACTACGGCCTGCTCGACCAGGTCGCGGCCCTGAACTGGGCCAACAAGAACATCGACCGCTTCGGTGGCGACCACAAGGCGGTGACCGTCTCCGGGCTCTCCGCGGGCGGCCACTCGGTGTGCGCGCTGCTTTCGTCGCCCCTGACGCACGGCCTGATCGACGGCGCCATCATCCAGAGCGGCGGCTGCCCGAGCCACACCGTCGCCGAGTCCCAGGCAGCGGGCGCGCGGTTCGCCACCGACGCGGGCTGCACCACCGACTCGGTCAGCTGCCTACGCGCGAAGTCCGCGGCCGAACTCCAAGCCGCGAGCGCCGGCTTCCGCGGCGGCATCCTCAGCGGCCCGCTGCCCACGGCCGGCGTGCCCGAACTGCCCATCCCTCCGTCCGACGCCGTGCGGACGGGCCGCTTCGAGCGGGTCCCGCTCCTGATCGGCAGCACCCGCGACGAAGTACGGGGTTGGGCCCAGTCGTTCGCCACGGCCACGCCTGCCCAGTACTCGAAAAGCCTCGAGTACCTCTTCGGCGATCGCGCGGCGGACGTCGAGAAGGTGTACCCGCTGAGCGCTTTCTCCGCCCAGGACACGGCGGCATATGCCTTGGGTGCCGTGTGGACGGACTCGAGTGTCTTTTACGGACTGGGCGGCTGCCAGTACGCCCAGCTGGCGCAGCAGGTGTCGAAGTACCAGCCGAAGACGTTCCTGTACCGCTTCGACGCGCGAAGCCCCACTGCCCCCGCTGCTCCGGGCGCCTTCGACGTCGGCGCCTCGCACGCAGCGGACCAGGCCTACCTCTGGCCCACCGCGACCAGCCTCTACGACCGGGACAAACTGCGGCTGTCGGCCGAAATGGTCAGGTACTGGGGCGCGTTCGTCCGCCAGGGCACCCCGGACGCACCCGGGCAGGCGGAATGGCCGAGCGTCAAGGAGAAATGGGCGATGGTCCTCCAGCCGGGCGGTAGCTCGACGGTGACGTCGACCGCGTTCGCGGCCGCGCAGCACTGCGACCTGTGGAACAGCATCGGCTACCAGTGGCTCGACATCAATCCCGACCAGCTGGCCCAGCAGCTCGGAGTGGTACGCCAGTAATCCGGCCGGCGCCGGCCGACGAAATCCGGACAACGTCGGCCGGCGCCACAGCCTGGACACGGCGTTCGCTGCGAGTGCCGCCGAGAAGCGGCGCGCCAGCAGGACGGCGGTCGTGGCACGCCCACCTGCCAGGGTCGAACGCAGGCCCGAGGCCGTTTCGCCCAGGCCGCGGAGCAGGCCGACCAGGATGTCCTGCGTGCCCTTGCTGTACTGCTGGACGACGGCGAACACCAGCAGCGTCGCTCATGGAACTTCCCGGGTTTCGTGGGTGGATTCTTCAAGGCCTGCGCACGGGGCTCAAGGCCAGCGCCTGCAGTGCGGTCACCAGCTCGGCCAGGTCCCGCGGGTCGGTCGGCGTGGCAGTGCATGACCTGTGCCACCTGCTCGGACGACCCGCCGGCGGC
Organism: Amycolatopsis sp. NPDC114505; assembly: GCF_055633615.1. Classification (NCBI taxonomy): domain Bacteria; kingdom Bacillati; phylum Actinomycetota; class Actinomycetes; order Pseudonocardiales; family Pseudonocardiaceae; genus Amycolatopsis; species Amycolatopsis sp. NPDC114505. The sequence goes on along the minus strand of NZ_JBVKDV010000002.1, from coordinate 1,590,842 downwards.
GAAGTACTCCCGCAGGCCGGCGTCGTGTCGCTGCGCGACGACCAGCGCGACCCCATGCTGACCGTGCTCCAGGACGGCGCGGGCGTGAGCCCCCTCTACCGGTCGCTCGCCGAAACCCCGCGAGCGCTGCACCTGGCCCGGACCGCGCTCGCCGGGCTCCCCCCAGGCAAGCCGGAGGTCCGGGCGTTCAGTCCCAGCCCGCTCGCCGCCTTCCTGGCCTACGACCCGGACGAGGGACAGCGGCTGGCCGAGGACGTCCTGGGCGCGGTCCTCGACCAGCCCGCGGAGGAACGCGACGTCCTCCGACCGGGCCGCGCAGCCTCTGCACTGCCACGCCAACACCGCCTGGCGCCCGGACGCCGCACTCCCGAACCGTGACCGGCCGTTGTCGGCCGGCACAACGTCCGCTGTCGGTGGCGCCAGAACTCGCCCGTGGATGGATGACCACGTGCGAGACACCGGCCGGCGTGCCAGGCTGACGCGGAGCGTGGGGAACCCGCGCAGAAGGTGACAGGGTGATGCGGTGGGACGGCGAGCGCAACCGCAACGAGTAGTGGCACCGCCGGCCATGGCGGCGATCTTCATGGTGGTCACCGTACGGGCGGGCGCCGAAGACGACGTGCACGACGTGCTCGCCGACGTCGCGGGCCTGACGCGCGCCGTCGGGTTCCGCGCCCCCGAGGGCGATCTGAGCTGCGTCGTCGGGATCGGCGCGAAGCTGTGGGACCGGCTGTACGACTCGGCGCGCCCGGCGGAGCTCCATCCGTTCCGGGAACTGACCGGCGCCACGCACAAGGCGGTGTCGACACCCGGCGATCTGCTGTTCCACCTGCGTGCGACGCGCCTCGATCTGTGTTTCGAGCTGGCCGGCCACATCATGACCGCACTCGACGGCCACGCCGACGTCGCCGACGAAGTGCACGGGTTCCGGTACTTCGACGAACGAGACCTGCTGGGTTTCGTCGACGGCACGGAGAGCCCGTCCGGCGCGGCGGCCGTCGCCGCGGTGCAGGTCGGCGACGAGGACCCGGACTTCACCGGGAGCAGCTACGTCGTCGTGCAGAAGTACCTGCACGACCTCGACACCTGGGCGACGCTACCGGTCGAAGAGCAGGAACGGGCGATCGGCAGGCACAAGCTCAGCGACATCGAACTGCCCGACGCGGCCAAGCCGCCGAACTCGCACCTCGCGTTGAACACGATCACCGACGAGGACGGCACCCAGCTTCAGATCGTGCGGGACAACATGCCGTTCGGCACGATCGGCACCCGCGAGTTCGGCACCTATTTCATCGGCTACACCAGCCATCCCGCCATCATCGAGCAGATGCTGCGGAACATGTTCCTCGGCTCCCCACCGGGAAACCACGACCGGATCCTCGACTTCTCCACGGCGGTCACCGGCGGCCTGTTCTTCGTGCCCACCGAGGACTTCCTCGAGAACCCGCCGGCACCCACCACGACCGAGGCCGCCGCGGCAACCGAGATTCGTCCGGACGGCTCCTTGGGGATCGGCAGCTTGCGGGAGACCAGCACGTCATGACCAACCGGCACCGCGACATCCGACGAGATCAGCCACCCGGTCGAACCGACGTAGCTTGACAAGATCCAGGCGCGGATCCTCGGCTGCGGCTGCGGGCTCACTCCCGACAGACCGCCGACCCGACCAGCTCCTGCGCCAGTTCGACGATCGGCCGGATGGAGGTGTCGTAGTTGCTCAGCACGACGACCACCCAACCGGCCTCCGGGAAGACGTCGATATTGGTCGACCGGCCGGGGCCGCTGCCGGAATGGCCGACTATGCGGTTCTTTCCCGCGATCGTCTCGACGTGGCCGTAGCCGTAGAGCTGTAGTTGTCCGGCGAATGCCGGCCGGTCGGTCGGGCTGAGCGGGTGCCTGCCGCTGGTGACGAGGTGTGTGCAGGCGGGGTCGAGCAGCTTCTCCCCGTGCAGTGCGGTGGCGAACCGCAGGAGGTCGGGCGCTGACGAGAACGCGCCGTGGTACGGGCTGCCGAGGTAGGGCAGGTACGGCGTGGTCGTGATGTCCACGCGGTCGCCTGTCGGTTGGCTCAGGTAGCCGTGGGCGATGGTTCGGTCCGCGATGACTTGCGGGCGGGTGTAGAAGTCGGTGTGTGTCAAGCCTGCCGGCGCGAACACGTTTCGGCGTATGTAGTCGTAGTAGGTCACTCCGGCCACCGCCGCCGTCACGGCGCCGAGCAGGAAGTAGCCGTCGTTGCTGTAGCTCCACTGCGAACCCGGCGTGAAGCGCAGCGGAAGTGTGCGCAGGTAGGCCAGCATGCCTTGCCAGATATCGGTTTCGCTGTCCCACTCGTCCTCGCCGGGCGGGCGCTGATTGGTGAGACCGGGCCGTCCGGCGCCCGCGGTGTGGGTGAGCAGCTGGTGGATCGTCACCCGTGCGACGTCGGCCGGGAAGCCGTCGAGGTAGTCACCCAACGGCGCGTGCAGTGCCACTTTTCCCCGCTGTACCAGCTGGGTGAGCGCGACCGCGGTGAACGACTTGGTCATCGACGCCAGGTCGATGGCCGTGTTCTGGTCGTTGGCGATGCCACGGCTCCGGTCGGCCATGCCGTGAGAGCTGATCAGCACGGGGCGGTTTCGGTGTGCGACCAGGACGGTGCCGGAGAACTGGTCGGCAGCCGCGCGGTCGGCGACGAACCGGTCGAGGCGTCCGCCGGGGCGCAGGTCGGAGCCGGTTTGGGCGACAGCCGGACCGGCCATGGCGAGCAGACCGCCGGTCGCGCCGAGCAGGCCCAGTGCCGACCGTCGGGAGTGGAGGGTCATGGGTTTCCTCTCAGTGGACAAGGGACTCGTAGACGGCGGTGACGATCTCGCCCTGCGCGACGCCGACGCGTCCTTCCAGCGCGAACGCCTCTTCCGGCGAGCTGACCGGTTTCTCCGTGAACTGCGCGAACGCGACCAGCGTGCCGTCGGGCAGGCACAGGTAGCCGGCCATCGCCTTGTACAGGCCGGTGCCGGTGCCGCCGGTGCCGGTCTTGGCGAACACGCGTCCCGCGGCGGGAGAGTTCGGCAGGACGTCCGCCAGGGTGCCGTCCCGGCCCATGACCGGCAGCCCCTCCCGGTACCGGGTGAAGTAGGGCTGCCGGGCCATGTGCTCGAGGAACCGGACGAAGTAGTCCGGCGTGTAGCCGCCGTTCGCCGGGTCGTCCGGGTCGAGGCCGGCCCGGACGACGAGTTCACGTCCGAGCCGCCGGCCCGTCGCTTTCGGTGTGTCCGGGTCACCGCCGGCTATCGCGCCGACCAGGTAGGGGAAGTAGACGGTGTGCACGTTGGAGCTGAGCTTGAGCATCACCTTCACCTCCTCCGAGAGCGGGAGCGAGACGTGCTCGGCGAGCCTGACCATGCGACGGTCCACTGTGGTCACCGAATTTCCGGTGACGTAGATGCCCTCGTCGGCGAGGGCTTGCGTGAACGCGACCTCGGCGAAACCGGCGGGGTCGGGCACGAAGTACGGACACAGCAAGGGTGACGCGCCGAGAGCGACCTCCCCGGTCAGCCGTACCACCCCGGCGGACGTGCTGAAGGCCAAGCGCCGCGACGGGATCGCGACCGTGGTCACCTCGTTGACGATGTCCACGTAGCCGAGCTCCGGTGTCACCCGGAGTGTGGCCGGCGCGCCGATCCGGTCGCCGGGGCGTACCACGACGTCGACGATGTTGTCGTTGATCATCATGGGAGAGACCGGCAGCCGGAGGTCGCCCTGTGGGAGTGCCTCGGTGCCCTGCCGGAACAACGAGGTGTCCACCCGCACGGTGCCGTCGACGCGGCGGACTCCGTGGCGGGCGACCTGGCGGGCGAGGTGGCGCAGCTGCCGGAGGGGATCGCCGGCGATCGGGTGGCCGGCGGTGCCGTAGGAGTGGTCCGGGACGGGCAACGCGAGCGAGCCGTCCCGCTGGACGCGCGGGCCGAGCAGCAGGTCTCCGCCGGCCACCACCGTCAGGTCGCCCCTCAGCGTGCCGAGGACGACCGGGCCGGTGCGGTGCACCGTGGTGCGGAACCGGTGACCGGGCCCGAGGGCGTCGAACGCCGAACCCGCGATGAACAGCTTGACCGCGGAGGCGGGCTCGAACCGTTGCTGTGGGTTCAGCACGTGGATGGGCTCGGCGGCGCCGTGCACCTGGAACCGCATGCCCCAGCGTGAGCCCGCGAACTCCGGCCTGTCGGTGACCGCCCGGATCCGGCCCGCGAGGCCGGAGTCGGCGTGTGCCGTGGCGAGGCCGGGAAGGAGTCCGGCGGCGAGGGGTGCCGCACCGAGCATGCCGAGCACGGCGCGTCGTGAGTGGTGGGTCATGATCACCAGGAGTACGCGGGTCGTGGTTGCACCGTGGTTACAGCCGCGATGTAACCACGGTGCAACGTCTGGTGCGGCACGCTGTCGCGTGTGCGCGTGCTGGTGATCGAGGACGACGTGGAGCTGGCCGAGGCGATCGGCGCCGGGCTGCGTCGCGAGCGGATGGCCGTCGACGTGGCGTTCGACGGCGTGACGGGACTGGCGGCGGCGCAGGTCCACGACTACGACGTGATCGTGCTCGACCGGGACCTGCCCGGCCGGCACGGCGACGACGTGTGTGCGCGGCTGGCCGCCGACGGCTGCCGGGGCCGGGTGCTCATGCTGACCGCGGCGGCGACCATCGAGGACCGCGTCGACGGTCTCGGCCTCGGCGCGGACGACTACCTGCCCAAGCCGTTCGCGTTCGCCGAGCTGGTCGCGCGGCTGCGGGCGTTGTTCCGGCGGGCCCAGCCCGCGCTGCCACCGGTCCTCGAGGCGGGCGGTCTCGTGCTCGACGCCGCACGGCGGTCCGCCAGCCGCGACGGTCGGCTTCTCGACCTCGGACCGAAGGAGTTCGGCGTGCTGGAGCTGCTGCTGGCCGCACGAGGCAGGATCGTGCCCGCCGAGGAGCTGCTGGAGCGGGTGTGGGACCAGATGGCCGACCCGTTCACGACCGCGGTGAAGGTGACGGTCAGCCGGTTGCGGCGCAAGCTCGGCGAGCCCTCGCTGATCGAGACCGTGCCGCAGGCCGGGTACCGGATCGGCCCATGAGGTTCACCCCGACCGTGCGGTGGCGGCTCACCGCTGTCCACAGCGGACTCTTCCTCCTGTCCGGAGCCGGGTTGCTGCTCATCACGTACCTGTTGGTGGCCGGCGGTTTCCCGGTGGTGAAGCTGCGTGCGGGCCCGGCGGACGTGATCGAGGTCTGCACACTGTCCGGTGAGACGACCGCGACCGGCACCGACTTCGACGCGTGCGCCGCACGGGCCCAGCGGCTGATCGCCGCCCAGCAGGACGAGACACTGCGACTGCTGCTGTTCCGGTCGGGCGCCGCGCTCGCGATCATGACCGTGGTGTCGGTCGGTCTCGGCTGGTTCTTCGCCGGACGTGCGCTACGGCCGTTGCGGGTGATCACGGCCGCGGCTCGGCACATCTCCGCGAGCGACCTGCACCAGCGGCTCGCGATGACCGGCCGCCGCGACGAGCTGCGCGAGCTCGGCGACACGTTCGACGGTTTGCTCGCCCGGCTGGACGACGCGTTCACCGCGCAGCGGCAGTTCGTGGCCAACGCGTCGCACGAGCTGCGGACGCCGCTCGCCAGGCAGCGGACGGTGCTGGAGGTGGCACTCGCCGACCCCGGCGCGACCGTGGCCGGGCTGCGGACGGTGTGCGGACGGGTGCTCGCGGCCGGGGAGCAGCAGGAACGGCTGATCGAGGCGTTGCTGACGCTGGCACGCAGCGAACGCGGCCTCGCCCGCCGCGACCCCGTCGACCTCCGCGCCGTCACGGCGTCGGTCGTGTCGTCGCACCCGGAGATCCGGACGTGCCTGTCGCCGGCGCCGATACTCGGCGACGCGCGGCTGGCCGAACGCATGGTCGCCAACCTCGTGGACAACGCCGTCCGGCACAACATCCCGGACGGGACGGTCGAGGTGACGATGGAGTCCGAGGCGGCCACCACGACGCTGAGGGTGACCAACACGGGCCCGGTGATCCCGCCGGGTGAGGTCGACCGCCTGCTGCAGCCGTTCACCCGCCTGACGGGGGGACGCACCGCACGCGACGGGCTTGGCCTCGGCCTCCCGATCGTGGCGGCCATCGTCACCGCACACGGCGGCGACCTCGATGTCCGGCCCGGCCGGTCCGGCGGCCTCGTCGTGACGGTCCGACTCCCCGCGAGTGACGGCGTGCGGAGCCAGGTCGCCCGACGCCAGAGGTACTCGAGCGGCCGGTAGCGGCGGGCGCGTCCGGCCGCATCGCGGGATTGCGTGAAGGGCGCGTTGGTGCGAGTCTGGCCCGCACACCCTACGCATCGGACACGACATGGAATTGACGCCATGGGACGGCTCGAGAACCGGGTTGGACCAGGAGGAGATGCGTCGGCACAATCGCGGTACTTTTCTTCGCCTTGTCCACCTGAGCGACGGAATCTCGCGGGCTGAACTCGCGAGACGGATGAACCTCAACCGAAGCACGATCAAGACGTTGACGGCGGAACTGAGCGCGGCGGGCCTGGTCCGGGAAGTGTCGCAGACGGACAATCGTCACCAGGGCCGCCCTTCGCTCATCGTGCGGCCGGAGACTCAGCGTTTCCATGTTTTGGCGTTCGACGTCGCGGTGGACCGGCTGGTCGCCGCCCGGATCGGCCTCGGCGGTGTCATCCTGGACCGCAAGGTCGCTGCCCGGCGCCGGTCCGGAGTCGATCTCGACTACGTGGTCACGACGCTCGCGGAGCTCGGCCGCCAGGTGACCGAGGCGGCGCCGTCGACGTCGACTTGTGTGGGGCTCGGGGCCTCGTACTGCGGAATGATCCGTCCCGACGACGGGACCGTCCGTTTCGGCCCCGACCTCGGATGGGTCGACCAGGCGTTCGGCGCTGAACTGGCGCTCCGGCTGGGGCTGGGACTGCGGGTGCCGGTGGGAAACGAGGCGCATCTCGGAGCGCTCGCGGAGCACCTTCGTGGGGCCGGGATGGGTGTGCAGAACCTTGTCTACCTGCACGGCGACGTCGGCGTCGGGGGCGGGATCATCGTCGGCGGCACGGTGCTGGACGGCGACGCGGGGTACGGCTGCGAGCTGGGCCATATGGTCGTCAACCCGCACGGCGGGCGACCTTGTGGCTGCGGCTCCAGCGGGTGCCTCGAGGCGGAAGCCGGTGAACGGGCCTTGCTGGACGCCGCACGCCGACCGCCGGAGGTCTTCGGTCGTGACGCCGTGCGGGCGGTGGCCGCCGGCGCTGCCGCGGGCGATGCCGACGCTCGGGACGCGCTCGACTACGTCGGGGATTGGCTGGGCATCGGCGTAGCGAATCTCATCAATCTCTTCAATCCGGCGGTGGTCGTCTTCGGCGGAATGTTGCGGGATGTGTACGCCGGCGTACTGCCGCGGGTACGTAGTCGCGTCGCACGCAATGTGTTGCCGGTGGCGAAGGAAAAAGTGCGCCTGAGCGTGTCGGCTCTCGGGGACGACGCCACCCTGATCGGCGCCGGCGAGCTCGGATTCGAGCGGCTGCTGCGCGATCCGTTGAGGGAAACGCCGCGGGTTTCGCCGACCGCCCGGTGATCCGGCCGCGACGCCTCGCCCTGGCTACGGTTCGCGTTCTAGGCGCATTTCGGCAAGGTCGTCATCTGCCACTGACCAGCCTGGTCCCGGTTTCCGGTGCAGGCGTGCCGTCGCCACCGCCGTGAGCAGGAACACGACGGCCTCGTAGACCATGGCCGCGTCCATCGCTCCGGCGGCGTAGACGACTCCCGCCAGCGCCACCCCGAGCGTGCCGCCGAGCTGCTGCGCGGTGGGCAGCAACCCGGACACGGAACTGGCCACGGGCACCGGAACCCGGTTCAGCACCAGGGAGAACGCCGACGCGGTGAAGACCCCGAACGCGAAGCCGCCGGCGCCCAGCACCATCCACAGGACCGGCGCCGGCCCGGCCAGCGCCGGCACGACGAGCAGGGACACCACGGCCAGCCCTCCGGACGCGGCGGCGAGGGCCGTGGCGCCGAACCGACGGGCCGCGGCCTCCGCGATCGCGCTGCCCAGCAGGGCGCCGACCGCGTACGGCGCGACGGTCACCGCGGTCACCAGCGGGTCACGGTGCAGCACGCCCTGCAGGTGCAGGGACAGCAGCAGGCTGAACGACGGGATCCCGGCGTTGAACAGCAGCACCGCGCCGATGCCCCACCGGGTCGTCGCCGCGGTCAGGGCTTCCGGGCGCACCAGCGGATGCCGCACCCGCCGTTGGGACACGGCGAACGCGGCGAGCAGGCCCAGCCCCATGGCCAGGCTCGCCCACGTCCAGGCCGGCCAGCCGGCGTCCTGGCCGAGGGTCAGCGGGAGCACGAGCAGGATCAGCCCGGTCAGCGACAACGCGGCGCCGACCGGATCCACCCGGTTCGCCTCCGCCGGACCACGCCCGCCGGGCAGGATCCGGACCAGGGCCAGCGACACGACCCCCACCGGTACCGGCAGAGCCAGTGCCAGCCGCCAGCCCACCCCGAACGGGTCGAAGTGCAGCAGGACGCCGCAGCACAGCGGACCGGCCAGCGACGCCACGGCCATCGTCGCCCCGTAGCGGCCCAGGACCCCGGCCCGCCGGTCCGCGGGCACCGCCGTCTGGATCAGCGACAGGATCTGCGGGGCGACCAGGCCGCTGCCGGTCCCCTGCACCAGCCGGGCGACCACCAGCGTCCCGGCCTCCGGCGCGGCCGCCGCGGCCAGCGACGCCAGCGTGAACACGACCGTGCCGGCGACGAAGACCCGCCGGTAGCCGAACCGGTCGCCGACCCGGGCCGCGGTGATCAGCGCGCAGGCGTAGGTCAGCGTGTAGCCGACCAGCGCGAGCTGACCGGTGCCCGAGCCGGCGGCCAGGTCGTGGCGGATGCGCGGAACCGCCAGCTGCATGACGGTGACGCTCATCAGCTGGACGAACGTGCCCGACAGCAGCACGGCCTGAGCCGCGGGCCTCATGCCTGCTTCGCGATCCGGCCGAGGAGCTCGGCGAGCTCGACCGGCCGGGTGAGAAACGGCGAGTGGCCACCGGGCAGGGAATGCACCGCGAACGGGTGCTCCGGTGTCAGGCGGTCGGCCTCGGCGATCATCAGGTCCTGCGTGGCCGGCGGCAGCGCCAGGTCGCCGGTCAGCCGGACGTAGCTGCGTGGCACCCGGCCCCACCGCCCGGCGGTCACCGGGAACGTCCCCGCCAGCGACGCCACCGGCTCGTCGGGGTGCAGCGTCAGCCGCCAGCCGGGCCGGTCCGCGGGCCAGTCGGCCAGGAACGCCCGCCGGATCGCCTCGACCTCGGCGTGGTCGGGTGAGAGCGGGTTGATCCGGAAGGCGCCGAGGACCTCGGGGTCGCCGGTCCGGGGGGCGTGCGCCGCGCCGGCGTTGACCGGGTCGGTCACGTAGTCCCCGAAGCGCGGGCGTCCGGCGGGGACGAACGCCGACAGGTACACGACGTGGTCGACCAGGTCCGGATGGCGTTCCACCGCGGCCGAAGCCGGGCCACCACCCGCGCTGTGCGCGACGAGGACGACGCGGGCGAACCGGCGGCGCACCTCGGCGAGCTCGGTGACCAGTGCGTCGGTGAGCACCTCGGTGGTGAGCCCGGCGAGCGCGGAGGGTTCGGTGGCCAGCCCGGGCTGCCCGGGCCGCAGGTAGCCGCTCGGCAGCGGCGCCGTCACGCCGTGGCCGGGCAGGTCCACGGCGATGCCGGCGGTGCCCTGGGCAGCCAGTGCCCGCTGGGTCGCGGCCCAGTGCAGTGAGGAGTGCCAAGCACCGTGGACGAACACGCAGGCGGTGGTCTCGTTCATGACGCCCACTCCACCGCGCACCGGACGCGCTATCCAGTTTCATAACTTAATCACCCTTGAGCGATATTCTGTACGTATGGAGTCCCGTCATCTCCGCTACGCACTGGCGCTGGCCGAGCACCAGCACTTCGGCCGCGCGGCCGCGTCCCTCGGCATCGCCCAGCCGCCGCTGTCCACGCAGATCGCCGCCGTCGAACGCGAAGTCGGCGAGCGGCTGTTCGACCGCACACCCCGCGGGGTGTTCCCGACCGCGGCCGGCACCGCCTTCCTGGCCCGGGCCCGGCGCGCGCTGAGCGAGATGACGGCCGCCGCGGTCGAAGCCGGCCGCGCGGCCCGCGGCGAGACGGGGCAGCTGCGCATGGGCTTCATCGGCTCGGCCCTGCTCGATCCGCTGCCCGGCGTGCTGGGCCGGTTCCGCGTGGCCCGGCCGGACGTCCGGCTCGATCTGCGCGAAATGAACAGCCTCGACGGAACCGCGGCCCTCGTCGCGGGCGAGCTCGACGTGGCGGTCGGCCGCGGCGCCCCGCGCGGCGCGGGGGTGGACGGCCTGGTGACCGTCCCGATCGGTGCCGACCACCTGGTCGCCGTGGTCGGCACCGCGCACCCTTTCAGCGGCCACGCGGAGATCCGGCTGGAGCAGCTCGCGGCCGAGCGGCTGATCATGTCGGCGCCCGCGCAGGAACCCGCCGTGGCCGCGCGCCTGCGCGACCTGCTCGGCGCCGACGCGGCCGCGCTGGACGCCGCCACGATCTCCCGGGACGTCCACACGATCATCGGCCTGGCGGCGTGCGGCGTCGGCGTCGGCCTCGGCCCGGCCCGGATACGGCTCGTCACCCGCAAGGACGTCCGGTTCTGCGACATCGCCCCGCACGTCCGCCTCCCGGACCTGCAGCTGTCCTTCCGCGCGGCCGACGACTCACCGGTGCTCGCGGCATTCCTGGACGTCGTCCGCGCCAACTGCGCCGAAGTCGGCTCCCGCCTCGACGACGTCCTCGCCCGCCGCGAAGCCCGGTCGATCAGGCAGTAGGCGCGGCCACGCTCACCGCGTCGGGACACCTGCGCCTGACCGGTCCTGTCGCTTCAGCTGGTCCGGCGCGCGGCGCACCACCGGCTCCGAGAGCGCGGGGCACAGCGGGCGGGCCGGCCGTTCGAAGCCGTCGGAGACCGCGGAGGACGGCGCGACGGTGACACCGAGACCTTCCGCGGCCGGCCGCACCGCGGTGGAGATCCGCGAAGCCCGGCCGACCGTCCGCGGAGCGAGACCGCGGTCGGCGAGCAGGCGCGCCAGGTACTCGTCGAGCTCGCTGGTGCGACGGAAGGCGTACCGACGAGGTGTTCTTCGCCGTGCACCACGTGCACGTTGTGGTCGGGAACGCACCAGCACGCGCTCGACGCGGCGCGCGCTCGTGAACGCTGAAGCCGGACCTCACCAGCAAGCCAGCGGTCGGGCGGGCCGGTCCGCGGCCGGTAGGCTGGGCGTTCGGCATCGGAAGAGAGGGGGCGGGTGTGGACTACGGCGACAAGCTGTTCTGGCTCTCGGTCCTGATCCAGCGCAGGTACGCGCAGATCTGCGCCGAGTACGACCTGACCCCCTCGCAGGCCACACTGCTGTGCGCGATCAAGGACGAGCCGCGGCAGATGGCGTACCTTGCCACCTCGCTCGGCATGACCAAGAACGCGCTGAGCCAGCTCGTCGACCGCACCGAGCGGCGCGACCTGGTCCGCCGGGCGAACTCGGAGCAGGACCGGCGGGTCATCATGCTCGGCGTAACGCCCGCGGGGAAGGTGCTCGCCGAAGCCATCTACGCCGAGACGACCAAGCGCCTGCCCGACGTCGCGGAGAACCTCGACGCCGACGATCAGCGCGACTTCGAACGCGTCGCCACCGCCATCGTGGACGCGGCGGGCGTTCCGGGGTCCGCCTCCTCCTGACCTACCGCGCGGAACCCTCGGCGGACCCGTGCGCCTTGCGGAGGTTCACGCCGTGAACTAATGTTGTTCACGACGTGAACCAATGAGAGGTGGGCGACATGAACACGCAGGAAACCGGCGCGATCGCGGTCTTCGGCGGGACAGGGCAGCAGGGCGGGGCGGTCGTCGACGCACTCCTGGCCCGAGGAGCGCGGGTGCGGGCCCTCGTCCGCTCCCCCGATTCCGACCGGGCGCGGGCGCTGGCCGCCCGAGGCGTCGAGCTGTCGACCGTCCGGATCGACGACCCGGCATCAACGGTCGCCGCGCTGGAGGCGGTCGACGCGTTCTATTTCATGACCCCGGAGGCGAACAGCCTCGAGGAGGTCGAGGAGGAGGTCCGAGTGGGCACCGCCCTCGTCGATGCGGCGGCCGCGGCGCGCGTGCCACACGTCGTGTTCAACTCGGTTTTCGGGGCGGATCGCGAAACGGGCGTGCCGCACCACGACTCGAAGCACCGGATCGAGGAATACCTGAAGCATTCCGGTCTGCGGGCCACGATGGTCCGCCCGACCGCCTTCATGGAGAACTTCGCGACCGTGATGGCGCCGAGCGTGGAGGACGGAACGATCGTGCTGAAGCTGCCGCTGCCGAACGACATCGCCCTGAAGATGATCTCGGTCAAGGACATCGGCCAGGTCGCCGCCTCGATCCTGCTCGGCACAGCGGACGTGCCCGGCGGAGCGGTCGAGCTCGTCGGCGACGAGCTGACGGGCAGCCAGATCGCCGCCGCGTTCGGCGCGCACGCCGGGCTCCCGGCGCGCTACGAGGCCTTACCGCTGAGCGTCCTCGGCAACGACCTCGACAAGGCGATGTTCCGCCAGTTCGCCACGGCGTCCGAACACCCGTCGGACCTCGCGGCGGTGCGGGCGATCGAGCCGGCCACCCGAGACCTGGCCGAGTGGATCCGCTCCACCGGCTGGACCGCGCCCACGGACCGGGTCCGTTCCTGAGCGCTGCGCGGGCCACTTCGCCCGCCTGCCCACGCCGCTGGAGTGCGGAGCGTTCGACAGCCGCCACCCGTAGCCGGCAGTGAGGAGCTGCTTGGTCTCGCGCGCACTCCGCCGCTGAAATCCGCTACTGCCGAATTGCGGACGTAGCGCATTGCTCGCCGAGCGCCGGCTGGCGGAGTGGGCCAATCCGGACGTCACCGTCCAACACTCGCCCTGAGGCCGCAACGCCGCAGGCTCGAAAGACGGCGTTCGATCGTTCCAGCGCATCTCGCACTGTCCCTGAACGCACTCTCACGCCGCTGAGTGTGTGTTCGGTCTGCGTCAGTAGCGCAGTTCGACCAACACCCCGTAGTGGTCGGAGGGCACGGCAGCGCCGGCTGCCGCAGTGCCGAGGGTCTCCGCCCGGAGGGGCTGCCCGGCCCCGCCCCGGTGGAACGATGTCGAGAAGACGTAGTCGATGCGCCGGTCGCGGGGGAACACCGCCGCAGCCCAAGGGTTTTCGGTGGACCAGGTGTACCCCGGGCCTGCACCGGCGAATTCCCAGGCATCGTGCCAGCACGTCCTGGTGCCCGCCGCGCGGCCGGTCAGCATCCGGATCTCGTCGCAGTCCGGCGAGGCGTTGAAATCGCCGCACACCACGGTCACCGGGCCGCGGCCCGGTTCACGCACCCGCCGCGCGAGCTCGGTGACCTGTTCCTGCCGGACGTGGGTGTGGTGCAACGGCCAGTCGAGCATGACGTTGACCAGCCGGACCGGGCCGCGTGGACCGTCGATGTCGACCCGGACCGCGCTGCCCTCGTGGCCCGCGGGTCCGGGCAGAACCCAAGTTTCCACCGTGCCGATCGGCCAACGCGAGATCACCGCACTTCCCGACGTCACACCGTCTTCCACCCGGTCGCCGGAAAATCGGTAGTGGTGCAGCCCCGCCGCGGCGGCAAGCTCGCGCGCCTGGTCGCGATCCGGCGCCGACCACGCCTCCTGGAGCGCCACGACGTCCGGTGCGTGCTCGGCGAGGACCGCGGAGATGCCGGCCTGTCGTTGCTCCCACGGCCCGAACCGACCCCAGACATTCCAGGTGAGCAGCCGAAGCCGCGAGTCGATCAGCGGACCGTACGGCTGGAGGGGATCGACGGTCACGCCCCGAGACGATACCGCCGCGGGACGGCGGTGCTCTCGAACGCCGCCACAGGGAGACTGCCCGACCACGCCTGCCTGACCCACTAGCGGCCACCACAGCAGGGCTCGAGAGCGGCCGGACGTGCGGCTCTACAGGAGCCGACTATGGCGAGTCAAGACCACGGTGAACCGGACTACCTGAAGCGGTTCGCCCAAGCGGAGCAATCACCTTCCGGCCCTCGGCCGTGGCTATGATCCTGCGCATGCCATCACCACTTCGGGGACTGATCACGCGTATCCTCCACAAACCAACCGCTTAGTAGGCTGACGAGCACGAGCCCGTTTCTCAACGACGAGGAGGTCCCCGTGACCGATTCCCCTTCCCGTGTCGCCGTGGTCACCGGTGCCGGCCGTGGCATCGGCGCCGCCGTTGCGGCGCGGCTGGCCGATGATGGCTTCGCCGTCGCGCTGCTGGACTTGGATGAGGCCGGTGTCAAGCAGGGTGCCGAAGCCATCGTCGCCAAGGGTGGCAAGGCCGTCGGTGTCGCGCTGGACGTCAGCGATGCCGAACAGGTCGAGGCGGCCGTCACCCGGGTTGCCGATGAGCTCGGTCCGCCCGTTGTGCTCATCAACAACGCCGGCATCACCCGCGACAACCTGATCTTCAAAATGACCGAGCAGGACTGGGACTCCGTGCTCGGCGTGCACCTCAAGGGCTCGTTCCTGATGACCCGCGCGGTGCAGAAGTACATGACCCAGGAGAAGTACGGCCGGATCGTCAACCTCTCCAGCACCTCCGCGCTGGGCAACCGCGGCCAGGTCAACTACTCCGCCGCCAAGGCCGGCATGCAGGGCTTCACCAAGACCCTCGCCATCGAGCTGGGCAAGTTCAACGTCACCGCCAACGCGATCGCGCCCGGCTTCATCGCCACCGACATGACCGCCGCGACCGCCGAGCGCCTCGGCATGGGCTTCGAGGACTTCAAGGCCGCCGCCGCGACGCAGATTCCGGTGCAGCGCGTCGGCACGCCCGACGACATCGCGAACCTGGCCTCGTTCCTGGTCAGCGAGGGCGCCGGGTTCATCTCCGGCCAGGTCATCTACGCCGCCGGCGGACCGAAGGACTGAGGCAGATGCGCGAGTTCGCTTCCCTGGACGAGTTCGCCGCCGCGGTCGGCGAACACCTCGGCTACAGCGAGTGGCACACGATCACCCAGGACCGGGTGAACAAGTTCGCCGACGCCACCGACGACCACCAGTGGATCCACGTCGACGAGGCGATGGCCGCCGCCGGCCCGTTCGGCGGCACCATCGCCCACGGCTTCCTGACGCTGTCGCTGCTCTCGGCGTTCGGGCCGAAGATCTACAAGGTCAACGGCATCAAGATGGGCATCAACTACGGCCTCAACAAGGTCCGCTTCCCGCAGCCGGTGAAGGTCGGCTCGAAGCTGCGCGCGGGCGCGGAGCTGATCGAGATCACCGACATCCCCGGCGGCAAGCAGGCGGTGTCGAAGTGGACGGTCGAGATCGACGGCGAGGCGAAGCCCGCTTGCGTCGCCGAATGGGTGACGCGGTTCCTGGCGTGACGCCGCGTGGTGGGCGGCACTTCGGCGAGAAGTGCCGCTCGCCACGTCTCTGTACGTCATACCGACTAGTCGGTATGCTCCCCTGACTGAGCTTGAGGAGGCCGGATGAACCCGCCAGGACTCGACCTGGACCGCCTGCGCGCGCACCTGGACGCGCACCGGCCCGGCCTGGTCGCCGGGGAGCTGACCGCGGACGTCGTGGAAGGCGGCCGCTCGAACCTCACCTACGTGGTGGGTGACGGCCGGTCACGCTGGGTGGTGCGCCGCCCGCCGCTCGGGCACGTGCTGCCGACCGCGCACGACATGACCCGCGAGTTCCGGGTGATCTCGGGCCTGCGCGACACCGCCGTGCCGGTGCCCGACGCGCTCCTGCTCTGCGAGGACGCCGACGTCGTCGGTGCGCAGTTCTACGTCATGAGCTTCGTCGAGGGCACGCCCTACCGGACCGCGGAGGAGCTCGCGCAGCTCGGCGAAACGCGCACGCGCGCCATCGCCGACGCGCTGGTCGACACGCTCGTCGACCTGCACGCCGTCGACCCGGCCGCGGTCGGGCTCGGGGACTTCGGCCGGCCCGAGGGCTTCCTCGAGCGGCAGCTGCGGCGCTGGAAGAAGCAGCTCGACGCCTCCCGCAGCCGCGACCTGCCGGGCATCGAGGAGCTGCACGACCGGCTCGCCGCGGCGGTGCCGGTGTCCGGGACGCCGTCGATCATCCACGGCGACTACCGCCTGGACAACGTGCTGGTCGACCGGGACGACCGGATCTCCGCCGTGCTCGACTGGGAGATGTCGACGCTCGGCGACCCGCTGACCGACCTCGCGCTGCTGGTGGCCTACGCCGAGCGCGACAAGGTGTCGCTGCAGTTCGTCTCCAACGCCAGCTCGGCGCCCGGCTACCCGACGACCGACGAGGTCGTGCGGCGCTACGCCGAACGCTCCGGGCGCGACGTCTCGCAGCTGAACTGGTACGTCAGCTTCGCGTTCTTCAAGCTGGCCGTGATCCTGGAGGGCATCTACTACCGCCACCAGAAGGGCCAGACGGTCGGGGCGGGCTTCGAGGGTGTCGGGGCCGGCGTCCCGCTGCTCATCACGCACGGCAACGAAATTCTCAAAGAGGAGAAGTAAATGGACTTCGCGTTCGACGAGAAGACCGAGGAGATGCGCGGGAGGCTCCTCGAGTTCATGGACTCGCACATCTACCCCGCCGAGCCCGTGTTCGAACAGCAGCTGGCCGAACGCGACGACCCGTGGGCCATCCCGCCGGTCATGGACGAGCTCAAGGCCGAAGCCCGCAAGCGCGGCCTGTGGAACTTCTTCCTCCCCGGCGACCACGGCGCGGGCCTGACGAACCTGCAGTACGCGCCGCTCGCGGAGATCACCGGCCGCAGCATCCGGCTGGCGCCGACCGCGGTGAACTGCGCGGCCCCGGACACCGGGAACATGGAAGTGCTCTCGATGTTCGGCAACGAGCAGCAGCAGAAGCAGTGGCTGGAACCGTTGCTGAACGGCGAGATCCGCTCCGCGTTCGCGATGACCGAGCCGGACGTCGCCTCCTCCGACGCCCGCAACATCGAGACCGCCATCCGGCGCGACGGCGATGAATACGTCGTCACCGGCCGCAAGTGGTACATCTCCGGCGCGATGAACCCCGCGTGCAAGATCTTCATCGTGATGGGCAAGACCGACCCGGACGGCCCGCCGCACAAGCAGCAGAGCATGATCCTCGTCCCGCGTGACGCGGCGGGCGTGACGGTCAAGCGCGGCATGCACGTCTTCGGCTACGACGACAGCGACCACGGCGGCCACGCCGAGGTGCTCTTCGAGGACGTCCGCGTGCCGGTCGAGAACCTCATCGCCGGCGAAGGCGACGGCTTCGCGATCGCCCAGGCCCGGCTCGGCCCGGGCCGCATCCACCACTGCATGCGCGCCATCGGCATGGCCGAGCGGGCGCTGGAGCTCATGTGCAAGCGGGCGATCTCGCGTGAGGCGTTCGGCAAGCCGATCGCCCAGCAGGGCGTCGTGCAGGACTGGATCGCCGAGTCGCGCGTGAAGATCGAGCAGCAACGGCTGCTCGTGCTCAAGACCGCGTGGCTGATGGACACCGTCGGCAACCAGGGCGCGCACACCGAGATCCAGGCGATCAAGATCTCCACGCCGGCCGCCGTCGAGTGGATCCTCGACAAGGCCGTGCAGGTGCACGGCGCCGGCGGCGTCAGCCAGGACTTCCCGCTGGCCGCGATGTGGGCCGGGAACCGCACGCTGCGCCTGGCCGACGGGCCGGACGAGGTCCACAAGCGGTCGCTGGCCCGGCGTGAGCTGAAGAAGTACCTCTCGGAGGGCGCGAAGTGACTGTCACCGCCGAAGACCTGACCCGCCAGGCGACGGAGTTCCTCGCCTCGCACGCCCCCCGGACGACCGACCGGATGGACTTCCTGCGCGCCCGGTTCGACGCCGGTCTCGCCTGGATCCACTTCCCCGCCGGCCTCGGCGGGCAGAACGCGCCGCGCGCCCTGCAGTCCGTTGTGGACGGTGTGTTCGCCGACGCCGGCGCGCCGGACAACAACCCGCGCCGGATCGGCATCGGCCTCGGCATGGCCGCCCCGACCATCCTCGCCTTCGGCACGCCGGAGCAGCACGAGCGCTTCCTGCGTCCACTGTGGACCGGCGACGAGGTGTGGTGCCAGCTCTTCAGCGAGCCGGGCGCCGGCTCCGACCTGGCCGCGCTGGGCACCCGCGCGGTGCGCGACGGCGACGACTGGATCGTCACCGGCCAGAAGGTGTGGACGTCGGGCGCGCACGAGTCGCAGTGGGCGATCCTGGTCACCCGCACCGACCCGGACGTGCCGAAGCACCAGGGCATGACGTACTTCCTGTGCGACATGACCGCCCCCGGCGTCGAGGTCCGGCCGCTGCGCCAGATCACCGGCGAGGCCGAGTTCAACGAGGTCTTCCTGACCGAGGTCCGGATCCCGGACACCCAGCGCCTCGGCGCCGTCGGCGAAGGCTGGAAGGTCGCGCAGACGACGCTGATGAACGAGCGCGTCGCGATCGGCGGGCACGTCCAGCCGCGCGAGGGCGGGCTGATCGGCATCGTCGCCAAGACCTGGCGCGAACGTCCCGAGCTGCGCACGCCGGAGCTGCGTGACCGCCTGGTCCAGCGCTGGGTCGAGGCCGAGACGCTGCGGCTGGCCGGCACCCGGCTGCGCCAGCAGCTGACCGCGGGCGCGCCCGGGCCGGAGGGTTCGGCCATGAAGGTCGCGTTCTCGGAGCTGAACCAGGCGCTCACCGGCCTGGAGGTCGAACTGCTCGGCGAAGAAGGGCTCGCCTACGACGACTGGACGTTCCGGCGCCCGGCGATCGTCGACTTCACCGGCCGCGAAGCCGGCTACCGCTACCTGCGCGCGAAGGGGAACTCCATCGAGGGCGGCACCTCGGAGGTCCTGCGCAACATCATCGCCGAGCGCGTGCTGGGGCTGCCCTCGGAGCCGCGCGTCGACAAGGACGTCGCCTGGAAGGACCTCCCCCGATGACTGACCTGCTGTATTCGGACGTCGAGGAAGACCTGCGGGCTTCGGTCCGGGACCTGTTGAAGGCGAAGGCCTCGCCCGAGGCGCTGCTCGCGCGCGTCGAGACGGCCGAGGGCTACGACCTTCCCCTGTGGCGCACGCTGGCCGAAGAGGTCGGCGTCGCCGGGCTGGCGGTGCCCGAGGAGCTGGGCGGGCACGGCGCGTCGGCGCGTGAGGTGGCCGTGGTGGCCGAGGAGCTGGGCCGCAGCGTCGCGCCGGTGCCGTTCCTCGGGAGTGTCGTGCTCGCGACGACGGCGCTGGTGCGTGCTTCGGCCGGTGACTTCGTCCGGCAGCTGGCTTCGGGTTCGGCGATCGGTGCGCTGGCCGTGCCGCTGTCGACGGCGCCGGGTGCGGGCTTCCCGTCTTCGGTGACCGCTTCCGGCGGCCGGCTGAGCGGCCGCGTCGGCACGGTGGCCGACGCGTCGGTGGCGGACCTGCTGGTCGTCCCGGCCGCGGGTCCGGACGGGCCGGCGCTGTACGTGGTCTCGGCCGCCGACGCCTCGGTGACGGAACTGGTGTCGTTCGACCTGACGCGCCGGGTGGCGGATGTGGTCCTGGACAACGCCCCGGCGACGCTGGTGGCGTCCGGTCCGGACGCGGCGTCGGCGCTGGAGGAGGCGCTGCTGTTCGGCGCGGGGATCCTGGCGTCGGAGCAGACCGGCGTCGCCGAATGGGCGTTGACCGAGACGGTGACGTACCTGAAGGGCCGGTACCAGTTCGGCCGTCCGGTGGGCGGGTTCCAGTCGCTGAAGCACCGGCTGGCGAACCTGTACACGGACCTGGTGCTCTCCCGCGCGACGGCCCGCAACGCGGCCGACGCGCTGGCCACGGGCGTCGACGTGCCGATCGCGGTGGCGGTCGCGCAGGCGCGGGTCTCGCCGATCGCGGTGCACGCGACGGAGGAGGCGATCCAGCTGCACGGCGGCATCGGCATGACGTGGGAGCACCCGGCGCACCTGTACCTGAAGCGCGCCAAGGCGGACGAGCTGGCGCTGGGGACGCCGGGTAAGCACCGGGCCCGGCTCGCGGATCTGGTGGACCTGCCCGCCTGAGACCCGTCCGATCGCGCGTGGCACCGCCGTGACACCCGGTGTTCCGGTTGTGTCACGCGTGATCCGGTCCGTCCCGGTGATCCCTTGACGCCCCGGTCGTCCGGGTGCTGAGGTGAACACGCCTGGGGGTGGCTACCGGTTGCCCCCGCGTTTTCGAGGGGGATCCACCGATGGTGCGCACCGACGTGCGGCGCTCGACGCTGCCCGGACGAAGAAGACGCGTGGTCACGCTGCTGACCGCCGCCCTGCTGCTCACCGGGACGGCGGCCGTGCTGCCGGCCACCGCCTCGGCCGCCGAACCGCCACCGCTGCCCGTGAAGACGCTGACGCGGTCGTCGTGGGCCTACACCGACGCCGCGGATCCCTTGCACATCAAAGTGAACGCCTCCGGTGACGCCCCCGTCGGCGCCAGTGTGGACGCCAAGGGGCCGCACCTCTCACGCGCGTACTACACGCTCGACCTGACGTCGTTGCGCGGCAAGCACGTCACGGCCGCCGCCCTGACCATCCCGGAGAAGCGCGCCACCGACTGCGCGCGCCGCGCGGTCGAGTTGTGGTCGACCGCCCCGGTCACCGGGAAGTCGTCGTGGGCCAAGCCGCCCGCCGAGCTGACCCGGCTGGCCACGGCCGGGGCGCCCGCCGGCGGCTGCCCGGCCGACCTGACCGATCTCGACCTCACCACCGCCGTCGCGAAAGCCGTGCAGGCCGGGGAAAAGACGCTCACGCTCGAACTGCGCGTCGCGCCCGCCCACGAACTGGACCCGCGCTACGGGCGCTGGTTCGCCGACGACGTCAGCCTGAAGGTCACCTACAACACGCCGCCGGGCATCCCGGCGAACCTGCGTACGGCCTCCCCGGACGCGCCGTGCGCGACAACCGCGCCGGGTGTGTTCACGCGGGCTTACGAGATCACCGGGCACTACGCCGACGTCACCGACCCCGATCCCGGCCAGGAGCTGACCTCGCACTGGGAGATGTGGTCCGTCGACGACCCGGCGGTCCGCCTCGAAGCGGACTGGGGAGTGACCGACGGACACGCCTACGCCCAGTTCGACAACCCCGGGCTGCCGCCGGACCACACCTACGCGTGGCGGCTGCGCGTCACCGACGGCGTCGACACCTCGGACTGGTCGCCCACCTGCTACCTGACCCCCGACAGCGTCAAACCGGAGATCCCGGACGTGACCTCCGAGGTCTACCTGACCGGCAACCCGTGGGAGCCGCGCGGCGGCATCGGCGTGCCGGGGCGGTTCACCTTCACCGCCCACGGTTCCCCGGACGTGGCTCGCTACGAGTACACCTTCACCGGCCAGTCCGGGTGGACCTCGGTGCCCGCCGAATCCCTCGGCGGACCGGCGACGGTGACGTTCACGCCTGCCGACTCCGGCTCGTTCTCGGTCGGGGTGCGCAGTGTGGACCGGGGGAACAACTACTCCTGGGAGCAGTACCGCAGCTTCACCGTCAAGGACATCCGGCCGTACGTGTGGTCGACGCTCTACCCACCCGAGTACCCCAACCGCGGCGGCAACGTCGGCGTGCCCGGCGTGTTCGACCTCAGCCCCGGGCTGAAGGACACCGTGAGCTACACCTACCACCTGGAGAACGCGCCGGAGCAGACCGTGGCGGCCGACGCGGACGGCAACGCCCACGTGACGCTGGCGCCGACGCACGGCGGGGAGAACGTGCTGTACGTGCGCAACACCGGCGCCGACGGAACGGTTTCGCGCTACCGCGAGTACAAGTTCCAGGTCGACACGGCACCCGACGTCACCATCGAGGGCGGGCTGCAGGTCGGCTCGGAGAGCACGTTCCGGCTCGCGCCCCGGCTGGCCGGCACGACGTCGTACACCTACACGTTCAGCAACTTCCAGAGCGGGCCGATCGGCGACCCTGTCACCGTCCCCGCGGCCGCGGACGGCACCGCGTCGTTCACCTGGACCCCGCTCGACACCCGGGCGGACGCCGTGCAGGTGCGCAGCACGGCGGCGGACGGCACGCGGTCCGAGCGGCGCTACCAGAGCTTCATGGTCGACGGCGCGGCGCCGTACGTCACGCGCATCGGTGGCGCGGACGCACCCGGCCAGGCGGGCACGTTCACGTTCCGGTCGCCGATGAAGAACATCGCCGAGTACGTCTACTGGTCGTCCACCGACCCCGCGCACAAGCTGACCGTGCCGGCCCGGCCGGACGGCTCCGCGGAGGCCACGTGGACACCGGCCGAGGCCGGGAACGTCTGGCTCACCGTCCAGGCCCGCAACACCGCCGGCGTCCTGTCGTCCGAGGGCTCGACGTCCTTCACCGTCTACGACAGCCCGGTCGTGACCTCGGCGGACTTCGTCAGCTGGCCCTACGGGCCGATGCTGCCGGGCTCGTTCCAGCTGCGGTCGCGGCTCGCGGGGACCGTCGCGTTCGAGTTCGCGGTGGACAGCTACACCACCGCGGACGTGCCCGCGGGACCGGACGGCACGGCGAGCGTGAGCTACACGCCGGGCCTTTCCGGGTACCACACCGTCTACGTGCGGGCCCGCGCGGCGGACGGCCGGACGTCCGGCTGGGGGTACTACTCGTTCACCGTGACCGACCGGCCGCTCGTGTCCTCGGCCGACTACCCGGGTGACTACGCCGGCGGCCCCGGCGTCACCGGGACGTTCGCGTTCGCCCCGGGCGTCGCGGGGGTCACCGCGTACGTCTTCCACGTGCACGACGACAACCAGGGCACCGACGAGCCGGAGCAGACCACGCTCGCGGACGCCGCCGGGAAGGCGTCGGCCGAGTGGACCCCGCGGCACGGCGGCAGCTACTCGGTGGCGGTGCAGGGCCGCAAAGCGGACGGCAGCCTGACCGAGGCGGCGTACTACACGTTCTCCGTCGCGTATCGGGTCGAGGCGGAAACGGGCGACTGAGCGAACGGGGGCTCTCGGCCAGCCGGGAGCCCCCGTTCGTGAATACTCTTCATTTTTCTTCCGAATTTTCGCTCATCTGAGCGAATATTCTGTGAGCCAGACCACTCGTAGGGCAAAAGGGTGGCAAAAGTGCCCGGGTTCCCATGGTTCTCCCCACCTCTCGCGATCTAGCCTGGCGCCATGGAATTCGCCGTCGCGCCGACGGATGCCGGTACGCCCGCCGCGCTGGAGGAATCGACCGTCGTCGTCGGCGGTCACCGGCACAGTGCGCTCGCGGCCGGGCCCGAATCGGGCGAGCTCGTCCTGCTGCTGCACGGCTGGCCCGAATTCGCCGACGCCTGGACCGAACAGCTGCACGCCCTCGGCGAGGCCGGTTACCGCGCCATCGCCGTCGACCAGCGCGGCTACGCCCGCCAGGCACGGCCCGACGGCGTCGAGCACTACTCGATCGAGCACCTGGTCGGCGACGCCCTCGCCTTCGCCGACAGCCAGGGCGCCGACCGGTTCCACCTGGTCGCGCGCGACTGGGGCGGCATGGTCGCCTGGGCGCTGGCCACCGCGCACCCGCACCGGCTGCGGTCGCTGACGGTGCTCTCGACCCCGCACCCCTCGGCGCTGCAGCGCGCGGCCGCCACCGACGACGGGCAGTTCCACGACCTCGGCTACATCCGCTTCTTCCGCCGCGGCGTCGGCAAAGCCGAGAAATTCCTCTTACGCGACGAAGCCGCGCAATTACGCGCTGTCTACAACCGCCGGATTCCGGTCGAATTCGTCGAGAGCGCCGTCGCCCGCCTTTCCGAACCGGGCGCGCTGACCGCGACGCTGAATTGGTACCGCGGCGCGACGAACGACGTATTCGACGTCCCGGCCGGCCGGATCACCGTGCCGACGCTCTACCTGTGGGGCAGCGAGGACCCGTACCTCGGCCAGAGCGCCGCGGAGCTGACGGTCCACCACATCGACGCGGAGTACCGCTTCCAGATCGTCGAGGGCGCGAGCCAGTGGATGGCGATGGAGGCCCCCGACGAGGTGAGCGCCCTCCTGCTCGACCACCTCCGGCAGTACTAGGCGGTCTTGCGGACCAGCCCGGTGTAGCCGACCAGGGCGAGCGTCGCGAGCGCCCAGATCGCGGCCTGCACCAGCCAGATCGCCACTGTGAAGACCTGCCCGGCGGGGATCCCGGTGTTGAGGTCGCACCGCCCGCGCACCCCCGGCGACAGCGGCAGCCCGCGATCCAGGCCGACGCCGACGAGCTCCACGGTCGTGCAGGGCGTGCCCGCGGCGGCGGTGAGGTCGGCCGTTCGCTCGGCCGCGCGATGACCGCCGTCGCCGACGTGCCCGGCCCAGAGCCCCAGTCCCCCGGCGGCGACGACCGCGAGCAGCAACGCCGCGGCCGTCCGGCGCGCGCGGTAGCCGTACCCGGCGAGGGCTCCCCACAGCCAGTGGAACCGGCGTGCCGGCCACCCGCCGATGGTTTCGGGTGCCCACCGCTGGAGGTCCCGTTGCTGGGCGATCAGCACGTGCCGGGCGTTGCCGTCCTGCCCCGCGGATCGTTCCGCGGCGGCGAGGCGCTGGTAGGGCCCGGGACGGTAGGTCTCGGTGTGGTCGCGGATCAGCGTCAGCCACTCCCGCCAGGTGACCTCACCGAGCGAGCCGAACCGGAAGCCGTCGAGGACGACCTGACCGGTGGCGCCCACGAGCTCGGCGGGGAAGAAGATCGGGCCGTCGACGACGGCGTCTTCGAGGCTGACGAGCGTCCCCTCGTCGCGGTGGGCCAGCGTGGCGCCGGAGAAGGTCAGCTGACCGCCGATGTGCGCCCCGAGCAGGTGGATCGTGGCGTCCTCGCCGGCGCCGGTCCCCCGCAGGCCGCCCAGCGTCAGGCTGTCCCGGACCTCGCAGCGGTCGGCGACCAGCACCGGACCCGCGTCGTTGGTGACCTCGGCGTCGGCGAGGGTGGCCGAGCCCTGGACCCGGGCCGAGCGCAGGCTCAGCGCGCCCAGCTCGGACGAGCAGGTCACCTTCACTTCGAGGAGCTCGAGGTAGCTGCCGACCCGCAGGTCGTCGGCGCTGAAGGCGGGGCCGGTCGCGTTGGCCAGTTCCGCGCCGGGGAGCCGCAGCTGGCTGCCGACCTCGGCGTTGTGCAGCCGGAGTGCCCCTTCCTCCCCGGCTCCGGCGACGGACGCGCCCGTCAGGTCCAGGTTGCCGCCCACGGACAGGCTGTCGGCGTGCAGCGCCGGACTGGCGTCGTTGGCGATCCGGGCGCGTTCGAGGTAGAGCTCCCCCGCGATGTGGGCACTGAGCAGGCGGATCGTCCCCGGCGCACCGGACCCGGTCGCGCTCACCTCGTTGAGGTTCACGTTGCCGTCGACCCGGAGCCGGTCGCCGCTGAACGCCGCCCCGGCGTCGTTGGCCAGCTCCGCGCCTTCGAGGTAGAAGTTCCCGCCCACATGCGCGTTGAGCAGGCAGAGTGCTCCGTACTCGCCCGAGCCGCGCACCTTCATGCCTTCACCGGAGAAGCTGTCCTCGACCCGGATGCCGTCGGCGCTCAGCCCCCGGCCCCGGCCGGTGGTGAGCACGGCGCCGCCGAAGTCGGCCTGGCCGCCGATCCGGGCGGCGGTCAGCTCGATCGCGGCCCCGGTACCGGCGGTCACGGTGACGCCGGTGCAGCGGAGGTCACCGGCCCGGAGGCGGTCGGCCTCCAGACCGGGCCCGCTGTCGTTGGTGAGGACGGTCTCGCCCAGCTCGACCTCACCGCCGATCCGGGCACCGAGCAGGCGGAGCGCACCGTCGTCGCCGGCGCCGATCACCGTGGCCCCCGCCAGCCTCAGGTCACCGTCGACGACCACGCCGTCGGCGTGCACCGCGGGCCCGGATTCGTTGGTGAGCACCGCGTCGTCGAAGTCGGCCGGGCCGGACACGTGGGCACCGAGCAGCCGGACCGCGCCGAGCTCGCCGCTGCCGGTCGCCCGCAGGCCCATGCCTTTGAGGGCCCGGCACTCGAGGTCGTCGAGGTACAGCGCGGGTCCGTCGCCGCTGCGGATCTCCGCGTCGGCGAGGATGGTCAGGCCGTCGACGCGGGCGTCGCGCAGGCAGATCACGCCGAAGTCGCCGGAGCCGGTCGCGCGGACTCCGGTGAGGTCGACGTCGTGGTCGATGCGGGCGCCGGTGCCGTCGAACCCGGCGATCCGGCTGCCCGACAGGTCGAGCCACGGGAGCCGGGCGTGGCGCGCGCTGATGGTGTTCACGACCACGCAGCCGGCCAGCGCGAGGCCGGTGCCGGCCTCGACGTGGTCGAGGTTCAGCGTCCCGGCGATCCGGGCGCCGCCGACGCGCACGCCGCGGGGGTCCACCGGACCGCGGAGGCCGAGCAGCAGCTCGCGCAGCACAACGGCCCGCACCGGGGCGTCGGTCTCGTACGCGAGACCGCGACGGGCGGCGTCGACCAGCTCTCGCTCGGCTCCGGTCAGCTTGTCGAGGACGGGCAGCGTCACCCGGGCGGCCGCAGCGCGTCCAGCAACAGGTCCGCGTAGTGGTCACCGACCTGGCGCGCCGACAGCGTCCCGCCGCGGCGGTACCACGAGCCCAGGTGGTGGACCGAGCCGAAGAAGAAGTCGACGACCACGTCGGCCGGCTTGTCCGTGCGGAACTCGCCCGAGGCCTGGCCTTCCTCGACCAGCCCGCGGAAGCGCTCGTGGTACTTGCGGCGCTCCGCCCGCACCGCCTTCTGCTTGTCCGGCGACAGCTGGTGCATCGACTGCAGGAAGATCGTGTTGTCGTCCAGGTTGTCGATGCTCGACACGACGACGTCGGACGCGGCGGCGCCGAGGCGTTCGCGCAGCGGGGCGCTCGAGGAGGCGACGCTCTCCAGCTGGCGGGTCTGCTCGCGCAGGACGCGGGCGTAGATCTCGTAGAGCAGGTCGTCCTTCGAGCCGAAGTAGTGGTACATCGCGCCCTTGGTGACGCCGGCGGCCTCGACGATCTCCTGGACCGACGTGCGGTCGAAGCCCTTCTTCGCGAACAGCTTCGTGGCGTGCTCCAGCAGCCGCCGCGGCACGGCGGCCTGGTCGTCACCACCCGCTTCGCCCGGCTTGCGGGTGCTTGCTCGGGTCACGGCAAGACCCCCTTCCCAAGTCGAACGCACAGGATAACGGCTCAGTCCGCCCAGGACAGGAACCGCCGCGGGTTGTCCACAAGCATCGTCGATATGTCCGTTTCGGACACCCCGCGCTCCCGCAGCGCGGGCAGCACGTCGCGCGTGATGTGCAGGTAGTGCCAGTTGGGCGTGAGCACCGGCAGCTGGTCTTCGGGCAGCCAGTCGATGTAGCAGGACGCGTCGTGCGAGAGCACCATGCTGCCCGCGTACCCGCGTTCGCACAGCGCCGCGACGGTGTTCACGCGCTCCTCGAACGGCAGCAGCAGGTCGAGCCCGAACCGGTCCATGCCGAGCAGCGACCCGCGGTCGGCCAGCTCGGTCAGGTAGCCCAGGTCGGTCGAGTCGCCGGAGTGCCCGACCAGCACCCGGCTCAGGTCGACGCCCTCCTCCTCGAAGATCGCCTGCTGCTCCAGCCCGCGCCGGGTGCCGGCGTGCGTGTGCGTCATGATCGGCGCGCCCGTCTCGACGTGCGCCTTCGCGACCGCCCGCAGCACGCGCTCGACGCCGGGGGTCACGCCCGGTTCGTCGGTGGCGCACTTGAGCAGCCCCGCCTTGACGCCGGTGCCCGAGATGCCTTCGCGGAGGTCCCCGACGAACATCCCGACGAGCGGGTCCTCGCCCTGCAGCATCGTGCCCGGCCCGCGGAAGTGCAGGTAGTGCGGCACGTCGTTGTAGGTGTAGAGCCCGGTCGCGACGACGATGTTGACCTCGACCTCGGCGGCGACCCGCTGCACGCGCGGGATGTAGCGCCCCAGCCCGATCACCGTCGGGTCGACGATCGTGTCGATCCCGGCTTCCTTCAGCTCCTTGAGCCGCCGGATCGCCTCGGGGACGTGCTCGTCCTCCTTGAACCCTTCGTGCTCCGGGTAGTTGACGGCGAATTCCGGGCTCAGCACGAAGAGGTGCTCGTGCATCAGCACCCGGCCCAGCGCTTCCGGCGCGATCGCGCCGCGAACGGTTTCGACCATCAGCCACGCGCCCGCAGTTCGCGGCGCAGGATCTTGCCGCTGGTCGTCTTCGGCAGTTCGTCGACCACTTCGATGGTGCGCGGGTACTTGTAGGCGGCGAGCCGTTCCTTGCACCAGGCCACCAGCTCCGCCGGATCGGCGGTCGCCCCGGGCGCGGGACTCACGTACGCCTTGACCGTCTCGCCGCGGTACTCGTCGGCGATCCCGACGACGGCGGCTTCGCGGACCGCCGGGTGCGTGTACAGGACGTCTTCGACCTCGCGCGGCCAGACCTTGAAGCCGGACGCGTTGATCATGTCCTTCTTGCGGTCGACGACGTAGACCCAGCCGCGCTCGTCCATGAACCCGATGTCGCCGGTGAGCAGCCGCCCGCCGGGCAGCGCCTCGGCCGTCGCGTCCGGGCGGTTCCAGTAGCCGGAGACGACCATCGGGCCCTCGACGGCGATCTCGCCCGGCTGCCCGAACGGCAGTTCTTCGCCGTTCTCGCCGAGGATCCGCACGATCGTGTCCGGCACCGGCAGGCCGATCGAGATCGTGCCGGACTCGGGGTCGATCGGCGCCTCGAGGGTGCCCGGGACGACGACGCAGCCGGCCGTCGTCTCGGTGAGGCCGTAGCCGTTGTGGATGTAGTGGCCGGTCTTCGCGCGGAAGGCCTCGACGACGGCGGGCGGCAGCGCGGCGCCGCCGGAGTAGAGCAGCGCGAACGACGCGAAGTGGTCGCGGCTGAAGGACGGGTGGGCCATCAGCGCCATGTAGGCCGTGGACGGCCCGACCGTGTACGACGGCCGGTGCTCGAGGAACGCGTCGAGCACGACGCCGGCGTCGAAGCGGTAGGCGAGGGCGAGCGTGCCGCCGATGTCGATCGCGGAGCCGACTTCGCAGACCATGCCGGTGATGTGGAACAGCGGCGCGAGCCCGAAGAGCGTCGAGCCCTCCGGCAGGCCGCTGAACGAGCCGAGCGCCGCGGCGTTGGTGCCGACGTTGCCGTGGGTGTTGGTGGCGCCCTTGGGTGTGCCGCTCGTGCCGGAGGTGTAGCTGATTAGCGCGACGTCGTCGAGCGCGAAGGCGGGTTCGGGCGGCTTCGGGCCCGGCGTGGCGGCGGCTTCCAGGAGTTCGACGGCGCCCGGCGTCTCTTCGCGGGTGACTTTGCCCAGCACGCGTTCGTCGTTCCGCGTCTGGAACTCCAGCTCGCTGGTGGTGAGCTTGATGGCGACGCCGTTGTCGGCCGCGGTTTTGCCGATGTAGGCGTTCCAGCCGCGCTGGGAGCAGACGACCGCCTTGACGCCGGCGTCGGTGAAGACGTGGGTCAGCTCGCGCTCGCGGTACATCGGGTTGACCGGCACCACGATCCCGCCGGCCTTCCACGCGCCGAGCAGCGCGACGACGAACTGCGGGATGTTCTGCAGCACCAGGGCGAGCCTGTCGCCGCGGGCGAAGCCGTTCCGCGTCAGGTAGCGCGCGACGCCGTCGGAGAGTTCGTCGACCTCGCGGTAGCTCAGCCGCCCGTCGAAGTAGGCGATCGCGGCCCGGTCGGGCACGTGGTCCACGGCGCGGCGGAACGTCTCGGGCAGCGTCGTCGGCTTCGCCGGTTCCGCGGTCCGCGCCCGTTCGTCGTAGCTCGCGAGCCAGGGCTTCGCGTCGTACCAGCTCATCCAGTGACCTCCTTTGGACACCGACCGGTCGGTATGGCGACGCTAGGAGGCCGTGGCGGTCCGCGTCAAGACCCGGCTGGGGCGGGGAAATGCAGACCACGCGTTTCACCGCTGAATACGGACGCCGGTTCGAAATGGTTCAGCATCTCTCCTTTTCTCTTCTCACTCTGGACAAATCCCTGGTGGAGCCGCCACGATGACATCCGCGACCGGCTCGGCCGCACCATTCGGAACAACCGCGCGCTGCCCGTGTGGACCCTCTATGTTCACGCTAACTTGGAGTGATTCATGCCTGCTACCGGTGGACGACACCGCCTCTCGCGGCGGACGAAGATCGCGACGGCGGCCCTCGGCCTCGGGATCGCGGCGGGGGCACTGGTCATCGCGACGACCGTCGGCGACCCCGGCGCCGCCAACGCCGCCGGCGCCGCTTCGAGCGGGCAGATCACCTGCCCCGACGTCGCCTCGCGGCTCCCCGCGATTCCCGCTCAGGCCCAGGCCGAGGTCCAGCGCAACCTCGACCTGCTCAACACGCAGATCACCGAAGCCAACAACCGCCTCGTCAGCACGGCCGGTCAGGGCGGCCCGAACTTCGTCCAGAACGCCATTCTCGGCCCGCTGAAGGACAAGCGGACGTCGACGATCGACCGGATCGCCATCGCCATCGGCCGCCAGGGCGAGAAGCCGCAGAACCTCGGCGGGCTCGCCGCGTGCTCGCTGGGCGGGCAGGCGAACACCGGCGCGGGCACGGTCACCGCCTCGACCGCACCGGCGCAAGGGACGGGAAACACGGGCAACACCGGGAACACGGGTGGCACCGCCGGGCAGATCTCCTGCCCCGACGTCGCCTCGCAGCTCCCCGCGATCCCGGCGTCGGCCCAGGCCGAGGTCCAGCGCAACCTCGACCTGCTGAACACCCAGATCACCGAGGCGAACAACCGGCTCGTCACCAGCGCCGGCGAGGGTGGCGCGAACTTCGTCCAGAACGCCATCCTCGGCCCGCTGGAGGACAAGCGCGTCGCGACGATCAACCGCATCGCCACGGCGATCGGCCGCACCGCCGACAAGCCGCAGGGCCTCGACGCCCTCGCTCCCTGCGGCTTGTGACGGTCAGCGGGCGACCAGCGCGCTGATCCGCAGGAAACCCCGGGTCTTCATCGTGATCCGGACCTCCGTGGTGGTGACCGGCTCGAACGAGAACGTCGTCGGGTCGTTCGGCCCGGTCCCCCACGCGATCTTCAAGCCGCGCACCGGTTCGAAGCCGCGAACCATCCGGTACGCGACTTCGGCGGTCTCCGGCAGCACCAGCGTCGCGTCCACGACGAAGTTCGCCGTGAGCGTGCCGAAGCGCTGCGGCCGCGGCCAGACCAGCGACACCCAGTCCTCCGGCCGGGGCCGGCTCACCGCTTTGAGCGCCGCCGTCGCCTGCTTGACGTAGTGGTTCGACCAACCGGTGGCCGGATCGCCGTCCAGCATCGCGGCGGGCAGCGTGTCCGGGGCGCCCGAATAGCTCGCGTCGGCGGCCAGGACGACCGGAACCTCCGGCCGCTCCCCGGCTCGCGCGCCGGGACCGTTGCGCTGCCCGAGGTTCGTCCCCGGCATCGTCGTCTTCCCCGGCGTCAGGCCCGGTGCGCTCGCCGTGACGGTGATCGGACCGCGGCCGCCGGTCGCGGCGATGACGGCGACGGCCCGGCCGTGGAACGCGGGGATCGTCGGCTGCTGGTAGCTCTGCGCGAGCTCCTGCCGTCCGTTGTCGACGCCGGCGACCCGGCCCGGACCGCGGACGGTGAACCGCAGCACCGGCTCGGCCCCGGGCACGACGACGCCGCGGGCGTCCACGACCGACGCCGTCACGAACGCCATCGCGCCGTCGCCGCGTGGCTCGGCGGTGAGGGTGACCGCGTGCGGCGGCCCGGCCGTGACAAGCCGGTCGCGGGCCACCTCCCGGCCGCCGGACCGGGCGATCGCGGTCAGCGTGCCGGGTTCGAACGGCACGGACCACGTCAGGTGCAGCTTGCCGGTGCTGCCGTTCGGACTGGTGTAGCTGCCGGATGGGTCGTTCTTGTCGTCGCCGACCGGTTCGGTCGTCTCGAGGTACGAGCGTCCGTCCACAGTGGTCTTGCGGTCGAACTTCTTGACGCCGAGCGACCGTCCGTTGAGGACCAGCTCGACGGTGTCCACAGTGGAGTAGACCCACACCGCGACGGGCTCGCCGGGGCGGTGGGTCGTCCAGTCCATCGGGGTCAGGTGCACCATCGGCGCGGTGGTCCACTGGCTGCGGAAGAGGTGGAAGGCGTCCTTGGGCAGGCCCGCGCTGTCGACCGCGCCGAAGAACGACGTCTTGACCGGGAAGACGTCGTACGGCGTCGGCTCGCCCAGGTAGTCCTGGCCGGCCCAGAGGAACTGGCCCAGGCAGAACTTCCGGTCGCGGTCCTTCTTCAGCGAGTACTCGCCGCTGAACGTCCACGAGGCCAGGTTGTTGTCGTACGACGACGTCGCGCGCTTGCCGGGTGTGTGGTTCTCCCCCGTGTTGAGCAGGTCCGGGTCCTGGTACGCCCCGCGCGTCGAGGTCTCCGACGACGACTCGGACTCGAAGAAGAACTTGTCCGGGTAAGCCGCGTGCAGCCCGTCGATCGACTGGGCGGTGTTGTAGTTGACGCCGAGGCCGTCGAGCTGCCGCAGGATCAGGTCCTGGGGCGAGCCCGGCGCGGGCACGCTCCGGTAGCGGTCCGAGCCCATGATGACGGGCCGGGTGCTGTCGATCCCGCGGACCACCTTGATGAGCTCCGCGGCGATGGCCGGGCCGCCCGCCATCGACGCGTCCGGCACCTCGTTGCCGATCGACCACAGCACGACCGACGGCGAGTTCTTGGCCGCGTGCACCATTTCCGCGATGTCGCGCGCGCTCCACGCGTCGAAGTCGCGGTGGTAGTCGAACTCGAGCTTTCCGGTACGCCAGCAGTCGAACGCCTCGACCATCATCAGGATCCCGAGCCGGTCGCAGGCCGCCACCAGCTCGCGCGCGGGCGGGTTGTGCGCGGTCCGCAGCGCGTTGACGCCCATCGCGAGCATCCGCCGCAGCTGGCGCTCCAGCGCGGCGGCGTCGATCACGGCACCGAGCGCGCCCTGGCTCGCGTGCAGGTTGACCCCGCGCAGCTTCATCGGCACGTCGTTGAGCGAGAACCCGTGCTCCGGATGGAACTCGGTGTACCGGAAGCCGAAGTCCGTGGTGGTCGTGTCGAGCACGCGCCCGGCCACGACGTCCGTGCGCACCCGGTACAGCACGGGCTTCTCGACCGACCACAGCCGCGGGCCGGCGACGGTCTGCGTGGTGACCGCCGTGGTGGTCTTCCCGGCGGGAACCGACACGGTCACCGCGCCCTTCGCCACCACCCGGCCCGCGGGGTCGGTGACGGTGGTGCGCACCTCGGCCGTGACCGCGGCGGCGGAGTCGTTCACGACGTCCGTGGCCACCTTGGCGGTGCCGCGGCCGGCGGCGACGTCGGGGGTGGTGACGAAGGTGCCGTGCCGGGCGACGTGCACCGGCTCGGTGACGACCAGCCGGACCTTGCGGTAGATCCCGCTGCCTGAGTACCAGCGGCTGCTGGGCAGCGGGTTCGTCGCCCGCACGGCGAGGACGTTCGGGGTCCGGCCGTCGGTGTGCAGGCGGCCGGTGAGGTCGAAGGCGAAGCCGGTGTAGGCGTACGGGTGGTTGCCGAGCAGCTCACCGTTCACGTGAACATGCGCGTCCGAACAAACACCGTCGAACTCGACCGACACGCGTTTGCCGGCGAGCGAGGGCGGCAGGGTGAACGTCCGGCGGTACCAGCCGAGGCCGCCGCGGAAGAAGCCGGACCCGCTCTGGGTACCCCGCGCGGTCGGCGGGAGCTCGATGCTCCAGTCGTGGGGGACGTCGACGACCTGCCACTTCGAGTCGTCGAAGGCGGGCTTCGCGGCGTCGGCGAAGCGGCCGTCCGGGTCGGTGACGCCGTCGGGGTTGGCGAGGGCGAACCGCCAGTCCGTGCCCAGGTCGATCTCCCGGCCGAGGTGCGCTCCGGCGTCCGTTTCGGCGGCGTTCGCGGCCGGGGCGAGTGCGGAGGTGACGACGGCGGCGCCGAGGCCACCGAGGACCTGGCGTCTGCTGGGAGTGGTCGGCATCGGCGAAGTCCTTCCGGCGGGCGGACGCGGCGGAAAGCACTATTGCACAAGGGTTTCCGAGCGGACAAAGGGTTCGACATTTTCGAACCGCGACGCCGTCAACGGCCTCGCCGGCTCCGGGACCAGGCGCCCGCGTCGGCGCTGTAGCGGACGAGGAGCCGGGCGAACTGGGTGCGATCCTCCGGCGACCAGCCGGCGGTGATGGCTTCGAACGCCTGGCGCTGCTCGGCCGCGAACCGGTTTCGCTCCGCTTCGCCGCGTTCGGTGAGCTCCAGCACGGTCCGGCGGCCGTCGGCCTGGGACGCCGCCCGCCGCACCAGGCCGTCGGCGATGCAGGCCGCGACCGTGCGGCTGGCCACCGGCTGCGCGACGCCCATTTCGGCGGCGAGCCCGCCGACCGTCAGCTCGCCCGG
The DNA here is from genome assembly GCF_055633615.1 of Amycolatopsis sp. NPDC114505. Taxonomy (NCBI): domain Bacteria; kingdom Bacillati; phylum Actinomycetota; class Actinomycetes; order Pseudonocardiales; family Pseudonocardiaceae; genus Amycolatopsis; species Amycolatopsis sp. NPDC114505. The sequence continues at coordinate 1,556,521 of NZ_JBVKDV010000002.1, read as the reverse complement.
AGCGTCGGCGACCACGTTCAGCACCAGGTTGCGGGACAGGTCCCGGCCCGAGGCCGGGGTGCGGCGGCGCAGCCGCGACAGCGCAGGGCCGATCCGGTCGAGCAAGGAGTCCTCAGCGCTGTCCACCCCTGAATCGTAGTACCCCCCGCATTTGCATGCCAGTCGTAAACTGCATAGCATTGGGTATGTAACTGCGAACGAGAAAGCGAGGCCACCATGGCCACCACCGCCATCACCGGAGCCCGGGTCTTCGACGGGGAGAAGGCCCTCGGGGTCCGGACCGTCGTCCTCGACGGCCCGAAGATCCGCCGGATCGGCGGCGACGTGCCCGCCGGCGCCGAGGTCGTCGACGGCCGGGGCGCCACCCTGCTGCCCGGGCTGATCGACGCTCACGTCCACTCCGCGCCCGGCTCCCGGGCGCTGGCCCTGCGGTTCGGCGTCACCACCGAGCTGGAGATGCAGGGCATGAACACCCGCGAGAACCGGGCGCGCTCCGCCGAGGACGACACGGTGGCCGACATCCGGTCGTCCGGCTTCGCCATCACCCCGCCGGGCGGGCACCCCAGCGAGCTGATGCCGGAAGGGTTCCGGCCGGGCGGCGACCTGCCGCCGGTGATGCCGCTGATGCCGTTCTCCACCACGCCGGAAGAGGCCGCCGCGTTCATCCCGCGGCTGCTCGCGCGGGGCTCCGACTACATCAAGTTCATGATCGACGACGGCAGCGTCGAGGGGCATCCCGGGCTGCCGATGCTCGACCAGGCCACGCTCGAGGCGGGCGTCGCCGAGGCCAAGAAGTACGGCGCCCTCACCGTGGCCCACACGCTGACCCTCGACGCGACCCGGATGGCCGCCGAAGCCGGCATCGACGGGGTCGTCCACGTGTTCATGGACCGGCCGCACACCGCGGAGATCGTGGACCTCGTCGCCGGTGCGGGGATGTTCGTCGTGCCGTGCATCTGCCTCGACGCGTCGATGATGGGCATCACCGGCAGCGACCTCGCCGACGACCCGCGGGTCGCCCGCCGCCTCGACGGCAAGTGGGAGGAAACGTTGCGGGCCAGCTACGACCGCTACCCGCAGGGCAAGCTCGAGGACGTGCTGGAGACCGTCCGGGCGCTGGACGCCGCGGGCGTGGACATCCTGGCCGGCACGGACGCTTCCATGGCGGAGACCTTCTTCGGCGGCCTGGCGCACGGAGCCAGCTTGCACCGAGAGCTGCGGTACCTCGTGGCCGCCGGGCTGACGCCCGAGAAGGCACTGCGCGCCGCGACGGCGACCACCGCCCGCCGCTTCGGCCTCGGCGACCGGGGCCGCATCGCCGAGGGGCTCCGCGCCGACCTCCTGCTCGTCGACGGCGACCCGACGGCGGACATCGACGACACGCTCGACACGCGCGCGGTGTGGCGGCGGGGCACCCGGCTCGGCGAGTCGTGACACACCTGGCCTTCTTCCAAGCGACCGCTTAGTATGGTGGCGATCCCGAGGAGGTCCCATGTCCACTGTGGACGGAGTCCGGTACGCGTCGGACGGCCGGGTCGCCACGCTGACGTTCGACAAACCGGAGCGCAGCAACGCGATGGACGTGCCGATGCAGGCCCGCTACGGCGGGCTGCTACGCCAGGCGGACGCGGACCCCGACGTGCGGGCGGTCGTCGTGACGGGCGCGGGCAAGGCGTTCTGCCCGGGCGCCGACCTGGGGTTGCTGGACGACATCGCGGCCGCACCCCCGGCTTCCGGCGGCGGACACGAGAACTTCCGCGACGTCCTGGCGGCATCGTCGGTGGGAGTCCCGGTGGTGGCGGCGATCAACGGCGGCTGCGCGGGCCTGGGGTTCGTGATCGCGTGCTCGGCGGACGTCCGCTTCGCCGCGGCGGGCGCGAAGTTCACGACGGCGTTTTCCCGGCGCGGGCTGATCGCGGAGTACGGGATCGCGAAGCTGCTGCCGTCCCTGGTGGGCGAGGGGCGCGCCCGTGACCTGCTGCTTTCGGGGCGGACGTTCACGGCGGAGCAGGCCTTGGACTACGGGCTGGTCCAGGAGGTCGTCGCGGCGGAGGAGCTGCCGTTGCGGGCGCATGCGTACGCGACGGAACTGGCGACGTACAGCGCACCCCGGTCGATGGCGGTGATGAAGGCGCAGTTCCCGCGGGAGGCTCGGTTGCCGTTGGAGGAGGCGGCTCGGGAGGCTACGGCTTTGATGATCGAGTCGTTCGGGCGTCCGGAGCTGGTTGAGGGGTTGGCCAGCTGGAATGAGCGGCGGGAGCCGAAGTTCCCGCCTTATCCGGCGGACTGAGTGCGCTGGTTCGCTTCGCAGCGCTTGAACAGGTAGTAGCCGACGACTTCGCCCTTGACAGCGACGTTCTGACCCGATGACAAGAACTTGTCCCGGCTTTGCTGTCCCTGCTCGACGAAGACGAACGAACCGTTCACGAGCTCCCAGCCCTCCCGGCACACCGAGTTGAGGACCGCCACTGGATCGCTCGTCCGCTGGCTCGTCGAGCTTCCCACCATCGCGACGATGACCGCCGCCTGGTTCATCACGTCGATGGAGTACTGGAACACGTGATCGCCCCGGTTGAACCCGGCCCGAGCACGGCCGGCCGGAGATCGGTCAAAGGCTTCTCGTTCCTTCGCCGCCTGCTGGGCTCGCTTGCGCTCCTCGAGCTCTTGACGCTGCCGCTCCTTCGCGGATGTCTCCGCCGCCACCTCTTCGGGTGTCTTCTTCTTGAGCAGCGCCACCTGTGACCTCCGACAGTGTCTGCACCTCCAGCGGGTGCCGTGGTGATGTCGGCGTTCAGGCGCCGGAAGTTACTCGCGGTAGATCTCGATTCAGGCAAAGCCAAGCCCGCCGGAACGCCCGCACTCCCCCGACCCGACTGTTACATTGCCGACAGATCGTGTCACACGGGGAGGAAACCGGTGGGGTTCGAGGTCGATGTCGAGGACATCCGCAAGGCCGCGGCCAAGCTCGGTGCGGGAAACCGCCCACTCTCGCCGCCGGTGGGTCACCCAATGTCGGGGCCACTGATCGGGCCGGTGGGTTCGCCGGGGACTACGACGTCTGGCTGACCACGCGGCAGGAAGACCTGCAAGCCGCGCAGCAGCAGGTCGAGAACCTCGTCGAAAGCATCAACTCCGCCGCCAAGGCCTACGATGCCACCGACAGCGGCGCCCGCGATGCCTTCCTCAAGACCCTCGACAGCGGCCTCGGGCGGATCGACCGGTGACCGCGATCTTCGACCGGATCCACGATCTCGCCGGCAAGGTCGAAAAGGGCAGCACCACCGACCTCGACGACCGGGCCCGCGCCTGCCGGACCACCAAGGAAGCCGTCCAGGATGGGGACCGACAAGAAGCACTTCTGGAACCTGGCGATCCGCACCGACTCGACCGTGAACCCCGAAGCGCTGGGCCAGCGCGCCACGCTCGAGGTCCGGGACACGGACATGCGCGACCGGATCTACGCCGAGATAACCCGGTACGCCGCCGCGCACCCCGACCAGCACCTCACCGTCACGAAGGGCTCAGACGACCCGCCCACCCTGAGCTACGACTGGCGGAAGTGACGATCAGTAGCCGGTCAGCGGCTTGAACTCCCACTCGCCGTCGTCGTTCCGGTCGTCCCGGCGCGCGGGGGCCGCACGCTCGGTGAGGCCGTCGAACACCCCGGCGACGTCGATGAGCGCGGCGACCTCGTCGGCGGCGTGCTGACCGTGCCGGGCTTCGATGTCCTCCAGCCCTTCGCGCAGGGCCGTGGTCGCGGCGCTCCGGGCCTGGCCTCGCAAAACTCGGGCCAGTTCCTCCGGGGTCGAGTCGCTCATGGCCTCAGCCTAAGCGACCCGGCCCCGGAGGCCGCACGACGGCGTCAGCCGTGGGTCCACTTCTGGGCCGCGCTCTGGTTGCAGTCGTAGATCTGCAGCTGGGTCCCGTCCGTCGTCGTGCTGCCCGGGTCGTCCAGGCAGCGGCCCGACTGCGGGTTCACCAGCGACCCGCCCGCGCCCGCCTGCCACGTCTGGGCGCCGGAGGCGTTGCACTGCCACAGCTGGACCTTCGTGCCGTTCGCCGTGCCGCTGTTGCTCACGTCGAGACACCCGCCCTGCGCCTGGAACGTCCCGCCCGGGCCGGCGAACCACTTCTGGGCGCCGCTCGAGTTGCACGTGTACAGCTGCACGTGCGTCCCGTTCGCCGTTCCGCTGGTCGCCACGTCCGCGCACTTGCCCGCGACTCCCGACGACAACGGGCCCAGGTGCGGCAGCGTCCCGTCGTACGACGGTGGCGGGTTCGACGCCGCCCAGGACGTGTTCGCCGAGGTCCCCAAGGTGAACGCCAGCGTCCCGCCCGACACGAGAGCCGACGTCGGCACGTAGGCGTTGTTCCACGCCGAGCCGTTCCACGACGCACTCTGGACGTACGGCGCGTTGTCCGCCGCCGCCGGCGCGTTCACCGTCAGCGTGTTCCCGCTCGGCAGCGTCACCACCGCCTGCGTGAACAGCGGGCTGCCCAGCGCCAGGTCCGCCGTCCCCGGCGTCATCGGGTAGAAACCCAGCGCCGAGAACACGTACCACGCGCTCATCGCGCCGAGGTCGTCGTTGCCGGCCAGCCCGCCCGGCGCGTCGGTCCAGATCTGGTCCTGCACCTGCCGGACGACCTTCTGCGTCTTGTACGGCTGCCCGACGTAGTCGTACTCCCACGGCAGCTCCAGGCTCGGCTCGTTGCCGAGGTCGGCCTGCGACCCGCCGCTGCCGTGGAACCCGGCCAGCACGCTGTCGAGGTAGCTGATCAGCGACGCGTTTCCGCCACGCGCGGCGGCGAGGCCCGCCACGTTGAACGGCACCATGCCGGTGTACTGCCACGACGTGCCCTCGACGAAGTTCGAGCCGCTCGCCGGGTTGAAGCCGCCGGTCCAGCCGCCGCCCGCGTCCTTGGGCTGCATGAACCCGCTGGCCGGGTTGAAGGTGTTCTTCCAGTTCTGCGCGCGCCCGGCGTAGAACTGCTGGTTCGCGGTGTCCCCCAGCGCGCCGGCGAACGCCGAGAGCGCGAAGTCCGCCGTGTCGTACTCCAGCTGCGTCGAGACCGGGCCGTAGAAGTTGCAGCACTGGTAGGTGCCGTTGGCCGGCAGGTACCCCGGCGCGTTGGTCGCGTTGAGCCCCGGCCGGACGTTGTTGAGCACGCTCGCTTCCTTCAGCATCGCTTGCAGCGCCGCCGAAGTGTCGAAGTTCCGGGCCCCGAAGGCGTAGTAGCTCGCGAGGATCGCCGTGCCGGGGTCACCGACCATCACGTACGTCTCGCCGTTGTTCTGCGACCACTTGGGCAGCCCGCCGCCCTGGGCGTAGTCGGCGATCATCGACTGCGCGATGTCGCTCGTCTGCGCGGGCGCGAGCAACGCGGACAGCTGCGCCTGCGTGCGGTAGATGTCCCAGCCGGAGAAGTTGGCGTAGTGCGCCGAGTGTCCACTCGCGACGGTGTGGACCTGGTTGTCGAAGCCGATGTACTGGCCGTTGCGGTCGGAGAACACGTTGGGGTGCAACAGCGAGTGGTACAGCGCGGTGTAGAAGACGCGCTGCTGCGCCGCCGTGCCGCCGGCCACCTGGATCCGGCCGAGCAGGGAGTTCCAGCTGTCGTGCGCGGCCTGCTTGGTCGCGGCGAAGTCGAACGCCGGGATGTCGGCGGCGCGGTTCGCGACGGCGTTGGCCACCGAGACGTAGGAGATGCCGACCTTGGCCTGCACCGTCGGGTTGCTCGTCGTGTCGAACCGGACGTACGCGCTGCCCGGGCCGGCGTCCGGGGCTGCCGCGACCTTCGAAGCCGCGGTGCCGTGCAGCTTGCCCGGCGACGCCTTCGGGGTCACCGCCGTCGCCGCGGCCGTGCCGCTGGAGCTGAACGCGCGGTCGAACACGACGTCGAAGTAGAGCGTGTAGGTGAACCCGGCGCCGCAGAAGTGCCCGGAGGTGACCGAACCGGAGACTTCGGTCGGGCTGACCACCGTCCACGTCTGGTTGGACGTGCCGTTCTGGCTGCCGTTGAGCTTGAACTGCAGGTTCGCCTGGGAGGTCGAGGGGAACGTGAACCGGCCGATCCCCGACCGCAGCGCCGCGGTCAGCTCGGTGTTCACGCCGTTGCCGAGGTTCACCGAGTAGGCCCCGGGGCTCGCGGATTCGTTGCCGTGGCTGAAGGACACGCTCGCGCCGGTGTTCACCGCGCCGACCGTCGGCAGGATCGGGACGTCGCCGTCGGCGCCGCAGCCCGGGCCGGACAGGTGCGTCAGGCTGAAGCCGGTGATGGACGAGTCCTTGTACTCGTACCCGCCGCCGTCGGGGCGGCTGGGTGTGTCGGGACTCCACTGGAGCATCCCGAACGGGACGTCCGCGCCGGGGAAGTCGTCGGCGGCGTTGGAGGTGCCGATGAAGGGGTTCACCAGGGACGCCGGATCGGTGACCAGTTGGGCCGCGGACGCGGGCGTCGGGATCAGGCCGGCGGCGGCCAGGGCGGTGGCGGCGGTGAGCCGCAGGAGGGTACGCAAGACCATGTCACTTGTCCTTCGCCGTTGAGCACAAGTAATCGAGCCACTGCGTTCCGGAACGGTCCTCGCGGGCTGACACCGTTGTCAACGGTCCGTGGTGATCCTGTCGCGTTCCGGACACGGCCGGGTGAAGCCGATGACTTTTCCCGGCCCCGGCCGTCAGTACTGAAGTCCGCGAACCGGCCCAAAGGAGACATCATGGCGAAACTGCTCTACGGCTTCAGCTGCTCGATCGACGGCTTCATCGCCGGCCCTGGCGGCGACATGTCCTGGCTGACCCCGTACCTGGGCCCGGACCCGCTGGTCGACGAGCTGATCCCGGAGATCGGCGCGCTGCTCGTCGGCCGCCGCACGTACGGCGGCGACGACCCGCACCGCGGCGACCCGGAGCGCGAGGGCAAGGCCTTCGGCGGCGGCTGGGAGGGACCGCAGGTCGTGCTCACCCACCGTCCCGCGGCGCCGGCCCCCGGCGTCACGTTCGCCGACAACCTTGTCGGCGCCGTCGCGGCGGCGAAGGAGGCGGCCGGCGAGAAGTACGTCAACGTCCTCGGCGCCGACATCGCCCGGCAGTGCCTCGAAGCCGGGTTGCTCGACGAGATCCTCGCGATGCCGGTCCCGGTGCTGCTCGGGGACGGGGTCCGGATGTTCGACCGGCCCGGCGGCAAACCCGTGGGCCTCGAAGAGCTGCGGCCGCACTGGTACCGGGTGGTCTAGGGCCGCATGCCGAACGACGGGCGGCCGAGCAGCTTCGGCAGCACCGCGTACGCGTCCGGTACCCAGTCGCACAGGCGGGCGCGGGTTTCGCGCGGGTCGATGACGTCCTCGACCGAGAACCGCTCCGCCGTGCGGAATGGTGAGCGCACCGCGTCCAGGCGGTTGCGGATCTCCTCGATCCGCGCCTCGCGGTCGTCGGCCGTGTCGAGTTCGGCGCGGTACGCCGCTTCGATGCCGCCCTCGATCGGGAGGGATCCCCAGTCGCCAGACGGCCACGCCCAGCGGCGGACCAGCCGGTGGCGGTTGACCTGGCCCGCGCCGCCGACGCCGAACACGCGCCGGACGATCACCTCGGCCATCGGGACCCTTGCCTGGTAGACCGCCGTCACCGCGCGGGCGCCGTGGCGGATCGCGCCCGCGCGTTCGGCCGCCGCGCCGATCACCATGCCCGCCTGGTCGGTCAGCGACACCAGGGGCAGGTGGAACGTCTCGCAGAGGTCGACCAGCCGCGTCATGACGTCGGCGCCCTCCGGGGTCAGCGTCGCGCCGCGGTACGGGTCGGTGGCGAGGACGCCGACCGGGTGGCCGTTCAGCCGCGCGAGGCCCGCGTAGGCCGAGCCGCCCGACACCGCGTAGTCGAACACCGAACCTTCGTCGAAGACGCCGTCGAGCAGCGGACGCAGCCGGTAGGGGTGCCGGCGGTTGCGCGGCACCAGTGACAGCAGTGCCTCGTCACGCCGGTCCGCCGGGTCCGAAGTGGACCCGACCGGCGGCAGTGCGTCCACAGAGGACGGAAGGTACGACAGGAACTGTTTCAGCACCGCGAAAGCCTCGGCTTCGGACGCCACGATCCGGTCGATCGCGCCGCTGCGGCGGTGGACGTCCGCGCCGCCCAGCTCCTCCTTGGTGAGGTCCTCCCCCGTCGCGTGCTTCACCACCGGCGGCCCGGCGACGAACAGCTGCCCGACGTCCTCGACCAGGAGGTTCAGGTGGGCCATCACCGCCCGGGCGGCGCCGAGCCCGGCGACCGGCCCGAGGCAGAGCGCGACCACCGGCACCGTCGAAAGGTTGTCCACCACGAGGTCCCAGCCCGGGTTGACCGGGACGTAGGTGAACCCGTGCTGCTCCAGCATCTTGACGCTGCCGCCGCCCCCGGTGCCCTCGATCAGCCGCACCATCGGCAGGCCGAGCTCGTTCGCGAGCCGCTCGGCGTGGACCTGCTTCTCCATGATCGCGGCGTCGGCGGCGCCACCGCGGACGGTGAAGTCGTCGCCGCCGATGGCGACCCTGCGGCCGTCGAGCCGCGCGGTGCCGATGACGAAGTTGGCCGGGGTGAACGACTCCAGCGCGCCGTCCACATAGGACGCCGTGCCGGCGAGCGCCCCGATCTCGTCGAAGCTGCCGGGGTCGACGAGGGCCGCGATCCGCTCGCGGACCGTCGAGCGCCCGGCGGCGTGCTGGCGGGCCACCTTCTCCGGCCCGCCCATGCGCTCGGCCAGCTCGCGCCGCCGCGCGATCTCGTCGACCTCCGGCTGCCAGTTCATTCGGCCTCGAGGGCCGCTTCGACCTTGCGCTGCAGCTTGTTCATCCCGCCGAGCCAGCGGTCGGTCTGCGTCGCTCGGGCCGCGTAGTAGTCCGCGACCTCCGGGTGCGGCAGGACGAGGAACTGCTTCGCCTCGATGGCCGCGAACAGCGCGTCCGCCACCTGCTCGGGCTCGATCGCCGACGCGCCCATCAGCAGCTGCCCGGCGGTGCCGGTGCTCTCCAGCATCGCGGTGCGCACGCCCTGCGGGCAGATCGCCTGCACCGTGATGCCGCGGTGCCGGTAGGTCGCCGAGAGGTACTCCGCGAAGGCCAGCGCGCCGTGCTTGGTCACCGAGTACGGCGCCGAGCCGAGGCTGGTGAGCAGGCCAGCCGCGGAGACCGTCGCGATGAAGTGGCCCTGACCGCGCTCGAGCCACGCCGGGAGCAGCTGGTTCGCCGCGCGGACGTGGGACATGACGTTGACTTCCCACGTGCGCGCCCAGACCTCTTCGGGGCTTTCCGCGCCGCCGAAGGGCGCGATGCCCGCGTTGGCGCAGAAGACGTCGATCTCGCCGCCGAACGTGCTCCGCGCGCTCTCGATCAGCTTCGCGACGCCGTCGACGCTCGCGACGTCGCCCGCGAACGCCGTGCCCTTGACCTCCGCGGCCACCTCGGCGGCCTTGTCGCCGTCGAGGTCGGCCACGACGACCTGGGCGCCGTCCGCGGCGAAGCGGCGGGCCAGCGCGGCACCGATGCCCCCGCCACCCCCGGTGACGACGACGCCGGTCACAGGCCACCACCCAGGGTCACGCCACCGTCGAGGACCATCGTCTGGCCGGTGATCCAGCTCGCGTCGTCGGACAGCAGGAACGCGACGGCGCCGGCGATGTCGGCCGGCACGCCGAGGCGCTTCATCGGGTACGCCGCCGAGACCTCTTCTTCGCGGCCTTCGTAGAGCGCGGTGGCGAACTTCGTCTTGACGACGGCGGGCGCGACGGCGTTGACCCGGATCTTCGGCCCCAGCTCGGCGCCGAGCTCGACGGTCAGCCGGATCAGCGCGGCCTTGCTGACGCCGTACATGCCGATGCCGGGCGACGCGCCGAGGCCGGCGACGGAGGCGACGTTGACGACGGCGCCGCCGTGCTCGCCCATCCACGCGTCGCGGGCGCGCTTGGTCCAGCCGAGCGGCGCGAGGACGTTGACGCCGAGGATCTTCGCCGCGGCGGCGGGGTCGATGTCGAGGGTGGACCCGTAGACGGGGTTGATGCCGGTGTTGTTGACCAGGTAGTCGAGCCGGCCGAAGGTCTCGATCGTCTTCGCGACGGCCTCGTCCTGGTGGTCGGTGTCGTCGGACTTGCCGGGCACGAACATGGCGACGTCGGGGCCGCCGAGCTCGTTGACGGCTTCCTCGAGGGCCTCGGGCTTGCGCGCGGTGATGCACACCTTGGCCCCGCGCTCGACGAGCGTCTTCGCGATCCCGAGGCCGATGCCCCGGCTGGCCCCGGTGACGATCGCGACGCGATCCTTGAACGAGTTCACGGCTGTGTGTCTCCTTCGCGGTGTGGTACCCGGCACATGCTAAGCGGTCGGTCAGGTGCTCATTATGCGCGATGGGGTCATCCTCTCAAGCCGACCCACGTCACACCGGACGCGATCCGGCCGGCTCTTCCGCCCAGTGGAAGCGCGAGTCTTGACACCGAAAATCACGAGTACTTACGATCATCCTCACGCCTTCAAGCCGGGCCGGTTTCCCGAGCTTCCCGACAGCCGCCACTGTCTCCGCATTCGTGAGGAGTGGCATGGTCTCCCCGTCCGGTTCCCGAAAACCGCCCGCCCGTGTGAGAGTCCACTTCGGACGGTGGGCCGTGGCCGCCGCCCTCGCCGCGGGCGGCCTGGCGGTCGCCGTCCCGGCCGCGGCGGCCGGCCCCGGCCCGATCACCGGCATCGGCGGCAAGTGCGTCGACGTCCCCGGCAGCGCCGACGGCACCCGCGTGCAGCTCTGGTCGTGCACCGGCGGAGCGGCCCAGCAGTGGACCACCGGCACGGACGGCACGGTCGTGGCCGCGTCGGGCAAGTGCCTGGACGTGGCGGGCGGGTCGACCCGGAACGGCGCCGCGGTGCAGGTCTACGCCTGCAACGGCACCGGCGCCCAGCGCTGGGCGGCCCAGGGCGACGGCCTCGTCAACACCGCGTCCGGCAAGTGCCTCGACGCGACCGGCGGCTCCGGCGCGGACGGCACCCGGCTGCAGACCTGGACCTGCACGGGCGGCGCGAACCAGGCGTGGAAACTGCCCGGCGGCACGACCCAGCCGGCCGGCGGCCCGTGCCCGCCAGGCCCGTTCGGCTCCCCGCTGCCGTCGGCCCACCTCAACGCGACCGAGATCCGCGACGGCTTCAACTTCCTCGAAGGCCCGACCTGGGACAAGGCGAGCCAGACGCTGCTGCTGACGAACATGCACGACGGCGCGGGCGCGGAGAACGTCCAGCCGTCGGACGTCCTGCGCTACTCCCCCGCGACCGGCGCGTTCACCACCGTCATCGCCGACGCGGGCAGCAACGGGCTGGCGCTGGACCGCGACGGCACGTCCCTCATCGCGGCGACGCACGACCGGCGCAGCGTCTCCCGCTACGACCTCGCGACCGGGCAACGCACCACGCTCGCGGCGAACTTCCAGGGCCGGGCGTTCAACTCGCCCAACGACGTCACCGAAGGCCCGGACGGCACGGTGTACTTCACCGACCCCGACTTCCAGCGGGCGGACCGCCCGGACGGGATGGCCGGCAAGACCGGGGTGTTCCGCGTCCGCGACGGCGTCGTCTCCCTGATCGACGACACCATCCGCGAACCCAACGGCATCGAGCTGTCCCCCGACGGCAAGACGCTCTACGTGGGCGGCAACGCCACCGGCAAGATCTACCGCTACCCGGTCGACGCCGACGGCAGCACCGGCGCCCGCGGCGACTTCGCGTCCCTGGGCGGCACCGACGGCGGCACGATCGACTGCGCGGGCAACGTGTACCAGGTGACCTACGGGGACGGCGTCGTCCACGTGTTCGCCCCGTCCGGTCAGGCCCTGGGCACGATCTCCGCCGGGCCGAACGCGACCAACGCCGCGTTCGGCGGCCCGGACGGCCAGACGCTGTACATCACGTCCGGCACGCCGTCCGCCGGGAACGAGAGCGGGAACTTCGGGCTCTACAGCGTTCGGCTGACTGTGCCGGGCTGGCCCAACTGAGGCAAAGGAGCGGGCCGGCGCGCCGAGGGGGAGGGGGCGCGCCGGCCCGCAGGGAAGACAGTAACCCGGCGGCTACGACTTCGCGCGCTCATCCGCGGATCGGACGCCGGATTTCGCAGAAGAGTGGCATTGCGCGCACGAGCCGCGGATCTTTCCCGGGAGGGGCGGGCCGGCGCCGGCCCGCCCCTCCCGGGCCGCGGATCAGTCGCCGCAGATGCCCTGCACCGCCGTCGGTCCCCAGGTGGCGCCGGTCGGCGTCGCCTCGACGGCCGCCGACTCCAGCTGGCTGCCCGGGAAGACCACCTGCAGGCCGATGCCGGGCAGCGGGCTGTTGACCGCGGCACCGACGCCCAGCGTCTTGCTGCCGTTGCCGTTGCCGCAGCGGGAGAACGCGACCTGCACCGGGTCGGAGTTCGGGGTCGTGGGCGTCGAGAGCCCGAAGCTGGTCCCGTAGTTGCGCGGGAAGGGAGCGCAGACCGCGAACACGTCGAGCTCCCAGATGCCGGCGAACCCGTCGGCGTCCTCCAGCGCCTTCGCCTGCGCCACCCGGAACGTCTCGGCGAACTCGTAGACCAGCGTGGCCTGCCCGTCGGCGCCCAGGACCTGCGTACCGAGGCCGAGCACGGCCTCGTTGTCCGACCCGCAGTCCGCCCTCGCGATCTGCGTCGAGTTGGACGAGATCGACCGGCCGACGACCAGGTGCATCCCCGCGATCGGCGGCGCGCAGATCGCGAACGCCTGCACCGACCAGTCGGCGGTCGTTCCGGGCGACAGCTCGAACGCGCCCGCCTCGTAGGTGTCCCGGCCGCCGGTCGTCGAGGGTGCGGGTCGCATTTCGGACAGCACCACCCGTTCCGACTCCGGGGTCCGCGCCTGGACCTGCGCCCAGCCACCCCCGCCGAGCACCTTGGTACCGGCCGGGCACACGGCCGACGGCGCGAACTTCGGCGACGCCGAGTTGCTCACCGACAGCGGTCCCACGACCACCTGCACCGTGCCGACCGCCGCCGCCGGCGCGGCGGCCGCCACCGGCAGCCCCACGCACACTCCCGCGACCACCGCGAGACTCATGACCATCCGCAGACCCCGCGATCGGGGCCCGCTCATCCGTACTTTCACCCTGGTACTCCCCACCGGCAGTCGCCGAAGTCGGTCGGCCGGAACCCGGCCGACGTGTTCCCTCCCGGAACAGGAAGCCCACCGTGCCAGGGGCCGTCGACAATCCGTCGACAGCTCGGATGCGCGGCGGCGATCAGCGGCGCGGTGACTCCGACGTCAGCACTTGGAGAACGAGCGCGGCTGATCGACCGGGAACCTGTCCGCCAGGAGACCCGCTGCCACGTGGAAATAACTCGGGAATCGGAGATCTCGTCACAGAGATCGAAAAAAAGACGAAAAGCCGGGGCGCCGTCCGTTCGGACAGCGCCCCGGCTCGGGGCCGGTTCGGCTACCGGCTCTTGTTCTCCGTCTTGCCCGCCGCTGCGTGGCCGTTGGCTCCGGTGGGCGACTTGGGGGCCGGCGGCTTCGGGGCCGCGGGCGGGGTGGGCGCCGGCGGGACCGCCTTGTCGGCCGGCACGGAAGCCGGCACGGAAGCGGGCGCCGGGGTCGCCGCCGGCTCCGTGGCCTTCTCCTCCTCCACCAGCGGGTTCGACCGCCGCACCTGCACGACGGCCACGATTCCCGCGGCCACCGCGCCGAGTGCCAGGAGCCACGGCCAGCGGGACCGGCGGGACCGGTCTCCGCGCGCCACGCTCTTCGCTTCCTCCAGCGCCACCGCGAGGTCGCGCTTCGCCGTCGCGACCGCCTTGCGCCGCTTGCGGTTCGACTCGCCCGTCGAGCCCGCCACCGTCGCGATCGCCTGGGCCGCCTTGCGGCCCGGGTCGCGCAGCTTCACCGCACGGGACAGCACCTCGTCGCGAGCGGCGACCGAGTGCTTTCGCACGTCACGGCGGGACGAACGGGTGCTCTTGTCGAAGTCCTTGGTCGCCGAGCGGCCGACCTTCGCGAGCTCGTCCGCGCTCTCCGACAGCTTGCGGTCGGTGATCTCCACCGCCCGCACGGCCGCGGCCGCGCCCACTCGTGCCGCTTCCGCGGCGAGATCCCGGACACCGGCGGCCGCCGTCTTCACCGATCGCCCGACCGGAGCATCGCCCTGGCTCATTGTGATCACCTCTCACTAGTCCCGCAGGCAGGGCCTGCTCAGCCTCACACCTGTGGGCTACCCACCAATCGGCCTTCCGGAACCTCCGACCACTCGTCGGTGTCGGTCAGGCCCGCACGTCGGGCAGGCTCTTGCCGCGCTGGAGGCGCCACGCGTCGCCGGATTCGGCGTCGTCGGTGGACGTGCTCAGGTGCGCCCACTTCGCGTCGGTGTCGACGCGGTGCTGCCACGCCTCGCGCCCGTACTCGTAGGCGTCGCTGCCCGCCAGCAGGCGCAACGGCGGCTCGTCGAGGCCCGCGACGGTGAGCACCAGGTCGGCGACCTTCCGCGGGTCGCTGTTCGCGTGCCGCTCGAAGTCGGCCATCGCCCGGGCCGACGCGCCGACCGTCGCCTCGTACGGCTCGCTGATCGGCGGCGTGGTCATCGACGCGCCGCCCCAGTCGGTGCGCATCCCGCCCGGCTCGAGGACCGTGAGCTTGATGCCGAGCGGGGCGACCTCGGCGGCGAGCGCTTCGGTGAACCCGCCGACCGCCCACTTCGCCGACTGGTACGCCGTCATCCCCGGGCTGCCGACGCGGCCGCCGACGGACGAGATCTGGATGATCCGGCCGCCGCCCTGCCCGCGCAGCACCGGCACCGCGGCCTTGGTGACGTAGACCGTGCCCAGGAAGTTCGTCTCGATCTGCCGGCGGAAGACGTCCAGCGTCGTGTCTTCGAGGGACGCCCGGTCGCCCTGGCCGGCGTTGTTGACCACGACGTCGATCCGGCCGAACGCGGCGACGCCGGCGGCCACCGCGGCTTCGGCGGCCGCCGGGTCGGTGACGTCCAGCGGCTCGACGTGGACGCGGTCGCCGTAGCGGGCTACGAGGTCGTCCAGGGACCGCGGGTCCCGGGCGGTCGCGACGACGCGGTGGCCGGCGGCGAGGGCCCGCTCGGCGATCTGCCGGCCGAGGCCGCGCGACGAGCCGGTCACGAAAAACACTGAACCCATGGGAAGCTCCTTCGTTAACGCAATGCCTTTGCGTTAATTCGAACGTACGCGTGCCGCAGAGTTAAGTCAAAGCGGTTGCGTTATCGTGGTCGGGTGACCCAGCCTCGCCAGCGCGCCCGCTCCGACCAGGACAAAGAGGTGCGCAAGACCGCCCTGCTGACCGCCGCGCGCGAGCTCGCGGTCGAGCGTGGCGTGCGCGAGGTCACCCTCACCGAGGTGACGAGCCGGGTCGGCCTGCACCCGTCGGCGCTGCGCCGGTACTTCGAATCCCGCGAAGAGCTGCTGCTCGAACTGGCGGAACAGGGCTGGGCGGACTGGCGCTCGCGGCTGCTGGCCGACCTGGCCGTCCCGGCAGACCGCCGGCTGGGCCCGGTCGAGGTCGCCGAGGCCGTCGCCGGGTCACTGGACGCGCTCCCCCTGTTCTGCGACCTGCAGACGCACGTCGGGCTCAGCCTGGAGGGCGCGGTCCGGCTGGAGCGGGCGCGCGGCTACAAGACCGCCGCCTCCGAGGCGTTCGACGCGATGACGGCGGCCCTGGTCGAGGCCGGCGACGGCCTGGACGCCGAGGGCGCCCGGACCCTCCTGACGGCGGCGATGAGCTGCGCGGCGTACCTGTTCCAGCTGTCCCGGCCGTCGCCGACCCTGCGGCAGCTCTACGACGAGGTGCCCCGGTGGGCGCACAGTGCTCTGCGGTTCCGCGAACAGCTCACGACGCTGCTGCGGGCGGTCGCCCTCGGCGTGCAGCGCCCGGCCGAAGCGCCGTGAAGCGTCAGTGACCGGTCGGCCCCTTGCCCTTCGCCGGGCCGTTCCCCCGGGTCTTGCCCTTGGCCTTGCCGTTGTTCGCGGGCGGTCCGTCCACCGCGTCCGACGTGACCGGCCGGGGCACCACCGCCGCTTCGCGCGACCCCATCAGGACGGTCGACGCGGGCGGTGACACGGCGACCGACGGCGGCACCGGGCTGCCCGGGACGACCGATCCGACGGGCTCCCCACCCGCACCGGGCGCCGCGGCGTCCGGCCCGGTGAGCAGCACGCCGAGCACCACCGCGGTGGCCGCGGTCGCGAGACCGCCGGCCGCGACGAGCTTGCGCCGACGCGGTGCCCGGGCCGCCACCGGCTCCCGCAGCAGCCGCAGAACCTCACCGGCGGTGGGACGCCGATCCGGTTCCCGGGCGGTCATCCGGTCGAGGACGTGGGCCAGCGGTGCGGGCAGATCCCCGGGAACGCGCGGCGACCGGTGCAGCCGCGCCGTCACCGATTCGGCCGGCGTGCCGGGGTACTCGCGCCGGCCGGTCAGGCACTCCAGCAGGATCAGGCCGAGCGCGTAGACGTCGGCCGCCGGCCCGGCCCGCTCGCCGGCGACCTGCTCCGGGGCCAGGTACGCGGCCGTGCCGGTCACCAGGCCGGTGCCGGTGACGTGCGTCGACCCCAGCTCGTGGGCGATGCCGAAGTCGGAGATGAGCGGGCCGTCGCCGCCGAGCAGGACGTTGGCGGGCTTGAGGTCCCGGTGCACGATCCGCCGGTCGTGGACGTGGGCCAGCGCTCCGGCCAGCTCGGCCGCCAGCTCCGTGACCCGCTCGACCGGCATCGGCCCGGCCAGCAGGCGCTGCGCGAGGTTCTCCCCCGACACCAGCTGCATCACCAGGTACGGGCGGTCGCCGTCGGTGCCGCTGTCGTACAGGGCGACGACGCGGGGGTGGTCGATGCTGGCCTGGATGGCCTTCTCCCGGGTCCGGCGCAGCTGGTCCACGGCCACCGCGCCCCGGTCGTACACCTTGACCGCGACGTCCCGGCGCAGCAGCTGGTCGTAGGCCTGGTAGACGCGGGCCGTGGCGCCGCTGCCGATCAGGCCGCCGACCTCGTAGCGCCCGGCGATCACCGCCGGCGGCTCGTCGCGGGCCCACCACGGCCGGACTCCGGCCGCGTCCAGCGAGTACCGGGGGAACGTGCCGCCCTCGCCGGTGTACTCACCGAGCATGGGCGACCTCCGCGAGCTGAGTGCGCGCACCGGCCGTGAGGCGCGGTGCCGGGCTACGGCTGCTGGGCTGAACCGCGGAACGATGCGCCGACCTTACCTCCGGTCCGTCAGCTCGCCAGCACCACCGACCGGGTCAGGTGGGCCGGCCGGTCCGGGTCCCGCCCCGCCCGCTCCGCCAGCACGACCGCCAGCCGCTGGATCGCGACCAGCTCGGCCAGCGGGTCCAGCCTGCCCTGCCGCAGGAAAGCGCCCGTCGCCTCGACGCGGGACACCAGGTCGGCGTCGAGCGGGGCCAGGCTCCAGACCGCCCGGCCCGGGGCCGCCACCGCGATGGGGCCGTGGCGGTACTCCATCGCCGAGTACGACTCCGTCCACCACGCCGCGGCCTCGCGGACCTTCAGCGCCGCCTCGTTCGCCAGTCCCACGGACCACTCCGTGCCCAGGAAGGAGATCTGGGACGCCGCCACGAACGCGTCGAGCGGCTCCGCGAGCGCCCGCGTGACGTCGCCGAGGGCCCGCTCCACCGGCAACCCCAGGTGGGCGCGCAGGAGCAGCAGCTGCGTCGTCGGGAACCGGGTCTGCACCACCGAACACTCGTCGGCGTAGGGCAGGCAGACGACGTCGTCGGACACGCGGGCCGCCGGAGAACCGGCCACCGCGGTGATCGTCGTGACGCGGGTGCCCGGGCGGACGCGGCCGAGCGCGTCGAGGATCTCCGTCGTCGTGCCGGAGCGGGTCATCGCGAGCACCCGGTCGTACGGGCGGTCGAGCCGCGCTTCCGACGCCGCGAAGACGTCGGTGACGCCCTGGCCCGCGTCTTCGCGCAGCCGCGCGTAGCTCTGGGCCATGAACAACGACGTCCCGCAGCCGATGACCACGACGCGCTCGCCCGGCGCGGGCAGCGCGGGCGCGTGGTCCGGCAGCTCCCGCAGGACGCGAGCCCAGCACGACGGCTGGCTGGTGATCTCGTCGAGGGTGTGCGACATGGTTCTCCTGGTCTCGAAGGTCAGCGGCCGAGGACGGCGCGCAGCGCGGGCTGGAGCCGGTCGCCGTGCGCGCGGACGAGGTCGTCGCACAGCTCGAAGATCCGCTCGACCGGCAGCGTGGCCGCCGTGGCCGGGTCGGTCATCGCGGCGTGCCGGATGTGGCGGGGGTCGTCCTCGACGGCCGCGCGCACGACGAGGTCGTTGGCGCTCAGGTACGTCCGGTTGAGCGCGGCGAGCTGCGGCGGCAGCGCGCCGATCCGGGTCGGCCGGACGCCGGTGCCGTCGACCAGGCACGGCACCTCGACGACACCGCCGGCCGGCAGGTTCTCGATCAGGCCCCGGTTGACGACGTTGCCGTAGACGGTCCGCGGGGTACCGGTCAGGACACTGTGGACGATCTGCGGCGCGTACTCGCCCGTGCCTTCGACCGGCAGCGGTTCGTCGGCCGCGATCGCCCGCCGGGTCCGTTCGTACTCGGCTTCGTTCTCCGCGACGATGCCGAGGTAGGCCCCGATCGGCAGGCGGAGGCGCTCGATCTCGGAGTCGTGCCCGAGGTACCACGGCACGTACTCGGCGGAGTGCTCGCTGGTCTCCGTCGGGTAGTAGCCGAGCCGGCGCAGCATGTCGAAGCGGACGCGCCGCCGCAGCTGCCCGTCGGTCTCGGCCAGCTCGCGCAGCCGCGGGTAGAGGTCGGCGCCCGCGTGCTCGAACCGCAGCACCCACGCCTGGTGGTTGACGCCCGCCGCGACGTAGGTGACTTCGTCGAACGGCACCCCGACGAGCTCGGCGAGCCCGTGCACGGTCCAGTACACCGAGTGGCAGAGCCCGACGACCCGCGTCAGCCCGGTGACCTCGCTCAGGTACTGGACGTTCATCGCCATCGGGTTGGTGTAGTTCAGCAGCCAGGCGTCCGGGCAGACGTCGGCGATGTCCGCGCCGAGCGCCTTGAGGAAGGGGAACGTCCGCAGCGCGCGGAAGATCCCGCCGATGCCGAGGGTGTCGCCGATGGTCTGGCGCAGGCCGTAGCGCGCCGGGACCTCGAAGTCGGTGCGCGTCGCCTCGGCCATCCCGATCTGGACGATGTTCACGACGAAGTCCGCGCCCGCCAAGGCTTCCCGGCGGTCGGCGTGGGCGGTCAGCACCGGCTTGACGCCCCGCACCGCGGCGATCCGCCGGGCCGCGGCCAGCGCGGTCGCCAGCCGGTCCGGGTCGATGTCGTGCAGGGCGATGTGCGCGCCGTCCAGCTCCGGGTAGGCGAACAGATCGGCCAGCAGGCCCTGGGTGAACACGACGCTGCCCGCGCCGACGAAGGTGATCTTGGGGGTCATGCGAGGTCCGATCGGGGTGAGGTGGAGGTGGGCGCGGACGTCAGCCCTTGAGCCCGCTGGAGGTGATGGACTGGACGAACGTCTTCTGCGCGCCGAGGAACGCCAGCAGCACGGGCAGCACCGTGATGACGTTGCCCGCCATCACCGCGGCCCAGTTCGTGTGGTGCTGGCCCTGGAACGTCGTGAGTCCCAGCTGCAGCGTGTACGTCGTGTCGTGGTTGATCGCGATCAGCGGCCAGGTCAGGTCGTTCCACGTGCTCAGGAACGTCAGCACGGCCACCGTGCTCAGCGCGGGCCGCGACAACGGCAGCACGATGGTGAACAGCACGCGCAGCCGCGAGCAGCCGTCGATCCACGCCGCCTCTTCCAGCTCGCGCGGCAGGGACAGGAAAAACTGGCGCAGCAGGAACACCGCGAACGGCGTCACCAGCGACGGCACGATGAGCGCGCCGAGGGTGTCGATCAGGCCGAGCTTCTTCATCACCAGGAACGTCGGGATCATGGTGAGCTGGAACGGGATCGCCATGGTGGCGACCATCAGCGCGAGCATCGTCCGCGAGCCGGTGAACCGCATCCGCGCGAACGCGTACCCGCCCAGCGCGCCGAAGAGCAGGTTCGACACGACGGTCACCGCGGAGACGATGAGCGAGTTCGTGAACCAGCGGACGAAGAGCGCGTTCTCGAAGACGTAGCGGTACCCGGCGAAGTCCACATGGGACGGCCACAGCGCCGGCGGGAACCGGTTGATCTCGGCGTTGCTCATCACGGAGCTGAGCAGCAGCCACACCAGCGGCGCCGCGAACACCAGCGCCAGGGGCACGAGCAGCAGGTGCCACGGGCTGAACGGCAGGCGGGGCCGGCGCGGCACGGACAGCACGCGGGTCGCGGGTACTTCGAGCCGGGCCGTCATCGCAGTGCCTTCCCCGGCCGGCGCAGCACGCGCAGGACGACCACGACGACGAGCAGGGCGAGCGCGAGCACGTAGGCCGACGCGGCGCCGTAGCCGGCCGTGAAGTTCTTGAACGCCTGTTCCCAGACGAAGTAGACGATGACCGTCGTGGAGCCGAGCGGGCCGCCCTTGGTCGTCACGTAGACCAGGTCGAACACCTGCAGCGACGTGATCAGCTGCCACAGCACCAGGAACAGCGTCACCGGGGTGATCGCGGGCAGCGTCACGTGCCGCAGCACGCGCCAGGTGCCGGCGCCGTCGAGGCGCGCGGCCTCGACCAGCGACGGCGGGACGTCCTGCAGCGCGGCCAGGTACACCACGACGCAGAAGCCGGTGCCGCTCCACAGCGTGATCCCGACCAGCACCAGCAGCGCCTGCGCCGGGTCGGTCAGGAACCCTTGCGGGGACACGCCGAGGTGGTGCAGCAGGGAGTTGGCGGCGCCGAACTGCGGGTCGAGGATGAAGGAGAACAGCACGCCCTGGGCCGTCGCCGAGAGCACGAACGGGACGAACACCAGCGTCCGGTAGACCCCGACGAGCCGGATGCGGCGGTTCAGCGCCTGCGCCAGCAGGAACCCGAACAGGATGCTGAGCGGGACGTAGAGCACCGTGTACAGCACGGTGTTCCCGACCGCCTGCGCGAAGTGCGGGTCCTGGGCGAGGGCGGCGTAGTTGTCCAGGCCGACCCAATGACTCGGGGTCACCAGGTCGTCGGCCTGGAAGGACAGCAGCAGCGACCAGGCCACCGGCACCACGCCGAGCCCGAGGATGATGAGGACGGCGGGCGAGACGTAGGCCCACGCGGCGGCGGTTTCCCGGCGGCGCCGGCGTTGTACGGGAGTGACGGTGATGGGCCTCGGCAGTCCGGGCATGGCGGCTCCCTATCGCGGAATGATCAGGGCGGCGTTCGCGGCCGCGGCGCAGTCGCGCAGCGCGTCGGCCGGCGTCGCCTGACCGAGCAGCACCGCGACGATCGCGGTGCCGACGGCCGCCGACACCTGGGGGTAGGCCGGGTGCACCGGCCGGACGCGGGCGCTGTCCAGCGCGTCGACGAACACCGGCAGGCCCGGCGTCTCGGCGGTTTTCTGCTGCCACGCGGGCAGTTGCTGCGTCCGGCGGCTCAGCGGGAGGCTGCCCGCGCCGTCATCCCAGCGGACGTCCTGGGCCGGGTCCGCCAGCCAGGACAGGAAGGTGCGCGCCGCCTCGACGCGCTCCTCGCCGTTGTCGAAGAGCGTCCAGGTGTCCGGGCCGGAGATGGTCACCGGCCGGCCGCTGAAGCTGGGCAGCGGCACGACCGCGTAGTCGACCCCGGAGTCGGTGATGTCGGGCAGCTGCCACGGGCCGGTCGGGACCATGCCGATGTGGCCGGCCTCGAACGCCTGGTACATCTGCTCGCTGCCGGTCTTCGGGTCGAGGTAGACGGCCTTCGCCGCGGCGAGGTCGCGGACGACCTCCAAGGCCCGTACCCCTTCGTCGGCGAACCCGATGCCGCGCCCGCCCGCGCCGATGACGTCGCCGCCGAGGTCCCACACCATCGGCCAGATCCGCCACACGGTGTCCTCGTCACCGGTGGCGGGCCACGCGGTGCCGAAGGTGCCGTCGCCGGCGTCGGTGAGCTTCTTGGCCGTGCCGACGAAGTCGGCCCAGGTCCAGCCCGCGGCGGGCAGCGGGATCCCGGCCTTGTCGAACAACGTCTTGTTGCACACCACGGCCAGCGAGTCGAGCAGCGCCGGGACCGCGCGGACGCGGCCGTTGACGGTCACCGCTTCCCGGGCCGGGGCCCAGAAGCCGGGACCCGCGTCGACGAGGTCGGTGACGTCGACGACGCTCGGGCTGCGCGCCACGCTGGCGAGGTCCGAACCGAAGACGTAGGCGATGTCCGGGAACGACCCCGACGCGAGCGCCGCGGTGACCTTCTGGAGCATCGCGTCGGCGAGCACGCCGCCGCCCAGGTCGATCCGGATCCCGGGGTGCGTCGCGTGGAAGTCCGCGACGAGCGCGTCGAGGACCTTCTTGCCGGTGTCGGTCTGGCCGTGCCAGATCTCGACGGTGACCGGGCCGCCGGTGGCGCGCGCCGGGCCGCAGCCGGCCACGGCGGCGCCGAGGGCCAGACCACCGGCGCCGCGCAGGAATCCGCGGCGGTCCATCAGCAGGTCTTGCGGACGTAGCCGGCTTCGCCCTTCGGGACGACGTCGAGGTCGCGCCGCACGATGCTCAGGGAGCTCCAGCGGCTGCAGGCGGTCTTGAGGCCGCTGTCGGTGTATTCGATGACGATCACGTGGTCGCCGAACGCGGGCGTGAACTCACCGCAGTTCTTCTGCTGCCCGCATTCCTCGGCGATGGCGAAGTCGAGCCCGTTCGCCTGGCGCTGATCGGACAGTTCGGAGGTGTTCTTCTGGGCGATCGCCAGGCCCTTCGCGTGGGCGTGGGCGGACAGCAGGCGGATGTAGGCCTGGGCGTTGCTGTCGGTCAGAAGTCCTTTGGAGCGCGTGTAACTGTCGAAGTTGTCGGGCTCGATGGCCTGGAAGCCCCTGGCCGCGCAGTCGTCGACCCAGGTGTTCACCTTGGCGGCGACGCGGGTGCGCTTGTCCGCCGTGCGGAGGTCGAGCAGGGCCTCGTCCCAGTCCTCGTCGATGACGACCTTTCCGTTGGCGTCGCGGAGAAGGAGGTCGCCCCACTCGCTTTCGGCGCCGGGCTGGGCCTGGAAAGCGTTGACGTAGCAGATGTTGTAGAGCCCGGCCGCGGGCTGGGCGGTGTGGTCGCGGCTGACGACCTTGACGTCGCTCGCCGGGGTGTAGGCGCCGCCGATCTGGTAGTCGAAACCGGCTTTGACGGGCGGTGGGGTGACCGCGGTCTGGGTTTCGGTCGCCGCGGAGGCCGAGCACGCGGTGCCGGCCACGACGACGGCCGCCAGTGCGGCGCCGGCGAGGAACTGAACGCGGGAAGAGGGCATCATCGAGCTCCGGATGATGGTGGGCACGACCCCGCCTCGGACCACGTGCGCGTCCTGGCGACTCAGTCCGGGCTCGCGGCGGAGGCCGACATACCGGCTGGGCGTACCTCTGACGTCGGGCGTCCGTTCCGACGTGCTCAGCAGTAAAGCGAGCAACACCGGGCATGTCAAGTGCGTGATAGTGCAGGAAGTCCGCCCTTATTGGACAGAATTGTGCGTCGGGCGGCGCCTGGTAGAAACAGTACGTCCGATTTCCGCAGTTCGCCGGGGGTGTGATGACGGCCAGCGCGCCGGGGCCGGTCGAGGCGCAGTTCCGGGCGTCCGTCACCCGGTTCGCGGGGCCCGCCCGGGCCGTCGCGACCACGGCCGTCGGCGTCTTCGGCGTGGTCGCCGCGCCCGGTGGCTGGGTGCCTTACGGTCTGCTGGCTTTGACGCTCGTGGCGGGGGTCGCCGACGTCCGCGGCGGGCGGCGGGTGTCGTTCGCGCTGTCGGTGCTGCGGGCGGGTGCGGTGGGCGCGTGCCAGCCGTGGATCACGTCGGTGCCGGGCGAGGCGAGCCTGTGGGCGGTGAACGTCCTGACGATCACGGCGATCACCTGGCAGTGGGAGCACCCACCGCGCCTGACCGCGCCGGCGCTGGTGGTGCTGCTGGCGGCGGGGACCGTCGCGGGCGGCGGCGACTGGCTGCCGGCGGCGCTGCGGGTCGTCGTGGAGAGCGTGCTGGCGCGGCTGGCGTTCGTGCTGCTGGTCCGCTCGACGGCCCGGACGGACGCCGCACGCGCCGAGCAGGCGGCACTCGAGCGGGCGGCGGCCCTCGAGAAGGACCGGCGCCGCCGCGAGCGCGAGTACCTGGCTCTGCTGCACGACACGGCGTCGGCGACGTTCTTGACGGTCGCGTCCGGCGCGGCGGCCGACCCGTCCGCGGTGGCCGGGTACGCGGCCCGCGACCTGGCGATCCTGACGGCCTCGCACCGCGAGGAGGACACGCCGGCCGACCTCGAAGCAGGCTTGCGCGCGACGCTGACCGGGCGCGCGCTGCCGGTCGACGCGGTCTGGGAGCCGCTGCCGCTGATCCCCGCGTCGGCGGCGTTGGCGTTGGTCCGCGCGGCCGAGGAGGCGCTGCGCAACGCGGAACGTCATTCGGGCGCGGAGTCGGTTTCGGTGCGGCTGGGCGGGCCGCCGGACGGGGTGACGGTCACGATCACCGACAACGGCAAGGGCTTCGACCCGGCCGCGGTCCCGCCGGCGCGGCGCGGGGTACGCGGCTCGGTGGTCGAGCGAATGCGCGCGGCCGGCGGGACGGCGGAGGTTGCGTCGAGTGCCGGCGCGGGGACGACTGTGACGCTGAGGTGGTCCCGTGCGTGAGCCGGTGGGAGGCCCTGCGGCCGAGGAAACGGCGACCTGCGGCTTCTCGATCGCCGAGCCCATCTCCCGCCCCGCCACCGCGCGCAGCGCACGCCACGAACCCGCGGGCGTCCACTCCGCGGCCGCCGAAACCTCCCGGCCGACCGCCGCACGCAGCACACTCAGCGAACCCGCGGGCGTAACCGCACCGCACCCCGCGCCCGCCGAAGCCGCGGCGGAAGGCACGTCGAGCCCCGGCGCGGGGACAACCGCCCTCGCCGAAACCGCGCCCGCCACCACCGATCCCGCCGTGCGGCTTGCCGCGGCCATCCGGATCGTGCTGCTCGGCGTGACCGCGATCATCCAGCCCGGGCTCGGCCTCGCTCCCCTCCTCCGGAACCAAGCCGCCTACCAGCCGGCCCTCGTCGCCGATCTCGCCTATGGCGTCCTCGCCGGCGTGACCGCTCTCTGCGCCCTCTGGGTGCTGCGCCGCAAGGCGATCCCCGCGGCGGTCGCGGCCGGGGGCACACTCGTCGTGCTCGTCGCTTCCTCCGCCGCGACCGCCGCACTGCCGCCGGACTCCTTCTTCCGGGAACCGCACTGGTCCTTCGGGCTCGTCGGGTGGCACCTGCTCGTGCTGCTCGCCGATCGGCCGCCGCCTTCCTGATCGCGCTCGCCGCGCACACCGGTGCCAGCGTCACCCAGTTCCTGCTCGGCGGGACCCCGACGCGCACCGAACTCGGTGATGCCGCGATCGTGCTCTTCGGCGTCACCGTCTTCCAGCTCGCCATCGCCGGGCTGATCCGGCTGCTCGACCGTCGCGCCGGCGAGGCCGCCGCGGCCGCGGCCGGGCGGGAACGTCTTGCCATGCGGGCCGCCCTCGCCGCTCAGGCCGGGCGAGACCTGCGCGCCGGGTTCGCCGAACAGCTCGGGGCCACCCTGCCGCTGCTGGCCGGCCTCGCCGACGGCACCGCCGACCCCCGCACGCCCGACACCCGCGCCCGGTGCGCGCTGGCCGCCGCGCAGCTGCGGCGGCTCTTCGCCGAGAACGACGACGTGCCCGATCCGCTGGTGCACGAGGTCACCGCCTGCCTCGACGTCGCCGAGCGGCGCGGGGTCGCCGTGACGCTCGCCGTCAGCGGCGACGTCGTCGACGTCCCGGCGCACGCCCGCCGTGCGCTGACCGGGCCCGTGCTCACCGCGCTCGCGGCGGCCCGCGCCCGGGCGCGCGTCAGCGTGTTGCGCACGCCCGAACTGGTGCGCGTCGCCGTGATCACCGATGGTGACAGCGCGCCGGAGGGATCTTCGGCGGTCCCCGTCACGTCCCACTCCCGGGACGGGCAGACCTGGATGGAGGCGCGGTGGCGACCCGAGTGACGGCCGTGGTCGTCGACGACCACCCGGCGGTGCGCGCCGGCGTGACGTACTGGCTGGCGGGCGGCGACCCGCCGATCGACGTCGTCGCCGAGGGCGAGGACGTCAAAGCCGCCTGGCTCGGCGCCGGCGCGACCGCCGACGTGGTGATCTTCGACCTGCACCTGGGCGGCCCCGCGCCGGCGTTCGGCGACCTGCGACGGCTGGCCGAGGCCGGGCGCCGGGTGGTCGTCTACTCGATGCGCGCGGACGACGACGTCGCCCTGCAGTGCCTCGAACTGGGCGCGCTCTGCTACCTGACGAAGGCCGAAGGGGCCGAGCACCTGGTGGAGGCGACCCGGGCGGCGGCGCAGGACCGGCCCTACACGCCGCCGTCGCTGGCCGGGGCGCTCGCCGGGGACCGCTCGGAGACGCGGCCCGCGCTCTCGGCGCGGGAGGCCGAGGTGCTCGTCGAGTGGTTCCAGTCGGAGTCGAAGGAGTTCGTCGCGCACCGGCTGGGGATCTCGGCCAGCACGGTGAACTCCCACCTGGAGCGGATCCGGGTCAAGTACGCGCGCATCGGCCGCGAGGCGCCGACCAAGGCCGCGCTGGTCGCCCGCGCCATCCAGGACGGCCTGATCGGCGTCGACGATCTGTGACCTCCGTGTGGTGCGAACGGACCACACCACCGGTGCCGCGTCCGGGTTAGCGTCCGGCTGACGGAGCCGCGAGGGCGCCCCGTACCGGCCGCCGCGACTGTCCCGGGGGCGGCCGCGGCGCTCGGCTCCGCCCGGCCGGAACCCGTCCGGCGGGCCGTCCGAGGAGATCCATGAAGCACGTCCGCACCACCGCCCTGCTCGCCGCCTGCGCCGCCACCCTGCTGCTGTCCGCGTGCGGCGGAGAGTCCGGCCAGGCCGCGCCCGCCGCCCCGACCAGCGCCCCGGCCGCCCCGGCGTCGGACTCGGCCTCCCCGTCGTCTTCGACGGGCGCGGCCGCCCCGGCCGGCGACGTCACCAAGCCCGGCACCGAACTGAAGCTCGGCGAGCGCGCGGTGGTCCCGTTCAAGTACGGCACGACGAAGTCCGGCACGATCGCGATCACCGTGACGGCGATCGAGAAGGGCGTCAACGCCGACCTCGCGAAGTACGGCGACAAGGCGAAGGGCATCACGCCGTACTACCTGCGCGCGACGGTCGAAAACGTCGACGGCGCCGACCTGGCCTACTCCTCGGTGAGCCTGCGCGCCCTCGGCACCGACGGCCGCTCGACCGGCGTGATCATCACCGGCAGCACCGACCAGTGCAAGTCCGGCACGGCGGGCAAGGACTTCACCACGGCCGGCGCGAAGTTCGAGACGTGCACGCTGCAGGGCGCCCGCGAAGGCAGCGAGGTCGGCGCCGCGACGTTCGACAAGGGCGACGGCTACGACAAGTCCCCGCTGGTCTGGAAGAACTGACGCGTGCGCGGGAGCCACGGCCGGGTCGCGGCCGTGGTTCCCGCGCTTGTCACGGCGTGGCCGAACAGACCGGCAGCGGCCCGACCCGCGCGCCGGTGGGGAAGTTCGTCGCGCCCACGGACCGGCCGCCGAACTCCGGACGAACGCGCAGATTGTCTTTGCTGTGCGCAAATTTCCTCCTTGCTCGAATGGAGACAGGCACGAACGCCCGAGCCGAGGTGAATCGAAGGGCGGCTATCCGGAGACGGCCCGCGACAACGCACGCGGGATCCGCGCGGCAGCACTGCGAACTGGCGATCGCGCGGTACGCGGAGCTGGGATTGACTGTCGCGGAGGGGATTCGCGTCGAGCCGGCCGGTCTCGCCTGACGACTTAACGCGCGCGGCTACCGGCGCCCGCCGCCGAATCCACTTCGGATCCGCCTGCCCGCACGGCATTTTCCGGCGCGCGGCCCGAGTCCGATGTCCACTGTCGCCTGCCGGACCGCCGTTGTCGACGGATTGTCGACGGGGCGTGGAACCGTGGTCCGGTATCAGCGGAGTCCGGTGAGGCGAGGGAGTTCCCCATGAGCATGCCAGTGCTCAGACCGTACGGGCCGGCCGGCGAGGCCGGCGACCCCGTGACGACCGAAGCGGGCGCGGTTTCGCCCTTCGCGCCGGTGACCCTGTCCGGCGGCGCCGAGCCGCGATCGGCTCCTCCGCCCGGGCAGGTGCTGCACTCGCCGTTCGCAGAGGCCGCGTCCGCGGTGGGCGCGTCGGACCTGGGCGCGGAGGCGGCCGGGGCGCTGCTGGCCGAGCTGGACGACGTCCGGTTCGCCGAGGTGCTGGAGCAGCTGGAGGACGACGTCGCCGCGCGGCACCTCCAGTCCGTCGGTACCTGGTCGAGCGAGTCCGCGGCGCCTGTCCTCGCCACGGCCGACAGCGCGCGGTGGATGGCGGACCTGGCCGAAGAGGCCGACCGCATGCTCGGTGCCCTGGAAGAACACTTCGGGGACCGGCCGGCGGATTCCGTGCAGGAGAGCGAGATCGACGCGGTCGCCGGCTACCGCGAGGCGGACGGTTTCGCCAATCCCCTGACCTCCCAGCAGCTTTTCCTCGGCGGCCTGCTGGACAAGGCGAAGAAACTGGCGAGGGGCGTGGGCAAACTCGCGCAGAAGGGGCTCGCCTTCGCCGGCAAGCTCGCGCTGGGACCGCTGTTCGGGATCCTCCGCAAGCTCGTCCGGCCGCTGTTGCGGAAGGTGCTCGACAGCGCCATCGGCCGGCTGCCCGAGTCGCTGCGCCCGCTGGCCACCCAGCTGGCGGCGAAACTGCGGGGCAGCGGCGAACTGTCCGCCGAGGAGTCCTTCGCGGAGGAGTTCGACCGCGAGCTCACCGCGGCCGTGACCGGCGAAAGCGGCCCGCCCGCGGAGCAGCCGGAGTTCACCGGCGACGACCCCGGGCCGGGCCACGACCTGGACGACGCCCGCGCGCGGCTGGCGCGCGAGCTGGCCACCGCCGACCCCGGCGTGCCGCCCACCGAGCAGCTGGAGCAGTTCATCCCCGTGGTGATGGCGGCGCTGCCGCTGATCCGGACGGGCATCGGCATCATCGGCCGCGACAGGGTCGTCGACGCGATCGCCGGCCCCCTCTCGCAGCTGATCTCGGGCATGGTCGGCGCGGACGCGGCCAAGCTGCTGTCCCGGCACATCGCCGGCGCCGGGCTGGGGCTGCTCGGGCTCGAGGCCGGCGGGGACGGAACCCTCGGCGGCGAGGCCCTCGTGGCCGCGACCGAGGACACCGTCCGGCAGGTGATGACGCTGCCTCCCGAGTCGCTGGGGCACGAACTGCTCGTCGAGACCGAGGTGCAGGACGCCTTCGCCGAGGCGGCCGCCCGGCACCTGCCCGCCGCCGTGCTGCGGGCCGAGCTGGTCGGACCCGAGCACGGCGTCTGGGTGATGATGCCGCGGGCCACCAAACCCTGCTTCCGCTACAAGAAGTACGGCCGGGTCATCCCGGTCCGGCTCACCCGGCCGATGGCTCGCGCGATCGTCCTGGCCGGCGGCGACACGCTCGAGCGGCGGCTGCTGGAATCCGGCGTGCAGGCGTGGCCGGTCGAGGGCGAGGTCGAGCTGTACGAGCTGCTGCCCGGCGGCCGGCCGGGGCACATCGCCGCGTACGAGTCGGCCGACGGCGCGAACGCGGCCGAGTTCGAAGAGCTGACGCAGACGGCCGCGACGCTGCTGACCGGCAACCCCCGCTTCGCCGGGACCCACCGGCACGGCGGGCACGGGCACCACCACCGCCGGGCGGGCAGCCGCTACTTCCGGTTCCGCCGGCAGGGGCGGCCGCTGCACCGCGGGCACCGGCAGGGCTTCGTCATCGGGTTCGACCTGACCGCGCCGCAGCCGGTGCTGCGGGTCAGCCTGCTGATCGGCGAGCGGGACACCCACGAGCTCGCGGCGCAGCTCCAGCGCCGGCAGCTCGTCCAGGTCGTCTCGACCGTGCGGCGGCTGCTCGACGACGCCGCGCTCCAGGCGATGACGACCCGGCTGGAACGGCTGATGACCAAGCACGGCCTCACCGCCCCGGCCGGCGTCGGCAGGCAGCTGGCCCAGCGGCTCGCCGACGGGATGCTGCGGACGGTGTCGGAGCAGCTGCCGGCGTCGGCCCAGACGCTCGCCCAGGCGGCTCAGGACCCCGCCCCCGGAGCGACGTTGACCTTCACGTTCTCCTTCGCCGACCGCGCCGCGGTCGCCGCGGGCACACCGGCCGGCGACCCGGCCGTCACCATCCGGCCGGGACTGCACCGTGACTGACCTCGCGGCGGACCGGCAGACCGAGGCCGAGCTGGTGCACTGGCAGCTCGCGGTCGAAGCGCTGGCCGACCTCGACACGGTGGCCGCGCCCGAGGCGTGGCAGGCGCTGGAGGACTACCTGCAGCGCCGGGTCCGGGGGCGCCTCGCGGAGGTCGTCGCGGTGCTGGTCGCCGAGGGCCGGGCGCTGCACAGACGGCTCGGCGCGGACGGCGATCCCGCCGGGGTCCGGCAGGCGGTCCTGCGGCTGCGCGCCCGGTACCTCCAGGTGGAGACGATCCTCGACTTCTACGGCGACGCGGTGAACAGCCGGACGAACCCGGCGTTGCGAGCGCTGCTGCGCGGGTACGACACGCTGGCGGGCGACAGCATGGCCGCCGTCCTGAACCGGCTGGGCATCGAGTCGCCGCCCGCGCTGATCTACCTCGACCGCGGGCTGGGCGCGGCGATCCTGCGCGCCGGGATCCGGCTGTGGGACCACAGCCACCCGTCGCCGGCCGCGGCGATCAAGCTGACCCGGCACAACCTCGCCTACCCGACCGCGCTGCTGCACGAGACCGGCCACCAGGTGGCGCACCTGACCGGCTGGACCACCGAGCTGGCCGACGCGCTGGGCACCGTGCTCGCGCCGCGCTCGGCGGAGCTGGCGGAACTCTGGCGCGGCTGGGCCGGCGAGATCGCCGCCGACGTCCACGCCTTCGCCCAGGCCGGGTGGGCGCCGGTGGCGGCGCTGGCCAACGTCGTCGACGGACCACCACAGGCGGTGTTCCGGATCCGCTTCAACGATCCGCACCCGTTCCCGTTCCTGCGGGTGCTGTTCAACGCCGAGCTGTGCCGCAGCTGGTTCGGGGCCGGGCCGTGGGACGACGTCGCCGCCGTCTGGCGGCAGCGCAACCCGCTCGCCGAGGCCCCCGGGGACGTGGCCGCGCTGACCCGGCTCAGCCTCGCCGCGCTGCCGGACGTCGTCGACGTGTGCACCCGCCGGCCGATGGCCGCGTTCGGCGGCGCACCGCTGTCGGCGCTGCTCGACCCGCGCCGGGTCTCCCCCGCCGCGCTCGAGTCGCTCGCCCGGCAGGCCGGCCCGTCGTTGCTGGCTTCGGCGTACCTGAGGCGGCGCGAACCGCTGCGGATCCTCGCCCACCTGTCCACCCGCGCGGTGCTCGAACCGGCCGCCGCGGCCGAGCACCAGGCCCGGCTGCTGGCCTGGGTCACCGATGTCGGTGCCGACGCCGCACCGCGCTCCCACCACCACGCCGCTTGACCCGGAGGGGAACAGGAAAACGCCATGACCAATCCGAAGACCGCCGAATCCCGCGTCGCCGCGGGACGGCCGAAAGCGGCCGCACCGGCGGCCAAGACCGAGAAACAGCCCGCCACCAGGTCCACTGAGGACAGTCCGGCGGGCCCGGCGCACAACGGACAGAACCCGGTGCTGGACCAGCTGGTGGCGCTCACCCGCTCGATCGGCGACCTCGTCCAGCAGAACGTCGGGGCGAGGGACGACCAGCTCACCACCGCGGACACCGACGCCGCGGAGCAGGCGCGGGTCGTCTTCGCCTACGACTTCCTCGGCGTCGTGCTCGGCCGGCGCGCGCCGAGCGTGTTCCAGCTGACGACCGTGACCGTGGTGCGCGACTTCGGCACCCTGACCTTCACCGGCCTCGGTGCGGCGACGGCGGCCAAGATCCGGGCCGCCGACAACACCGTCCGGTTCCTGGAAGGACTGCGGGACGGCATGCCCGTCACCATCGACCAAGGCCCGCAGGCCATCGCCGACAACCGGCGGATCGACTCGATCATCACGTTCATCGTCCGCGGCGGCACGCCGGTGGCGATCGGGCCGTGCCTGGGCCCGGTCGGCGGGGGCGTCGGATAGACGACAGGAGAAACCACCATGTTCTTCCCACTGGCCAAGGCCCTCGGCAACCAGAACGCCGAACTCGGGGCCCAGCGCGTGTTCCGCCTCCACCCGAACCAGCTCGCCTTCCTGCTCGACGAAATCTGGGACTCGGCGCGAAGAACGCCCCAGATCCCCGACCCGTCCGGGGAGAAGGACCTGGTCTTCTTCGCCCGGTTCTTCGACGACACCGTGCTCGACGCGCTGGACCTGCCGACCCAGCCGGGCGACGACCCGTTCTTCTCGACCGACGGGCTCGACGCCTTCCTCGCCCCGTCGGGCATCACCACCACCGGCCCGTTCGAGTGGAGCGGCCGGCCGAACGAGCTGTTCTGCCCGCCGCTGCTGTGGCACCACCTCGCCTACGCCTACGTCCTGGAGAGCACCGGCATCGTCGAGATCTTCGCCGAAGTGGTCCGGCGGCTGGTCGTCGGCGAGACGATGGGGGTCCTGTCCCCGGACAGCATCGCCTGGCTGCGGGCCACCGAGCAGCTGTTCTTCCGCGACCTGCCGACGTTCTCGGTGGCGAGCGTGCTCAGCCAGGTCCGCCCGTTCGACCGGACCAACCGCCGCAACGCCTACTGGCGGATGTTCGGGCTCGACCTCGCGCACGCGGTGCCGCCGCTGTGGGCCGGCTCGGGGCCGCTGTCCGACTGGAAGGAGCTGACCGGGCCGGTCAACCACGACTTCCGGCAGAAGTGGAGCGAGCTGCTGCGGCAGATCTGGATCGGCGTCGAGAACCGGGCCAACAACAGCGGGGCCAACCCGACCGACCCGAGCTACATCGCGCTGCTTTCCCGCGCGCTCAAGGACCTCCTCGGCAACCGCCGCCGCGGCGGCGCCCTCGCCCGCGAGGAGTTCGCCTACGTCACCATGCTGAACTGGTTCCACCTGACCGTGGACAGCGACACGTCGCTGATCGTCGACCTGCAGGCGCAGGCGAGCAGCGCGGCCGACCGGCTGGGCGCGCTGGGACAGAAGGTCGGGATCACCCCG
Organism: Amycolatopsis sp. NPDC114505; assembly: GCF_055633615.1. Lineage (NCBI taxonomy): Bacteria > Bacillati > Actinomycetota > Actinomycetes > Pseudonocardiales > Pseudonocardiaceae > Amycolatopsis > Amycolatopsis sp. NPDC114505. The sequence goes on along the minus strand of NZ_JBVKDV010000002.1, from coordinate 1,523,348 downwards.
GCGTTGCGGTCCCGGGAGCTGTTCGACCTGGCCGAGCCGATGTCGACGCTGCTGCGCGGGATCGAGCTCGGGCTGTTCGACACCGAGACGACCGCGACCACGCTGTTCACCAGCGGTACCAACATCTTCCGGGACGTCCTCGACACGATCAACAACTGGCAGTCGGCCACCGGTGAACGGGTCAAGGAGAGCCCCGCGCGGGCCCTGCCGACCGGCGGGCAGCCGCTGCGGGTGCCGGTGCCGGCGGCGTCGCCGGCCGCGATGGCGCCGCTCAACGGCTCGGCCCCGGCCTTGAAGGGGTGAGCGCCGTGCCGGCCGAGAGCGCGACGACCTGGGCGTGGACCCCGCCCGATCCCCTGGCGGAGGGAGAGGACTCGGGCTACGAGCCCGAGTGGCACGACGAGCCGGGCGGCCCGCTCGCCGAGGAACCGGAGCGGCGGTGGGCGGGCGAGCTGGTCAGCCCGTTCGCGACCGCCCCCGAAGGGCCGGCGGTGTCCGTCGCCGACGAGGAGGAGGCGGAGCCGGGCCCGTTCTCCGTCGAGGGCGAGCTCCTGCTGTGGGCCACCGAGCTGGCCCAGGCGCCGCAACAGGTCCGCGCGGCGTTCGACCGGCAGGAGGAGGCCCGCGCCGTGCGGCTGCTCGTCGACAGCGGGGTCCGGGACGCGGATTGGCTGACCGGCCTCGTCTTCCACGCCCGGCACCGCGAGCTCGGCGGCCGGCCGATCGAGCCCGGCGACGCCGCGCTGGCGCAGGAGTGGCAAGCGATCCACGACGACGAGGTCCGGCCCCGGCTCGAAGGGGAGAACACCGGCGGGTTCTTCGGCAACCTCGTCGGCGACGTCCTGGCGGCGAACGCCGTGCACGCCGCGTTCGCCGGGGGTGAGCGCGACGAGAACAAGCTCACGGACCTCGGCTACCGGGCGCTCCCGGGCACGGCCGCGAAGATCAAGGCGGGCGATCCGCCGGAGCTCAAGGACCGGTGGACCAGGATCCGGGACCACGTCGTGCGGCCGTTCCTCCGGCTGAAGAAGACCGGTCTCGACCGGCTGGTACCGCGGGGAAAACCGTTCGGGCGCCTGTGTTGCCTGCTCTTCGGTCCCGCCGTCCTCGACCTGGCCGGCCTCGGCACGCACGGGACCGCCCCGGTCGACCCGCTGGGCGAGGTCTACACGCGCAAGCTCGGCTTCGTCGACCTCGGCCACGCCCGCGAGACCGCGGACGTGACGCTGTGGGCGTTGAACCAGCTGCAACGCCAGGCGACCGCCGGCACCACCGTCGACCTGTTCCACGGTTCGGCCCGCCTGCTGCGCGAAATCCCGCTCGAACGAAGGCTGGCGCTCGCGCAACAGCTGGCATACGTCGATTCGGTCGAGCACGAGATCGCGACGTTCGGCGTCCCGGGCCCGGGCCTCGACAACTCGTCGTTCTCGCCGGAAGACCTGCCGTCCAACCTCTTCGGCACGGTGGTCGCCGCGGCCGCCTTCCGCGCCGACGGTGGTACCGACGCGGCGCTCACGCAGCAGTTCAAGCAGCTGCTGCAGGCGGCCGGCGCGCAACCGGTGGCGATGGCGACGGCGGTGCAGGCCGCCGCGGCCGCCCGGGGCTGGTGGGGTCCCGCGTCGGCGTGGTGGGGAGACGCCCCGCTGCGGAAGCGGAACTTCACCGCGGTCCCCTGGCTCATCGACGAGCACGGAGCGGCGCGGATCGGGCAGGGGGCGCTGCCCGCGGCGCCGTCGCTGGTCAGCGCCGACTTCGAGTACGAGTCGGCGGGAACGCACCTGAAGAACACCGAGTTCGCGCAGAAGATCACCGCCCTCCGCGCGCAGGTCCCGGCCTCGGCGAGGACGCCGTGACCGTCACGTTCTCCGTGCAGGGCGAGCTGGAGAGCTGGGCGGACACGCTCCTGCGGCTGCCGGCCGGGGTGCGGACGGCGATCCGGGCCGGGCACGCGGAAGAGGCCGTCCGCCTGCTCGTCGCCGGGGGCAGGCGGGACGAGAACTGGCTGACCGACGTCGTGTTCCACACCCGCCACCCCGAACTGCGCGGGCGGGCGATCCGGCCCGCCGAGCGGGCACTGGCCCGGGAATGGCAGGCCATCCGGACGAGCGTCGTGCACCCGCTGCTGGCGGCCCCGCCCGCTCCGGTGGTCTCCACCCCGCCGGCCCGGTCGGTGGCGGACTGGCGGCAACGCGCGCTGCGGGCGGCCGGCATCGACCCCGCCCGATGGGACCCGGACGCGGGGTTCACCGCCACCCGGCCGATCGTCGAGCGGGTCTACGCCTACGACATGGAGTTGTTCAACCACAACGAGAACCTGCTGTGGGCCGGGATGGCGAAGCTGGCCGGCGCCCAGGTGTACCGCGGGCTGGGCGTCACCCAGGCCACCATGGACGCGGCCGCGATGACGGCCGACCAGGTCGTCACGGCCGACGTCCTGATCGGCTACGCCTCGAGCGTGCAGGTGAAGCTGCTCTTCGCCCAGCGCGCGATCTTCGACGACCTGGCCTGGCAGCACCAGGCGTTCGTGGAGGACGGCCTGCCGGCGCTGGAGGCGGCCGCTCCGCCCGGCCTGATCGATGCCTGGCGCGACATCGCCACCGGCGACCCCGACCGGGTCCGGCGAGGCAACCGGGCGCTGCTGCGCCGGGAACAGGAAGTGGTGCTGGCGCCGTTCTACGCGTCGATCCGCGCCATCCCGGACTTCGACCAGATTCCGAAACGCATGTCCGCCGAGGCGTTGTCCCCGATCCCCGGCGGGAAACCGTTCCGGGAAGTGGTGCCGGGTGGCGACATCACGCTGTTCGCGGACCGGTGGAAGTGGATCGAGACCGACATGCTCCCGACCTACGAACGGCTCACGCCGACGCGCCGCCGTCAGCTGGTCAACGCTCCGCTGGCCGACCTCGCCGACCAGCGCTGGCCGCCGGGCTGAGCGTGGCGTTCCCCACCGCGTGCCCACCGGTGGGCCGCACGATGTTGTGGGCTACGCATCCCGCCGCTGCCTTCGGTGGGCGGCCATCCGCACCGGCGAGTTCACGGCGCCGTCGCCCGCGTAGCCGCCGATGCGCTGCACCACCTCGAAGAACACGCGGCCACCGAGCACGACGGTGAAGAAGTGCAGCAGCTCGCCCCGCTCGTCACGGTCGTAGAGCACCGACTGCTGCCGCAACGCCGTCAGCAGCGCGGGGTCCGGGGCCAGCCGGGCGTCGAGGTCGTCGTAGTAGTTGCGGGGGATCTCGAGCAGCGGCGCGCCCAGCTCGCGCATCCGGCGGGCGCTCGCGAGCGCGTCGCCGGTGCTCAACGCGATCCGCTGCGGCTCACGCACCCCCGGCGCCCACTCCCCGCGCCGCAGCAGGGCCGATTCGAGCGCGATGCGGACCCGGCCGGACGGGTCGGCCACCGTGCGGCTGCGCACCAGCCCGAACGGCGCCGCGAACTCCGTCACCGGCTCCGGTTCCAGGCCGAGGACGGCGCGGTAGAACAGCGCCGCCTCGTCGAAGTGGTCGAACGGCTGGGTCAGGGCCAGGTGGTCGATCCCGGTCACCCCGGCCCCGTCGCCGTCCGCCGGGGTCTGCGTGAAGTCGCCGAGCCAGCTGTCCGCGGTGTCGGCGCCGGTGCGGCAGAAGAAGACCGACGTCCCGTCGGGCGCGGCGATCGCCGACAGGTCCGCCTCGTCCGCGCGGTGGCCACGCGGCAGGATCGGGGCGAGCAGCCGCTGGGCGCGCCGGGCCGACGCGACCGGGTCCGCGCTCTCGACGGCGATCGCGCCGACCGACGCGCCCCCGGGACCGGAGCTGTTGAGCAGGATCCGCGCGTCGCCCTGCCGCCACAGCCGGACGGGCTTGGACCGGTGCCGGCCGGTCTCGGCGAAACCCAGGCCCCGCAACGCTTCCGCCAGCCCGGGCGCCGACGCGTCGTCGACCGCCAGCTCGGCGAACGCGTGCCCGGACAGCGCCGGCGCGGGCGGCAGGTCGGTGACCCCGAGCGCTTCCTGCAGGCTGAGCAAGGACCGCATCGCGTCGACCGCGGCCGGTCCCGGGTCGGCCTGGCGGAAGACGTCGTTGAACACCTCGAGCGACAACGGGCCGCGGTAGCCGGCCGCCAGCACGTGCCCGGTGAACGCGGTCAGGTCGAACGCGCCCTGGCCGGGGAAGAGCCGGTGGTGCCTGCTCCACTGCAGGACGTCCATCTGCAGCCTTGGTGCGTCGGCCAGCTGCAGGAAGAACAGTTTTTCGCCGGGGATCGTGCGGATCGCGGCCGGGTCGCTGCCGCGCGAGAGGATGTGGAAGCTGTCCAGGCACAGCCCGAGCGCGGGGTGGGCGGCGCGGCGGACGATGCGCCACGAGTGTTCGTAGGTGTTGACGAACCGCCCCCACGCCAGCGCTTCGTAGGCGATCCGGATGCCCCGCGCGGCGGCGCGTTCGGCGAGCAGGTGCAGCTGTTCGGCGGCGAGGTCGTCGTCGTCGACGGCGTCCGGTGAGACCGTCGAGCACACCAGCATCGTGTCCGCGCCGAGCTGGTCCATGACGTCGAACTTGAGCTCGGCGCGCCGCAGGTTGCGGGCGAGCGCGTCCGGCGGCACGGCTTCGAAGTCGCGGAACGGCTGGTACAGGTCGATCGACAGGCCCAGCTCGGCGCAGTGTTCGGCGATCTCCTTCGCCGACCAGGACGAGGCGACGAGGTCGTTTTCGAAGATCTCGACCCCGTCGAACCCGGCCCGGGCGGCCGCGGTCAGCTTGTCTTCGAGGGTGCCGGAGAGGCAGACGGTGGCGATCGAACGGCGGGCGTCAGTCGAGGACATCGGCGGGCTGCCTTTCGGGAGAAGTGGTGAGCGCGGCGAAGTGACGCAGCATCCGCGCGGCATCGGGTTCGGTGCCGGTGAACAGCCGGAAGGCTTCGGCGGCTTGGAAAACCGCCATGCGGCCGCCATCGAGCACCCGGGCCCCGGCGGCGCGAGCGGTGCGGACGAGCTCGGTGTCGAGCGGGCGGTAGACGACCTCGGCGACCCACAGGTCGGGGCGCAGCAGCCCGGCCGGCAGCGGGAGCCCAGGGTGGGCGGCCATGCCGGTCGGGGTGGCGTGGACGAGCCCATCGGCGGCGGCGAGCGCCGCTTCGAGGTCTGTGCCGGCCGACGCGCGACTGTTGCCGGACCGGGCGCCGGGCGCAGTCTCGAGGCCCGCCGAGCCGCTACCCTCGCCGAGCGCCGCCTCAAGCCCCGCCCCCGACGACGCGCGGCCCTCCCCGAACCGGCCGGCAAGCGCTGCGGCGAGTTCCGCGGCCCGGGCGGCGTCGAGGTCGAAAACCCGGACCTCACCCGCGCCCGCCGTCAGCAAGCCGTGGGCCACCGCGGCACCGGCACCTCCCGCGCCCAGCAGCACCACCGACCCGAGCGCAGCGTCCGGCAGTCCGGTGCGGAGGCCGCGGGCGAAGCCGGACCAGTCGGTGTTGTGCCCCGTCGCGCGGCCCTCCTCGAACACGACCGTGTTGACCGCCGCCAGCGCGGCCGCGTCGGGGGACAGCTCGTCCAGGTGCTCGAGCACCACCTGCTTGCACGGGTGCGTGATGTTCAGCCCGCGGTACCCCGCTTCGCGAGCCGCGGCCAGCAGCGGACCGACAGCGGTGGCCGGCACGCCGAAGTCGTCGAGGTCGAAACGGGCGTAGACCAGCTCCACGCCGAGCCGGCGCGCCTCGGTCTCGTGCAGCGGCGGGCTCAGCGACGGCCCGATGCCCGCACCGATCAGCCCGGTGAGCACCGTGCCCGGTGTCGCCCGCGCGGCGTGCGCGCGGATCGCGTCGATCGCTGAAGACAAGGTCACGAGCACTCCCGTAATGTACGAACCAGTACGTTATTTGTACCTCATGGTGTCGCCGCCGGAAAGGGCCGCGGCGACGTCCTACAGTGGAGACTTCAAGCTGGGAACACACCCGCAGGCGCGAGGAAGGAAGTCCGTGGCAGCACCATCGTCGGACGCAGTGGCGAACAGCGGGCGCATCCGCGACGCGGACCGGACGCGGGCCGAGATCCTCGACACCGCCGCCCGCGAGTTCGCCGAGAAGGGCTTCGACGGCGCCCGCGTGGACGAGATCGCCGCGAAGACCCGCACCACCAAGCGGATGATCTACTACTACTTCACCAACAAGGACCAGCTGTTCGTCGAGGTCCTCGAACGCGCCTACACGGTCATCCGCTCCCTCGAGCAGGACCTCGACGTCGACCACCTCGACCCGGCCGAGGCGATCCGGCAGCTGGCCGGGCTCACGTTCGACCACCACGAGTCCCACCCGGACTTCGTGCGGCTGGTCAGCATCGAGAACATCCACCGCGCCGAGCACATCGCGCGGTCGAAAGCGCTGTCCAACCTGGCCAACCCGGCGCTCGACGTGCTCACCCGCATCCTCGCGCGCGGCCGCGAAGCCGGGCAGTTCCGCGAAGACGTCGACGCGCTCGACGTCCACATGGCGATCAGCGCCTTCTGCGTGTTCCGCACCGCGAACCGCTACACGTTCAACGCCATCTTCGACCGCGACATGCTCGACCCCGCCCTCCGCGACCACCACCGGCGGATGGTCGCCGACATGCTCGTCAGCTACCTGACGACGCGCTGAGCCGCACGATCCGCTCCCCCGCCGGCGGGTGCCGGGCGAGCACCGCCGGATCGTGGCCCGGCACGACCGAACCCGCTCCGGCCAGCTCCTTGACCCGGTCGAAGGCGCCGTACACGCCGGTCATCGAGTGCAGCAGCGGCGCCGGGAGGTCGCGCTCGAGGTTCTCGTGGAAATGGCACGCGTCGGAGGCCAGCACGACCGGGCCGCCCGCGGTCTCGACCCGGACGACCTGCATCCCGGCGGTGTGCCCGCCGACGAGGTGCACGCTGATCCCGGGCACGACCTCGGCGTCCCCGTCGACCAGGTCGACCGGCGCGGCCCGCAGGTGGTCGAGCGCCACTTCGTCGAGCAGCCACCGCTCCCGCTCGATCCGCTTCGCCCACGGGCCGGTCCAGTAGTCCAGTTCGGACCGCTGGACCACGAACCGCGCGCCCGGGAAGCCGGCCACCGTGCCGCAGTGGTCGTAGTGCAGGTGTGTCAGGACGACGTGGTCGACGGTCCCGGGGCCGACGCCGAGGTCGGCGAGCAGCCGGACGGGTTCGACGTAGTCCAGCCCGGGTATCTCGCGCGCCCGGTCCGCCCGGATGCCCGCGTCGACGAGCACCGTGTGCTCCGGCGAAACCGCCAGCCAGACGTAGTAGGCGGTCGGGTGGGATTCGGCGGAATCCCCGTCGTAGCCCAGGAAGTGCTCACCGCGGTACCCGGTGCGCCGGCCGTAGCAGAGCGCGTAGACCTCGAACTCGCTCATCGCGCGACGCCGACCTCGTCGCGCACCGGTTCCTTCAGCCCCAGCTGCGCGGTCGGCACCCGGTAGGTCTCCTTCCCGGTGGCCACGGCGATGATGTTGACCAGGCACAGCGCGGCGGTGAAGACGGCGACGCCGATCCACGCGCCCGGGCCCGTCCCGGTGACCCCGACCGCGATGGTGGGCAGGAACCCGCTGATCGCGAACCCGATCTGCGTCCCGATCGCGGTGCCCGACAGGCGCACCCGCGCGGGGAACATCTCGCCGTAGAACGACGGCCACACGGCGCTCGTGGCGGTGTAGACGACGCCGAACATCCCGATGCCGACGACGAAGATCCAGAGGTAGCTGCCGGCCGCGATGGCGCCGAGGTACGGGAAGATCAGGATCGCGCAGCCCAGCGACCCGGCCATGAAGATCCGCTTGCGCCCGAAGCGGTCGGAGAACTTGGCCCACAACGGGATCGTGACCACGGCGGCGACGTTGGCCAGCACGCCGACCCACAGCATCGGGGTTTTGTTCAGTCCCACGGTGTTCACGGCGTAGCTGAGCGCGTAGACGGTGAAGATCGTGCTGACGGAGGCGATCAAGGCGGCCACGACGACGCGCAGGACGTCGGCCCAGTGGTCGCGCAGTAGCACGGCCAGCGGCAGCTTCACGACTTCGCCGCTCGCGACCTCTTCCTGGAACACCGGCGTCTCGTCGAGCGAACGGCGGATGTAGTAGCCCACCAGCACCACGACGGCGCTGAGCCAGAACGGGACCCGCCAGCCCCAGGACAGCAGCGCTTCCTGCGGCAACGCGGCGACCGGCAGGAACACCGCGGTGGCCAGGATCTGCCCGGCTTGCGTGCCGCTGAGCGTGAAGCTCGTGTAGTAGGCGCGGCGGTGCTCAGGGGCGTGTTCGAGGCTCATGGAGTTCGCGCTGGCCTGCTCACCACCGGCGGACAGGCCCTGCAGCAACCGCAGCGCGACCAGCAGGATCGGCGCGGCCACGCCCAGCGTCCCGTAGCCCGGCAGGCAGCCGACGAGCACAGTGGACAGTCCCATCAGCAGCAGGGTGGCCAGCAGCACCCGTTTGCGGCCGAACTTGTCCCCCAGGTGCCCCAGCAGCAGCGCCCCGAGCGGCCGCGACACGTAGCCGACGCCGAAGGTCGACAGCGCGAGCAGCGTGCCGGTCGCCGGGGAGGAGGCCGGGAAGAAGATCTTGTTGAAGACCAGCGCGGCGGCCGTGCCGTAGATGAAGAAGTCGTAGTACTCGAGGGCGCTGCCGATCCACGCGGCCAAGGCCGCCTTGGCGGGCCTGCCCACGGGCGCGGCGGCACCCTCCGGACGATCGGTCACGTCAATCTCCTCCGCGGGTGCGCCGGTGCAGTCCAGGTAACTAACCGGTCAGGTATGTACCGTACGGTTAATTAGAGAGATTGAACGGCGGCCGCGGGCTTGTCAAGTACCGATTTCCGACGCCGGGGACCACGGTGATCGAGCCGGTCCCCGGCGCATAGGGCGTTATACATCGCGCAGGCTGGCGCCCTTCGTCTCCGGAATCCCCTTCACCAGCACCGGCAACGCGATCAGCGCCACGACGCTCGCGTAAACCGCCGGCGCGATCAACATCCCCGTCCCGTTCACCAGCAGCTCGCTCACCAGCGGTGCCGTGCCGCCGAACACCGCGTACGCCACGTTGTACGGCAACGCCATCCCGCTGAACCGGACGCTCGTCGGGTACAGCTCGAGCACCGACAGCGCGCCCATCTGGAGCAGGGACACCGCGAACACGAACGCCAGCAGCGCCACCACCACCGCGACCAGGCTGCCCGTGCCGATCAGCAGGTACGCCGGCACGATCAGGACCACCGCCCCGAACGCGCCGAGGCGGATCTGGATGCGGCGGCCGTGGCGGTCGGCCAGGACGCACAACCACAGGGCCACCGGGATCGACACCAGGTTCGCCGCCGTCGTCAGTGCCAGGACCGTTCCGCTCGGCATCCCGATCGCTTCGTTCAGGTACGTCGGCAGGTAACCCAGGAACATGTGGGTCAGCAGGCCGAGCACGGCGAAGTACGCGAACAGCACCAGCAGCGTCCGCCAGTGCCCGCGCACCAGCTCACGGAAGGGGCGAGCCGGGGCCGAAGCACGCATCTCCGTGAACACCGGGCTTTCCTCGACCCGCAGGCGCAGGACCAGGCCGACGAGCGCGACGAGCCCGGCGAGGACGAACATCCACCGCCAGCCCTCGGCCGCGAACCGGTCGCCGAACGCCGACCGGAAGATCAGCGCCGTGGCGGTGGCACCCACCGCGCCGAGCATCGTGGACGACCCGACCAGGCCCATGTACCACGCCCGGCGGCCGTCGGGGGCGTGCTCGACGGTGAACGTCAGGGCTCCCGTGTACTCGCCGCCCGCGGAAAACCCTTGCACCAGGCGGCAGACGAGCAACAGCACCGGGGCGAGGACACCGGCGGACGACCACCCCGGCAGCAGGCCCATGGCCGCCGTCGCCGCTCCCATGAGGATGATCGACAGGCTGAGCGCGTTCCGGCGGCCGCGGCGGTCGCCGATCCGGCCGAACACCACCGCGCCGAGCGGCCGGGCGATGAACGCCACGCCGTAGACGGCGAACGTGCCCAGCAGCGCCGCGGTCCTGTTGCCCGGCGGGAAGAACGTCAGGGCGAGGACGCCGGCGGTGTACCCGTACAACGTGAAGTCGAACCACTCCACGAAGTTCCCCACCGACGACGCGATCAGGACCCCGCGCCGCATCTTCGTGGTTCGAGCCCGGTCGGACGAAAGCACGCTCATCACGCCTCCATGGGTGGTGCTCGCTGAAGTCGTTCGAGTGTGCGGTGGTGGCCCGGCCGGCAACCAGCGCCGGATGTCGCGTCCGGACGGCCGCGGGGACGACGTTCGTCTACCTTCAGCGGCCCGGGTGGTCGCGGTACGCGGCGGCGATGATCCGCAGCTTGAGACCGAGGTGCAGCATGAGCCGGTCGTCGCCGGAGTCGAGGCTGCACCCGGTGATCTGCTCGATCCGCTTGAGCCGCTGGTACAGCGTGGCGCGGTGGATGCGCAGCGAGTCGGCCGTGCGCTGGATGTTCCCGCCGTGGTCGAAGAAGTCGGTCAGCGTCGGGATCAGCACGTGGTGGGTGTCCTCCCGCTCGATCGCCGCGAGCGCCGGCACCGAGGACGCGTCGAGGAGGTCTTCGGCCGGGAGCTTCAGCAGGAGCTCGTACGGACCCAGTTCGCCCCAGCGGGCGAAGGCGCCGATGCTGGGCAGCAGGAGTGCCGCGCGCGCCGCCAGCACCGCCTGCTGGTACGACGTGACGACCTCGCCGAGGGTCGTGACCGTGCCGCCGAGCCCGAAGACCGGCCGGGCGTGCTCGTCGCCGAGCCGCCGGAAGCGGGCGGTGATCCGCTCGGCGATCGACTCGGCCAGGCCGCGGGACGGCGGAACCCGGTGCACGAGCAGGATCCAGGCGCGCGACCGGTTCGCCGCCATCAGCGCGACGTCGTCGGCGACGGCGCGGACCCCGTCTTCGACCGCCGCCTCGAACGCGACCTCCTGCGGCGCGGCGGTGGCCTGCGACGCCGGGCATTGCACGGCGAGCACGGTGAAGTGACTGCTTTCGTCCCCGAAGAGCTGTTCGGCCCGCAGGTCTTCGATCGCCTGCGCGCGCACCGCGAGGTCGCCGGAGACGAGCTCGCGCAGGATGCCTTCCTGCCGCGCCTTGGAACGCTCGTGGAGCAGCAGCCGGCGCAGCAGCATCGCCCCGGCGGTGGCGGCGGCCTCGCCGGCGGCCGCCATCTCCTTCTCCGTGAACGTGCCGTCCTTGTCGATCAGCCACAGGTACCCGAGCAGCATGCCGTTGCAGCGCACCGGCGCGCACAGCCGCGGGGCCGCGCCTTCGACGTCGACGACGCCGGGTGCGACCCAGCGGGCGATGCCCTGGGTGAGGATGTGGTCGACGATCCGCGGTTCCACCGACCGGTTCATGACCGAGCTGACGCGCAGGGCGTCTTCGTCACCGAAGTGGCGGCTCGCCGCCAAGAGGCGGATGGCGGGGTCGTCGATCGCGACCGACCGCCGCAGGCGCTCGGCGAGCTCGTCCACGATGGACTGGAGATCGCGGTCGGGCACGGCGCCCCCTTCCCGGCTTCCCGCCACGGTAGCCCAGCGGGGACCGCTCAGCCCATCACCGTGCCCGAGCTGCCGGTGTTGCGCGCGCGTCTGCGGGAGAACGCGCCGAGGCCGATCTCCAGGCCGGTGTGGACGCCCTTGTAGCGGACCGGTTCGGTGTCGTGGTCGGCGCCCGCCTCGACCTGGTCGATCAGCGTCGCCATCAGCCTGCCGACGACGGGGGCGTTCTTGAACTGGTTGCCGCTGGTGCCCATCGCGACGTAGAACCCCGGGAGCTCGGTGCGGTCGTAGATCGGCGTCCAGTCGTCCGCGGCGTCGTACACGCCGACGACGCCGCGGGCCCGGTTCGGCACCCGCAGCCCGGGCAGCCGGCGCGCCGCCCGCGTCACCTGGGCTTCGAACACGGCCATGGTCGGGTTCGGGGCGGCGTCGTCGGGGTCGTCGAGCCACTGCAGCGGGTCGCACTCCGGCTCGGTGCCGCCGACGAGCAGGCCGCCGCCGACCTCGCCGCGGAAGTAGGTGCCCAGGTCCATGTCCGCCACCGACGGGCCCACCCCGCCGGCCGGGTGGTAGCCCTCGGGCGCGAGCACGTGGGCGACCTCCTGCCGCAGCGGCCGCACGCCGATCGTGAAGTCCGACCCGACCCCGGCCAGCGCGTTGAGCTTGCCCGACCACGGTCCCGCGGCGTTGACCACGACCGGCGCGGTGAGCTTCACCCCGTCCGCGAGCACGACGGCACGCACCCGGCCGCCGGCGGACTCCACTCCGGACACCGTGCTCCGGAACCGGAACCACGCGCCTTCCTCGGCGGCGGCCGCGGCCAGGTTCTGCGCCGCGAGCTGCGGATCGGTGACGTACCCGGCGTCGGGGGTGTAGACGCCGCCCAGCGTCTCCGCGGTGTCGGCCCAGAAGGCGTCGTCGTCGATGCGCTTGGGCGGCCAGAAGCGGCCGGTGCCGATCCCGGGGACGCGGTCGGCGAGGGTCGCGCTGTCCCACTCCTCGTAGGGCACGCCGACTTCGTCGAACAGCGGCAGCCAGCCGGCCCGCGGGGCGGCGGCCACGTCGAGCATGACCAGGCCGCTGCGTTCGAACCGGGCCAGCGCGCCGACGTCGTGGCCGAGGTGCTCGCCCCACGCCGACCAGCAGAAGTGCGACTCCCACGCGGCGGCCACGCCGGCGAGGGTGGAGAAGTTGTACCGCACCACGGCACTCGACGCGCTGGTCGAGCCCTGCCCGGCGCCGCTCGCGCGGTCCACCACGACCACCCGGCGGCCCGCCCTGGCCAGCTCGAGCGCGATCGCCGCGCCGATCACCCCGGCACCGACCACCACGACGTCCGCGCTGACTTCCGAACTCATCGTCTTCGTCCTCCCTGTGCTCCCCGCGACCCAGTGTGCGGGGCCCGCCGCCCGCCGTCGCCCGACACCTGTCGCGATCCCGGCCCGCGGCGAGCAACGGATGTTGATTGGCCCCGGACGGGGTCACGGCCGAGAGTGGGGGGGTCACCCACGCACGGACGGGAGTACTTCATGTGGCTCGCAGGAGCGACCGTCATCGACGGGACCGGCGCGGATCCGGTCCCGGGGCAGGCCGTCCTCGTCGAGAACGGCCGGATCTCGGCGGTCGGCGGCACACCGCCGCCCGGCGCGGACGTCTTGGACCTCACCGGGAAGTACCTCACCCCGGGCCTCATCGACGCGCACGTCCACCTGGGCCTCTCCAGTGACCTGGACAAGCTGAGCACGTCCCGGCAGCTGTCCGTCGCGGAGATCGCCGCCGACATGTTCGCCAACTGCCGCCGGACCCTGGAGTCGGGTTTCACGACCGTGCGGGACACCGGCGGCGTGGACGACGGCCTCGCCCGGGTCGTCGCGGACGGCCGGATCCCCGGCCCGCGCATCCTCCACTGTGGACCGCTCCTGGCGCAGACCGGCGGCCACGGCTACCTCGGCGCGGAGTGGGACTCCGCCGACGACTGGGACGCCCGCCAGATCCCCGGCCTGGTGGCGCTGTCCCTGCTGTCCGACGGCCCGGACTCCGTGCGGCGCAACGCCCGGGAGGCGTTCCGGCGCGGCGCGGGCTTCCTCAAGATGTGCGTCACCGGCGGGGTCGTGTCCCGGCACGACAAGCTCAGCGACACCCAGTTCACGCACGACGAAATCGCCACCGCCGTGGCCGAAGCGCGGGCACGCGGCACCTACGTCACGGTCCACGCCCACAACAACGCCGGCCTGCGCACGGCCATCGAGGCGGGCGCGAAGTGCGTCGAGCACGGATCCGCGGTCGACGCGGACATGGCCGCGCTCATGGCCGAAAAGGGCGTCGCGCTGGTGCCCACCCTCGCGGTGGCGCACGCCCTCCTCAAGGACTCGACCGAGGCCGGGCTGCCCGCGCACATCGGCGAGCGGGTCGGGAACGTCATCGACGGCCAGGCCGACGCCATCCGCGCCGCCCGCGCGGCCGGGGTGCTCATCGGGTCCGGCTCGGACTACGTCGGGCCGAACCAGGACCACCGGGGGTACGAGCTGGTGCTCCGCGCCGAGATCGAGTCGCCGATGCAGGCGCTCGTCTCGGCGACCCGGGACAACGCCCGGGTGCTGCGGATCGGCGACGAGGTCGGCACGATCGAGCCCGGCAAGCTGGCCGACCTGACGGTGTTCGGGAGCGATCCCCTGGCCGACCCGCTCGTCTTCGACGACCCCGCGCAGGTGCAGGTCGTGCTCCAGCGCGGCCGCGTCGTGAAGGACATCCGGTGACGCGCTACCCCGAAACCCGCACCGTGGACGGCATCGTCCAGGTGGCCGGCGTCGACTTCCCCGACCCGTACCAGTGGCTGGAAGACCGCACCGAGGAAGTCGATCGGTGGCAGGACGACCAGGCCGCCCTCGCCGACTCCCACGTCCGCGACTGGCCGCACTTCGAGACGCTGCGGGAGAGCGTCCGGCACTTCTTCACCGCACGGTCCGGGTCGTACCCCGCGCCGGCGGGACGGCGGTGGGTGCGCAGCGAAATCCCCGAAGGCGCGACGCAGGCGCGGGTGATCCTCTCCGACGAGCGCTTCGGCGACGGCGAGGTGCTCTTCGACGCGGCGGAGGAGAACCCGGCCAAGCCGCCGTTCGTCTCCTGGGTGACCGCGTCGCCGGACGGCCGGTACGTCGCCGTCGGCGTCTGCGACGACGGCAGCGAACGCAACACCATCCGCCTGCTCGACACCGTCAGCGGCGAACGCCTGCCCGCACCGGCGCAGCCGCTGCTCGACAACTGGACCGGCGGGGCGCGGTGGCTGCCCGACTCCAGCGGGTTCGTCTACACCGCCATGCTCGGCGAGAACACCGACCTGCGGCACGAAGTCCTGCTGCACCGGCCCGAATCGGGCAAGACCACGACGGTCGACGCGCCGTGGCTGCCCGACCAGGACTACCGGACCGTCGTGTTCTCCACCGACGGCAAGCGCGCGATCGCCGTCCAGCACCTGCTGGCCCCGATCCCGGTCGCGGTGGCCGACCTCGACGGCTCCCCCGAACCGGTCTGGCGGCCGTTCGTCACCGACGCGTCCGTCGGCGGCCTGTACGGGCACCTCGTCGGCGACCGGTGGATCGCCGTCTCCGACTTCGGCGCGCCCCGCGGCCGGGTGGTCGCCATCGCGCTGGACAATCCGACGCCGTCGGATCCGTCCACCTGGGACGAGCTGGTGCCCGAATCCCGCGTCGCGCTCCGGTCGGTGACGCCGGTCGGCGACCACCTCTACGTCCTCGGCCTGGACGACACCTACAGCCAGGTCCGGATCTTCACCGCCGGCGGTGAGCTCGCCGGGCACGTGCCGCTGCCCGGCCGCGGTGCCGTGGTCGAGCTGCCGTTCCCGCTGATGGCGCTGTACCCCGAGGGCCTCGACGACGAGTACGCCTTCGCCTTCACCACCTTGACGACGTCGGCGGGCTACTACCGGCACCGGCCAGGGTCCACTGTGGACGAGCTGTCCGCACCCCGGACGACGATTCCGGACACGGTGGTCGAGGACGGCTGGGCCACCTCACCGGACGGGACGCGGATCCCGTACCACCTCGTCCGGCGCGCGGACCTGCGGCTCACCCGGCCGCGCCCGGCCATGGTCTTCGGCTACGGCGGCTTCAACGCGCCGTGGCACCCCGTGTTCCTCGGCCCGATGTCGTCCTTTGTGGACGCGGGTGGCGTGCTGGTGCACGTCCACCTGCGCGGCGGCGGCGAGTTCGGCCGCGAGTGGTGGGAGCAGGGCAAGCAGAAGAACAAGAAGAACTGCTACGAAGACCTGCACGCCATCGCCGAAGACCTCGTCGCCACCGGCGTCACGAGCCCCGGCCTGCTCGCCGTGAGCGGCGGCTCCAACGGCGGGCTGCTGGCCGGGGTCGCCGCCACGCTCCGGCCGGCGCTGTGGGCGGTGGCCGTGCCGCGAGTGCCGTTCCTGGACGCCATCGGGGCGACCCGAGACGGGTACGGCCGCTTCGTCGTCGACCTCGAGCTGGCCGACCTCGACGACCCGGACGACGTCCGCCGGCTCGCGTCGCTGTCGCCGTACCACCTGGTCCGCGACGGCGTCGACTACCCGGCGATCTACCTCGACGCCGGGGACACCGACCCACGCTGCCCGCCGTGGCACGCCCGCAAGTTCGCCGCCCGCGTGCAGGCCGCGACAGCCGGACCGAACCCCGTCCTGCTGCGGGTCTGGCGCGACGTCGGCCACGGCTGGGCCACCGACAAGGACGTCGCCATCGAGGAGCACACCTCGTGGCTCGCCTTCGTGATGAAACAGCTGGGCATGACGCCCCGGCACCCGGCCCGAGGAGGAAAATGACCACCGTCGCGGAGACCGCCTTTGGTGCTGGCGCAGGCACTTCACACCGGACGGGCACCTGCCGGCCGCGGCGGGGTGCCGCGGCCGGCTTTCGTCACGACGCGGGCATGTGGCGTTCGAACCACTGCAGCGTCCGCGCGAGGAAGTCGAGCTGGGCGGGGAACGCCCGGACGCCGTGGCCCTCCTCGGGGTAGATCGCCAGCACCGACGGCACCCCGTGCGCGAGCAGCGCCTGGTGGAACTCCTTCGCCTGGCCGGGCGGCGTGCAGTTGTCCCGCGCACCGGCGATGTTCAGGCACGGCGTGCGGGCCTTGCTCGCGTGCAGGACCGGGCTGCGCGTGTGCGCGAGGGTGCCGGGCTGCTCGGGGTCCGCGCCGAGGAAGCGGGTGCCCCACGCGGCGATGTTGCTCGTGAAGCTCTGGCTGTACCAGTCCGTCACCGGCGAAATCGGGACCGCGGCGGCGAAACGCGGGTCCTGGGTGACGAGCCAGGACGACATGAACCCGCCGTAACTACCTCCGATCAGCCCGACCCGGGCGCCGTCGACGACCCCGCGTTCGACGAGCGCGTCGATGCCGGAGAGGTAGTCGTGGGTGTCGGCGCCGCCCATGTCCCCGACGACGCGCGCGGCGAACTCCTGGCCGCGTCCGGAACTGCCGCGCGGGTTCGGGCTGAGCACGGCGTACCCCTGCTGGACCAGCAGCGGAACCCACGCGTAGCGCATCGACCAGGAGTTCTGGTACGACCAGATCGGGCCGCCGTGGATGCTCACGACCAGCGGGAACGGGCCGTCGCCGGCCGGGCGGCACAGGATCCCGTCGATCTCCAGGCCGTCCGGCGCCGTCCAGGTCACGACCTCGGCCGACCCGGCCACCGACCGGACGAAGTCGGTCCCCGGGTGGGCGATGGAGGCGAGCCGCGCACCGTCCAGCACCAGTTCCGGTGGCAGCTCGTAGGAGTCCTGGACGGTCAGGAACCGGCCGTCGGCGGTGAACGCGCCCTGCGGGTGGAACCCGCCGGCACTGCAGGACAGCCCGGTCGAGAGCACCTCCGTGACCTTGTCCCCCTCGACGATGGCCGCGACCGAGTCGAGCCGGCGCAACCCGGCGTACCCGAGTCGCTCGGCGTCGATCCACTGCACCTGCGTGACGTCGACGCCGAGCGTGTCGATCCGCCGCACGGCCCCGGTCGCGGCTTCGACGAGCACCAGGTCACCCGCGACCACCCACCGGTCACTGCACACGGCCTCGACGACCGCCACCCACGCGCCGTCCGGGGAACCGGCGGGCAGGGCGAGCTGGACGTCGCTGCCGAGCAGCTTGCGGGCGTCGCCGCTGAGGTCGATCAGGGTCAGGTGGGCGGCGTACCACTCGTCCTCACCCGGCGCGTCCGACGCGATCGCCACGACCCGGTCGGAACCGCACCAGCCGGCTTCCCAGCAGTTCAGCCCGGCCGGCGACACCTGGGTCACCTCGTCGGTCCCGACGGTGTACACCCAGAGGCTCCGCCAGCCGCCGTCGTGGGTTCCGTCGTCGAGCTCCGGGAACCACGACGGCTTTTCCGCGGTCTCCTTAGAGTTCGTGCCCGAACCCTGCCCGCCGGCCAGGTCGGCGCCGAGCCCGGCCACCCCGAGCAGGACCTTGCCGCCGTCCGGGGACCAGTGGGCGTACTCGACGGTGCCGGGCACCTCCGGCGCGGACCGCGCCTCCCCGAACCGGCCGGCGTCGAGCAGGGAGAGCTGGAACACGCCCGCCTCGCGACGGTCGGACAGGAACGCGAGCGTGCTCCCGTCCGGCGAGAACCGCGCGCTGCGCGACGAACCCTGCCCGGCGGTCACCGGCCGGAGCTCGCCGTCCCCGGCCGTGTAGACGGCGGTCCGGGGCACGCCGTTCAGCTCGTCGAACACGGCGCCGGTCACCACGGCCCGCGTGCCGTCGGCCGTCACGTGGGGTTCGCGGATCGAGTGCGGGCGGCCGAACGCGGGCTCGTGCACCGCCCGCAGGTGCTCCGCGACCTTCCGGTGGACCTCGGTCGTCTCCAGGTCTTCCACCACACCTCCAGCGTTCGTTTCCTCCCATCTTGGGTTCGCGCGGGGGCGGAGTACACCCGACGAATGGCGACTGCCGCCGGGGTGACGCACGACATCCGTCGTCACGGCCGGAAACGGGTACACCGGCGAGCACCCGCGGGTTAAGGTGGCCTCGTGCCCCTCACCGTCCGCTTCGCCCGTGGCCGCCGGCCGCGTGGCTGCCAGGCGCCCGCCCGGCGCGTGCGCGGGCGGCGGGTGCGGTACGCGATCGGCTCCGAGGCGGGCCAGGTCGACGGGATGCGATGGCAGCGTGCGCCGCGCACCACGCCGGGTCGCTGAGGGAGCCGCTCCCCCGGTGATCCCGCGTGTTCGTGCGCTCCGGTGATCCCCGACCAGCCACGAACCCACCCGGACGGACTCCGTCCCGGGTCAGGAGCACATCTGCCATGACGCACGACTTCTTCTTCCCGGCCGCGCCGGGAACCCTGCCCACCGCCGACGGGTACTTCGGTGCCTTCGGCGGGCAATTCGTCCCGCAGGCGCTCGTCGCCGCCGTCGACCAGGTCGCCGCGGAATACGCGCGGGCGAAAGACGATCCCGCCTTCGTCGCCCGGTTCGAAGACCTGCTCGCCCACTACGTCGGGCGCCCGAGCGCGCTCACCGAGGTGCCGCGCTTCGCCGCGCACGCCGGGGGCGCGCGGGTCTTCCTCAAGCGCGAAGACCTCAACCACACCGGCTCGCACAAGGTCAACAACGCGCTCGGCCAGGCACTGCTGGCCGAGCGGATGGGCAAGACCCGCGTCATCGCCGAGACGGGCGCGGGCTCGCACGGCGTCGCGACCGCCACCGCCTGCGCGCTGACCGGCCTCGCCTGCACCGTCTACATGGGAGAGACGGACATGAAGCGCCAGGCGGTCAACGTGGCGCGGATGCGGCTGCTCGGCGCCGAGGTCGTCCCGGTGACGTCGGGGTCCCGCACCCTCAAGGACGCCATCAACGAGACGTTCCGCGACTGGGTCGCCCGCGTCGAGGACACGCACTACCTGTTCGGCACGGTCGCCGGGCCGCACCCGTTCCCCGCCATGATCCGCGACTTCCAGCGCGTCATCGGCGTCGAAGCGCGCCGCCAGCTCCTGGAGCGGACCGGGCGGCTGCCCGACGCCGCAATCGCTTGCGTCGGCGGCGGATCGAACGCGATCGGCCTGTTCCACGCCTTCCTCGACGACCCCGGCGTGCGGCTGGTCGGCTGCGAGGCCGCCGGCCACGGCGTGGGCAGCGGCGAGCACGCGGCGTCGCTGTCGGCGGGCGAACCGGGTGTCCTGCACGGCTCCCGCTCCTACGTCCTGCAGGACGACGAGGGCCAGATCCGCGAAGCCTGGTCGATCTCGGCCGGGCTCGACTACCCCGGCGTCGGACCGGAACACGCGCACCTGCACGACTCCGGCCGCGCCGGCTACCGCCCGGTCACCGACGACGAAGCGATGCACGCGTTCCGGCTGCTCGCCTCGACCGAGGGCATCGTCCCGGCGATCGAGAGCGCGCACGCGCTGGCCGGCGCCCTCGAGGTCGGCGCCGAGCTCGGCCCGGACGCCCTCCTCCTGGTGAACCTGTCCGGCCGCGGCGACAAGGACCTCGACACGGCCGCCGTCCACTTCGGACTGGAGGAAGCGCGATGAGCCTGCCTCTGCTCACCGAGACCCTCGCCGGGACGAAGGCGGCCGGCCGGGCCGCGCTCATCGCCTATCTGCCCGCCGGCTTCCCGACCGTCGACGGCGGGATCGAGGCGCTCCGGGCCACCCTCGACGCCGGCGCGGACATCGTCGAGGTCGGCCTGCCGCACAGCGACCCGGTGCTGGACGGCCCGGTCATCCAGATGGCCGACGACATCGCGCTGCGCGGCGGGGTCCGGATCGCCGGCGTCCTGCGCACGGTGCGCGAAGTCCACGCGGCCACGGGCAAACCGGTGCTGGTGATGTCGTACTGGAACCCGGTGTCCCGCTACGGCGTCGAGCGGTTCGCCCGCGAGCTGGCCGCGGCCGGGGGCTCGGGCTGCGTGCTGCCGGACCTGCCGGTGGCGGAGTCCGCGTCGTGGCGCCGGCACGCCGCCGAACACGGGCTGGCCACCGTGTTCGTGGTCGCGCCGAGCAGCACGGACGCGCAGCTGGCGGAAACCGTCGCGGCCGGGACCGGGTTCGTCTACGCGGCGGCGCTGATGGGCGTCACGGGCACGCGCGCGTCGGTCGACGAGGCCGCCGGTGTCTTGGTACGCCGTCTCCGCGCGGTCACCGAGCTGCCGGTCTGCGTCGGCATGGGGATCGCGGACGCGGGCCAGGCGGCCGAGGTCGCCGGGTTCGCGGACGGGGTGATCGTCGGATCGGCCCTGGTGAAGACGCTCCTCGAGGCGGACGACGGCGGACCGGCCGCGCTCGGACGGCTCACGCAACGGCTCGCGGCCGGAGTGCGCGGGGCCTGACGGGACCGGTCCGGCGGCCCGGCTTCGGAGCCGCCGGACCGGTACCGTGGTGACCGCCCGGTTCGCCTGCCCGAGGAGGATGCGTGGACCAGCAGGGGTTGGCGACCGTCCCGAGCGCGTGGCCGGTGGACACGACCGTCGAACGGCTCGAGCAGGCCATCACGAGCGCCGGACTCGTCGTGTTCGCCCGGGTCGACCACGCGCGGAACGCCGCCGAGGTCGACCTGCCCCTGCGGCCGACGTTCCTGCTCATCTTCGGCAACCCCCGCGGCGGCACCACGCTCATGCAGGACAACCAGGTCGCCGGCATCGACCTGCCGCTGAAGTTCCTCGTCTGGGAAGACGAGCACGGCCGGACCCAGGTGACCTACAACGAGGTCGAGTGGATCGCCCGGCGGCACGGCCTGTCCCCGGGCACCGCGGACGTCGTCGCGGCGACCGCCGCCGCCGTCGAGCGGCTGGCGCACCACGCGGCGGGGTGAAATTTCAGACCGCCTACGTCAACCGCGTGCCGCGAACGGCAACGAGCCCCCACCTCGCGGCCGGGGCTCGTCAACTGCTGTGACCTGCGGAAATCAGCCGCCGGTCACGCCGTCGCGCGCCGGAGGACCAGCCACGTCGCGCCGCCCAGTGCCAGCGCGAACACCAGTGGATAGACCGTGAACAACGCCAACGACGGCTGGCCGCCGAAGAAGTCGGCGATGGCCGGCCACCAGTTCCGCTTCGCCGTCAGGACCTTGATGCCGGCGATCAGCGCGACCGCGCCGGCGAGGGCCAGGTAGATCCCGGTCTGCCGCCAGCGCTGGAACACCACGCCCGCCAGCACCCCGATCGCGGACACCGCGACCAGCGGTCCACTGTAGACAAGCCACAACGCGAACGGGTTGTGCTCACCCCAGGCCTCCAGCCCGAAGATCCGCGCCTCCCGGCCCCAGCCGCCGGTCGACCGCTCGACGACGTCGAACGCCACCATGACCAGCCCCAGGAGCAGGGCCTGGCCGAGGACGACCAGCGCGGTGGCCGCGGCGAACGTCCGGCGGGTCACGCCCAGCCCCAGCGTGAAGGGGAACACCTGCGTCATCGACTGCAGGTGCGCGGGGCCGACCACGCCCCACAGCGCCGGCAGCAGGTAGATCTCGTGCGCGCCGAGCGCGCCCACGCCGTTGGAGGCGTCGATGCCCCAGCCAAGCAGGGGCAGCACCGCCAGCATGGCCAGCGGGTAGGCGAGCAGGACCGGCCAGTGGACCAGCTGGATCCGCGCGACGTCGAGCACGCGTTTCATCGGGCTTCCTTCCCGGCGGCGACCGGGCCGCCGTGGCCTTGGGTGGTGCGGACGACCAGCTGCTGCAACGAAACCGGCTCGAAGTCCAGCCCGGGCTCGTACCGGTCGCGGGCGCCGGTGAGGGTGACGCGCAGGGCACCGCCGACCCGCTCGCGGTGCAGTTCCTCGTGGCCGGCGGCGAAGCGCTCGACGGCTTCGGCGGGCCCGGTCACCGCGACGGCCTCGCCGCGCAGCGACTCCGCGTCGGTATCGATGAGCACGCGGCCCCGGTCGAGCAGCACGACGTGTTCGATCAGGTCGCTGACCTCGTCGATCAGGTGCGTCGAGAGCACGATCGTGCGCGGGTGCTCGGCGAAGTCGGCGAGCAGCCGGTCGTAGAACAGCTGGCGCGCGACGGCGTCGAGGCCGAGGTACGGCTCGTCGAACAGCGTCAGCTCGGCCCGCGAAGCCAGCCCGATGATCACCCCGACCGCCGAGAGCTGGCCGCGTGACAGCTGGGCGATCCGCCCGCCGGCCGGGACGGCGAAGTCCGCCAGCAGCGCCGCGGCGCAGGCCTCGTCCCAGTTCGGGTAGAGCAGTCCCGCGGCCCGCAGCGCGTGCTTCACGCGGAACTTCTCCGGGTAGTGCTGGCTTTCCTTGACGAAGCAGACCCGCGCAAGCACGTCGGCGTTCTCGTACGGGTGCTGCCCGAAGACCTCCACCGTGCCGCCGGTCGCGAAGTCCTGCCCGGTGAGGATCCGCATCAGCGTGGTCTTGCCGGCGCCGTTGCGGCCCAGCAGGCCGTGGATGGTGTTTTCGGCGAGTTCGAGGCTGATGCCGTCGAGCGCGGCGAGGGGGCCGTAGCGCCTGGTCACCCCGGTCGTGCGCACCACGTTCATCGCTGCGGCTCCCAGACGTCGATCAGCTTCTTGATCTCCTCGGCGCCCAGGCCGAGCTTGCCCGCCTCCGCCATCAGCGGGGCGACGAACTGCCGCGTGAAGTCCCGGCGCCGCCGCTCGAGCAGCTGCGAGCGGGCGTCCGTGGCGACGAACATGCCGATGCCTCGTCTCTTGTAGAGGATCCCGTCGGCGACGAGCTGGTTGATGCCCTTGGCCGCGGTCGCCGGGTTGATCCGGTGGAAGGCCGCGAGCTCGTTGGTGGAGGGCACCTGCGTGTCCGCGGCCAGGCTGCCGTCGACGATCGAGTTCTCGATCTGCTCGGCGATCTGCAGGAACAGCGGGCGTCCGTCGTCCTTCACGCCGACCACCGCACGAGGCGGTTCGTCGGTTCATTACTCATGTAACCAACCATGGAGCCTCGGGCGGTCCCTGTCAAGGCCGCGTCACCGCGGCGGCACCCGTGCTCACGCGGACCCCGGACTGCGGCGGGCCGGCCCGAGTTGGGGCGTGACGCCCCGCGTGCGCTGCGGCCCTACCGGGACACCCGCGCGACGGGCGCGCGGACGCCATCGCGGTCCCGCGGCCCACGGCTTCGACCCCGCGCGGCATCTTCGTGGCGGTCGATCGTCGACTACTACGGCGTCGAACGGTTCGGGACGCCCACGCAGTGGCTGAACAACACGATCGCCGGCGACTACGGGAACCTGGCGGCGGACCTGGACGGCGAAGGGGACACCGACGTGATCGGCCTGTTCGACGTGCCCACCCTGGCCGCCCGATCGAACGGCACCGCGACGCTGCCGCTGACGGCGTGGGCCCCGCCCATCCGCGGCGGGAAGGCGACTCTGGCAGCCGACGCGACCGGGGACGGCAAGGCCGACTTCATCCTCGTCGACGCGGACGGCACGAGGGTGGTGCCGGGCACCGCGAACCGCTGGTTCGACCCTCCCGCGCAGTGGACGACGACTCCCTTCTACAGCACCAAGAAGACCCTCACCGCGGACGTCGACGCCGACGGCGACGCGGACCTGATCGCCGTCAACGACACCGACGTGCAGGTGATGCGCTCGACCGGCGCGGGCTATGCGACGCCCGAACCGTGGTACGCGGGCGCTTTCGCGGGCAAGAAGGAACCCTCACCGCCGACGTGGACGGGGACGCGGACCTGATCGCCGTCAGCGACACCGACGTCCGGGTGCTGCGCTCGCAGTAGAAAAAGCCGGGCCCGGCCGGCCACCCCCGTTCAGCCCGTCAGGTCGCCTTCGCGTTCGTTGCGTTGCGCGTAGTGGGCCAGCTTGTCCTCGTCCACCGTTACGCCCAGCCCCGGCCCGGACGGCACCCGCAGCCGGCCGGCGACCAGCTCCAGCGGCTCGACGATGTCGTCCTCGTGCAGGTAGTACATGCTGTCGATCGCCCTCGACAGCACCGGCGTGCTCGCGACGACCGCCAGGTGCGCGGCCGTCGCGATGCCGAGCTCGCCGCCGCTGTGCAGGTTCATCCCGAGGCCGAACGTCTCGCAGTGCGCGGCCAGCGCCTTCGTCGCCGCGATCCCGCCCCACTTGTAGACGTCGCCGTGGATCACGTCGACCGCGCCGAGCCGGACCGCCGGCGCGAACTCCTCGAAGCGGACCACGCACATGTTGGTGCACAACGGTATCCGCACCTTCGCGCGCACCTGGGCCATCCCCTCGATGCCGACACAGGGGTCTTCGAGGTACTCCAGGTCCAGCTCCTCCATCGCCAGCCCGGCGCGGATCGAGTCCGGCACGGACCACGCCGCGTTCGGGTCGACGCGCAGCTCCACGTCCGGCAGGGCGTTCCGCAGCTCGCGCATGATCGCGACGTCGCCGCGGACGTCGGTGGTGCCCTTGAGCTTCACCGCCGTGAACCCGCCCTGCGCGACGACCTTCGCCGCGTGCTCGGCGATCCCCTGGGCCAGCTCGCGGCCCGACGCGCCGGGGGCGTCGGCGCGCGTGACGAGCGCGGTGATCGGCACGTCGTCGCGGACCCGGCCGCCGAGCAGGTCGGTCACGGACTGCCCGGTGACGTGCCCGATCACGTCCCAGCACGCGACGTCGAGGGCGGCCAGCGCCGCGTAACCCAGGTAGCCGTGGAAGAACGGCACCATGTGGTGGCGCCGGTGGAACGCCTCGAGCGCGAACGGGCTCTGCCCCACCAGCTCCGCGCCGAGCTTGCGGACGAGCTCGGCGACCGGGCGGCCCCACATGGTCTCGCCCCAGCCGGTCACGCCGGTGTCGGTGCGCAGCCGCACCACCGTGCGGGTCTCGCCCGTCTTGGTCTCGAACGAGCTGGTGAACGGGTTGGTCAACGGCAGGTTCACGACCCAGGCGTCGACTTCGGTGATCTTCATGCCTCCCCTTCGGCGTGGGTTGCGCGGGTGGCCGCGTCGAACGCGCGGATCGCGTCGACGAGGGCGGTCACCCGGTCTTCGAGCAGGTCGGCGCCGCCTTCCGCGGTCGCCTCGGTGGCGTCGTCGGTGCTGCCGCCGGCGCGGGCCCATTCGCCGTGGCGTTCGGCGGTCAGGCCCGGGTACGGCGGCTCGGCGAACAACGGCGGTGGCGTCACGTCGGGCCGCGGCTCGCGCGGGCCGACGAGGTCCGGGTGCGCGGCGAGCATCAGCGACGTCTCGTAGTGCCCCGCGTGCCCGGGCGAGCCGCTGTGCTCGCCGAGCGAGAAGTAGGAGCACGCGCCGAGGGCGACGTCGGCGTGCAGCGCGTACTCCTTGACGGCCAGGCGCATGATCTCGTCGTTGCCGCCGTGGCCGTTGACCACGAGGACCCGCCGGAACCCGCTGGCGACCAGGGAGTCCAGGAGGTCGGCGAGCACCGCCTGCAGCGTCGCCGCGCGCAGCGACACCGCGGCGGCGAACAGGTGGTGCGGGCTGTGGCCGAACGGCAACGCGGGCAGCCGCACCGCCGCCGGGCCGCCGTCGAGACGCTCGAGCGCGCGGTCGGTGACGGCCTCGGCGAGCATCGTGTCGGTGCCCATCGGCAGGTGGCCGGCGTGCTGTTCCTGCGAGCCGATCGGCAGCACGGCGATCGCCGTCCGCGCCGCCGAGCGCACCTCCCGCCAGGTCATCCCGGTCAGTCCGGGCATCTGCTCTCCCCTCTCTCAGCCGGTCGTGGCATCGTGGCCCCATGAGCACCGGCGAACGCCCGGCCCTGCGGCTGGTCCCGGCGCCGGCCGCGACCGAGGCCGGCGGCCCGCTGCTGGGCGCCGTCGAACTGCTGCCCGGCCGGGTCCGGGCGGCGCTGGTCGAGCTGTCCGGCGCGGTCGTGTGGCGCGCGGAAGCGACGTACCCGCGTGACACGGCGGACCGGGCCGAAATCGACGCGGCGCTGGCGTCGGTCGCGAAGTTCCCCACCCGGCCGGCCGGCGTCGGGGTGGCCGCGGCCGGGCTGGTCGACGCCGCGGCGGGCGTGATCATCGAAGTCAGCGAAGTGCCCGCGCTGCACGGGTATCCGGTCGCGGACTTCCTGTCCACTGTGTCCGGTGTGCCGGTCCACGTCGAGCACCGGGCGCGGCTGCAGGTACTGGGCGACCGCTGGTTCGGCGAAGGCCGCGGCCGCACCGCGTTCGCGTCCGTGTCCACCGGCGAGGTGCTGGGCGTGGGGATCCTCTACGCGGGCGAGGTACTGGCCCCACCGGGCGGCCGCAGCGGCGCGCACATGACGGTCGCGGCGAGCGGCCGCCCCTGCACGTGCGGCGCGCGGGGCTGCTGGAAGACGGTGGCGACGACGCCGTGGCTGCGCGCCGAGGCCGCGCGACGGGGGCTGAGCGCGCAGTCGGTGCGCGAGTTGGCGGGGCACCCCCTGCTCGACGAGTACGCGGCCAACATCGCGCTCGGGCTGGTGAACATCCAGCAGCTGTTCGCCCCGGGCCTGTTCGTGCTGCACGGCGAGGCCGCGGACGGCGGCGAGCACTTCCGCTC
This sequence comes from Amycolatopsis sp. NPDC114505, assembly GCF_055633615.1. Taxonomy (NCBI): domain Bacteria; kingdom Bacillati; phylum Actinomycetota; class Actinomycetes; order Pseudonocardiales; family Pseudonocardiaceae; genus Amycolatopsis; species Amycolatopsis sp. NPDC114505. Next base: position 1,496,418 of record NZ_JBVKDV010000002.1, on the reverse strand, counting down.
GCGCATCGAGGAACGGCTGCGCGAGGACTCGTCGTGGGCGAGTGGCGCGGAGCCACCCCGGGTGGTGGTGAGCCCCGGCCCAGCGGACGACGTAGCGTTGCTCGGCGGCGCCGGGCTCGTGCTCTCGCGCCACTGAAGCCTTCACGCCGACACCCGCCGGCGCGCCAGCCGTGGGTTCGGCGACGCGTCCCAAGAAATCGCCGGCCGCGCCGGGCTCCAGCTCCGCCACCACCGCCCCACTCACGCCGACACCCGCCGGCGCGCCAGCCGCGGGTCCGGGTTCGGGACCGCGTCCAGCAAACTGCGCGTGTACTCGTGCGACGGCGCCCGGAACAGCTCCCCCGCCGGCGCCAGCTCGACGATCTTCCCCGCGCGCATCACCGCGACCCGGTCCGCGATCTGCTGCACCACCGCGAGGTTGTGCGACACGAACACGTACGTCAGGTCCAGCCGCTTCTGCAGGCCCGCCAGCAGGTCCAAAACCTGGGCCTGCACCGACACGTCCAGCGCGCTGGTCGGCTCGTCGAGCACCACCAGCCGCGGCTCCAGCGCCAGCGCCCGCGCGATCGAAATGCGCTGGCGCTGCCCACCCGAAAACTCGTGCGGGTAGCGGTCCTGCACCTGCGGCGGCAACCCCACCGCGTCCAGCAGTTCCGCGACGCGGTCGCGTACCCGAGCCCGTCCCCGGCGGCCACGCAACGCCGCGTCGTGGGTCACCAGGGGCTCGGCCACGATCTCCGTCACGCGCAGGCGCGGGTTCATGCTCGAATACGGGTCCTGCAGCACCACCTGCATCTCCCGCCGCACCTTCCGCAGCCGGCGCGGCGGCAGGGCCGACAGGTCCTCGCCGTCGAAGCGGACCGTGCCCGCCGTCGGTTCGGCCAGCCGCAGCAGCAGGCGGGTCAGGGTCGTCTTGCCGCTGCCGGACTCCCCCACCACGGCCAGGGTTTCGCCCGCGACGACGTCGAGGTCGACACCGTCCACAGCGGACAGTGCGCCGTAGTCCTTGCGCAGCCCGCGGATCTCGACCAGGTTCGTCATGCCCGCTCCAGCTTCGGTGTCGCACGCAGCAGTTCGCGCGTGTAGTCCTCGCGCGGTGCCTCGAACAGCGGCACCACGTCCCCGGTCTCCACGACCCGCCCGTCGTTCATGACCACGACCCGGTCGGCGACTTCGGCGACGACACCGAGGTCGTGCGTGATGAGCAGGATCGCCATGCCGTGCCGCCGCTGCAGGTCCACCAGCAGCTCGAGGATCTGGGCCTGCACGGTGACGTCCAGCGCCGTCGTCGGCTCGTCGGCGATGAGCACCCGCGGCCGGCCGACCAGCGCCATCGCGATCATCACGCGCTGGCGCAGTCCGCCGGAAAGCTGGTGCGGGTACTGGGAAGCCCGCCGCTCGGGGTCCGGGATCCCGGCTTCCGCCAGCGCGGCGACGGCGGCTGCGCGCGCGGAAGCCCGCGACGCGCCCCGGTGCTTCCGGACGACCTCGGCGACCTGGGCCCCGACGCGCTTCACCGGGTTCAGGCTCGTCATCGGGTCCTGGAACACCATGGCGACGTCGTTCCCGCGGATCTTGCGCAGCTCCTTTTCGGGCAGCCGCAGGACATCGCGGCCGTCCAGGAGCACCGAGCCGCCCGCGTAGACGCACGGCGGCTCGGGGTTGATCCGCAGGACCGACAGCGCCGTCGCCGTCTTGCCGCTGCCGGACTCCCCCACCAGTGCCAGGGTCTCGCCTTCGGCCACCGACAGGCTCACGCCGTCGACGGCGGTGACCGCGCCGGTGTCCACGTGGAACTCGACGCGCAGGTCGGTGATCTCCAGCAGGCTCATGAGCGGTACGCCTTCGGGTCCGCGACGTCGCGCAGCACGTCGCCGGTGATGTTGACGGACAGCGCGGTGAGCATCAGCGCGATCCCGGGGAACACGGCCACCCACCACGACGTGCCGAGGTACAGCTGGCCGTCGGCGAGCATGCCGCCCCAGGTCACGGTCTGCTTCGGCACGCCGAGGCCGAGGTAGCTCAGGGACGCCTCCGCCACGATCGCCGCGGCGACGTGCAGGGTGCCGATGGTCGCCAGCGGCGCCAGCACGTTGGGCAGCAGGTGGCGTCGCATGATCGTGAGGTCGGTGACGCCGATCGCGCGTGCTTCGGTGACGAACTCCCTGGTGCGCAACGAAAGCACCTCGGCGCGGATCACGCGGGCGTAGGACACCCAGCCGGTGAAGCCGAGCACGAGGACGACGTACCAGAGGCCGGAGCCGAGGAACCCGACGATGGCCAGCGCGAGCAGGATCGACGGGAACGCGAGCTGGATGTCGGCCAGCCGCATGAGGATCCGGTCGAACCAGCCGCCGAGGAACCCGGCGACCAGGCCGATCGCCGCGCCGACGATCCCGGCGAGCAAGGCCGCGCAGGCGCCGACGAGCAGCGATACGCGGGCGCCGTAGCAGAGCCGGGACAGGATGTCGCGGCCCAGCTGGTCGGTGCCGAGCAGGTGCGAGGCGTCGCCGCCGGCGGCCCACGCGGGCGGGTGCAGCCGCACCAGCAGGTCCTGCGCGCCCGGGTCGTAGGGCGCGATCAGCGGCGCGAACAGGGCGACGAGCACCATGAGCGTGAGCACGGCGAGCGCGACGACGCCGAGCTTGCTGCGCAGCACAGCCCGCACCGCGTTCGGGCGGGCGGCCCGGGCCGCCGGGACGGCGATGGCGGTCATGCGGTCACCCTCACCCTCGGGTCGAGCAGCGTGTAGGAAAGGTCCACCAGCAGGTTCACCACGACGAAGGTGGCGGCGAAGAACAGCACCGCGGCCTGGACGAGCGGGAAGTCGCGGTTCTGGATGGCCTCGACGGTCAGCCGGCCGAGGCCGGGCCACGAGAACACCTGCTCGGTGAGGATCGCCCCGCCGAGCAGCGAGCCGACCTCCAGCCCGACTACCGTGACCACCGGCAGCGCGGCGTTGCGCAGACCGTGCGCGAACACGACACCGCCGGTGCCCAGGCCTTTCGCGCGGGCGGTGCGGATGTAGTCGGCGCCGAGCACGTCGATCAGCGACGTCCGCAGCAGCCGCGCGATCACCGCGACCGAGTACACGGCCAGGGTCACCGCGGGCAGCACCAGGTGCTCGAAGCCGCCATAGCCGGAGGCGGGCAGCACCTGCAGCCGGACGGCGAAGACGAGGACCAGCAGGATCCCGACCCAGAACGCCGGCGTCGACTGGCCGACGAGGACGCCGGTCATGACGCCGGTGTCGCCCGCGCGGCCCCGGCGCAGCGCGGCGAACGTGCCGGCCGGGATCGCGACCAGCAGGGCCAGCAACAGGGCCGCGCCGGCCAGCTCCAGCGTCGCCGGGACGCGGGCGAGCAGCACGTCGGCGACCGGCTGGTCGTAGACGAGCGACGTGCCCAGGCGCAGCCGCGGCAGGCCGCCGAGGTAGTCGAGGTACTGGGTGAGCAGCGGCCGGTCGAGCCCGAGGCTCGCGCGCAGCGTGGCCTCCTGGGCGGCGGTGGCGTCCGGCGGCAGGATCAGCTTCACCGGGTCGCCGGAGAGGCGGACCAGGAAGAACGCCGCGGTGGCCACGAAGAACAGCACGACGACGGCGGTCAGCACCTTGGTGACGACCGTGCGCAGCACGCCGGTGCCGGCCGCCGGGCGGCGGGTAAGGGCGACGGTGGTCACGAGGCCACCTCCGCCTTCGCCATGTTCAGCACGCCGACCACACCCGGTGTCCACTGTGGACGCGTGTTGACCGCGCAGACGCTGTCGATCTGGTAGAGGAACACGAACGGCGCCTCCTGCTTGAGAAGCTGCTGCAGACCGGTGAAGGCCCGCTGCCGGTCGGCGGGCACGAGCGACTGCTCTTCGGCGTCGACCAGGCGGTCGGCTTCGGCGTTCTGCCACCGGCTTTGGCGCCGGTCGTGGCGGACGTTGGACTGCACGAGGCTTTCGGCGTCGAGCGTCCAGCCGGTGCTGGCGGCCAGGTAGATCGGGCCGAGCGCGCCGCGGTTGCTGGAGGTGAGCCGGCTGCTGTACGTGCCCGCGTCGACCAGGTCCACGCGGGCCCGGACGCCGACGCGGGCGAGCAGGCCGGAGATCGCCTCGGCGAGGTTGCCGTCGGCGGTCTGCGCGGTGAGCGAAGTGTCGAAGCCGTCCGGGAAACCGGCCTCGGCGAGCAGCTGCTTCGCCAGGCCGACGTCCCGGGTGAACGGCGCGATCGACGGGTCGAAGCCGAACGACTCGCGCGGGAACATCGTCGGCACCTCGCGGGCCTTGCCGTCGAGCACCGCCTTGATGAGCAGCGGCACGTCGACGGCGTGGTTGAGCGCCCGGCGGACGCGCACGTCGCGCAGCGGGCCGCTGGTGGTGTCGAGGGACAGGTACGACGTGCGGATGCCGGGGAAGTTCCGGATGGCGACGCCCTTGTAGCCCTTCAGCTGCAGGGCGGCGTCCGGGGTCAGGTTGGCGACGATGTCGACCTCGTCGCTCTGCAGGGAGGCCAGCGCCGACGACGGGTCGGCCATCGGGAGGAACACCAGCTCGTCGTAGGCCGGCTTGCCGCCCCAGTACGCGGGGTTCGCGCGCATCCGCAGCTGGTGGTCGCGCTGGAACTCGACGAAGGTGAACGGGCCGGTGCCGACCGGGTGCTTCGCGAACCCGGCGTTGCCGACCTGCTTGAGGTAGCCGGGCGGCACGGCGACGCCGCCGAACAGCGACACCTTCGCCGGGATGATCGGGTCGGGCTGGGCGCACCGCAGGTCCACGGTGAGCGCGTCGACCGCGACGGCCCGCTTGACGTAGCGCAGCTCGACGATCGGCGACTTCGTCGCGGGGTCCAGCAGGCGGTTGATGCTGAAGGCGACGGCGTTGGCGTCGCACGGCTCGCCGTTGTGGAACTTGACGCCGGGACGCAGCTTGAAACGCCAGGTGAGCGGATCGGGCGAGGACCATTCGAGGGCGAGACCGGGCGCGAGCCGGTTGTCCGGCCCGCGGGTGGTGAGCGTGTCGAACATGTTGGTCAGCACGTTCATCGAGGTCATGTCGCCCTGCTTCTGCGGGTCGAGCGTCTTGGGGTCCGACGTCTGCGCGACCCGCAGCACACCGCTGGTGGCGCCGGCGGCGGTTCCGCACGCGGACAGCAGTCCCGGCAGGGCCAGCGCGGGGAGCGCGAGCCCGCCGAGCCTCAGAGCGTCGCGGCGCGACACTGGGGACACGGCGCCTCCTTTCCGTCTTACGGAAGAGCGTTCCGTCAGATGGAACGCGATTGCGCTAAGCTAGGCGCCGTGAACAACGCTGTCAACGCTTCCCCCGGCTCGCGGGGCGCGGTCGAGAAGGCCCTGGAGGTGCTCGCGACGCTCGCGGGCCCCGGCGGGCCACACCGGCTGGCCGACCTGGCGCAGGCCTGTGACCTGCCGAAACCGACCGTGCACCGGATGCTGCAGACGTTCACCGAGGCCGGGTACGCCGTCGGCGCGGGCAGCGGGCACTACGCCGTGGGGCCGCGGCTGCTGGGGCTCTCGGCGGCCTCGCTCGCCGGCCTGAAACCGGCCCGGCCGGTGCTGGCGGACCTGCAACGGCGGACCGGCCACACGGTGCACTACGCGGTGCGCCACGGCGATCGGGCGGTCTACGTCGAGAAACTCGAGCCGGAGCAGGCGTACCAGCTCAACACCCGGCCGGGCGGCGAGGTGCCGCTGTACTGCACGGCGGTCGGCCGCGCGATCCTCTCGCGCCTGCCCGAGACCGAGCTGGCCGCGGTGCTCGGCGCCCCGCTCGCGGCGCGCACGGCGAAGACGGTGACCGACCCGGCGTCGCTGCGGGCCGAGCTGGCCACCGCGGGCAGCGCGGGGTACGTGGTCGACGATGAGCAGTTCGAGGCGCACGTGCGCTGCCTGGGCGCCCCGGTGCTGGACGCCGGCGGCGCGGTGCTGGGCGCGGTGAGCGTGTCCGGGCTGACGTTCACGCTGCAGCCGTCGAGCTACGACGTGCTGGGCCCCCTGGTGGCGGAGGCGGCGAACCGGCTCTCGGCGGTCCTCGCCGGGACGGCTTTGCGAGCGGTCGATGCTCGCTGAGCTGCTGGCCCGCGCACGGGACGCGCGGGTCTTCTCGGCGGCGGCGTGGTCGGTCGGCACGGCGGACGGCGTGCTCGACGAGGGCGTGCTGGGCACGCGCTGGCGGGACGGGCCGCCGGTCACCGACGCGAGCCGCTGGGACCTGGCGTCGGTGACCAAGCCGGTGGTCGGCCTGGCGGTGGCGGCACTGGCCGAACGCGGCGCACTGTCCCTGGACGACCCCCTGTCCCGTCACCTGCCGTCGTACCGCGGGACCGACAAGGCGTCGATCACCGTGCGGCAGCTGCTGACCCACACGTCGGGCCTGCCCGGCGGAACGCCGTTGTGGCGCACGTTCCCGACGCGGACGGCGTTGCTGGAAGCGATCCGGACGACCCCGCTGCCGGCCCCGCCCGGCAGCCGGGTGGAGTATTCGTCGCAGGGGTTCATCCTGCTGGGCCTGATCGCCTCGGCGGCGTCGGGACAGCCGCTGGATCGTCTGGTCAGGGACCTGGTGACGGGACCGGCGGGCATGCCGGGCACGACGTTCGGCCCGGTGGCCGACGCGGTGGCGACGGAGGACTGCCCGTGGCGCGGCCGGGTCGTGACCGGCGAAGTCCACGACGAGAACGCGGTGGTCCTGGGCGGCATCTGCGGCCACGCGGGGTTGTTCGCGCCCCTGGCGGACGTGGCAAGCCTGGGCCGGACCCTGGCGGCGGGCGCGTCCCCGCTGCTGAAGCCGGAGACGCACGCGGAGATGATCGCGTGCCACACACGCGGGTTGCGCCGCGGCCTGGCGTGGCAGGGCCTGGACGTCCCGGGCTCGCCGGTCGGCACGGCGTTGCGGCCGGATTCGTACGGCCACACGGGTTTCACGGGCACGAGCCTGTGGGTGGAGCCCGGTCGGCGCCGGTACTACGTGCTGTTGACGAACCGGGTGCACCCGAGCCGGACCCAGGACGTATCGGCAGTCCGCCAGGCGTTCCACGACACCGCGGCGCGCCTCGGGTAGGCGAACTCGCGGCTTTCGCCCGCGGTCCGGGCAGCCAGGCGCACGCGTGCCGGCCGCCGCACGCCGCCGATGACCCGCCCGCGCCGCAGCCGGGCGTCGGCGCCGTGATCCAACCAGGATCCAAGGCGGCCCCGCGATACTCGCCGTCACGTGCAGCGTGATCATGGGGAGCCGCTATGACTCAGACCAAGTTCGATGTGCCCGCGAGCGTCGGGCTGACCGCCTTCGCGGCCTGCTCGGCGCGGGCCGTCGAGGGCAGCCGGCCGGATCGGTTGATGGAAGACCCGTTCGCCGCCGGCTTCATCCACGGTGCGAAGCTCGACACCGGGCTTCCGCTGACCGTCGACGAGGTCGAGCGCGAGTCGATGCTCTCGTCGCGGTTCGCCGGTGTGCGGACGCGGGTGTTCGACGACTTCCTCCGCCAGGCCGCCGGCGATGGTGCCGACCAGGTCGTGATCCTCGCCGCGGGCCTCGACGCGCGGGCGTTCCGGATGCCGTGGACCGCCGGGATCGACGTCTACGAGGTCGACCACCCGGACGTCCTCGACTTCAAGGACGCCGTGCTCGGCGACATCGGTGCCGAGCCGCCGTGCCGGCGGCACGTGGTCCGGGCCGATCTGGCCGGGGACTGGGGTGCGGTGCTCGACGCCGCGGGGTTCGATTCGCGGCGCAAGACCGCGTGGATGGCCGAAGGCCTGCTGCCCTACCTGGGTGCCAGGGAAGAGGGCGACCTGCTGCGGACCCTCGGCGCCCGGTCGCTGCCGGGCAGCCGCGTGTGCCTCGAGTACATGCCGCCGGACGTCGTCGCGACCTTCCGCGACCACCCGCGGCTGGAGGTCACGAGCGACACCCTCGGCGTGCCCATCCGGGAGATGTGGAACGCCGAACCGCGCGAGGACACCGCCGGCCTGCTGGACGGGCTCGGCTGGCGCGTCGGGTTCCGGTCGCTCGGCGACTGCGCGCGTGCGCTGGGCACGCCGCTGGGCGACGAGTTCGCGACCCCCGGCGACGACTTCACCGACAGCATGGCGCGCTGCGGCTACCTGACCGGTGAACTGACCCGCTGATCCGGACGCGGAAGTGGGGGGGGAGGGGGGGAAAGGAGCAGGTCCCCCCCTCCCCCCCCTTCCCCACCCAGCCTCTCCCCCCTGTAAGGGGCCCACCCAAAAAAAAACGCCCTCCCCTT